>NZ_ANBB01000078.1 GCF_000341105.1 Nocardiopsis potens DSM 45234
TCGCTCTGCGGGATGCCGCACCCGACCGACCAGCCGGTCCCCTTCTCGCCCTCGCCGCCCGCTTGAACCTGCACTCCGCGAGGCGCCGCGCCCGGGCGACCACCTCCGCCCCGTGGGGCTCCGCGCCCGGGCGACCGCCTGCGCCCCGCCCCTACCGCTGCCGTCGCCGCCGGTCTGAACCTTCGCTCTGCGGGGCGCCGCGCCCGACCGGTCGGCCGGTCGAGACGGCGACGGCGCCGAGAACAACGCCCAGGAGCGGGGCGGGGGAGCTGCGTCCGGGGCGTGTTCAGTGCGGCGGCGGCGATCTAGGATTCCTCCTACGGAGAGTCGTCCGAGGGAGTCGCCATGCGCACCACGCGGCGGTCGGCGCCGGTGCTGGTCGCCGGGGCCGTGCTGGCCGCGGCGGCGGGCGCGTGCACGCCCCGGGGCGAGGAGCCCCCGCCGGACCCCTCCCCGGCGCCGCTGCCCACCTCGTTCGAGGGGGACCGGCCGCCCGGCGTCGGCCCGGAGCCCGTCCGCTACCTGCACGGCCCCGGAGGGCAGGCCCCCGGGCTCCTCGGCGAGCCGGGCGGGGTGCGCATCACCGCCTTCGGCGGCTCCTTCCTGGTCAGCTCGAACGCCGAGGAGCGGCACATGGTGCAGCGCGCCTCCGACGGCGAAGTGCTGTGGGAGGGGGAGGCGCGCGTCGACGGCTTCGCGCCCGGGCCCGAACCGGGCGGGCCGCCCGTGCTGCGCACCGGCGGCGCCGGCGGTGCCGGGGGCACCGTCCTGGACGACCGGGGCGAGGTGCTCTGGGAGGGCGGCGAGCGCGAGGTCTACCTCTCCGGCCTGGTGGTCCGGCGCCCCGAGGGCTGGACCCCGGACGATCCCTACGGCGGCTTCGAGGTGGAGGACCCGGACGGCGAGCGGCTCTGGGAGTACGAGTTCACCGGGCCCGCCGAGGCCGGCGGCCCCGAGGAGGAGGCGCCGGGCGGCGGCGCGGAGGATGGCGCCGCGGAGGACGGCGGCGCGGAGGAAGGCGGCGGCGACTCCGCACCGCCCTCCGAGGGCGCGCTCCCCGAGGGCGGCGCCGACCCGGACCGGCACGGGGTGCCGGTCGGCGCGGTCGGGGGCGCGCTCCTGCTCGACGACGGCGCCGGGCTGCTCCAGGCCCGCGCCGCCGGGGAGGCCCCGGAAGGACCGGAAGGAGAAGAGGACGGCGGCGCCCCCGAACCCGGCGACCTGCTGTGGAGCTTCGCCGGGGACGACCCCGGGCTGCTCGGCGCGGACACCGTGCCGCGCCCCCGCCCGCAGGTCCTCGGAGCCTTCCCGATCCCCGCCGAGGAGGGCGGGGAGGACGCCTCCCCGGAGGAGGCGGAGGCCACCGGGGACGGCGCCGGGGACGCCCCGGAGCGGGACGCGGTCCTGGTCCGCTGGTCCCTGCCGGAGGAGCCGTCCCTGCTGGCCATGCACGACGCGCGCACCGGCGAGATCGCCTGGACCCTCCCCGAGCCCGGCGCCAACCCCGCCCCCGGCGACTTCGCCCCGCCGGACGCGGCCGGCGACCGCTTCGACGCGGAGACCGGCACCCTGCTCCTCCCGCAGGCCAGCGGGGAGGTCCCGCTGATCGCGGTGGACGTCGCCGACGGCGAGGAGCTGTGGGAGTTCCGTGAGGACGAGGCGGGGCTGTCGCCGGCCTTCGCCGCCGGCGGCTACGTCTACGGCGACGCGCGCGGCACCGACGAGGCGGAATCCCCTCAGGTGGTGCTGGAGGCCGCCACGATGGACGTGGCCGCCGAGGGCCTGGACTCCTACGTGGAGGCGGTCACCGACGACGGGTACGCCATGGTGGTCCACGACCGCCAGCGCTTCGTCTTCGCCCCCGGTCCGGACGGCGGATAGCGCGGGGCGCTCCGCCCCTGCGGCCGTCCGCGCCGGTCCGCCCGCGCCGGTCCGCCCGAGAACCGGCACGGGTACCGGAACGGCGGAGGAGGGGCCCGGCCCGCCGTGCGCCCCGGGGAGGGGAGAAGGCCCCGGGCCGCGGGCCGCCGGCGGTCCGGGGCCCGGTGGCGCAGTGCCGGTGCCGGAGGCCCGGGCGCCCGCGTCCGCCGCGCTCAGCCGGGCCGCCCGGGTGCGCCCCGGAAGGCGTGGCCCGGGACACGGAGGCGTGGCCCAGGACACAGGGGGTGACCCCGGTCTCAGGCCGGCGGCACCGGGGTCTATAGCATCTCGAGGTATGGACAAGCCGGAGAGTCAGGGCCCCGGCGGCGAGGCGCGGCCGCTGGGCGACGGGTTCCCCGCCGCGTCGCGGGAGCAGTGGCGGACGCTGGTCGCAGGGGTGCTGAAGAAGAGCGGGATCGACCCGGACGGCACCGGGTCCGAACCCGAGGCGCTGCTCGCCTCGGCGACCTACGACGGGATCGAGATCAGCCCGCTCTACACCGGGGAGGACGGCCTCGACTCCGGGTACCCCGGGCTCGCCCCGTTCACCCGGGGCGGCCGCCCGCAGGGCCCGCTGCCGGACGGCTGGGAGGTCCGGCAGCTGCACGCCGACCCCGACCCGCCCGCCGCCCGCAAGGCGATCCTGGCCGACCTGGAGAACGGGGTCGGGGCGCTGTGGCTGCGGGTCGGCGAGGGCGCCCTCCCGGTCTCCGGCATCCGCGAGGCCCTCACCGACGTCTACCTCGACTTCGCCCCGGTGGCGCTGGACGCCGGCGCCGAGTACCGGGAGGCCGCCGACGAACTGCTCGCGGTCTGGGCGGAGCGGGAGGCCCCGGACTCGGCGGTCGCCGGCTCCCTGGGCATCGACCCGCTGGGCACCGCCGCGCGCACCGGAGCCCCGGCGGACACCGCCACCGCCGCGGAGTACGCCGCCGGCCGCGCCGCCCGCCACCCGCGGCTCCGGCTGATGACCGCCGACGCCTCCCCGGTGCACGACGCCGGCGGCTCGGAGGCCCAGGAGCTCGGCGCGGCGATGGCCGCCGGCGTCGCCTACCTGCGCGCGCTCACCGCCGCCGGACTGGACCTGGCCGAGGCCGCCGGACGGCTGGAGTTCCGGCTGGCCGCCTCCGCCGACCAGTTCCTCACCATCGCCAAGCTGCGCGCCGCCCGCGCCATGTGGTCCCGGGTCACCGAGGTCTGCGGGCTGGACGGCGAGCACCGGTCGATGCGGCTGCACGCGGTCACCTCCGCGGCGATGATGACCCGCCGCGACCCCTACGTGAACATGCTCCGCACCACCCTGGCCTGCTTCGGCGCCGGGGTGGGCGGTGCCGACGCGGTCACCGTGCGCCCGTTCGACGCGGCGCTGGGCCTGCCGGACGACTTCGCCCGGCGCATCGCGCGCAACACCCAGGCGCTGCTGATCGAGGAGTCCAACCTGGCCCGGGTGATCGACCCGGCGGGCGGGTCGTTCTTCGTCGAGCGGCTCACCGCCGACCTGTACGACCGCGGCTGGGCGTTCTTCCAGGAGCTGGAGGCGGCCGGCGGGATGGCCGCCGCGCTCTCCTCCGGCCTGCTCCGGGAACGGGTCGACGAGGTCTGGGAGCGCCGCCGCGGCGCCATCGCGCACCGCACCGACCCGATCACCGGGGTCAGCGAGTTCCCCGAGGCCGACGGGGTGCCGCCGGCCCGCCGCCCGGCGCCGGCCGCCCCGCCCGCCGCCGACCCGGCCACCGCGCTGCCCGCCCGCCGCTACGCCCAGGAGTACGAGGAGCTGCGGGACCGCTCCGACGCCCACCTGGAGGCGACCGGCGCCCGCCCCCGGGTGTTCCTGGCGACGCTGGGCCCGGTCGCGGCGCACACCGCGCGCGCCTCGTTCGCCGCCAACCTGCTCCGGGCCGGCGGGATCGAGCCGGTCGGCGGAGAGAGCACCGGCGGTGCCGAAGAGGCGGCCCGCGCGTTCGCCGGCAGCGGGACCGGCGTCGCCTGCCTCTGCTCCGGCGACGCGGTCTACGCGGAGGAGGCGGCGCGGGCGGCCGCCGCGCTGAAGAAGGCCGGCGCCACCCGGGTGCTGCTGGCCGGCCGACCGGTCGAGGAGTACGCCGCCGCCGGTGTGGACGACTTCCTGCACACCGGATCCGACGCGCTCGGCCTGCTGGCCGGGCTGCACGACGCACTGGGGGTGGGCAGATGAGACCCGGCGGGGAGATCCCCGACTTCAGCACGGTCGACCCGGGCGGCACGGCCGCCGCGGGCGGCTCCGCCGCCGAGTGGGCCGAGGCGCTGGCCGCGGCGACCGGCAAGGGCCCGGACGCGCTGGTCTGGGAGACGCCCGAGGGGATCGGCGTCAAGCCGCTGTACACCCCGGCCGACCGGGCCGGGCTGGACTTCCCCTCCGGCTACCCGGGCATCGCCCCCTACCTGCGCGGCCCCTACCCCACCATGTACGTCAACCAGCCGTGGACCGTCCGGCAGTACGCCGGGTTCTCCACCGCGGCCGAGTCCAACGCCTTCTACCGGCGCAACCTCGCCGCCGGGCAGAAGGGCCTGTCGGTCGCCTTCGACCTGGCCACCCACCGCGGCTACGACTCCGACCACCCCCGGGTCGCCGGCGACGTGGGCATGGCCGGGGTGGCGATCGACTCCATCCTCGACATGCGGCAGCTGTTCGACGGCATCCCGCTGGACCGGATGAGCGTGTCGATGACCATGAACGGCGCGGTGCTGCCGGTGATGGCGCTCTACATCGTCGCCGCCGAGGAGCAGGGGGTGCCGCCGGAGAAGCTGGCCGGGACCATCCAGAACGACATCCTCAAGGAGTTCATGGTCCGCAACACCTACATCTACCCGCCGCGGCCGTCGATGCGGATCATCTCCGACATCTTCGCCTACACCTCGCAGCGGATGCCCCGGTTCAACTCCATCTCCATCTCCGGCTACCACATGCAGGAGGCCGGGGCCACGGCCGACCTGGAGCTGGCCTACACCCTGGCCGACGGCGCGGAGTACATCCGGGCCGGCCGGGACGCCGGGCTGAACGTGGACCGGTTCGCCCCCCGCCTCTCCTTCTTCTGGGCGATCGGGATGAACTTCTTCATGGAGGTCGCCAAGCTCCGCGCGGCCCGGCTGCTCTGGGCCGAGCTGGTGGACGGCTTCGGCGCGGAGAACCCCAAGTCGCTCTCGCTGCGCACCCACTCCCAGACCTCCGGGTGGTCGCTGACCGCCCAGGACGTGTTCAACAACGTGGTGCGCACCTGCGTGGAGGCGATGGCCGCCACCCAGGGGCACACCCAGTCGCTGCACACCAACGCGCTGGACGAGGCGCTGGCGCTGCCCACCGACTTCTCCGCGCGGATCGCCCGCAACACCCAGCTCCTGCTCCAGCAGGAGTCCGGCACCACCCGCGCGATCGACCCGTGGGGCGGCAGCCACTACGTCGAGCGGCTCACCGCCGACCTGGCGCTGCGCGCCCGCGCGCACATCCGCGAGGTGGAGGAGGCCGGCGGGATGGCGGCCGCGATCGACGCCGGCATCCCCAAGATGCGGATCGAGGAGGCGGCCGCCCGCACCCAGGCGCGGATCGACTCCGGCCGCCAGCCGGTGATCGGGGTGAACAAGTACCGGCCGGACACCCCGGACGAGATCGACGTGCTCAAGGTGGACAACAGCAAGGTCCGCGCCGAGCAGCTGGAGAAGCTGCGCCGGCTCCGCGAGGAGCGGGACGAGGGCGAGACCCGGGCCGCGCTGGACCGGCTCACCGAGGCGGCGTCCCGCGCCTCCGGCGGCGACACCCTGGAGCACAACCTGCTCGCCGCCGCGGTGGACGCGGCCCGCGCCAAGGCCACGGTGGGGGAGATCTCCGACGCGATGGAGCGGGTCTTCGGCCGGCACTCCGGGCAGATCCGTACCATCCAGGGGGTGTACCGGGACGAGGCCGCCGGGTCGAAGGGGGGCGTGCGCGCGATGGACGCCGTCGCCGAGCGGGTCGGAGACTTCGAGGAGCAGGAGGGCCGCCGCCCCCGCATCCTGGTGGCCAAGATGGGCCAGGACGGCCACGACCGCGGCCAGAAGGTCATCGCGACCGCCTTCGCCGACCTCGGCTTCGACGTCGACGTCGGCCCGCTGTTCCAGACCCCCGACGAGGTCGCCGCGCAGGCCGCCGAGGCCGACGTGCACATCATCGGGGTCTCCTCGCTGGCCGCCGGGCACCTCACCCTGGTCCCGGCGCTGCGCGAGGCGCTGGCCGCCCAGGGGCGGGAGGACATCATGGTGGTGGTCGGCGGGGTGATCCCGCCCGCCGACTTCGACGCGCTGTACGAGGCGGGCGCCGCGGCGATCTTCCCGCCCGGCACGGTCATCGCCGAGGCCGCGGTGGAGCTGCTGGACCGGCTCGCCGAGGGCCTGGGCCACGAGCCGTCCGCCGCGGACGCGGCGGCCGGGGGCTGATCGGGGTGCGGCGCGAGATCGACGTGGACGCGCTGGCCGAGGGGGTGCTCGCCGGGCACCGGGCGACGCTGGCGCGCGCCATCACCCTGGTCGAGTCGCGGCGCCCCGACCACGCCGAGCGGGCCCAGGAGCTGCTGGTCCGGCTGCTGCCGCACGCCGGCAAGGCGCACCGGGTCGGCATCACCGGGGTGCCCGGGGTCGGCAAGTCGACCTTCATCGACGCGCTCGGGTCGCGGCTGACCGCGGACGGCCACCGGGTCGCGGTGCTGGCGGTGGACCCCTCCTCGACCCGCACCGGCGGCTCCATCCTGGGCGACAAGACCCGGATGGAGCGGCTGTCGGTGGACCCGGCCGCGTTCGTCCGCCCCTCGCCCACCGCGGGCACGCTGGGCGGGGTCGCCCGGGCCACCCGGGAGACGATGGTGCTGATGGAGGCCGCCGGGTTCGACGTGGTGCTGGTGGAGACGGTCGGCGTCGGCCAGTCCGAGGTGACCGTGGCCGGCATGGTGGACTGCTTCTGCTTCCTCACCCTGGCCCGCACCGGCGACCAGCTGCAGGGCATCAAGAAGGGCGTGCTGGAGCTGGTCGACGTGGTCGCGGTGAACAAGGCCGACGGCCCGCACGAGGCCGACGCGCGCAAGGCCGCCCGGGAGCTCTCCCGGGCGCTGCGGCTGCTCCGCCCGGTGCACGAGGAGTGGCGGCCCAAGGTGCTCACCTGCAGCGCCCTCACCGGGACCGGGCTGGACGGGGTGTGGGCGGCGGTCCAGGAGCACAGGGCCGCGCTGGAGCGCACCGGCGCCTTCGACGAGCAGCGCAGCCGGCAGCAGGTGGACTGGATGTGGTCGCAGGTGCGGGAGCGCCTCTTCGACCGGCTGCTGCGCGACCCCGGGGTCCGGGCCGAGCTGCCCGGGCTGGAGGAGGCGGTGCGGACCGGATCGCTCACCGCGACACTGGGGGCCGAAAAGCTGCTCCGGACCTTCGCGGAGAAGTGGGCGGAGACCGGCGAAGGCCGCGGAGCGGACCGGTCGGACCCGTCCTGACGAGGCGGGATGGCACAGGCCACATCCGTTCTCCGGTTTGTTTCGCGACTCATGGTCGAAAATATCTTGAGCATCGGCATTCCCGAGAGGCCGCTCGGCTAATACCGTGGGTGGTCAGGGATTGACGCACCATCGACGGCGGGACACCGGAGGCGGCCCCTCGAACCGCTCCGGCAGGGCGCCGTACAAGACCGCTCCCCGGGGCGCGATGCGTGCGTCGGGGACCCCTCACGTCGTGTGGGGCTGGGAGGAGACAACGTGCACAGGCTTGGGCTGGAAACCCGGGTCGACGACCGCACCGTGATCGTCACGGTCGAAGGCGACCTCGACATAGCGACCGCCGGCGACCTCCAGGAGCATGTCCTGGCGGCCGTGCAGGAGCACGGGCCGTGGCTGGTCCTCGACCTCTCCGCGCTGGAGTTCATGGACTCCAGCGGGCTGAACGCGGTGATCCACATCTACCGCGCGGTCAAGGAGCGCGGCGGCAGCCTCGCGCTGGCCGCCCCGAACGACCGGGTGACCAAGGTCGTCCGCCTGGTCGGCCTGCACCGGCAGGTCCCGGTGCACCGCACCGTCCAGGTCGCGGTCAGCGCCATGGAGGCCCTGGAGTCTAAGCAGGCCGGCTGAGGCCGCTCCGCACCCCCGGCCCGCCCCCGCCGTCCGCCGCGGGCCGGAGCGCGGTGCTGCCCTGCCGCGCGCCGCCGAGGCGGACCGGCCGCAGACGCCCCGGCCGCCCCGGACACCGGTCCCGGCCGCCGATCGCCTACCCTGCCGGTGCAGGGCCGCCGCTCCCGTGCCGCGCGGGCTCCGCCCCGATGCACTCCGACTCCGGGGCGCCCCGAGGACCCGCCCGCGCGGACCGCCGGCCTCCCCACTCGGCCGACGACGCGAACGAGAGGACGGCGCCCCGTGGCCGCTCCCCGGATGTACGGTCTGCGCTACCGGGACTTCGCCTGGAACCACAACGCGCACTACCACGACATGCTGCTCCGGCACGTCCCGCCGGGGGCGCGGCGGGCGCTGGACGTGGGCTGCGGCGACGGCCGCTTCGCCCGGCGGCTCGCCCTGCGCGGCCTGGAGGTCGACGCGATCGACCCCGACGCCGCCGCCCTCGGCACGGCCCGCGAGCGCACCCCCGCCCGGCTGGACGTGCACTACACCGCGGCCCCGCTCTCCGGGATCGACCTGGAGCCCGGCGCCTACGACTTCATCTCGGCCATCGCCTCGCTGCACCACATGCCGCTCGGCGACTCGCTGCGCCGGCTGGACGCCGCCCTCGCCCCGGGCGGGGTGCTCGCAGTCCTCGGCCTGTACCGCGAGGACACCGCCACCGACCGGGCCGCGTCCCTGGCCGCCCTCCCCGGCCAGTGGGCCACGGCCGCCGGCCTCAAACTCGGCCGCCTGCTCACCGGGGTGCCCGACCCCGCTTACCTGTCGGACATGCGGGTCACCGACCCGCAGGCCACCCTGCACGAGATCGCCGCCGAGGCCGGCCGCACCCTCCCGGGCGCCCGGATCCGCCGGCACCTGTACTGGCGGTACTCCCTGGTCTACGTTCGCTCCTGAGGAGGCCTACAGCGGGCGCTCGAAGCGGACCCGGTCCAGGCCGGGGCCGTCGTAGTCGGGGATCGGGTCGGAGGCGGTGAAGCCCATCGCGGTGTGGAAGGCGATGGAGCCGGTGTTGAACGGCGCGGTGACCGCGTGCACGCGGGTCCGGCCGTCCGCCTTCGCCAGGTCGAAGAAGCGCCGGTAGAGCTCGCGGGCCAGCCCGGTGCGGCGCTGGTCCGGCGCGACCCCGGTGAAGTGGATGTAGGCGGTCCGCCCGTCGCCGGGGGAGAAGAACCCGATGACGAAGCCGGCCAGCTCCTCCCCGGCGTCGGCGACCAGGCTGGTCGGGTGGAAGTGGTCCAGGAAGAGCCGGGGCAGGATCCCGCTGACCGGCCGCCCCCACCAGTCGTCGGCGACGGCGGTGATGCGGGCGTGGTCCTCGGGTCGGGCGGTGCGGATCACGGTCTGTTCGGCCATCCGGCCATCATGGCGCGGCGCGCCCCGGGATCACAGGGCCGGGGCGGGCCAATACGGGGCCGGGCCCGTCCGGCCGCCCGGTGTTCATGGCGCGGCACGCCCGGAGTTCACCGGGCCGGAGCCGTGCGGTCCGGGGCGGTGCGGTCGGCGAGGAACCGGTCGAGTTCCGCCGCGCCCGGCGCGGTGCCCGGCCCCCGGCGGGTGACGGAGACCGCCGCGGCGGCGTTGGCCCGGTGCGCCGCCCGGACCGGGTCCAGGCCGCCGGCCAGCGCCGCGGTGAAGACCCCGACGTGCGCGTCGCCCGCGCCGTTGGTGTCCACCGCCCGCACCGGGAACCCGGGCACCCGGACCGGGGCGGAGCCCTCCTCCGCCACCAGGCAGCCGGCCGCCGCGTCGCGCAGCACCACGGTCCCGCCCGCCCGGATCCGCCCGGTGAGCAGCGCGGCGGCCCGCTCGGCGTCCCCGGTGCCGGCGGCGGCCGCGGCCTCGCGGGCGTTCAGGCTGAGCACGTCGGTCCGGGCGAGCACCGCGGCCAGCGCGTCGCCGGGGATCTCGCCGACCACCGGGGCGGGGTCGAAGACCAGGCGCACCTCCGGGGGCAGCCCGGCGATCCAGGTGAGCAGGTCGGCGGCGTGCGGCGCGGGCAGCAGCGAGTAGCCGACCGCGTAGGCGAAGTCGCCCGGGGCGGGGCGGAGCGCGCGCAGTTCGCCGAGGGTCAGCTCGCTCTCCGCCCCCAGGCTGGTGACGAAGGTCCGCTCGGCGGAGGCGTCCACCAGCGCCACGCAGAAACCGGTGTCGAGGCCGGGCTTGGGCGGGTGGGCCACGGCGACGCCTTCGGCGCGCAGCGCCTCCCGGGCCATGTCGCCGTAGGGGCCGGTGCCGTGCGCGCCGCCGTAGACGACCGGCATCCCGGAGCGCGCGGCGGCCGCCATCACGTTGAACCCGCCGCCGGGCAGGGTCCGCGACGAGGTCGCGAGGGCGTCCCCGCCGGGCTCGGGCAGCGCGTCGACCTCCAGCACGACGTCGGCGATCACCCCGCCCACGTGGAACAGTCGCGGCGGTGCGGCCATGGTCGGTGCTCCTCTCCCTGACGCCTCCCGGCGCCCTCTCCCGGACGCCTCCCGGGTGCGGCCGGCCCGTCCCCGGGGGGCGGCGGCGGGCGGCGGACGCACCCCGCCGGGCCCGCTCCCGGAGACCGGGCCCTTCCCCGCCCCGGCGGGCGGCGCCCGGCCGGTCGGCCTTCCGTGGGCGGCGGCCCGCTCCGGCGAGTGGCGCCGCTCCGTCCGTCTCCTGCACAGCGGGCGGCGGTCCGCCCGGAGAACCGTACGCCCTTCCCCGCAGCGGGGGTGAACCGGCCTCCGGGACGCCACTCGCCGCCGGGCGGAGCACTCCCGCCGCTCCGGCCGCCGCCCCGGCCGATGGCTTGGCCGATGGCTCGGCCGATGGCTCGGCCGGTGGCTCGGCCGGTGGTCCGGCGGGCCGTGCGCGGCGGATAGTGTCGGCGCCATGCCGACCCCTGAGTTCATCCGCGAGCTGCGCAAGCACATCGGGCACGAGCCGCTGTGGCTGATGGGGGTGACCGGTGTGGTCATCGCCGAGGACGGCTCGGTCCTGCTGCACAAGCGGGCCGACGACGGGTCGTGGGCTCCGCCGGGCGGCATCCTGGAGCCGGGCGAGCAGCCGGCGCAGGCGCTCACCCGGGAGATCTTCGAGGAGACCGGGATCCGCGCGGTGCCGGAGCGGATCGTCAGCGTGGTCACCGAGCCGCCGTTCACCTATGCCAACGGCGACGTCGTGCAGTTCATGGACGTGGCGTTCCGCTGCCGCCCGGTGGGCGGCGAGATCAGGCTGGACGAGGACGAGTCCCTGGACGCCGGCTGGTTCGCCCCCGGCGAGCTGCCGCGGATGAGCGACCGGGTGCTCCGCCGCATCCGCCACGCACAGGCGGCCGCCGACGAGACCGACGCCTGGTTCGTCCCGCCCACCACCCCTTCCTGACCTTCACCTCTCCCAAGCGGCTGCTGCAACGAGGAAAACGAGAAACTCGGAGAGGTGGAGAGAGACGGGAGGTGCCCCGCCCGGGCGCGGCGTCTCGCGTGGCGGGGGTTCAGGCGGGCAGCGACGGCGCAGGTAGGGGCGGGGTGCAGGCCTCACCCGGGCGCGGCGCTCCACGGGGCGGGGGTTCAAACCGGCGGCGACGGCGGCGGTGGGGACCGGCTGGTCGGTCGGGCGCGGCGCCTCACGGGGCGGGGGTTCAAACGGGCGGCGAGGGCGGGAGGGGGCCGGGCGCCGCGTTCACCGGCCCGGCCCGCGCCCACCAGGGGGCCTTATCCCCTATGCCGGGTTTGCGGCAGGTATCGGGCGGAGGCAGGGGCGGCCTGCGCACCGCGAGAGCACCCCGATTACATCTACCAGCGAGTAGTGAGCCCCGAAGCCCCCACCGCCCCCGCGCCGATCACCCAGAGTGGCCAAACGGGGCTTCTCGAGAGAACAAAAACGACATCTCACCCCCGCACCGCCCCTCCCCGGCTTCCGGCCCCCTGCTTTACGGCCTTGCGGGCGGCTCGAACCCCCGATCACCGGCCCGATCAGGGCGATCCGGGCCTCTCGGGGGCCGATCCGGGCCGGGATGCGCGTCCGGGAATCACCGGGGTGCTCTCGCGGTGCGCAGGGTGCCCCTCACTGCCATCACCCTGCGTATTCGGCCAGGTCAGAGAGGGGCAGCGGTTTCGGGGGCAGCCAGCCTCGGCGCCTGGGCGGCGCGGGAACGGCGAACCCGCCGCCCCGGCCCGCCTCGACCGCCCCGACCCGCTCTGCCGCGCCCGACCGACCAGCCGGCACGCCCTCCCGCCCTCGCCGCCCGTTTGAACCCTCACCCCGTGGGGCCCGACGCCCGGGCGACGCCTGCACCCCGCCCCCACCTGCGCCGTCGCCGCCGGTTCGAGCCGTCACCCGGTGGGGCGCGGCGCCGGACCGACTGGCCGGTCCTCCTTCTCTCCCCTGGTGTGCGGTGTTGCGACAGGCACTGGAAACCACCGGATTCGAGACGGCAACGAGGCCAAGATCAACGCGAAGAGGAGGGGCGGCCGGGCCGGCCGGGCCCCGCTAAGATGCGGCCCAGACGCCCAGTTCGTTGCCGCTCGGGTCGGTGAAGTGGAACCGGCGGCCGCCGGGGAAGGCGTAGGGGCCGTTGACCACCCGCCCGCCTGCGGCGGTCACCTGCCCCACCGAGCGGTCCAGGTCCTCGGAGAAGAGCAGCACGAACGGCCCGCCGCCGCGCACATCCTCACCGCGGGCCAGCCCGCCGACCTCGCCGCCGTCCGGGCCCTGGATGCCGGCGTAGGCGGGTCCGTAGTCGTTGAACCGCCACCCGAACGCCTCGGTGTAGAAGCGCTTGGCCTCGTCCAGGTCGGTGACGGTGATCTCCACGTAGTTCAGGGCGTGGTGCAGGGGAGTCGTCATGCCCGGCATTCTCCGGGAAGGCGCCGACACTCAGGGCCCCGACATACCGGCGGGCCGGACTCCGGCGCGGGTGCGTCCGGGGGCCGGTCCGCTCTGGCGGGTCAGGAGTGGTCGGCCGGGGCCGGGGTGCGCAGGCGGCGCATCAGCAGGATGTGCAGGGCTCCGCCGAGGAGGGCGCCGAAGAGCCAGGTGAAGCCGGACCAGTCGGCCAGGGCCGGGGTCCACAGGGCGGTCACCGAGAAGACCGAGGCGAGCAGGAACGCGGCCAGCGCCCGGGTGTTCCAGCCCTTGGCGTAGTGGTATTCGCCGTCGGGGGCGGCCGAGTACAGGGCGTCCAGGTTCAGCCGGCCGCGGCGGATCAGGTAGAGGTCGGCGACGATGATGCCGTACAGCGGGGCGAGCACCGCGCCGAGCGTGTCCACGAACGCGGAGATGCCGATGTCCTCGATGAACGCCACCCACAGCGCGCCGATCACGAAGCCGACCGCCGCGGTGATCAGCCCGCCGGTGCGCGCGCTGATCCGGGACGGCATCAGGTTGGCCAGGCCGTAGGCGGGCGGCACGAAGTTGGCCACCAGGTTGATGCCGACGGTGGCGACGAAGAAGGTCAGCGCCGCGGTCACGGTCAGCCAGACGTTGTCCACCCGGTCCACGATGTCGGCCGGGTTGGTCAGCGCCTCCCCGTAGAGCACCGAGGTGCCGGCGGTGATCACCAGGGTGAGGAAGGAGAACACCGCCAGGCTCACCGGCAGGCCGAGCAGGTTGCCGATCCGCATCGAGCGCTCGGTGCGGACGAACCGGGAGAAGTCGCCGTAGTTGACCACCACGGCGGCGAAGTAGGCGGTCATCGTGCCGACCACCGCGGAGAACGCCGCCACGGTCCCGCCCTCCGGCTCGCCCGAGCCGGCGAACACCGTGCCCAGCTCGGACAGGAGGTCGCTCCCGGCCATCACCCAGATGGCCGCCATCAGGCCGAACATCACCGCGTACACCGCCGGCCCGGCCCAGTTCAAGAAGGTGCCGATCCAGCTCATGCCCTTGCCGAAGAGCGCCAGCTGGAACAGGGCGACCGCGATGTAGGCGGTCCAGCCCACCGCGGACAGGCCGAGGAAGGTCCCCTCCGGCCCCGGCCCGAACAGCGCGGTGATCAGCAGCGCGACCGCGGTGGAGGCGAAGTAGGTCTGCGCGCCGTACCAGAACATCGCGGTGACGCCGCGGATCAGCGTGGGGAACTGGGTGCCGCGCACGCCCATGCTCGCCCGCGCCAGCACCGCGTAGGGCACCCCGTACCGCACGCTGGGCCGGCCGACCAGGTCGCACAGGACCATCACGATCAGCCCGGACAGCACGATCCCGGCGAACACCGCCCACCCGTTCAGCCCGGAGGAGATGAACAGGGTCGCGGCCAGGGTGTAGCCGAACAGGCTCTGGATGTCGTTGGTCCACACGTTGAAGATCTCGAACGCGCCCCAGGAGCGCTTGGCACGGGGCAGCGGCGCGAGGTCCTCGTTGTACAGGCCCGGGTCGGGGTCGCGGACGGAGAGGTCGGGGCCGCCGGTCGCGGCGCCCGGTCCGGGAACCGGCGCGGGAGCCGGTGCGGGATCCGGTGCGGTCGGCGGCCCGGCCGGGCCGCCGGCGGCGGTGGTGTCGTTGCTCATCGGGACCTCACTGGTGCGGGAGCGGTGCGGGGGATCAGATGTCGGAGCGGGAGGCGTCGCGCTCGGGCAGGTCGGCGGCGGCGACCCGGGAGAATTCGCCGCTCCGGGCGTCGTGCACCCAGCTGACGCCGGCGCTGGTGCCCAGGTAGGCGTCGCGGTCGCCGCCGGGCCCGTCGGCGGCGCCGATCTCGGCCTGCGGGAAGCGGCGCAGGATCCAGGCCTTCATCAGCACCAGGTAGGCGGCGAAGGCCACCGGGAAGCCGATGACGTAGGCGTACTCGGGCCAGAGCAGGGCGAGCCCGGAGGCGGCCAGCCAGGCGATCAGCGCCGCCGGGTTGATGCCGCGCAGGTACCGGTACTGGCCGTCGGCCCGGTACAGGTCGGGCACGTTCAGCCGGCGGCGGCGCAGCACGAAGTAGTCGGCGATCATGATCCCGGCGATCCCCGCGATGAAGCCGCCGTAGTAGCCGAGGAAGGTGAACAGGTTGTCCAGCAGCAGCCACGGCATCACCGCGGTGCCGACCGCCCCCGCCAGCACCACGCCCATCCGGTAGGACAGGTGCGGCGCCGCGGCGTTGATGAAGTTCAGCGCGGCGGGCACCACGTTGGCGGCGGTGTTGGTGGACCACTGCGCCAGCACGATCATCACCAGCAGCACGCCCAGCACGAACCCGGTGCTCTGCCCCTGGATCACCTCGATCGGGTTCCAGACGCCGGTGACGATGAACGACACCGCGCCGATGAACGCGATCCAGGCCTGCATCAGCGGCAGCACGACGAATTGGGCGGCGACGATGTTGCGGTTGCGGCGGAGGAACCGGCGCTCGCCCGGGAAGGTGGCGGCGAACCGGGTGATGTTGGGGATGTCCACCGCCAGCGGCGCCCACACCACCATGTTCACCAGGAAGAACGCCACCAGCGTGGTGTCGCCCTCGGCGGCGAACGTCCAGATGTTGGTGCCCTCCAGGTCGGCGATGCCGTCCAGGGTGAAGTACATCCAGACCGAGATGGCCAGGATGCACGGGGCCGCGATGGAGGCGAGCCGCTCCACCGCCTTGATGCCCAGGGCGACGTTGGCGATCTGCACGGCGAGGAAGACGGCGTACCAGAGCGGCCAGGAGGAGAACCCGGTCCAGTACTCCACCAGGCCGTTGACGGCCAGCGCGCCGAGGTAGGTCTGGATGCCGAACCAGCAGGCGGCGACGATGCCCCGGGAGACCGAGGGGAAGTGGGTGCCGACGGTGCCGAACGGCGCGCGCAGGTAGACCGCGAACGACAGCCCGTGCTCGGTGCCGATGTCGGCGGTCATCGTCATGATCACCGAGAGCGCCATGGTGGCGGCGAACACCGTCAGCATGACCAGCGGCAGGGGGATGCCGCCCTCGACGCCGTTGGCGCCGTACTGGAACGTCACGATGACGACGGCCAGGCCGACCCAGATCCAGATGAACCCCCACAGCGAGATCGGCCGCTGGTTGAGCCAGGTGGGCAGGATCGATTCTTCGAGGAGGTGGCCGCCCGGCCGCTCGCCGGCGGCGCGGGGAGGCGTGGACGCGTCCATGGGGGTGCCTCGCTTTTCTCCGGGTGGTCCGGGGTGGATCCAGGTGGCGGTCTCCGAGGGGACGGGGTCGGGCCGGGGCGTGCGCTGCAGGGCGGCCCGGCCGGGTCAGGACGGGAGGGCGGTGCCGTTCGTGCGGCCGGCGCGGTCCGCGGCGCGTTCGCCGGCGGGGCGGCCGAGGCCGATGGCCCGGCTCAGCGGCCAGTGCGCGACCGCCTTCGGCCGGGGCAGGGCGTAGCCGCGCACCTTGCTGGTGCTCAGGCCGAGGCCGACCAGGGACTCGGCCAGCGCGATGCCGGCCGCGACGCCGTCCACCACCGGGGCGCCGGTGGCCTCGCGGACCGCCTCGGCCAGCCCGGCCATGCCGCCGCAGCCCAGGCAGACCACGTCGGCGCCGTCCTGCTCGACGGCGATCCGGGCCTGCTCGGCGACGGCGCGCAGCGCGGCGCCGCGGTCGGCCTCCAGCTCCAGCACGCCCAGCCCGGTGGCGCGGATGGAGGCGCACCGGCCGTCCAGCCCGGCCAGCGCCAGCCGCCCCTCGATCTGCGGGACCGCCCGGTCCAGGCTGGTCACCACGGTGAAGCGGTGCCCGATCAGGCTCGCGGTGTGCGCGGCGGCCTCGGTGATGTCGACCACCGGGACGGTGCACAGCTCTTGCAGGCCCTCCCGGCCGTGCTCGCCGAAGCCGGCCTGGACGACGGCGTCGTAGGGGCGGTCGTAGGCGACGACGCGGTCCATCACCGCGACGGCGGAGAGGTAGCTCTCGAAGTGGCCTTCGACCGACTCCGGGCCGAAGTAGGGGGTCAGCGCCTCGATCTCGGTGCCCGGGCGGGCGGCGGCGCGGGCCTGGGCGGCGAGCGCCCCGGTCACGGCCTCGGAGGTGTTGACGTTGACCAGCAGGATGCGCATGGGGTCCTCCCCGGTCGCGGCGGGCAGTGTGATGTCCGACACGACTGTGAAGCTATTACTTCACGGAAAATAAAGCAATGGCTTCACGACATGGCAACCTATACTTAACAGCGCCATGGACCAGACCTCAGCGCCCTCCGTGCCCGTGCACTTCGACGAGCAGCGCTTCGGCGAGCGCATCCGGGAGCTGCGGACGGAGCGCGGGCTGTCCCTGCGCGCGCTCGCGCAGCGGCTCGGGATCAGCGCCAGCGCGCTCTCCCAGATCGAGCGGGGCAAGATGCGCCCGTCGGTGACCCGGCTGTACCAGATCATGACCGAGCTGGACGTACCGATGGCCTCGGTCTTCGCGGACGAGAGCGCGGGGGAGCGGGAGGGGTCGGCGGCCGGTGCGCCGCTGGGGTCATCGCCGGGGCCGCACTGGGGGCACGCGGAGCCGGTGCCGACCACCGCCGACGGCGTCGCGGTGACCCGCCGGGACGAGGCCGCCACCCTGGAACTGGACCAGGGGGTGCGCTACCGGAGGCTGACCCCGGAGAACGTGCCGGGGATGAACTACTTCGAGTCGGTGTACCCGCCGGGCGCCTACTCCAGCAGGAACGCCGAGTACGTGCGGCACCGGGGCCGGGAGATCGGGAACGTGGTGAGCGGCGTGCTCACGGTGGACGTGGGTTTCGAGAGCTACGAGCTGCACCCGGGGGACTCGATCGCCTACCCGTCGACCACCCCGCACCGCATTTCCAACCAGGGCACGGAGGAAGCGGTCGCCATCTGGCTCAACCTGAGCTGACGGGGCGGTCGAGGGAGGACGAGATCAGGAGCGGTCGGCCTTGACCGCGTCGATGAAGGCGGCCCACTCGGCCGAGGGGAAGGTGAGGTGGCCGAGGTGGCGGTTGCGGGTGTCGCGAACGGCGGTGGTGGGGCCTTCGGCGACCTCGACGCAGTTGCTTTCGCCCGTCGAGTAGGTGGCCGTGTGCCAGGCTCGCTGATGACTCACGGTAGTTCTCCTCTGATCTGCTTCATCAGGGACAGGGACTCTTCGGCGGGGAGCGCGGAGCCGAGGATGTCGGCGAACAGGCTCACGTGCTCGGCGACATGATCGGGGTTCTCCACCGGCCCGCCTGCCCGCCGGACCTCCCGCCACAGGACGTCCCCGAGGTCGGGGACGCTCAGCAGGCGGAAGGGGCCGTCCAGCCCTGGATGCATCTTCGTTTTCAGCGGAACGGTCAGTACCTCTGTGCGCTCACTGCTCGATGCGGCGACGAGGTGATCGATCTGCTCTTTCATCACCTGCTCCCCGCCGGTGGGGCGCAGGAGCACGGTCTCGTCGATGACCGCCGTGTACCGGGGAGCGGCCGGGGAGGCCAGTATCCGCTGCCGCTCCAGGCGCGAAGCCACCAGGGCGTTGACCTGCTCTGGTGTGGCGTTCATGTTCCCGGCGCGGATCGTGGCCCTGGCGTAGGCCTCTGTCTGGAGGAGTCCGGGCACGACGAGGGGATGGTAGTCCCGGATGCACGCGGCTCGCTGTTCTAGCTGCGAGACCTCCTTGACCCAAGGGGGGACTTGATGGGCGTTGAAACGGAGTTTCCAGGAGGCCGCCACGCGTCCGCGTGTGGTGAGCACGCGGTCGATTCGTTCGACATGTTCCCATTTCGGGGCTACCCGACCGCGCTCGATATCGCTGATCATCGACTGGGACATCGGGATCGCGTCGGCCAACTGCTGCTGTGAGAACCCGCTCTGCCTGCGGAAACGACGCAAGTCGTCACCGAACCCGTGAGCGGCGTCTTCAGTGGAGGTCATTGATCACCACCTTTTATCGATATTCTATCGGCTTCCATCGATGGGTATAGCTGTTTTTCGAGGACAGCAGCGATATGTGGATATCGGTGGTGGCTCGCGGTGATGGTGAATCCATCGAAAAACCCTCGCGACGGTATGGGCCGTCCGAGGGCGTGGCCATCACCCGACTCTCACACCGAGGTGACGACATGTGTCATGGTATCCACCATCGCGATGGGGAGCGCTTCCCCACCCTGTGGAACCTGCTGTCCGTGTTCATCCTGCTCGTGGTCCCGGTCCTGGGCGTGCTGCCCAACCCCGGGCCCCCGCCCCGGCACGCGCGCGGCCTCCGCCGCCTGCCCGACGCCCCGCCCGCCGCACCCGAGGTCCCGCCCTCGCGCTGCGTCCCCGGCGTGGCCCCCGACTACAACGCCTTCGTCGCGCTGCACACCGAGCACCGCGCGACCTGGCTGCTGTCCTACCGGGAAGAGTCCGACAAGCCGTACCAGGCCGGCAACCGCATCGATCCGAGCATCGCGCTGGCCGCCACCACCCTGGAGGCCCTGGCCCGGGCGCTGGCCTCCTTCCCCGCCCCCGATTACGCCCGCCCCTACATCGACTGCGTCCGCACCGACTGACCACCGAGCCGGAAACCGGACCAGGGAGGGGAAAGAAGGCGGCACCCGCGCGCAGGGATTGGGAGGGGCGCGCGGGTGCCGCTGTGGGAAGGGCCGGGAGGGGGTGGCCCGTTCTGTGGTCGGAGGGGTCCGGTGCCGGACTAGAGACTGAAGCCCAGCACCTGCCCGGCGATCGTGTACATCAGCGCCATGATCAGCACCAGCGCGGTCAGGTTGAGGATCAGGCCGCCGCGCATCATCTGCTGGATGGTCACGTTCCCCGAGCCGAACACGATCGCGTTCGGCGGGGTGCCGACCGGGAGCATGAACGCCATGGTCGCCGCGATGACCGCGGGCAGGATCAGCACCATCACGTCCATGCCCATTCCGACCGAGACGCCGCCCATCACCGGCAGGAACGTCGCGGCGGTGGCGGTGTTGCTGGTCAGCTCGGTGAGGAAGAGGACCAGGGCGGCCACGAACAGGATCAGCAGCCACGTCGGGATCCCGGTCAGCCCGCCGACCATCTGGCCGATCCACTCGCTCAGCCCGGTGTCGCTGAACTGCTTGGACAGGCTCAGGCCGCCGCCGAACAGGAGCAGGATGCCCCACGGCAGCTGCACCGCGGTCTCCCAGTCCAGCAGCCGCTTCCGCTCCCCGCCGCCGGCCGGGATGATGAACAGCACCACCGCGACGGTCATCGCGATCCCGGCGTCGCTGATGTTGGCCAGCCAGGGCAGCGCCCCGCCGACCGCGCTGTCGGCCAGCAGCGGAATGCCCACCCAGGCCGCGGCGGCGCTGACGAAGACCAGCAGCACCAGCTTCTCCGCGGTGGAGGCCGGCCCCATCGCGCGCAGCTCGCCGCGGATCAGCTCGCGGCCGCCCTCCAGCTTCTTGATCGCGGGCGGGAACACCACCTTGGTCAGCACGAACCAGGCGATCACCATGAACACCGCGGCCAGCGGCAGGCCGACCATCATCCACTGGCCGAAGCCGATCTGGATGCCCTGCTCCTCGGCGAGGTAGCCGACCATCAGCGCGTTCGGCGGGGTGCCGATGAGGGTCGCCACCGAGCCGATCGAGGAGGAGTAGGCGATGCCGAGCATCAGCGCGGTGGCGAAGTTCGGGTCGGTCTTCCCGTCCCGCAGCTGGGCGACCATGCCGACCACCGCGACGCCGATCGGCAGCATCATCACCGCGGTGGAGGTGTTCGACACCCACATGGTGATGAAGCCGGTGGCGATCATGAACCCGGCGATGAGCATGGTGGGGCTGGTGCCCACGGCCGCGACGATGGTCAGCGCGATGCGCCGGTGCAGGTTCCACCGCTGCATCGCCAGCGCGAGCATGAACCCGCCCATGAACAGGAAGATGATGTCGCTGGCGTAGGGGGCGGCCACGTCGCCGATGTCGGCCCCGTTCAGGACCGGGAAGAGCACCAGCGGGACCAGCGCGGTCGCCGGGAGCGGGATCGCCTCGGTCGCCCACCAGACCGCCATCAGCAGGGCCACGGCGGCGGTCATCTTGCCCTCGGCGGACAGCGAGTCCGGCAGCACCATGACGAGCAGTGCGGCCGCCACCACGCCGGCGAGCAGGGAGGCGATCTTGACGACCAGCCGCCCCTCCCCGCCGCCGCGCGTCTCGGCGCCGGCCTGCTCGGCGGGGGCCGGCGCGTCCGTCGGGCCCGCGGATCCGGGGCGGGGGGAGCCCGGGTCTCTGCTGCTGGGGGACATGTTCCTCTGCCTTCTTCCGTGTCGGGGTGCACGGCCGGAGCGGGGCACCGCGGGGGTCCGGCGCGTCCGTCACAACCTGGAGTGATGCTCGTCACGGACGCGCCGCAGGGCAAACATCGGGCGGGAACTTGGGATTCTCCTGACATTCCACTCCGGAGCGTGGTCGAATGAATTCGCAGTGCGTTCACTCGTGCGCATGTGACCCGCATCGCGGGGGAGGGTGATCCAGGCCCGGTCCGCCCCCGGGCGGGCGTCTATCCTGGCCGGATGGGGTCGGCGGAGCGAGCGGGGGGCCTCCCGCGGAGGGCGGTCCTGCTCGGCGCGCTGGCGGGCGCGGCGGGGGTGGCCGCGGGCGCGGAGGGGTGCGCCCGCCGGGGCGCGGCGCGGGTCGAGCGGCTGACCATCGCCACCGGCCCGCGCGGCGCGGTGTTCCGGGAGATCGGCGGCGCCCTCGCCGGGTACCTGCGCGACGTGCTGCCCGGCATCGAGATCGACACCCTGGCGACGCACGCCTCCAGCGACAACCTGCGGCTGCTCGCCGAGGGGGAGGCCGACATCGGCCCGACCAGCCTGGACGCGTTCGACCCCGACACCGCCGGCGTGGCCGCGCTCTGCCGGCTCTACGACAGCTACCTGCACCTCATGGTCCCGGCCGACTCCGAGGTCCGGGAGCTGGCCGACCTGGACGGCGGCCGGGCGTCCCTGGGCGCGGAGGACTCCGGGACCGAGTACACGGTGCGCCGGCTGGCCGAGCTGACCGGTGTGGAGATCGAGCCGCTGCTGCTGAACCAGGCGGGCTCCGCCGAGGAGCTGGAGGCGGGCCGGATCGACGCCATGTTCTCGCTGACCGGGGTGCCCACCCCGGCCATCGTCGGCCTGGCCGAGCGGTTCCCGCTGCGCGCCGTCGACCTGCAGCGGGAGGCCGACCGGATGGCCGACTCCCGCCCGGAGGTCTACTACCCGGGCACCCTGTCCGGCACCGCCTACCGGGGCGTCCGGCCGGTCCGCACGCTGAGCGTGCCCAATGTGCTGCTGGCCCGCGCCGACCTCCCGGACGACATCGCCGAGGCCGTCACCGGGACCGTCTTCGACAAGGCCCCTGCCATGGCCCGCACCCGCCCCGAGGCGGCGCAGATCAACGTGCGGACCGGCATCGCCACCGGCGCCGTCCCGATGCACCCCGGCGCCGCCCGCTGGTTCCGGAGCCAGAAGCCCTAGCTGTATTGGCCTGCAGGGTTGTTGACGCTCTCGGGGCGGGGGTTCATGCCGGTGACGACGGCGCAGGGAGGGGCGGGGCACGGGTGGTCGCCCGGGTGCGGCGCCTCGCGGAGTGAAGGTCAAGGCGGGCGGCGAGGGTGGCGGTGGGCACCGGCTGGTCGGTCGGGTGCAGCAGGGCGGGCAGAGGCGGGGTGGGGTGGTCCGGGTG
>NZ_ANBB01000079.1 GCF_000341105.1 Nocardiopsis potens DSM 45234
GTATCAGAGCGCTCTGATACCCCCCGCAACGTCAAGATCATCGGGGAGGGGCGGGGGAAGGGGCGCCCTGGTGGGTGCGGGCGGGCCCGCACGCGCCCACCAGGGGGCCTTATCCCCCTATGCCCGGTTCACGACAGGGGGCAGGCGGGGGCGGGGGCGCCCTGCGCACCTCGGCGGCACCCCGATTACATCTACCAGCGAGTAGTAAGCCCCCAGGCCCCCACCGCCCCCTCGCCGGTCACCCAGAGTCGTTGAAGCAGGGCCTCCCCGGAGGACGAAAGCGACATCTCGCCCCCGTGCCGCCCCTGCCCGGGGTTCGGCCCCCGCCTCCCGGTCTTCCGGGCGGCTCCAACCCCCGATCACCGGCCCGATCAGGGCGATTCGGGCCCCGGGAGGCCCGATCCGGGCCGGGATGCGCGCCCAGGAATCACCGGGGTGCTCTCGCGGTGCGCAGGGCACCCCGCCCCGCCATCACCCTGCGTATTCACCCAGGTCAGGGAGGGGCGGCGGTTTCAGAGACGGCCGGCAACGGCACCCGGGCGACGCGGGAACGGCGCCCCGCCCCCCCGGCCCGTCCCGACCACTCCCACCCTGCTCTGCCGCACCCGACCGACCGGCCGGTCCCCCACCACCGCCCTCGCCGCCCGCTTGAACCCCGCCCCGTGGGGCGCCGCGCCCGGGCGACCACCCCCGCCCCGCCCCTACCTGCGCCGTCGCCGCCCGTCTTGACCTTCGCTCTGCGGGGCGCCGCACCCGACCGACCGGCCGGCCCCCCACCACCGCCCTCGCCGCCCGCTTGAACCCCCGCCCCGTGGGGCGCCGCGCCCGGGCGACCACCTCCGCCCCGCCCCTACCGGCGCCGTCGCCGCCCGTCTTGACCTCCGCTCCGCGGGGCGCCGCACCCGACCGACCGGCCGCCCCCTTCCTCTCCTCTGTGGTGGGCGGCCTTGCAACAGGCACTGGAAACCACCGGCTTCGAGACGGCAGCGACGTCAAGATCATCGGCGGCGGGGCACCCGCGGCGCGTGCGGAGCCCGGCACACGGGGACCGACACGCGGGGCCGTCCCGGTGGGCCGCCGCCCGGAGGGCGCGGGGTTACCATCGCCCCGTCCGAACCACGGCCGCCCGCTGGGAGCCCGCACGTGCCGAACCACCTGCACCGGAGAGCGTTCATCGCGCGAGGGGCGGCGACCGCCGCGGCGGCCGGGGCCCTGGCGGTGCTGGCCGTCGCCCGGGCCGGCGCCGCCGCGGCCGACGGGCACCCGCCCGGCCCGGTGATCCTGGTCGACTGGGACGGGGTGGACCCCTGCTACCTGGACCTGCACCTGGCCGGGCGGATGCCCGCGCTGCACGCCCTGGCGGAGCGGGGGGTGCGCGCCGTCGCGTCCGGCACCTACAAGGCGGTGTCCAACCCCAACCGGGCCGGCCTGGCCACCGGCGCCCGGCCCGCGGTGCACCTCAACACCGCCTACGTGCTGGACCCCGGCACCGGGAAGGCGCGGGGGCAGAGCCGCGCGCTGCACGCCGAGACGCTGTTCCAGGCGCTGCGCCGGCAGGGGCGCACCCTGCTCTCCGCGGGCTGGTACATCGTCGAGGGCAAGGGCGCCGACCGCGACGACCCCGAAGCGCTCTACGTCCAGGGCGAGACCTGGGAGGAGAACGTCGACGCCGCGGTGGCCGCGCTGCTCGGCGAGCCGGTCCGGGCCGACGGCGGGCCGGTGCGGCTGCCCCGGGTCCCCGACCTCATCGCCGCCTACGCCGCCGACGCGGACGCGATCGGGCACGAGGAGGGGCCGTCCTCGCCGCGCATCCCGGCGGCCCTGTCCGAGCTGGACGCCGGCCTGGGCCGGATCGCCGCCGCGGTCCGCCGGGCCGGGCTGGAGCGGCGGGCCGTCTTCGTGTTCGCCTCCGACCACGGGATGACCGGCTACACCGAGTCGCTGGAGCCCGCGGTGCTCGGCGCGCTCTCCGACGCCGGGTTCTCCGCACAGCGGCTCCACTCCGGGCAGGCGCCGGCCCCCGGCACCGAGGTGGTGCTCACCGCGAGCCCGCGCGCGGCCAACGTCTACCTGCGCGGCGCCGCCGCCCAGCCCGCCGGCCGGGACCGGGTCGAGCGGGTGCTGCGCGGCCTGAACGTGCTGGAAGGGGTGTACGACCGGGCCGAGCTGGACGCGATGGGGGCCGCCCCCGACGAGGGCGACCTGGCCGTGGACGCCCGCCCGCCGTACGCCTTCATCGACCCCGCCGACCTGGACGGCACCGAGCGGGGCGGGCACGCGAGCCTGCGCGAGGCGGCCGCGCCGCTGGTGCTGTCCGGGGCCGGCGTCGTCCCGGGCGCCCGCCCGGACGCCCCGCGCACCATCGACGTCGCCCCGACCATCGCCCGCCTGCTCGGCGCCGACCCGCCGGCCCGCGCCGAGGGCCGCGCCCTGGACGAGGTCCTCCGCCCCGACCCGCGCGTCTAGCCGCCCCGCCGGGCGCCTTCGGAGAGGGGCGGCACGACCGCTCGCTCAAGGGCCGGGACGATCGGTCCCGTGTGATCTCCGCCGCCGACGTCATCGCGCGCACCGGTGAGGACGGGCCGATGCCCCTGCTCACCCTGGACGAGTTCTTCGCCGGCGACACCGACGAGGAGTCCATCGCCCCCGGCCGGTGGGGGTACGGGCGCCCGCCGATCGCGGTGCCGGCCGAGCGGCTGCGCGCGATCGAACGGCGCGGGGACGTCGCATGGGTGCGCGTCCGGCCGCCCCCGGAGGCGGTGGAGGCGGGGTACCTCTGCGCTGAAGCGGTCGCGGTGTGCACCACCGCGGACGGGGCCTCCTGCTCCGCGTGGGCGGGGGCCTCCGAGCGGGCGTCCTGGCGGGCCTGGTGGACGGGTACCGGGACGTTCCCGAGGTGCGGGACGGGGCGGCCGTGCGGTCGCTGTGCCGGGACTGACCCGGGGCCCCGCCCGCGCCCGGGCTCGTCCGCGCGGGATCACCCGCCCGGGGTCACCCCTCCTGGCCGAGCAGGTGTGCGTTGACCGCGCGGGCCTCTTCGGCCAGGTCGGGGAGTTCGACGACGGTGCGGCCGGCCGCGGCGAGGCGCTCGGCTCCGCCGCCGGCGGCGAACAGCGCCGGCTCGTGCCAGGCGTAGACGATCCGCGGGATGGGCGTGCCCAGGATCAGCTCGGCGCACGGGCGGGGCCGGGAGGCGCGGCGGCCGCACGGCTCCAGCGAGGTGTAGAGCACGGCGCCGGCCAGCCGCGGGTCGTCCGGGGCCAGGGCGCGCAGCGCGACCTCCTCGGCGTGGTCGTGCGGGTCGTCCCTGCGCGAGTACCCCTCGGCGATGATCCGGCCGTCGGCGTCGCAGACGACGGCGCCCACCGAGAACGCGGTCTCCGAGGGCGGGCAGAGCCGGGAGAGCCCGATGGCGCGGCGGAGCACGGCGCGGTCCCGGTCGCCCCCCGCCTCCTCCGACGGAGACCCGTCGGGCCGCGTCCCTTCTCTACCGGGGCCGGCCGCCTCCGCCGGGCGGCCCTGCCGCGGTCCGCCGCCTCGCGCGCTCACCGCTCCCCTTTCCCGGGCCGGCTCTCCCGGCCCCCCGGGTCGGCGTGGTCGGGGCGGTCAGTGCGGTCGGCGCGGTAGTGCAGCACCGCCATCCCGCCGACCTCGCGGACCCGCTCCAGGCGGAGCGGGGCGCCCGGCCCGTCGGCGAACACCCCCGGGCCGGTGAACCTGGGGGCGGTGGCGTCGCCGACGAAGAACGGGGCGACCGCCAGCCGGAGCTCGTCGGCGAGCCCCTCGGTGAGGAACCGGGTGTGGACCCGGGTCCCGCCCTCCACCATGAGCCGCCGCACCCCGCGCCCCGCCAGGTCGACCAGGACGGCGCGGAGCCCGACCGGGTCCCCGGCGTCCACCACCTCCACCCCGGGGGCGCGCAGGAAGCGCTGCTCGGCCGCGGGGTAGGCGGGGGAGCCGGTGTAGACGACCTTCCCGGCGTCGCCGGTGGTGAAGAAGCGCGCGGCCGGGTCGAGCTTTCCGCTCTCGCTGAGCACCGCCTTCAGCAGGTCCCCGGTGCGCCCCTCGGCCCTGCGCCGCAGCCGCCGCTCCTCGGAGCGGACCAGCAGGCGCGGGTTGTCCTTGCGCACCGTCCCGGCCCCGACCATGATCGCGTCGCACTCCGCGCGCACCGCGTCCACCTCGTCGAAGTCCTCGGCACTGGACAGCCGCAGCCGCTCGGGGCTCGCGTCGTCGATGTACCCGTCGAGTGAGACAGCGCAGCTCAGGATCGTGTAGGGGCGCTCCATGGCGGCCAGGTTAGCGCCCCTCCCCCGATGACCTCGACGGTGCGGGGGTATCAGGGCGCTCCGGCGCCCCCGCGGCGCCGGGCTCGTCGCCCCGGGGCGCGCTCCGCGCCCGGTCCGCACCGATACGCCCCCTGGTCAGGGAAGACGCGCCGGGCGCCGGGTCTGGCCTCGGCGGCGGGAAGCGGGGAGCATCGGGGGGAGAAGGCGAGGGGGTCCCGATGCCCGAGGAGGAGCTGGGGGTACGCGGCACCGCGTGGTCGCCGGAGACGCGGCTGTACGCCGACGGGGCGGTGCTCGGCGCCCGGGGCGGCCCGGTCACGGTGCCGCCGCATTCGGCGGCGGAGCGGGTGCCCGGGACCGGGCTGGCCGAACCGGGGGGCGCGCCGGACGGCGCCGCCGCCGCGACGCCGGACGCCGTGTCCGAGGAGCGGACCGTGCTGGCCCGGGCGCGCCTCCCCGGGGTCGGGACCCGGTGGGAGGAGATGGCGCGCACCGCCCTCATCGACATCCGGACGCTGATGTTCCGGGGCGGCGCGGCCGACGGGGCGATGGTGGCGGCGTCCAGCCCGCACTGGCGGTACGTGTGGCCGCGGGACGCCTCCTACTGCGCGGTCGCGCTGCACCTGTGCGGCCTGGGCGGCGAGGCCGCGCGTGTGCTGGCCTACCTCGCCCGGGTGCTGCCCAGGGACCGGCCGTGGGACGCCCGGTACCTGCCGGACGGCTCCGGCCGGGTGCCCGACGGCCGGGGCGTCCAGCTCGACGGCGCCGGCTGGGTGCTGTGGGCGGTGTGGTGCTGGGCGCGGGGGGCCGTGTCCCGGAGGGCCTCCGCCGAGGGTGCCATCGGGCCGCGGGCGAGGGGGGCGGTGGCCGTCGGGGAGCCCGGCTGGCCGCGGATCGAGCCGCTCGCCCGGGCCGCCCTGTCGATCGTGCTCGGGGCGCTGGCCCGCGGCCCCGAGCCCGGCCTGCCCCGCGCCTCCGCGGACTACTGGGAGAAGCGGACCCCGGCGGTGACCCTGGGCACCGCCGCGCCGCTGCTGCTCGGCGCGCGCTGCGCCGCGGACCTGTTCCGCGGCCGGGACAGGGCGGCCGCGGCCTCGGCGGCGGAGGCCGCCGCGGCCCTGGAGGGCGGGATCGAGCGGCGCTTCGCGCCGCTGGGCCACCCGCGCGACCCGGACTCCCCCGGCCTCGACGCCTCGGTCGCCTTCCTGCTGCCGCCGTTCGCGCCGGCGCGGTCCGGGCCGCACTCCTCCTGGCTGCGGGCCGTGTCGGCGCTGCGCACCGCCAACGGCGGGGTCCGGCCCGGGGAGGACTGGCCGGACCCGGTGACCGCGTGGACCCCGCAGGTGTCGCTGTTCGCGCTGACCGCCGCGTGCTCCGGGGAGCGGGCGCTGGCCGAGGAGCTGCTGGACTGGCTGGCGGCGCGGCGCACCCGGCTCGGGTCGCTTCCGGAGAAGGTCACCGCGGACGGCCGCCCGGCCGCGGTCGCCCCGCTGGCGCTGACCGGGGCGACCGTGCTGGCCGCGCTCGCCGCCCTGGAGGGCCGCCCGCTGCCGCTGCCGCCGTCGGCGGGGGTGCTCCGGGCCGCCGCCCCGCCCTCCGCCGCCGAAGGGGGCCGCCGGTGTCCGCCCTGACGAGCCGCGCCGCCCGCGCCGTCCCCTGCGCCGCGCTCTGCGCCGCCCTGCTGCTCTCCGCCGGTTGCAGGGCGCAGGAGGACGGCGGGGACGGCGCCCTGGTGTTCTGGACCCCGCACGTGACGCCGGACCGGCTGGCCCAGCAGGAGGCCACCGCCCGCGCGTTCACCGAGGAGACCGGGATCGAGGTGGAGGTGGTCCCGATGTCCGCCGCGGACCAGAACCAGAGCATGGTCAGCGGGGCGGTCTCCGGGAACGTGCCCGACGTGGCGCTGATCGCGCCCGACCAGGCCTCCGCCTGGCACGACCAGGGGCTGCTGGACACCGAGGTGCCCGCCGAGGTGATCGAGGCGCTGGGCCCGTCGACGTTCAGCGGCCGCGCCGTGGACATGGTGACGCTGGACGGCGGCCCGGTGGCGGTGCCCAGCGACGGCTGGGGCCAGGTCCTCGTCTACCGGACCGACCTGTTCGAGGAGGCCGGGCTCGACCCGCCGGAGACGCTCGCCGACGTCGCCCAGGCCGCCGAGGTGCTGGACTCCGGCGGCCGGGCCGGGATCGTGCTCGGCACCGCCCCGGGCGACCCGTTCACCACCCAGACCCTGGAGGCGGTGCTGCTCGCCGGCGGGTGCGAGCTGGTGGACGGCACCGGGGCGGTGGCGCTGGAGACCCCGGAGTGCGTCGGCGCGCTGGAGAAGTACGCCCGGATGGCCGGCGCGTCGGTCCCCGGCGACCAGGACGTGGAGACGACCCGCGCCGCCTACCTCGCCGGGGACGCGGCGATGCTGTTCTGGGGGTCGCACATCTTCGACGAGCTCGCCGGGCTGGCCCCGGACTTCCCGCCCACCTGCGAGGAGTGCGCCGGCGACCCGGCGTTCCTGGCCGAGCGCTCCGCGGCGGTGGGCGCGCTGCGCACCCCGAACGGGTCGGCCGCCCAGTACGGACTCACCCTCAACCTGGGGGTGCCGCGCGGCGCGGACACCGCCGCGGCCCGGCGGTTCGTCGAGTACCTGCTGGGCCCCGCCTACACCGAGGTGCTCGCGGTCTCCCCGGAGGGCCGGATCCCGATGCGGACCGGCACCCCGGACGACCCCGAGGCCTACACCCGGGCCTGGGCCGAGCTGCCGGCCGGGGAGGACGACGCGACCCGCGCCCCGCTCTCCGACTTCTACGACGAGGCGACCGTGCGCGACATCGCGGAGAGCGCCCAGGCCTTCCGCCGGTGGGGGTTCGGCACCCGGCACGCCGCCTTCGCCGGGGCGCTGGCCTCGCAGAACACCCTCTCCCGGGACGTGGGGCCGCTGTTCGGCGGCGCCCCGCCGGCCGAGGTGGCCCGGAGCATGGCCGACGACGCCCGCGCCGTCCAGGCCGAGATCGAGTGAACCGGGAGGCGGGAAGGGGGAGCGGTGTCCTGGAGCGCCCTCGCCGCGGGCGGCGGCGGGAGACGGGCGGGAGGGGCCGCGGGCCGGCGGGCCTCCGCTGAGGGCGGCGGCGGGCGGGCCGCGGGCCGGCGGGCCTTCCGGCGGAGGACCGGGCGGCGGCGCCGGGAGGAGCTGCACGGCCGGCTGCTGGTGGCGCCGACGCTGCTGGTGGTCGGCGGGGTGGTGGTGCTGCCGATGGCCGCGGTGCTGGTGCTGTCCGTGCAGGACCTGCGGCTGATCGAGATCCGCTCGCTCTCCCTGTCGGATCTGGGCTTCACCCTGGACAACTTCGCCCGGGTGCTGTCCGGGCCGGGGTTCTGGGCGGCGGTGCGCACCACCGTGGCCTACGCGGTACTGACCACCGCCGGTTCGCTGGCGGCGGGGCTGGTGGTGGCGCTCGCCCTGCGCCGGCCCTTCCCCGGGCGCGGGGCGCTGCGCGCGCTGATGCTGGTGCCCTACGCCCTGCCGGTGGTGGCGGGGACGACCATCTGGACCACGCTGCTCAACCCGCAGTACGGGGCGGTCAACGAGATCGGGCGGCGGTTCCTCGGCTGGGAGGCGCCGGTCTCCTTCCTCACCCTGGGCGAGGCGGAGGTCGCGGGGGTGCCGGTCCCGGTGGCGCTGTGCACGGTCGTCGCCTTCGAGGTGTGGAAGTCGTTCCCGCTGGCCTTCCTGTTCATCACCGCGCGGCTGCAGGCGGTGCCGCGCGAAACGGAGGAGGCGGCGGTGGTGGACGGCGCCTCGCCGGTGCAGGTGTTCCGGCACGTGCTGCTGCCGCAGCTGGCCGGGGTGCTGGGAGTGCTGGCGGTGCTCCGGTTCATCTGGTCGTTCCAGAACTTCAACGACGTTTATCTGCTGACCGGCGGGGCGGGCGGCACCGAGGTGGTGGCGGTCCGGGTCTACCAGGAGCTGGCGGTCCGCGCGGACCTGGGGACCGCGGCCGCGCTGGGGGTGCTGATGGCGCTGGCGCTGAGCCTGCCGCTCGCCGGGTACCTGCGGGCGGTGTACAGGGGGCGGCTTTGACCGGGCGGCGCGGACCGGGCCCGCGGCCGGGCCGGGGCGCCCGGAGAGCGCGCTCTCCGCACGCCCGGAGGAGGTGGGACCGGTCCTCGGTGGAGCGGCGGGTGCTGGCGGTGCTGCGGGTCGCGGTGATCGCCGCCGCGGCGGCCGCGGCGGCGGGCCCGCTGCTCTACGGGGCGGTGCTGTCGGTCCGCCCGTTCGCGTCGGTGGTCGCCGACCCGCTGGCGCCGCCCTCCCCCGGCGGCGCGGACCTGTCCGCCTACCCGAGGGCGCTGGCCGATGAGGAGGACGGCGGGTTCGGGCTGGCCCGGTTCATGCGGAACTCGCTGGCGGTGGCGGGGTGGACCACCGTGCTGGCGGTGGCCTGCAGCGTGCTGGGCGCCTACGCGGCGGTGCGGCTGCGGTTCTTCGGCCGGGACGCGGTCGGCGGGTTCTTCCTGGCGGTCTACCTGCTCCCCGGGATCGTGCTGGCGGTCCCGCTGTTCGTGCTGCTCGGCCGGGCCGGGCTGGCGGGGTCGCTGCCGGGGCTGGTGCTGGTGTACATGGCGCAGACCGTCCCGGTGGCGCTGTACATGCTGCGCGGGTACCTGCAGGCGGTGCCCGCCGGGGTGGAGGAGGCCGCGGAGGTCGACGGCTGCAACCGGCTGCAGGTCATCGTGCGGGTGGTGCTGCCGATGGCGGTGCCGGGGGTCGCCGCGACCGCGCTCTACGTGTTCCTGATCGCCTGGAACGAGTACCTGTTCGCGCTGCTGTTCCTGGTCGCCGACCGGGAGCGGTGGACGGTGTCGCTGGGCGTCGCCCGGCTGGCCGACTTCGCGGTGCCCGCCCCGGTGCTGATGGCCGGGTCGATCGCGATCACCGTGCCGGTGGTGGCCGGGTTCCTGCTGGCCCAGCGGCTGCTGGTGTCCGGCCTGGCGGCCGGGGCGGAGAAGGGGTGAGCCGGGCGGCGGGCGGGGTGCGTCCGCCCTGGTGCCGCGCCGCCCGGCGGGCCCGGTCTCAGAACGGGTACCGCTCGATCTCGGCCTGCATGGTGACCCACTGGGTCTCGGTGAAGGCCTCGACGTTGGCGGTGGTCCCGCCGAACCGGGAGCCGGTGCCGGAGGCGCCGACCCCGCCGAAGGGGGCCACCGCCTCGTCGTCCACGGTCTGGTCGTTGATGTGCACCAGGCCGGAGGGGATGCGGTCGGCCAGTTCCAGGCCGCGCATCGGGTTGCCGGTGAGGATGCCCAGGGAGAGCCCGTACTCGCCCTGTGCGGCGAGCTCCGCGGCCTCGTCCAGGGTGTCGAACCGGACGATGGGGGCGACCGGGCCGAACACCTCCTCGGCGTAGGCGGGGGCGTCCGGGCCGACCCGGTCCAGCACGGTGGGCCGGTAGAACAGGCCGTCGTAGGTGCCGCCGGCGAGCACCCGCGCGCCCGCCTCGGCGCTCCGCCGCACCAGGTCGTGCACCCGGTCGCGCTGGCCCTCGTCGATCAGCGGGCCGAGCGCGCCCTCCTCCTTCTCCGGGTCGCCGACGTGCAGCGCCTCGGCCTTGGCGGCGAGCCGCTCCGCGTAGGCGTCGGCGACGGCGGAGTGCACCAGGTGCCGGCCGGTGGTCATGCAGATCTGGCCCTGGTGCAGGAAGGAGCCCCAGGCGCCGGCGGAGGCGGCCCGCTCCACGTCGGCGTCGTCCAGCACGATCAGCGGGGAGTTCCCGCCGAGCTCCAGGTGGGCGCGCTTGAGGTGGCGGCCGGCGGCCTCGCCGACCCGGCGCCCGGCCGCGGTGGAGCCGGTGAACGAGATGACCCGCACCCGCGGGTCGGTGACCAGCCGCTCCCCCGCCTGCGCGCCGCCGGGCAGCACGTGCAGCACGCCCTCGGGCAGCCCGGCCTTGCGGAACACCTCGGCGATCACCGCGCCGCCGCAGACCGCGGTGCGCGGGTCCGGCTTGAGCACGACGGCGTTGCCCAGCGCCAGCGCCGGGGCGACCGAGCGCAGGCCGAGGATGAGCGGGAAGTTGAACGGGGCGATGACGCCGACCACGCCGACCGGCACCCTGCGGGCCAGGCTGAGCCGGGGGCGGGCGCTGCGCAGCACCTCGCCGGCGGGCTGGGAGGCGAGCGCGGCGCACTCGTAGGCCTCGGTGACGGCCAGGTGCGTCTCGAAGGCGGCCTTGCCGCGGGCCGAGCCGGCCTCGCGGACCAGCCAGCCGGCGATCTCCTCGGCGTGCTCCTCGAAGAGCGCCCCGGCGCGGCGGAGCACCGCCGCGCGCTCCTCGAAGGAGGCCGCGGCCCAGGCGCGCTGGGCGCCGGCGGCGGCCTCCGCCGACGCGGTCACGTCCTCGGCGGCGGCGCTGCCGATCCGGGCCAGTTCGGCGCCGGTGGCCGGGGCGGTCACCGGGGCGTCGCCGCCGCGGGCCGCGGTCCAGGCGCCGGTGAACACGTTGCCGTGCCATTCCTGCGATTCGAGCAGGGGCATGGGTGCCTCCTCAGGGTCGGTTCGGGGGATGCGCGCGGGCGCGGTCAGGGGCGGAAGGCGATGTCGGCGTTGGAGTCGACCGCGACGTCGAGCAGGACCGGCTCGGTGCGGTCGCGCAGGGTGGGCACGATCTCGTCGAGGGCGGCGTCCAGTTCCTCGGCGGTGGCGGCGGTGCGCGCCGGGCAGCCCAGGCCGCGGGCGAGCGCGGCGAGCGACACCTGGGAGAAGTCGGGCCAGGGCGGCTTGCCGCCGCGGGCGTCGGCCAGGCGGTCCATGATGGCGTAGCGCTTGTTGGACAGCACCAGGAAGCAGACGCCGGCGCCGTACCGGGCGGCGCTCCACAGCGCCTGGACCTGGTAGAGCGAGGAGCCGTCGCCGACCACCGCGACCACCGGGCGGTCCGGGGCGGCCATCCGCACCCCGGTGGCGGCGGGCAGCGCGAAGCCCAGGCCGCCCATGGCGGCGGAGAGGAAGCCCATCGGGCGCCGGGCCGGGACGAGCCGGTGCAGGTCGGGCCGGCTGGAGGGGGTCTCCTCGACGAGCACGGTGTCCGGGTCGATGCGGGCGGCGAGCGCCGCCAGCACGTGCGCGGGGCGCAGCCCTTCGGGGCCGTAGACCTGCTGCTCGGCGGCGGGGGCCGGGGCGGCGGGGGCGGGCGCGGGGGTGCGCGGGCGGACCCGGTCGGCGAGCAGCCGCACGGCCGGGGCGACCGGCGCCAGCACGGCCAGTTCGACCGGGCTGCGGTGCGCCTCGGCGGGGTCGTCGGTGAGCACCGCGATGCGGGTGCCCGGCTCGGCCAGCGGCCCGTCGAAGTAGGGGTACTGGCGGAACACCGGGGCGCCCACGGCGAGCACCGCGTCGTAGGGGGCGAGGGCCTCGCGCAGCCGGGGGCGGTCCGCCGGGAGGAAGCCGGCGAACAGCGGGTGGTCCTGGGGGAACCCGGCGCGGGCGCCGAAGCTCTCCTGGTACACGGGGGTGCCGAGGCGCTCGGCGAGGGCGGTGAGCGCGGCCCACTCCTCCTCCCCGTCGGCGCCGGCGCCGACCACCAGGGCGGGCGCGGAGGCCTCGTCGAGGAGGCGGGCCAGGCCGTCGACGGCGGCCGGGTCGGCGGCGGCGGAGCGGACCACCCGCTCGGCGGCGGAGCGGGGCCTGCCGGTGTCGGCGGGCTCGCCCCAGTCGCCCTGGGGGACGATGACGATCGCGGGGCCCTTGCCCTGCTCGGCCTCGTGGTGGGCGCGGGCGATCGCGCCGGGGACCTCCTGGGGGACCGCGGGCTCCTCGGTCCACACCGGGTAGTCGCCGGCCAGGTCGCGCAGCCGGCCGGTGAGGAACGGCTCCAGGGCGAGGTGGCGGCGGTCCTGCTGGCCGACGAGGACGACCAGCGGGGCGCGGTTGGCGCGGGCGGTGGCCAGGGCGCCGACCGCGTTGCCGAGCCCGGCGGTGGTGTGCAGCTGCACCAGTGCCGGGCGGCGGCGGGCCAGGGCCCACCCGGTGGCCATGCCCACCACCGAGCCCTCGTGCAGCGCGAGCACGAACTCGATGTCGCCGGGCAGGTCGGCGAGGAAGGCGACCTCGGTGGAGCCGGGGTTGGCGAAGACGGTGGTCAGCCCGTACTCGCGGAGCGTCTGCAGCGCCGCGTCCCGGACGGTGGGGGTCTGCTGCGACCGGTCGGTCATCGGCCCGCACCTCCGGCGGCCGCGCCCTGCTTGGCGTTCTGGATCTCGGCGTAGACCCGCGCGCGGAGTTCGGCGAAGCGCGGCTCGGAGCGGGTGGACAGCTGGTCGCGCTCGTCCCCCAGGTCGATCTCGACGTCGTCCTGGACCACGGTGGGCGAGGAGGAGAGCACCAGGACCCGCCCGCCGAGGTAGACCGCCTCGTCGATGTCGTGCGTCACGAACAGCACGGTCATGGAGAACCGCTTCCACAGCCCGCGGACCAGGTCCTCCAGGTCGGCGCGGGTCTGGGCGTCGACCGCGGCGAACGGCTCGTCCATCAGCAGCACGCTCGGCTCGTAGGCGATGGCGCGGGCGATGGCGACCCGCTGCTGCATGCCGCCGGAGAGCTCCCAGGGGTGGGCGGACGCGGCGTGGCCGAGCCCGACGGCCTCCAGCGATTCGGTGACCAGCTTCTTCCGGCGCGCCTTGGGCAGGCGCTTCTCCTTGAGCGGGAGTTCGACGTTGTCCTGCACGGTGAGCCAGGGGAAGAGGCTGCGCCCGTACTCCTGGAAGACCACGGCCATGCCCGGCGGCGGCCCGGTGACCTCGCGGCCGTCCACCCGGACCGTGCCCGAGGTGGGCCGCATCAGCCCGGAGATGCACTTGAGCAGGGTGGTCTTGCCGCATCCGGAGGGGCCGACCAGGCAGGCCAGCTCCCCGTCCGCGAGGGAGAAGGTGAGGTCGCGGACGGCCTCGACCTCGCGGTCGCCGCCGCGGTAGATCTTGCGCAGTCCGGTCACGTCGAGCATGTGGACCCCTTACATCTGCTGGTCGGGGAGGGGGGTCGGGCGGTGGGGCGGGGTACCGCGGACCGGTCGGGTCCGCGGCGCCCCGCCGGAGCGGGGGGGGGGGGCGGGAGGGAGGGCCCGGCGTGCGCCGGGCCGGCGGCCGGGGCGGCGCGCGGGTCGGGTCATTCGCCTCTCGACGCCGCCCGCACGCCCCGGTACCAGCCCAGCGCCTTCCGCTCCACCAGGGCGAAGAGCACGGACAGCAGGACGCCGAGCAGGCCGAGCAGGATGATCCCGCTCCACATCTCCGGGATGGCGAAGCTGCGCTGGAACTGGACGATGGCGAAGCCCAGGCCGCTGGAGCTGGCGAACATCTCGCTGATCACCATGAGGATGATCGCGAGGGAGAGCGCCTGGCGCAGGCCGGCCATGATCTGCGGGCTGGCCGAGCGGAGCACCAGGGTGGTGAGCCGGCGGCGGCCGCGGATCCGGTAGACGCGGCAGGTGTCGGCGAGGACCGGGTCGACCGCGCGGACGCCCTCGATGGTGTTGAGCAGCACCGGCCACACGCAGCCGGAGACGATGACGGCGGCGCGCATCGACGAGTCCAGGCCGATGAGCAGCATCAGCAGCGGCACCAGGACCGGCGGCGGGATCGCGCGGAGGAACTCCAGGACCGGTTCGACCAGCGCGCGCAGCTTCGGCGACATGCCGAGCGGCAGGCCGAGGCCGACGCCGATCACGGCGGCCAGGGCGTATCCGGTGAGCAGCAGGCCGACGCTGGGGAGCACGTCGACGGTGAACCGCTCGGCGGTCCACACCTCGCCGAAGGTCTGCACGATCACGTCGGGGGTGGGCATGTAGTAGCTGCCGGAGGTCGCCGAGGCCCACCACCACACGGCGATGAGCACGGCGGGCAGCAGCAGCACCCGGAGCAGCGCCTTGGGCAGCCGGAGCAGCCGGCCGGCGGGGGCCGCGGTGCGGCCGGTGGTGGCCGCGGTCATACGGCGGCCTCCCCTCGGACGGAGGGGTGCCAGCGCAGTACGCGCCGCTCCAGGGCGCGCACGCCGGTGTTGACCGCGACGCCCAGGATGCCGGTGGCGACGATGAGCGCGTAGACGACGTCCGGTGCGCCGCTCGACTGGGCCACGGCGATCTCCTGTCCCAGGCCGGGGCTGCCGATGGTGAGCTGGGCGGTGATGGTCAGGATGAGCGCGACGGCCGCCCCCAGCCGCACCCCGGTGATCAGGTAGGGCAGGGCCGTCGGCCAGATGAGGTGGCGGATCCGCGCCCACCGGCCCAGCCCGTAGGCGCGGGCGGTCTGGTCGGCGACCGGGTCGATGTCGGCGACGCCGTACAGCACCTGGACGTAGACCTGCCAGAACGCCGCGTAGATGACGAGCATCAGGGTGGAGGCGATGTCGGTGCCGTAGATCAGGATCGCCAGCGGGATCAGCGCGACCGAGGGGATGGGGCGGAGGAACTCCACGGTGGAGGCGGTGTAGGCGCGCAGCACCGGCACCGTTCCGATGGCGAAGCCGAGCAGGACGGCGGCGCCGACCGCGATGGCCAGGCCCAGGCCCCAGGCGGCGAGGGTGTCGCCGACGGCGGTCCAGAACTTCGCCGTCGCGGTGCGCTCGGCCAGGGTGGCCAGCACCTCCGAGGCGGGCGGGAGGTAGTCGGCGGAGACCAGGGGGGTCCGCGGGACGATCTCCCAGATCAGCAGGAAGGCGAGCACGCCGCCGGTGCCCAGCAGCGCGTCGCCGCCGGGGAGCCGGCGGCGGGGCCGCGGAGGGGACTTCTTCGCGGGCGGGGGCGGTGCGGCCGGGGCCGCGGAGGCGGCCCCGGCGGGTGCCGAGGGGGCGGTCATGCCCGTCCCGGGAAGAGCTCGGAGACCTGCGGGTCCTCCTTGATGAGGCCGTCTTCCTTCATCATGTCCCCGATGGTCTGCACGGAGTCGATGCTGCTGTCCGGCGGGAAGGCGGGCAGCCGGATGTCCTCGATGAGCTGCTGGTCCATCTCGGTGTAGGTGCCGAGGATGCGGCGGACCTCCTCCGGGTTGGACTCGGCGTAGGAGAGCGAGTGGTTCATCGCGGTCACGAACTTCTCGACCAGCTCGGGGTCCTTCTTCGCGGTCTCCTCGGTGGTGAAGTAGACCGCGACGGTGAGCTGCTCGTGGGCGTCGACGAAGTTGGAGGCGATCTCGGTGGCGCCGCCGTCCAGCGCGGTGGTGAGGAAGGGCTCGACCACCCAGGCGGCGTCGACCTCCTTCTTCTCCAGCGCGGCCGGCATGTCCGGGAAGGGCAGCTCGGTGAACTGGATGTTGCTCGGGTCGCCGCCGTCGGTGCGGACCGAGTTGCGGACCGTGGTGTCGCCGATGTTCTTCAGGTTGTTGACCGCGACCTTGGCGCCGGCGAGGTCCTTGGCGCTCTTGATGTCGCTGCCCTCGGGGACGACGATGGCACCGAAGTCCTCGCCCTCCTTGCCGGTGGAGGAGACTCCGTTGGCGACGGTCTGCACCGGCAGCCCGGAGTCGCGGGCCACCAGCAGCGAGGTGACGTTGCCGAAGGCGAAGTCGAAATCGCCGCTGACCACACCGGGGACGGCCTGCGCGCCGCCGCTGGTGTTCTTCACTTCGACCTCGAGGCCCTGGGTCTCGAAGTACCCCTGGTCGATGCCGAGGTGGAGGGGGGCGACGTCGACGATGGGGATGGCGCCGACGGTGATCTTCGTCAGGCCGCCCTCGGTGGTCTCCGTGTCGCTGCCGCCGCAGGCGCTGGCTCCGACGGCCAGCAGAACGGCACAGGCCCCGGTGAGGAGTCTGCGAGGCATCGGGTCTCCTTGGGGAAGGGGGTGGAGGGGTGGAGAGCCGCGGAGGGAGGGGTGCCGGGGGGCACGTCGCACTCCACCCCGGATCCGAAAATGTTCGTTTTCCGAACGAGAGTTCAAAAAGCGAACGTAATTGATTCCCTATGCCCCGTCAAGCCCGAACGAAAACCCGTTTTTCTTCGCGATTCACCCGACGAATCGACCCAGAAAAACCCCCATTAACTGATAATCGACACGATCAGCCCCACTGCACCACAAACACCCCAGAATCAGACAAATCAGAAAAACAGCGATCCTCGGCGGTAACTTCTCCGTCGCCTGCCGCACCCCTGTTCGGTATGAGAACATCGCGGTGAACAGGAAGGGAACGCATGACCGATACCGAGGGATCCGCGCAGTCGGCGCGCGGCGACCACTACGTGCAGTCCCTGGAGCGGGGGCTGGCGGTGATCCGCGCCTTCTCCGCCGAGCGGCCGGAGATGACGCTCAGCGACGCGGCCCGCGCCACCGGGCTGACCCGGGCCGCCGCGCGCCGCTTCCTGCTCACCCTGACCGACCTCGGCTACGTCCGCTCCGACGGGCGGCTGTTCGCGCTCACCCCCCGGGTGCTGGAACTGGGCTACGCCTACCTGTCCGCGGCCGGCCTGCCCGAGGTCGCCCAGCCGCACCTGCAGGCGCTCGCCGCCGAGGTCCGCGAGTCCTCCTCGGTCTCGGTGCTCGACGGCGACTCGGTGGTCTACGTGGCCCGCGCCGCGACCTCGCGCATCATGCGGGTGGCGATCAGCGTGGGCACCCGCTTCCCCGCCTGCTACACCTCCATGGGCAGGGTGCTGCTGGCCTCCCGCCCGCCCGCCGAGATCGACGCCCACCTGGAGCGGGCGGAGCTGCCCGCGCTCACCCGGCACACCCTCACCGACCCCGCCGAGCTCCGCGCCGAACTGGACCGGATCCGCGACCAGGGCTGGGCCATCATCGACCAGGAGCTGGAGGAGGGCCTGCGCTCCGTCGCGGCCCCCATCCGGGACCGCGACGGCCGGGTGATCGCCGCCGCCAACGTCTCCGCCCCCGCCGACCGCACCACGCTGCGCGGCCTCCGCACCGACCTGCTCCCCCCGCTGCTGGCCACCATCGCCCGAATCGAGGCCGACCTGGAGATCGCCACCCGGATCGGCGGCTCCCAGGGGGCCTGACGCGCCGGCGGGCGCGCCCCGCACCGCCCGCTCCCCCTCCCCTCCCCACTCCGCCCCGGGGCCCGCCGCGGCCCCGGGGCTCCCTTGACCGGATCGTCGGACGGAAGTAACGTCTGCCACATCACGTTCGCAGTAAGAACAATGGTTCGCTATCCGAACACATCGGCCGGACACAGAGGAGGGCGCATGCTCGTGCCGCTCGACGAGGGCGTCCGCGAACTCGTCCGCGACGGGGACACGGTCGCGCTGGAGGGGTTCACCCACCTGATCCCCGTGGAGGCGGGGCACGAGATCATCCGGCAGGGGATCCGCGACCTCACCCTGGTGCGGATGACCCCCGACGTCGTCTACGACCGGATGATCGGCGCGGGGTGCGCGCGCAAACTGGTCTTCTCCTGGGGCGGGAACCCCGGGGTGGGGTCGCTGCACCGGTTCCGCGACGCGGTCGCCGGCGGCTGGCCGGCCCCGCTGGAGATCGAGGAGCACAGCCATGCCGGGATGGCCAACCGCTACGTCGCCGGCGCCTCCGGGCTGCCGTTCGCGGTGCTGCGCGGCTACACCGGCACCGACCTGGTCGGGCGCACCCCCAACGTCAAGGCGATCAGCTGCCCCTTCACCGGCGAGGAGCTGACCGCGGTCCCCGCGCTCAACCCGGACGTGGCGATCGTGCACGCCCAGCGCGCCGACCGGGCCGGGAACGTGCAGATGTGGGGCATCACCGGGGTGCAGAAGGAGGCCGTCCTGGCCTCCTCGCGCGCCCTGGTCACCGTCGAGGAGGTGGTCGACGAGCTGGAGCCGGTCCCCGGCCAGGTGCTGCTCCCCTCCCGGGTGGTCACCGCCGTCTCGGTGGTCCCCGGCGGCGCCCGCCCCTCCTACACGCACGGCTACTACGTCCGCGACAACGACGCCTACCAGGCCTGGGACGCGATCAGCCGGGACCGCGAGCGGTTCGCCGAATGGCTGCGCACCGAGATCCACGGCCTCCCCCCGGCCCGCGAGGGCTCCGCTGCGAAGGAGAGCGCATGACGTCCGCGGCCGCGGAGGCGCCCGCCTGCACCTCCGACGAGATGATGACCGTCACCGCGTCCCGCGCGCTGCGCGACGGCTCCGCCTGCTTCGTCGGGATCGGCCTGCCCAGCACCGCGGCGAACCTGGCGCGCCGCACGCACGCGCCCGGCCTGTGGATGATCTACGAGTCGGGCACCCTGGGCGCCACCCCCTCGGTGCTGCCGCTCTCCATCGGCGACGGCGAGCTCGCCGAGACCGCCGACACCGTGGTCTCGGTCCCCGAGGTGTTCAACTACTGGCTGCAGCCCGGCCGGATCGACACCGGCTTCCTCGGCGCCGCGCAGATCGACCGGTACGGCAACATCAACACCACCGTCATCGGCGACTACGGCGCACCGAAGGTCCGGCTGCCCGGGGCCGGCGGCGCCCCGGAGATCGCCGCGAACTGCCGCGAGGTGGTGGTGATCGTCCGGCAGAGCCGGCGGGCCTTCGTCGAGTCGGTCGACTTCACCACCTCGGTCGGGCACGGCTCCGGCCCCGGCGACCGGGAGCGGCTCGGGCTGCGCGGCGCCGGCCCCACCCGGGTCATCACCGACCTGGGCGTGCTGGAGCCCGACCCCCGCACCCGCGAGCTGACCCTGACCAGCGTGCACCCCGGCACCACCGTGCAGCAGGTCCGCGAGGCCACCGGCTGGGACCTGGCCGTCTCCGCCGACCTGCGCACCACGCCCGCCCCCGACCCGCACGAGCTGGCCGTGCTGCGCTCGCTCACCGGCCGCACGCCCCCCACCCACGACGGAAGGCAGGGAACCCGATGACCGGCGACGCGTACGTCATCGACGCGGTCCGCACCCCCTTCGGCAAGTACGGCGGCGCGCTGTCCGGGACCCGCCCCGACGACCTCGCGGCGCACGTGGTCCGGGCCCTGGTGGACCGCTCCCCCGGCCTCGACCCGGCCGCGATCGACGACGTCTACTTCGGCGACGCCAACGGCGCCGGGGAGGACAACCGCAACGTCGCCCGGATGGCGGCGCTGCTCGCCGGGCTCCCGGTGACGGTGCCCGGCGCGACGCTCAACCGGCTCTGCGGCTCCGGGCTGGAGGCCGCCATCGCGGCCAACCGGGCGGTGGCCGTCGGCGACGCCTCGCTGGTGCTGGCCGGCGGCGTGGAGTCGATGAGCCGCGCCCCGTGGGTGCTGCCCAAGCCCGCCAAGGGCTTCCCCGCCGGCCACGAGACGCTGCACTCCACCACCCTGGGCTGGCGGATGGTCAACCCGCGGATGGACCCCGCCTGGACCGTGTCACTGGGCGAGAGCACCGAGCAGGTCGCCGAGGAGTTCGGCATCGGCCGGGCCGAGCAGGACGCGTTCGCGCTGCGCAGCCACGCCAACGCCGCCGCGGCCTGGGAGAAGGGCGTCTTCGCCGACGAGGTGGTCCAGGTCCCCGGCGCCGAACTGGAGCGGGACGAGAGCATCCGGGAGACCTCCGCGGAAAAGCTCGCCGCCCTCAAGCCGGCGTTCCGCCCCGAGGGCACCATCACCGCCGGCAACGCCTCGCCGCTCAACGACGGCGCCGCCGCCCTGCTGATCGGCGACGGCGACGCGGCCCGGGCGGCCGGGCGCGAGCCGCTGGCCCGGATCGTCTCCCGCGGTGTCGCCGCGGTGGAGCCGCACCGGTTCGGCGTCGGCCCGGTGCAGGCCGCCGAGATCGCGCTGCGCCGGGCCGGCATCGGCTGGGGCGACCTGGCCGCGGTCGAGCTGAACGAGGCCTTCGCCGCCCAGTCCCTGGCCTGCCTGCGCAGCTGGGAGGGGCTGGACCCGGAGATCGTCAACCCCGACGGCGGGGCCATCGCCATCGGCCACCCGCTCGGCGCCTCCGGGGCCCGGGTGCTCGGCACCCTCGCCCACGGGCTGCGCCGGCGCGGCGGCGGCTGGGGACTGGCCGCGATCTGCATCGGCGTGGGCCAGGGCCTGGCCGTCGTACTGCACGCTTGAGACAGCCCGAGCAAGGACCGACCATGAGCGAACCCCTCACCCCGGAGGCGCCCGCGGCGCCCCCGCCCGTCCTCGGCTACCTGCGCGACCGCGAGGTGCACCCGCCGCTGGACTACCCCGGCTACCGGAGCACCGCGCTGCGCCACCCGCGGCGCCGGCTGAAGGTCCTCCCGCACCTGCTCACCGAGGTCACCGGGCCACTGCTGGGCGAGGACCGGATCGGCGAGCTGGACAACGACCTCACCCGCCAGCACGACGGCGAGCCGCAGGGCCAGCGGATCATCGTGCACGGGCAGGTCCGGGACGGCGACGGCGCACCGGTCCCGCACACCCTGATCGAGATCTGGCAGGCCAACGCCGGGGGCCGGTACCGGCACACCGGCGACAACTGGCCCAGCCCGCTGGACCCCAACTTCACCGGGGTGGGCCGGACCCTCACCGACGACCAGGGGCGGTACCGGTTCACCACGATCCGACCCGGCGCCTACCCGTGGCGGAACCACGACAACGCCTGGCGGCCCGCGCACATCCACTTCTCGCTGTTCGGGCGGGCCTTCACCCAGCGGCTGGTCACCCAGATGTACTTCCCGGGCGACCCGCTGTTCTTCCAGGACCCGATGTGGAACTCCATCCCCGACCCGGACGCCCGGGAGCGGCTGGTCGCCCGGTTCGACTACGGGTCGACCGAGGAGGAGTGGGCACTGGCCTACGAGTGGGACATCGTGCTGCGCGGCCGCGAGTCCACGGTCTTCGAGGACGAGATCGCGCTGGAGGATGACGACGAATGACGGCGCCGACCACCCCCTCCCAGACCGTGGGGCCCTACCTGCACATCGGGCTGCCCTGGCCGGACGGCCCGTTCGCCGCGGCCGAGGGCTCCCCCGGCGGCGTGTGGATCCGCGGGGTGCTCACCGACGGCGCGGGCGCGCCGATCGGCGACGGCCTGGTGGAGACCTGGCAGGCCGACCCGGACGGCCGGTTCGACCACCCCGACGACCCGCGCGGCGCGGTGGCCCGGCCGGGCTTCCGCGGGTTCGGCCGCTGCCCGACCGACGCCGAGGGCCGCTTCGCCGTGTACACCCTCAAGCCCGGGCCGGTCCCCTCCCACCTGGGCCTGCAGGCCCCGCACATCGACGTGTCGGTGTTCGCCCGGGGGATGCTGAACCGCACGGTGACCCGGATCTACTTCCCCGACGAGCCGGAGGCCAACGCCGCCGACCCGGTGCTCGGCTCGATCGCCTCGGAGGCCGCGCGCGCCACCCTGGTCGCCGAGCCCGCCGAGGACGGCTACCGGTTCGACATCCGGCTGCAGGGCGAGGGCGAGACGGTGTTCTTCAACATCTGACCGCCTTCCCCGGTGGTCTCGGCGCCGCCGCCCCGTCAGCGCGGCTCGGCAGGGCCGCGGCGCCGAGACCACCGCCGGGGGCGGGCGGGAACCAGCAGCAGCGAGGAGGAGCGAGAGCGGCATGAGCGGCCTGTTCTCAGGGATGTTCGGCCGCGGCCCGGCGGCCGCCGAGACCGGCGGCGAGGCGTGGCTGCGCGCCATGCTCGACGCCGAGGCCGCACTGGCCCGGGCGCTGGCGCGCACCGGGCTGGCCGCGCCGGAGCACGCCGAGGCGATCACCGCCGCCTGCCGGGACCGCCGGTTCGACGCCGAGGAGCTGGGCCGCGCCGCGGCCGCCTCGGCCAACCCGGTGGTTCCGCTGGTCAAAGCGGTGACCGCGGCGGTCGGCGGGGACGCGGCCCGGCACGTGCACCAGGGCGCCACCAGCCAGGACATCATGGACACCGCGGCGATGCTGGTGGCCCGCCGGGCCGGCGCGGCGGCCGCCGCCGAGGCCCGCGCGGCCGCCGACGGGCTGGCCGAACTGGCCGAGCGGCACCGCGGCTCGGTGATGGCCGGGCGGACCCTGCTGCAACAGGCGCTGCCCACCACCTTCGGCCTGGTCGCCGCGGGCTGGATGGCCGCCCTGGACGACGCCGCGGCGGCGGTGCTCGCCGAGACCGGCGAGCGGGCCAGGGCCCAGTTCGGCGGGGCCGCGGGCACCCTGGCCTCGCTCGGCGACCGCGGCCCCGCGGTCGCCGCCGCCTTCGCCGACGAGCTCGGCCTGGCCCGGCCGCTGCCGCCGTGGCACACCGACCGCGGGCCGGTGGTCTCCGCCGCGGGCGCGCTGGCCCGGCTGAGCGGCGCGGCGGGCAAGGCCGCGGGCGACATCGCGCTGCTCGCCCAGACCGAGGTGGCCGAGGTGGCGGAGGCCGGCGGCGCGGGTGTGGGCGGGTCGTCCACCATGCCGCACAAGCGCAACCCGGTGGCGGCCGTCTCCGCCGTCGCCTGCGCCGAGCAGGCCCCGGGGCTGGCCGCGACGCTGCTCGCCGCGCAGATCCACCAGCCGCACCAGCGCGCGGCGGGCGCCTGGCAGGCCGAGTGGGAGCCGCTGGACCGGCTGCTGCGCAGCACCGGTTCGGCGGTGTCCTGGCTCGCCGAGTCGGTGCGCCGGCTCCGCCCGGACCCGGAGCGGATGCGCCGCAACCTGGAGCTGACCGGCGGATTCCCGCTGGCCGAGCGGGTCGCCACCGACCTGGCGCCGCAGCTGGGCCGGCTGCCCGCGCACGAGCTGGTGCAGCGGGCGTGCGCCGAGGCCGCCGCCGGCGACGGCGACCTGGCCGCGGCGCTCACCGCGCACCTGGACGGCCTGCGCACGGGAGAGGAGATCGCCGCCCTCCTCGACCCGGCCGACTACCTGGGGGCGGCCTCCGCCCTCATCGACGCCGCCCTGGACCGGCACCGGACGATCGGCCCCCGGTGAACCCCGGTCCCCGCGCCCGCGCGTCCCCGCCCCGTCGCGGAGGCGCGTCCCCGCGCGCCCGCACCCCGGGCGGCGGGTCGGCCTCCCCTCTCCCCGCCCCGGACCGGGTCGGCGCACCCGCTCTTCGCGGCAGAGGGCGGAGCGCACCCGTATCCCGCCGCGACCGGGGACGGAGCACCCCCGCCTCCGCCGCAGAACCGGGCCCGCGCGTCCGGCGCCGGGCGGCGGACAGGCCCTCCCCTCCCTCGCCCCGGGCCGGGTCGGCGCACCCGCACCCCGGCGCGACCGGAGACGGAGCGCCCCGCCCCGGAGCGGGGCCGGGCCGGTTCCGAAGCGCCTCTGGCATCCTGCGGAGCACGCCTCCCCCGAGCATCCGGAAGGAATCCGATGACCACCGAGATCGACCCGGTCGACGTGCACGCGGTCGTGGACGGACCGGCGGGCGCGCCCACCGTCGTGCTGGCCGGGTCGCTGGGCAGCACCCTGGAGATGTGGGAGCCGCAGGTCGGCCCGCTGCTGGCCGCCGGGCTGCGGGTGGTCCGCTACGACCACCGCGGGCACGGCGGCTCCCCGGTGCCGCCCGGCCCCTACCGGATCGCCGACCTGGGCGCCGACCTGATCCGGCTGCTCGACCGGATCGGCGCCGAGCGGGCCTCGGTCGCCGGGCTGTCGCTGGGCGGGATGGTCGGCATGTGGGCGGCCGCGGTGCACCCGGAGCGGATCGACCGGCTGGCGCTGCTGTGCACCTCGGCGCTGCTCGGGCCGCCCGAGGGGTGGACGTCGCGGGCCGAGGCGGTGCGCGCCCGGGGCGCCGGGGCGGTCGCAGAGGCGGTGGTGGACCGCTGGTTCACCCCCGCCTACGCGGAGCGGAACCCGGAGACCGCGGCGCGGATGCGCGCCATGGTCGCCGCCGCCCCCGCCGAGGGGTACGCCGGCTGCTGCGAGGCGATCGCCGCCATGGACCTCCGCCCGGAGCTGCCCGGGATCGGCGCGCCGACCCTGGTCCTGTCCGGCGGGGAGGACCCGGCCACCCCGGCGGAGCACGCGCGCACCATCGCCGGCCTGGTCCCCGGCGCCCGGCTGCAGGTGCTGGACGGCGGGGCGCACCTGGCCTCCTGGGAGTGCGCCGACCAGGTGAACCCGCTGCTGACCGAGCACCTGACCCGGCGCTGAACAGGGCGTCCCCGCCGCCTCCCCTCCCCCGATGGTCTTGACGTCGCGGCCCTGTCGACGCGCGTTCATAGGGCGGCAACGCCAAGATCATCGCCCCGGGCCGGGCGGCCGGAACCCTGATCCCGGCTTCCCCGCCCGCCCCTCTCCGACCACCCGACCGCTGATGGAGGACCGATGACCGCCGACCGACCGCACGCCCCCGACTCCGCCGACCGGGACCGCCACGAGGCGGGCATGAAGGTCCGCCGGGAGGTGCTCGGCGACGCCCACGTCGACCGGGCGACCGCGGCCGCCACCGACTTCACCGCCCCCTTCCAGGACTTCATCACCCGCTACGCCTGGGGCGAGATCTGGACCGGCGGCACCCTGGACCGGCGCACCCGCAGCTGCATGGTGCTGACCGCGATGGTGGCCCAGGGCCACTGGGACGAGCTGGCCATGCACGTCCGCGCGGCCAAGCGCAACGGCCTGTCCGACGCGGAGATCCGCGAGGTGTTCCTCCAGGCCGCGGTCTACTGCGGCGTGCCCGCGGCGAACAAGGCGTTCGCCGTCGCCCGCGGCGTCCTCGCCGAAGAGACCGACTGACCCCCGCCCACCCCTCCCCTGCCCCACGAGACCGAGGCTTCCCATGCGCACCACCGTCGGCATCATCGGCGCCGGCCCGGCCGGCCTGTTCCTCTCCCACCTGCTGCACCTGCGCGGCATCGACTCCGTCGTGCTGGAGCGGCGCGACCGCGGCCACTGCGAGGGCCGGCAGCGCGCCGGGGTCGTCGAGCACGGGCCCGCGGCCGCGCTGCGCGCCGCGGGCGTCGGCGACCGGCTGGACCGCGAGGGGTTCGTGCACGAGGGGATCGAGCTGCGCTTCGGCGGGCGCGGGCACCGCATCGACTTCCGCGAGCTCACCGGCCGCGACGTGGTGCTCTACGCCCAGACCGAGATCGTCAAGGACCTCATCGCCCGGCGGCTGGCGGACGGCGGCGACCTGCGCTTCGAGGCGGAGGCGGCCGCGATCGAGGACATCGCGGAGGAGGGCGGCGCCCGGCCGCGGATCCGGTACACCCGGGGCGGCCGCGAGGAGGTGCTGGAGTGCGAGCACGTGGTGGCCTGCGACGGGTTCCACGGCATCGGGCGCGCCGCGCTGCCCGCGGACCGGGTGCGCACCTTCGCCAAGACCTACCCGTTCAGCTGGCTGGGCATCCTGGCCGACGCCGCGCCCGCCTGCGACGAGCTGGTCTACGCCCGGCACGACCGCGGTTTCGCGCTGTACAGCATGCGCTCGGACAAGGTCAGCCGGCTCTACCTGCAGGTGCCCAACGGGACCGACCCGGCGGACTGGACGCACGAGCGGATCTGGGCGGAGCTGGACGCCCGGCTGGCCCTGGACGGCGCGGACGCGCGCCCCAACCGCGGCCCGATCACCGACGTGGGCGTCACCCCGATGCGCAGCTTCGTCACCGAGCCGATGCAGCACGGCCGGCTGCTGCTGGCCGGCGACGCCGCGCACATCGTCCCGCCGACCGGGGCCAAGGGCCTGAACCTGGCACTGCACGACGTCATCCTGCTCGCCGAGGCGCTGCACTCCTGGCACGGCGGCGACCGGAGCCTCCTGGACGGCTACTCCGAGACGGCGCTGCGCCGGGTGTGGCGGGCCGAGCACTTCTCCTACTGGATGACGACGCTGCTCCACCCCGACCCGGAGGCCTCCCCGTTCGAGGCCCGGCTGCAGCTCTCGCACCTGGAGCACATCGCCGCGTCCCGGGCGGCGGCCGGCTCGCTCGCCGAGAACTACACCGGCATCCCCGGGCTGTGACCCGCGGCCGGCGGGCCCGGCCTCCGGGCCCGGTCCGCCGCCGCACGGCCGCCCCCGCGGTCGACGCCGGGAAGCGCCCCCGCCCCGCCGGACGCCCCGCGGGCGCGGGGGCGCTCCCGTTCGTTCCCCTCGGTACGGGGTACCTCCAGGGCCGGGTGCGCTTCGAACCGCCCCGAACCGTCCTGATTCTTCAGTCAGCAAGGGCGCAACGGATCCATTGAATCTCCTGTTCAGCGGAGATATCGGTGCTTTCAGTGCGGGCCCGTCGTTGCGATTATCGCCATCCAGCTGATACGGTCGCCGACCGTGAGCGAGACGAGCGACCCCCTGGAGGGCCTGCATGCGCGGGTCCGCGACGTGATCCGCCGCTCCGGGCGCCCGCAGCGGGAGTTCGCCGCCGCGATCGACCTGGAGCCCTCCAAGCTGTCCAAGTCCCTCAACGGCACCCGGCGCTTCTCCGCCGAGGAGCTGGTCCGGGTCGCCGACACCGCGGGCGTCACGGTCAACTGGCTGATCAACGGCTCCGAGGACGGGCGCTCCAGCGCCGTCTCGGCCGACCCCGGCAGCGCGGTGCCCTCCGGGCCGCCGCCGGACGCCGCCGAGGACCGCCGGGCCGCCCGCGAGCACGGCCGGCGCCGGCAGATCACCGACGCCGCCTGGCGACTGATCGCCGAGCGCGGCTACCACTCGGTGCGCATCGCCGACATCGCCGAGGCCTGCGGCACCTCCAGCGCCACCATCCACTACCACTTCCCCACCCTGCGCGACCTGCTCGACGAGACCCTGCGCTCCTCGGTCAAGCAGGCCTTCGACCGCCAGGTCGCCGCGCTGCACGGGATCGCCGACGCCCGGGAGCGGCTGTACCGGCTGATCGACCTGCAGCTGCCCGCCCCGGGCCACCTGACCCTGGAGTGGTCGATCTGGCTGCAGGTGTGGACCGAGAGCATGCTCCACCCGGAGCTGCGCGACCTGCACGCCGCCTCCTACCAGCGCTGGCACGACACCATCGCGCGGACGCTGCGGGACGGCGCCGCCGCCGGGGTGTTCCGCGCGGACCTGGACGCCGAGTCGACGACCGTCCGGCTGACCGCCCTCATCGACGGCCTGGGCATCCAGGTGCTCACCGGCCGCCCCGGGCGGACCGCGGAGCGGATGCGCGCCGTGCTGACCGACTACGTCGCCACCTGGATCGAGGCCCCCGGCGCGGCCGGGGACCGGACCGGCCCGGATCCGGCCGCCGAGCGGGCCGCAGAGGACCGGGCCGGAACCGAGCAGACCGAGCAGACCGAACCGCGCACCGGCCCGCCCGCCGGTGCCGCGGCCGACCCGAGGAACGGGGAGAAGCCGTGAACGAGACCATGAACACCGAGGTCATCCTGACCGCCGCGCTCACCGGCGCCGGGGACACCGTGGGCCGCAGCCCGCACGTCCCGGTGACGCCGGCGCAGATCGCCGCCTCGGCGGTGGAGGCCGCCGAGGCCGGCGCGAGCGCGGTGCACATCCACGTCCGCGACCCGGAGACCGGCGCCCCCTCCCGGGACAACGCGCTCTACCGGGAGGTCGTGGAGCGGATCAAGGAGACCGGCACCGACATCGTCATCAACCTCACCGCCGGGATGGGCGGCGACCTGGAGATCGGGACCGACGACCCGTTCGCCTTCGGCGCCGGCACCGACCTGGTCGGCGGGCTGGACCGGCTGCCGCACGTGGAGGAGCTGCTGCCGGACATCTGCACCCTGGACTGCGGCAGCCTCAACTTCGGCGACGGCAGCAGCGTCTACATCTCCACCCCGGACATGCTGCGCGCCGGCGCCAAGCGCATCCAGGAGCTGGGCGTCCGCCCGGAGCTGGAGATCTTCGACACCGGCCACCTGTGGTTCGCCAAGCAGATGTACGCCGAGGGCCTGATCGACGACCCGAGCATGTTCCAGCTGTGCACCGGCATCCCCTACGGCGCGCCGGCCGACCCCGGGGTGCTGCAGTCCATGGTCCGGCTGCTGCCGCCCGGCGCCGAGTGGGCCAGCTTCGCCATCGGCCGGATGCAGATGCCCTGGGTGGCGCAGTCGGTGCTGCTCGGCGGGCACGCCCGGGTCGGGCTGGAGGACAACCTCTACCTGAGCCGCGGGGTCAAGGCCACCAACGGCCAGCTGGTGGAGAAGGCCCGCGGCATCATCGAGGCGCTCGGCGCCCGGGTGGTCACCCCCGACGAGACCCGGGCCAAGCTCAAGCTGCGCAGCGCCCGCTAGCCCGCCGGCGGAGAACCTCCCCTCCCGGGGGTTCCGGCGCTCCCCGCCCCGGCCGTCCTCGGGGCGGGGAGCGCCGGGACCCCCGGGCCCCGGGGAGAGGCCCCGCCCGCGCCCCGCCCCTGGGAGGGAGCGGTTCCCGAGGGCGCCCCGACGGCCCCGCCGGGGCGCGGCGCCGCACTGCCCGGCCCCGGCCGCCGCCCTCCCCGTCCTTCCCCCCGCTCTTCACCCCCCGCACCTCTCCGCCCCCGCGCACTAGTGAAGGAACCATTCGCATGCCCGAACAGAGCAGCCCCGCGGCCCGGACCGCCCCCAGCGACGTGCGCACCGTGGCGTGCATCGGCGCGGGCGTCATCGGCGGCGGCTGGGTCGCCCACTTCCTGGCCCGCGGCTACGACGTGGTCGCCTGGGACCCGGCCCCCGACGCCGAGGAGCGGCTGCGCGCCCTGGTGGACGCGGCCTGGCCCGCGCTGGAGCGGCTCGGCCTCGCCGAGGGCGCCTCGACCGACCGGCTGCGCGTCGCCGCCACGCTCGCCGAGGCGGTGGCCGGCGCCGACTTCGTCCAGGAGAGCGCCCCGGAGCGACTGGACCTCAAGCGCGACCTGCTCGCCGAGATCGACGAGGCCGCCCCCGCCGGGGTCGTGGTGGGCTCCTCCACCTCCGGCTACTCGATGACCGACATGCAGGTGAAGGCGGCCCGCCCGGAGCGGCTGGTGGTCGGCCACCCGTTCAACCCGCCCTACCTGGTGCCGCTGGTGGAGGTGGTGGGCGGCGAGTCCACCGGGGACTGGGCGGTCTCCTGGGCCGCGGAGTTCTACCGGGCCGCCGGCAAGGAGGTCATCGAGATGGACCGGGAGCTGCCCGGCTTCATCGGCAACCGGATCCAGGAGGCCGCCTGGCGCGAGGCGCTGCACATGGTGGCCAACGGCGAGGCCACGGTCGAGCAGATCGACCGCTCGATGACCGCGGGCATGGGGCTGCGCTGGGCCTTCTTCGGCCCCTGCCTCACCTTCCACCTGGCCGGCGGCGAGGGCGGCATGGCGCACATGCTCGACCATTTCGGTCCGTCCCTGAAGTCGCCCTGGACGCGGCTGGAAGCCCCCGAGCTGACCCGGGAGCTGCGCGACGCGATGGTCGCGGGCACCGACGAGGTGGTGGCCGGCCGGTCCACCGCGGAGCTGATCGAGCAGCGCGACCGCCGGATGATCGCGGTGATGCGGGCGCTGGCCGAGGTCGAGGCCGAAGAGGCGGCGCAGGCCGCGCGCGAAGGCGGGCGGGGCTGATGGCCGAGGTGTTCCGGCAGCGGGTGCTGCCCGAGTGGATCGACTACAACGGCCACCTCAGCGAGGCCTACTACGTGCTGGTCTTCGGTTTCGCCACGGACGCGCTGATGGAGCGGGTCGGCCTGGGCGCCGGCTACCGGGAGGCCACCGGCAACTCGCTCTACACCGTGGAGGCGCACGTGCGCTACCTGCGCGAGGTGCCGCCCGGCGCCGAGCTGGAGGTGTCCACCGTGGTGGTGGAGGCCGGCGCCAAGAAGGTGCGGCTCTGCCACGAGATGCGGCTGGACGGGATCGTGCGCGCCACCGAGGAGGTCATGGCGCTCCACGTCGACCAGGAGCAGGGGCGCAGCACGCCGTTCCCGGCCGAGGTCGCCGAGCGGCTCGCCGGGCTGGCCGGGCCGGCCCCGGACTACGCCGGCCGGGGGATCGGCTGACGGCCCCTCCGGCAGTGCCGTCCGCCCCGGGACCGGGACCGGTTCCGGGGCGGACTCTTATCATGGAAAAAGAATTCTGTGAATAGGGATTCGGTCCCGACTTTTTGCGAACAGGATCACGACGGCGGTTACCAAGTCCCCTTGTTAGGAATACACTCCGAGGCGTAACCGCACCCCCCAGTCGCGAAGCGGAGCAGGACGCCGATGGCCGGACTCGACCCACCGGAATTCCTGAAGAGGACCGGTCAGAAGTACCGCGAGCCGCCCGAGATCGACATGTCCCGCCCCTCCATCGCACGGGTCTACTCCTATTACCTGGGCGGCAAGGACCATTTCGAGGTCGACCGGGACATGGCCAACTACGCCGAGGGGGTCGTCCCCGGCGTCACCGACCTGGCCCTGGGCAACCGGGCGTTCGTCCAGCGGGCCACCCGCTACCTCACCGCCGAGGCCGGGCTGGAGCAGTTCGTGGACATCGGCTCCGGGCTGCCCTCCGACGGCAACGTGCACGAGATCGTCCGCAAGACCCTGCAGGAGCGGGGCCGCAGCGCCGGCGCCCCGCGCGAGGCCCGGGTCGTCTACGTGGACAGCGACCCGATGGTGCTGGCGCACGGGCGCGCCCTGCTCGCCGACGACCGGAGCGTCACCGTGGTCCGGGCCGACCTGACCGAACCGGACGACGTGCTGGCCCGGGCGGCCGCGACCGGCCTGATCGACATCGAGCGGCCGGTCGGGCTGATCCTCGGCGGGATCCTGCACCACCTGCAGGACGGCGAGGACCCGGCGGGCTGCACCCGGCGCCTGCTGGACGCGCTGGCCCCCGGGAGCCACGTCGCCGTCAGCCACTTCTGCCTCCCCGACGCCTCCCGGGCGCCGCGGAGCGCGGAGCGCGCCGCGGCGCTGGAGCGGGCCTTCCTGGAGCGGCTGGGCACCGGCCGGTGGCGCACCGAGGCGGAGATCGCCCGCTACTTCCACGACTGGACCCTGGTCCCGCCCGGCCTGGTCCCGCTCAACGACTGGCGCCCCCAGGCCAGGGACGGCCTGAGGGCGGGGGGGTACAGCATGCCGGTGCGCAACCGGGCGATCATCGTCGGCGGGGTCGCGCGCAAGCCCTGACGGCGTTGATCCCGGCGCCGCGGGAGGTCGGAGCGCTCTGCTCCCGCGGTGCCGGGATCGACGGTGACGCCCGGGCGCCCCCGGGCACGGGAGGCGTCAGACGCCGAAGGCCTCGGCCATCTCGTCCAGCACCGCGTTCGCGCCCTGCAGGCTGACCGAGCTCACCCACACGTTGTCGTCGACCTCGTGCTTCTCCCCCTCCAGCTGGTCCCAGAGCGGGTTCCCGGTGAACTCCTTCGCCTTGTCGGCCGAGTCGCCGGTGCCGTCGTCCCAGGTGGAGACGTAGATGTGGTCGGCGTCCAGGTCGAGGATCTCCTCCGGGCCGAGCGGCACCATGATGTCGCCCTCGGGCGGCTTCGGCGCGTCCTCGGGCACGGGCAGCCCCACGTCGGACTGGATGATGCCGGGGAAGGACTCGGCCCCGTACAGCCGGACCGTGGGCTCCCCGGCGAAGCGGGCCAGCGTCATGGTGGGGGCCTCGCCGCCGTTGGCCTCGGCGATGTCCTCGCCGAGCTCGGCGGCGCGCTGCTCGTACTCCTCGATCTGCTGCTCGGCGAGGTCGGCCTTGCCCACCGCCTCGCCCACCATGAGGTGGTTCTCCTTCCAGGTCGCCCCGGTGGTCTCGGAGAACACCGTCGGCGCGATCTTGGAGAGCTGGTCGTAGACGTCCTCGTGGCGGACCTTGGCGGAGAGGATCAGGTCCGGCTGGAGCTCGGCGATCTCGGCCAGGTCGGGCGCCTCCAGGCTGCCCACCACCTCGGCGTCGCCGGCGTAGGTCTCCCCCTCCTCGCCCAGGTAGTCGCGGAGGCCGCCGCCGTCGGAGTAGTCGGTGCGGCCGATCACGTCCATCTCCAGCGCGATCGCGGAGTCGAGGTAGCTGGTGTCCAGCACCACCACGGTGGACGGCTCGGACTCGATGACCGTCTCGCCCATGGCGTGCTCGACCGTCATCGGGTAGCCGGCGCCGGCCGACTCGCCGGCCGGCTCCTCTTCGCCGCCCCCGCCGCAGGCGGCGGTCAGCAGCAGGGCGCCCGCCGCGGTGACCGCCCCGATCAGGGACGTCGCGGACCTGCGGACTGGAGTGGGGGACATCGCCGACCTCTTAATGGTTTAGGTTTGTCTTGCCTAAGCGGGCGCTCGCCCACGATCAGGCAGTATGCGGATGAACGCGGCATTTGTCCAGTACGGTGACCTGGGCCTCTCCGCCGCCCGCACGCCCCCGCCCGCCCCGCCCAGAGGAGTCCGCCTCCCGTGACACCGACCGCCCCGGCCGCACCGGGCGCGCCCCCGCTCGGCGGCGCGCCCGCCTTCGGCGCCGCCGCCCGCTCCCGCCGCCTGGCCGGCCTGGCGGTGCTGCTCGTCCTGCTCGCGCTCTGCACCGCCGCGAGCGTGCTGATCGGCGGCCGCGCCCTGTCCCCGGCCGAGGTCTGGCAGGCGCTGCTCGCCCCGGACGGCGGCGAGGCCGACGCCATCGTCTGGGCGCTCCGGCTGCCCCGCACCGGCCTGGGCATCGCCGTCGGCGCCGCGCTGGGCGCGGCCGGGGTGCTGATGCAGAGCCACACCCGCAACCCGATCGCCGACCCGTCCCTGCTCGGCGTCGCGTACGGGGCCGCGCTCGGCGTGGTGCTGGGCGTCTTCCTGTTCGGCATGACCGACCTCACCTCCTACATCTGGCTCGCCATCGCCGGCGCGGTGATCGCCGCCGCGGTGGTGTTCGCGGTCGCCTCCGGCGGCTCCGGCGGCCCGACCCCGGTCACCCTGGTGCTGGCCGGGGCCGCGATGTCCGCCCTGCTCGCCGGGGTGACCTCGGCGATCGTCCTGCTCGACCAGGCCAGCCTGGAGGTGTACCGGTTCTGGCGGATCGGCGCGCTGGGCGGCCGGCCGGTGGAGGTGCTCTGGCAGGTGCTGCCGTTCATCGCCGCCGGGCTGGTGCTGGCCGCGGCCAACGCCCCGGGGCTGAACGCGCTCGCCCTCGGCGACGACGTGGCCACCGCCCTGGGCCGGCGGGTGCGCCGGGTCCGCGCCCTCGGCGTCACCGGCATCGCCCTGCTCACCGGGGCCGCGGTGGCCGCCGCCGGGCCGATCGGCTTCGTCGGGCTGGCCGCACCGCACCTGGCCCGCGCGCTCGCCGGGCACGACCACCGGTGGACCGTGCCCTACGCCGCGCTCTCCGGCGCCTGCCTCATCCTGGTGGCCGACGTCATCGGGCGGGTGGTCCGCGGCACCGGCGAGGTGGAGGTCGGCATCGTGCTGGCCGTGCTCGGCGGCCCGTTCTTCATCGCGCTGATCCGCCGAGGCCGGCAGGTCGCCGCCTGATGCCCCCGCCGAACCGCAGGACCGAGCGCGGACCGGGGCCCGCGCCGTTCGCGGCCGGGCGCGGCCGCGGAGGCCGCCCCGCAGGGCGCGGAGCACCGGCCGGCGGCACGCCCGCCCTCGCCTCCTCCCCCTCCCCCGCCCGCCCGACCGAACCCGGAGGACCGACCGCCCCATGACGCCCCGCTCCGCCGCCGCAGAGAGCGGCGACTACGCCCCGCCCGGCCGCAGGGTGCTGCGGCTCGGCCCCGCCTCGTGGGCCTGGCGGCCGCGCGCGGCCGCGGTGTCCGTGCTGGCCGCGGCGGTACTGCTGGCGCTGTTCGCCCGCGCCCTGGTCGCCTTCGACGACTACCCGATGGGGATCGCCGAGGTGGTCCGGGTGCTGCTCGGCGGGGGCGACGACGGGCAGCGCTTCATCGTGTTCGAGCTGCGCATGCCGCGTGCCCTGACCGGCGCGCTGGTCGGCGCGGCGCTCGGGCTCTCCGGCGCGCTGCTCCAGGGCATCGCGCGCAACCCGCTGGCCAGCCCGGACACCCTGGGCATCGGCTGGGGCGCCTCGGTGGGGGCGGTCGCGGTGATCGTGGTCGGCGGCAGCGCCGGCGGGGTCAGCGGGGCCGCCGCGCAGTTCGGCGTCCCGGCGGGCGCGGTGGCCGGCGGCCTGGCCGCCGCGTTCGCCGTCTTCGCCCTGGCCTGGCGGGCCGGGGTGCAGAGCGGCCGGCTGCTGCTCATCGGCATCGCCGTCTCCCTGGTCTGCTCCAACCTGGTCTACTGGGCGATGACCTGGAGCGACGTCCAGGACGCCGCCCGCGCGCAGACCTGGGTCACCGGCAGCCTGCACGCCGCCGACTGGGAGCGGGTCGGCGCCGCCGCGGTCGCGCTGGCGGTGCTGCTGCCGACCGCGCTGATCGCGGCGCGCACCGTGGGCGCGCTCGGGCTGGGCGACGACACCGCCCTGGGCCTCGGGGTGCGGGTGGACCGCGTCCGCGCCGGCCTGCTGTTCTGCGCCGCCCTGCTGGTCTGCGCGGCCACCGCGGCGGCCGGGCCGATCAACTTCGTCGCGCTGGCCGCGCCGCAGATCGCGCTCCGGATGTGCCGCTCCCCCGAGCCCCCGGTGCTGGCCTCGGCGCTGCTCGGCGGGGCGCTCACCCTCGGCGCCGACCAGCTGGCCGCCGGGCTGTTCCCGATCCAGCTTCCGGTGGGCGTCTTCACCGCGGTGCTCGGCGCCCCGTTCCTCATGTACCTCATCATCGTCCGGCACCGGGAGGCCCGCCTGTGACGTCCGCCGATCCCTCCACCCCGGCTCCGGCCGAGGGCGCCCGGCTCCGCGCCGAGCGGGCCACCCTCGGCTACGGCGACGCGGTCATCGCGCGCGACCTCGACTTCGCCCTCGCCGACGGCGCGGTGACCGCCGTCATCGGGCCCAACGGCTGCGGCAAGTCCACCCTGCTGCGCGCGCTCGGCCGACTGCTGCGGCCGAGCTCCGGGCAGGTGCTCCTGGACGGCCGGCCGGTCGGCTCGCTGCCCCCGCGCGAGGTGGCGCAGACCGTCGCGGTGCTCCCCCAGGCGCCGCAGGCCCCGCCCGGGCTGACAGTGGCCGACCTGGTGTCGCGCGGCCGCCACCCGCACCAGAGCTGGTACCGCCGCTGGTCCGCCGAGGACGCCGCGGCCATCGCCGACGCGCTGCGGATGACCGGCATGCTGGAGCTGGCCGAGCGCCCGCTGGAGCGGCTCTCCGGCGGCCAGCGGCAGCGCGCCTGGATCTCCATGGCGCTGGCGCAGGGCACCGACCTGCTGCTGCTCGACGAGCCCACCACCTACCTCGACCTGGCCCACCAGGTCGAGGTGCTGGAGCTGGTCCGCGAACTCAACACCGAGCACGGCCGCACCGTGCTGATGGTGCTGCACGACCTCAACCTCGCGGCGCGCTACAGCGACCTGATGGTCGCGATGCGCGCCGGGGAGATCCGCGCCTGCGGCCCGCCGGCCGAGGTGCTCACCCCCGAACTGGTCGCCGGCGTCTTCGGGCTGGACTCCCGGATCGTCCCCGACCCGGTCACCGGCGGCCCACTGGTCGTCCCGGTCGGCGTCCTCTCCCCCGACCGGACGTGACCCCCGGCCCCGGCCGGGCCCGCTCCCCGCGGCGCCCGGCCGGAAATGCACGCAAAACGAAAGGCCCTCCCGTTTCGAGAGGGCCTTTCGCCTACTGCTCCCGCGATTGGACTCGAACCAATAACCTGCCGGTTAACAGCCGGCTGCTCTGCCGATTGAGCTACGCGGGATGGTGTTCCCTGCCGCTTCGGGGGGCGTCCCCCTCGGCGACAGGTATTACTCTAGCGCACCCCGGAGCGTGCTCGTGACACCTTTTCGGGAGGCACCGGGCGCCCGCCTCACCGTCGGCGCACCGCCCGGCGGGTAACGTCGGACACGACAGCGGTACCGACGCCAAGGGGGACGCATGCGCTATCGGATCACCTTCATCGCCGGCCTGGCGATCGGCTACGTCCTCGGGGCCAAGGCCGGCCGGGGCCGCTACGAGCAGATCGCGGGCACCGCCCGGAAGATCGTGCGCAACCCCGCGGTGCAGGACGCGGCGAACGCCGTCGGCTCCCAGGTGGCCGGCGCGGGCCGGGCGGTCTACGGCAAGGTGGAGGAGCGGCTCCCGGTCACCTCGGTCAAGGACTTCCTCGCCCGCCCCACCCAGGAGGAGAGCGAGCACCTGGACCAGGAGGGCGCGGCGGCCGTCCCGCCCCAGGACTCCCGGATCTAGCCCCGGCCGCCCTGCGCCGCCCGCCCGCTCGGTGGGCGGCCGGCGCCGAGCGAGCGGGGCGCGGCCGAACCGCTCGGCCCCGCCGCCGGCCCGGGGACGGCGGCGTCCCGCCTCTTCCGGAGCGCCCGGCCGGGCCGGCGGGCCCGGCGGTCGGCGCCGCCGGGGCGGACCCGGTCCCCGGCCGCAGGCGGAGGCCCGGCCCTCCTCCGGTCCGCTTCGGGGTTCTAGAGTGGCTCCATGAGCCGTTTCCGCCGTACCTCCCTTCCCCCAGAGGTCCGATCCGGCCTGCGGCTGGAACGGGGGGAGCGGGTACTCGCCCACGCCGCCGGGGACGGCGGCGTGCTCGTCGCCACGACCGGCGCGCTGCACCTGCCCGGCGGGCACCGGGTGCCCTGGGAGCGGATCGACCGCGCCCGCTGGGACGACGAGGGGCTCCGGTTCACCGAAGAGGGCTCCGGGGAGCACGTCTTCCCGGTGGCCGAGCCGGGGCGCCTGCCCGAGGTGGTCCACGAGCGGGTCACCTCGACCATCGTGGCCGGCCGGCACGTGCCGCTGCCCGGGGCCGGCGGCGCCGGGTTCCGGCTGGTGGCCCGGCGGCCCCCGGGCGGATCCCGGATCGACTGGCGGATCCACCTGGACGAGGGCGTCGACCCCGGCGATCCCCGGGTCCGCGCCGAGGCCGAGCGCGCACTGGCCCTGATCCGCGAGCAGACCGGGATCTGACCGCGGCGCATGAGACCTCCCGCCCCGCCGATCCCGTTCGGCCCGCGGCCGAAGCCGGACGATTCGCTGTTTTCCACCGCCCCTGGGGACAATCCGTGTTCAAGTACCTCTACCGTGGTGACCGAGCCGGTCCTTGTCCGCACTCCCGCCGGCAGTGGACCCCGCGGCCGTACGGCCCCTGAGAGAATCTCGGCCTGTGGGCGCTGACGACCGGCACCGCAGGCCACGAAGCGTCGACGACAGGAGAACCATGGGGTCCCCTAACCCGCCTGTTCCTCCCCCCGGCCCCTCCGACCCCTACCGCGGCGCCCCCACCGGGGGCTCCGCACCCGGCCCGGGGGCGCCCGGCGCTCAGGGAGCGCCCGGCACCCCGCCGCCCGGCGGACCCCCCGTGCCCGGGGCGCCGGGCCCGGCTGGCATGCCGCCGAACCGGCCCACCCCTCCGGGCGGCCTCGGTGGTCCCGCGGGCGGCCCGGCGGGCCCCGGTGCCCCGAGCGGTCCCGGCGGCCCGGTCGGCCCCGGCGGTCCGAAGCAGCCCTGGCCCCCGTCCGGGGCGCCGTCCCCCTCCCCGTCCTCCTCAGGCTCCGGCGGCAAGCGGCCCACCGGCCTGATCATCACGCTCGTGGTGGTGCTCGTCCTCGCCCTCGGCGGGGCCGGCGCCTCGGTCTGGCTCTACCTGGGCAAGACCAGCGCCGAAGAGTCGCTCGCGGCCTCCGAGGACGACGCCGCGGGCCTCCGCGAGCAGCTCGGCATCACCGAGGACGAGCAGGCCGCCCAGGAGCAGGAGGCCCAGGACGCCTACGAGTCCGCCGACCTGCCCGGCCTGCTCAACGAGGTGGAGACCCTCAGCGACGACCTGGACGGCTCGATGAAGGACTTCGCCGAGGCCTCCACCGACGAGGGCGCCAGCGTGGAGCAGATCGAGACGCTCTTCGCCGACATGTACGACTGCATGGGCGCCCGCGAGGAGTACAACATGAGCGCCGCCGAGCACTCCGCGCTGCTCAGCGACGACCTCCCGGAGTACCTCTCGGAGAGCGAGTACCCCTGCGGCCGCGACTTCTGGGGCGTGTGACCCGCCCCCGCGATCGGTCCGACGGAAGGGGCTCCTGCGTTCAGGGGCCCCTTCCCTGTTCTCCCCCCTTCTCCCCCGCCCGGCGCCGAGCGGCCCGCCGGCCGCGGCCCCGCCCCGGCCCGCGACTACGGTTCCGCGAAGCGCACCGGACCACCGCGCGGCAGCCCGGGGCGGGGTCCCCCGGAGGGCGGCGGTCAGTTCCGGGGGCGCGGGCCGGGCGGCAGGCCGGCGGCGAGGGCCTCGGCCAGGTGGACGGCGGTGCGGCCGGTCTCCTGGACGATCTGGGTGCGGCAGCTGAAGCCGTCCGCGATCACCAGGTCGCCGGGGCCGGCCGCGCGCACCGCCGGGAGCAGCACCCGCTCGCCGATCGCCCGGGACACCTCGTAGTGCCCGTCCTCGAAGCCGAAGTTCCCGGCCAGGCCGCAGCAGCCCGAGTCCGGCAGGTCCACCTCGATCCCGGCCCGCTCCATCAGCTCCCGGTCGGCGTCGAAGCCGAGCACCGCGTGCTGGTGGCAGTGGACCTGCCCGACCGCGCGGGCCCGCACCCGGGGCGGCTCCCAGTCCGGGGCGTGCTCGCGGAGGAAGCCGGCCAGGGTGTGCACCGCGGCGGCGGTGCGCTCGCTCTCCTCCCCCGGCACCAGCTCCACCAGGTCCGACTTGAGCGCCGCGGTGCAGCTCGGCTCCGCGCCCACCACCGGCAGCCCGGCCGCGGTCAGCGGCGCCAGCGCGCGCAGGGCACGCCGCGCCACCGCGCGCGCCACCCCCAGCTGGCCGGTGGAGACCCAGGTCAGGCCGCAGCAGACCGGCCCCTTGGGCAGCACCACCCGGAACCCGGCGTCCTCCAGCACCCGCACCGCCGAGACCAGCACCCCCGGCTGCATCCAGTCGCCGAAGGTGTCCGGCCACAGCACCACCTCCCCCCGGTGGCCGGGGGCCGGCGGGTGCCGCCGGAACCAGCGCCGGAACGTGGTCCGGGAGAACTCCGGCAGCGACCGCTCCGCGGCGATCCCGGCGAGCCGCTTGACCGCGCCGGCCACCGGCGCCGCCCGCCCGATCCGGTTCACCTCCGCCGGGGCCAGGCCGGCCAGCCGCGCCCACACCGGCAGCCACCCCATCGAGTAGTGCGAGGCCGGGCGCACCCGCCCCTTGTAGTGGTGGTGCAGGAACTCCGCCTTGTAGGCCGCCATGTCCACGTCGACCGGGCAGTCGCTGAGGCAGCCCTTGCAGGACAGGCAGAGGTCGAGGCCGTCGCGGACCTCCTCGGAGCGCCACCCGTCGGTGATCACCTCTCCGTTGAGCATCTCGAACAGCAGCCGGGCCCGCCCCCGGGTGGAGTGCTTCTCCTCCCCGGTGGCCATGTAGCTGGGGCACATCACGCCGGGGCCGGAGTGCCGGCGGCACTTGCCCACGCCCGAGCAGCGGCGCAGCGCCTTGGCGAAGTCGCCGCGGTCCGCGCCGTGCGCGAGCACGGTCAGCGGGGGCCGCCCGGAGGCGGCGACGCGCAGGTCTGCGTCGAGCGGCCGGGGGTGCACCACCGCGCCCGGGTTCATCAGCCCGCGCGGGTCCCACACCGCCTTGAACGCCTCGAACGCCCGGATCAGCTCCGGCCGGTACATCCGGGGCAGCAGCTCCGAGCGGGCCTGGCCGTCGCCGTGCTCGCCGGAGACCGACCCGCCGTGCTCGGCCACCAGGTCGGCGGCGTCCTCCAGGAACGCGCGGTACCCGCGCCGCCCCTCGGCCGTGCCCAGCTCGAAGTCGATCCGCACGTGCAGGCAGCCCTCGCCGAAGTGGCCGTAGGCCACGCCGTCCCGGCCGTGCCGGTCCAGCAGCCGGTCGAAGCCGCGCAGGTAGGAGCCGAGCCGCTCGGGCGGGACCGCGGCGTCCTCCCAGCCCGACCAGGCCTCCCGGCCGTCCGCGGTGCGCGAGGTCAGCCCGGCGCCCTCCTCCCGGATCCGCCACAGCGCCCGGGTGTGCGCCGGGTCGGTGACCACGGCCGAACCGGTCGGCCGGGCCCCGGCGGACAGCGCGCGCACCATCGCCTCGCCCGCGGCCGCCGCGCCGGCCGGGTCCTCCCCGGCCACCTCCACCATCAGCCAGGCCCGCCCGTCGGGGAGGGACACCCCGGAGCGGGCCCCGGGCCGGTCCAGCCCGGCCACCAGGCGCTCGTTGAGCCCCTCCACGGTGAGCGGGCCGTGCTCCAGCAGCTCGGGCACGGCGTCGGCGGCGGCCGGGGCGTCGGGGTAGCCGAGTACCACCAGCGCCCGCGCCGGCGGCACCGGGACCAGCCGCACGGTGGCGCCGAGCACCGTCACGCAGCCGCCCTCGGTCCCGGTGAGCGCCCGGGCGACGTGCCCGCCGTGCTCCGGCAGCAGCCGGTCCAGCCCGTAGCCGGAGACCCGGCGGGAGAGCCGCGGCATGCCGGTGCGCAGGTCGCCCATTGACGCGTCGACCAGGTCGCGCAGGGCCGCGTAGACCCGCCCCCGGCGGCCGGGGCGGGCCGCCTCCCGGTCGAACTCCTCCCGCGAGGTGCGGCCCACCGTCATCCGGGTGCCGTCGTGCAGCAGCACGTCCAGCTCCTCGACGTTGTCCGCGGTGGTCCCCCAGGCCACCGAGTGCGAGCCGCAGGCGTTGTTGCCGATCATGCCGCCGAGCGTGCAGCGGCTGTGCGTGGAGGGGTCGGGGCCGAAGGTCAGGCCGTGCGGGGCGGCCGCGGCGCGCAGCGCGTCCAGCACCACGCCGGGCTGCACCCGGGCGGTGCGCGCGCCGGGGTCGACCTCCTCGACCGCGGTGAGATACCGGGAGGCGTCGAGGACCAGGCCGGGGCCGATGGAGTTGCCGGCGATGCTGGTGCCGCCCCCGCGCGGGGTGAGCGGCACCCCGTAGGCGTCGCAGGCGGCGACGGCGGCGATCACGTCGTCGACGGTGCGCGGGAGGACCACGCCCAGCGGGACGTGCCGGTAGTTGGAGGCGTCGGCGGTGTACAGGGCTCGTGCTCCGGCATCGAAGGCGACCTCGCCGGAGACCTCGGCGCGCAGCGCACGCTCGAAGCCCGCGGTGTCGATGTCGCCGAGTGCCGCTGGGGTTCGCGGATCGGCCATGCCCACCAGCGTGGCGCGCCGCCACCGGAGTGACAACCGCGCCCCGCGGTCCGGGCGGCGGCGATCCGACCTGACAGGGGGTGGCAGGAATCCGCCGCAGACTGGCGGCATGGAGCAGAGCAGCAGTGTTTCGACCACGGACGCCGGGACCGTGCGGGAGGCGCGCACCTGGGAGGAGTTCGCCGCGGAGGCGCCGGAGCTCGCCGAGCGGATCCGGCGGAGGTTCGCCCGGACGCCGCACCACGTGCTGGCGACCCTGCGCCGGGACGGGGCGCCCCGGGTCAGCGGCACCGAGGTGGCCTTCCGCGGGCCCGACCTGGCCCTCGGTTCGATGCCCGGCGCGGTCAAGGCACGCGACCTGCAGCGGGACGGCCGCTTCGCGATGCACGCCAACCCCGGCGAGGTGGCGGCCGGCGAGCCGATGGAGGAGGGCGACGCGAAGGTCTCCGGGGTGGCGGTGGAGGTCACCGACCCCGGGGAGGTGGAGCGCCACCGGGACCCGGGTCAACCCGCGGGCCCCTTCCACCTGTTCCGGCTGCTGCTCACCGACGCGGTCCTCACCTCTGTGGAGGGCGACCGCCTGGTGATCCGGCACTGGCGCCCGGGCGCCGGCGTCACCGAGACCCGCCGGACCTGACCGCCCGCCCCGATGATCTCGACGCTGCGGTCCTGTCAGAGCGGGTGGTTTCCAGTGCCCGTTGCCACACCGCCCACCACAGAGGAGAGGAAGGGGCCGGCCGGTCGGTCGGGCGCGGCGCCCCACAGGGTGACGGCTCAAACCGGCGGCGACGGCGCAGGAAGGGGCGGGGCCGGGCGTCCCAGCCGGACGCGGCGCCCCACGGGGCGAGGGTTCAAGCGGGCGGCGAAGGCGGGAGTGGGGACCAGCCGGTCGGTCGGGCGCGGCGCCCCGCAGAGCGAAGGTCCGAACCGGCGGCGACGGCAGAGGCAGG
>NZ_ANBB01000080.1 GCF_000341105.1 Nocardiopsis potens DSM 45234
TTCCCACTGTCGCCCTCGCCGCCCGCTTGAACCCCGACCCCGTGGGGCGCCGCGCCCGGGCGATCACCCTCGCCCCGCCCCTACCGGCGCCGTCGCCGCTGCTTGGACCTCCGCCCTGCGGGGCGCCGCGCCCGACCGACCAGCCGGTCCCCCACTGCCGCCTTCGCTGCCCGTCTTGACCTTCGCTCTGTGGGGTGCCGCGCTCGGGCGATCACCCTCGCCCCGTCCCTGCCGTTGCCGTCGCTGCCCGTCTTGACCTTCGCTTCGCGGGGCGCCGCGCCAAACCGGCCGGCCGGTCCCCGCTGCTTCCCTCGCCGCCCGCTTGAACCTTCGCTCCGCGAGGCGCCGCGCCCGGGTGACCGCCTCCGTCCCGCCTCTGCCGTTGCCGTCGCCGCCGGTCTGAACCGTCACCCCGTGGGGCGCCGCGCCGGACCGGCCGGCCGGTCCCCTCGTGCCCTCTGATGTTCGGTGTTGCAACGGACGTTGGAGACCACCCGCTCTGAAGGGGCCGCGACGTCGAGATCATCGGGGGGAGAGGCGCCCGCCGCCGGGCTCCGTCCGCCGGCGGGCCCCGACGGGCCCCGACGGGCGGCCGGCAGCGGCCGGCGGCGGCCGGTGGTCAGGCGTCCCAGGTGACCGGGAGGCTCTTCGCCCCGTAGATGTCCGCGGTCTCCGGGCGGAGGGGGACCTCGTCGGCCGGGACGGCCAGGCGCAGCGCGGGGAAGCGGGCGAGCAGCGCGGGCAGCGCCACCCGCATCTCGACCCGGGCCAGCTGCGCCCCCAGGCAGAGGTGCATGCCGTGGCCGAAGGCCAGATGCCCCTCGGCCCGGCGGCGGACGTCGAGCACGTGGGGGTCGGTGAAGCGCTCGGGGTCGCGGTTGGCGGTGTGGTAGGAGAGGATCACCGTGCTGCCGGCCTCGATGGTCCGCCCGCCCAGCTCGACGTCCTCCAGCGCCGCCCGGGAGAACGTCTTGGCCACGGACAGGTAGCGCAGCAGCTCCTCCACCGCCCCGTCGGCGAGGCCGGGGTCGGCGCGCAGCGCGGCGAGCTGCGCCGGGTGGCGAAGCAGCGCGAAGGTGCCCAGCGCCAGCATGTTCGCGGTGGTGTCGAACCCGGCCCCCAGCAGGAGCAGGCCCATCCCCTTCAGCTCCTCGTCGGTGAAGTCGCCGTCGGTGAGGTCGCTGAGGATGTCGTCGGTGGGGTTCGCGCGCTTGGCGGCCACCAGCTCGGCGAGGTACTCCTGGGTCGCGGTGTAGGCCGCCATCAGCTCCTCGTCGCCGGTCTCCCCGTCGACGAACGACTCGACGTTCGCCTGGAAGACGTCGCGGTCCCCGTAGGGCACCCCGAGCAGTTCGCAGATCACGATGGAGGGGATGGGTCGGGCGAACGCGGTCACCAGGTCCGCCGGCGGCCCGGCCTGCTCCATGGCGTCCAGGTGCTCGGCGGTGATCTGCTCGATCCGCTCGGTGAGCATCCGCATCCGCCGGGCGGTGAACCGGCCCGCGAGCGGTTTCCGGTACCGCCTGTGCAGCGGATCGTCCGTCAGGAGGAACTCCCCGGGCGCGGCCGGGGGGATCTCCATGCCGGTGACGTCGATGGTCGGGTGGAGCATGAGCTCCTTGCGCGAGCTGAACCGCGGGTCGGCCAGGACCGACCTGACCAGTTCGTACCCGGTGACCAGCCAGCCGGTTCGGCCGCCGGGGAAGGTGTAGCGGCTGATCGGGCCGTGCTCGCGGGCCTCGACCAGCTCCGCCGGGGGGGTCGAAGGGGCAGCCGGGCCGGCGCGCCGCGGGCATCGCGGTGACGGTGTGGAGGGTCTCGCTCATGGCCGTTCCTCGTTTCGCGGTGGTGCGTATCGGGTGCTGACCGGGGGAGGGGGCGGCGGGTCCGCGGGAGCGGGCCGCCCGAGCGGGGGAGGGGGAAGGAGGCCGCCGGTGCGGGGCCGTGCGCCGGGAGGGCGCCCGGCGGGCACCGGCGGCCGTCCGCGGGCCGGGGCCGGGGCCGGGGGAGGGGCTAGGCCGACGGGGCGCGGTTGTACAGCCGCTTGGCCCAGACGTAGGAGACCAGGGTGATGCCGGCGCACCAGGCGACCGCGGCGGTCCAGGAGTCGCCGGCCCCGCCGCCGGTCAGCAGCGCGCGCAGCGTCTCGGTGAGCGGGGTGAAGGGCTGGTACTCGACGAACCAGCGCAGCCCGGCCGGCAGCGTCTCGGTCGGGACGAAGCCGCTGCCCAGGAAGGGCAGGAAGACCAGCGGCATGGGCAGGTTGCTCGCCGTCTCGACGCTCTTGGAGACCAGGCCCAGCGCCACCGACAGCCAGGTCAGGGCGTAGGAGGCCAGCGCCAGCAGGCCGATGGCGGCGAGCCACTCCGCCGGGCCGGCCGTCGGCCGGAACCCGATCAGCAGCGCCACCGCGGTGACCAGGGCGGTGATCAGCATCGCCTGGATCAGGCTCCCGACGACGTGGCCGGTCAGCACCGACACCCGGGCGATGTCCATGGTGCGGAACCGGGCGACGATGCCCTCGGCCATGTCCATGGCCACCGAGATGGCCGTCCCCTGGGCCGCGCTGGCCACCGTGATCAGCAGGACCCCAGGGGCGATGTAGTCGAGGTAGTCGGCGCGGGCGGCGGCGGCCCCGCCCGCCCCGGCGCCCATGGCGCCGCCGAAGACGTACACGAACAGCAGCAGGAACAGGACCGGCATCCCCGCCAGCAGCAGGGTCATGGACGGGTAGCGGAGCATGTGCCGGAGCTGGCGGGCCACCATGGTGGCGGAGTCGCCGGCGGCGTGGGAGAGGGCGGTCATCGGTTCGCCTTCCGTGCGTGGCCGTTCGCGCCCCGGTTCCCGGTGAGCGCGAGAAAGACGTCGTCGAGGGCGGGCGTGTGCACCGACAGCTCCTCCGGGGCGATCGACGCGGTGTCGAGGCGGTCCAGCAGGTCGCGCAGGGACGCGACCCCTCCCCCTCCGGGGACCTTGAGCGCGAGCGACTCGGGGTCGGTCTCGCCGCCCAGCTTCTCGGCCGCGGACGCCAGCGCGCCGGCCTCGGCGAAGCGGAGCAGGACGTGGCCGCCGGGGACCCGGCGCTTGAGCTCGGCGGCGGTGCCCTCGGCCACGATCGTGCCGCGGTCCAGGACCGCGATCCGGTCCGCGAGCCGGTCGGCCTCCTCCAGGTACTGCGTGGTGAGGAAGACCGTGGCGCCGTCGGCCACGAGGTCGCGGATGATCTGCCACATGTCCCGGCGGCTGCGCGGGTCCAGTCCGGTGGTCGGCTCGTCCAGGAAGATCAGCCGCGGCTCGCCCACCAGGGTCATCGCCAGGTCGAGCCGGCGGCGCATGCCCCCGGAGTAGGCGGCGGCGGGCTTCTTCGCCGCGTCGGCCAGGTCGAACCGCTCCAGCAGGCCGGCGGTGCGGCGGCGGGCGGCGGCGCCGCGCAGGCGGTGCAGCCCCGCCATGAGCATCAGGTTCTCCTGCCCGGTGAGCAGGCCGTCCACCGCCGAGTACTGCCCGGTGACGCCGATCGCGGCGCGCACCGCGTCCGGGTCGGCGGCCAGGTCGTGCCCGAAGATCCGGGCCCGGCCGCCGTCCGCGCGGATCAGGGTGGACAGGATCTTCACCATGGTGGTCTTGCCGGCGCCGTTCGGTCCGAGCAGCGAGAAGATCGTTCCCGCCGGGATCTCCAGGTCGACGCCGTCCAGCACGGTCTGGTCCCGGTAGGACTTGCGGAGGCCCTCGACCGAGACGGCGGGGCGGGGGGTGTTCCGTGGCATGTCCGTGTCTCCGTCTCTCCGGTCAGGCGCGGCGGACCGTGATGTCGCCGTGGACGCTGCGGGCGCGGACCTCGACGGTCTCCTCGGCGGGCCCGGGCTCGGCGGCGGCCTCCAGCGAGCTGCGCACGACGCCCTTCTTGGACACCGCGTCCAGCCAGGCGGCGGTGCCCTCGCGGACGCCGATCTCCATTTCGCCGTAGGAGGTCTCCACGTCGATGCGGCCGGCGGAGACCCGGCCGAGCCGGATGCCGCCGTGGGTGGTGCGCGCGGTGACGGAGGCCGGGGTCCGGTCGGCGGTGATGTCGCCGTGCGCGGAGTTCGCCTTGAGGTCCCCGGTCACCGTGCCGAGGGTGAGGGCCCCGCCGGAGGACTTGACGGTGGCGGAGCCGCGGATCTCCCCCGCCCGGACCCAGCCGTACCCGGTGGTGAGCTCGGCGTTCCCGGCGATGATGTCCACCGCGATGTTGCCGTTGGACAGGGAGATCTCGGCGGCGCCCAGGCGCCCGTCGCAGCGGATGGTGCCGAAACCGCCCGCGGCCTTGAGGCGCGAGCCCGCGGGCAGCTCGACGGTGATGTCGACCATGCCCTTGCGGCCGACCACCCGGCCCAGGCCGGAGGGCTGGGGGTCGCGCACTTCGAGGCGGCCGCCGGCGTAGGCGACCTCGACCTGCTCGGCGGCGCGCACGTCGCTGTCCTTGGACTCGTCGCGCGGGCGGACCTCGACGGTGGTCTCGGTCCGGTCGCCGGCGCTGATCTGCACGGTTCCGGCGACCAGGGTGAGGTCGACGGTGATGGGCTCGGGGGTGCCGAAATTCGGCATGGCTGTCTCCAGGAAGTGGCGGTGGTGAGCGTCTCCGCTGGTCGGAGACGTACTGGAAGAGGTGTGCCGGGGCCGGCCGGCGGCCCCGGCAGGTGGTCAGCGGGCCCGGCCGGTGCGGCGGGCGGTCAGCGGACCCAGCCGGTGTAGCCGCGCCCGACCTGGTGGGTGCGGGGCTCGGGGCGGCGCCGGCCGCCCTCGACCGCCCCGGACACCGCGCGCACCAGCCAGGCGTTGACCGAGAGCCCCTCGGCCCGGGCCGCCTCCTCGACCCGCGGCTTGAGCCGGTCGGGCAGGCGGAGGGTGATCCGCGAGGTGCCGCCCTCCTCGGCCTCGGGCCGGGGGGCGGCCTCCTCCGGCGGCGGGGGTGGCGTCGCGATGCCGTCATCGGGGGCGTCGCCGAAGTCGGGTGACGTCACGATGAAGTCGGTCTGCCGCCCGCGCAGCCGCACCTCGACCGAGCCGGGGGCGAGGTCCCGGGTGATCTCGTCGGCGGCGGCGGACAGGGCGTCCAGCAGGGCGAGCCGGGAGGCGGGTTCGAGGGCGGTGCCGAGGCGCTCGGCGATGACCCGGGTCTCCTCGTCCCCGGCTTCGGCGGCCGCCAGGAGCTGGCGGCGGAGTTCGTCGACGTACGGCATCAAGTCCATGACGTCATGATGGCGTCATTAGTGGCGTCAAGTCAAGCCCTCCGGGTCGACGATGACGCCACTCCCCGGATCCGCGGCATCCGGCCGGGTGCGGCCGGGCGCCCGCCCCGAAGCCGATGGTCTCGGCGCCGCGGCCCTGCCGGAACGCTCCGGCAGGGCCGCGGCGCCGAGACCATCGGGGCGGCGAAAAAGGGGAGGGACGCGGTCCCCTCCTCCGCGTCCCTCCCCTCAGGCGCCCCGGCCTCCGCCCTCTAGGGCCAGAGGTGCGCCCACGGGCGGGCCCGCTCGAAGGCGTGCGCCGCGGCGAGGACCAGGGCGTCGGAGTGGCGCGGGCCGACGATCTGCAGGCCGATCGGGAGGCCGGCGGAGGAGAACCCGCACGGGACGCTGGCCGCCGGCTGCGAGGTCATGTTGAACGGGTAGCTGAACCCCGCCCAGGACGTCCAGCGCGGGTCGGGCCAGTCCGGCGGGACCTCGCGGCCCGCCTCGAACGCGGTGATCGGCATGGCCGGGGTGAGCAGCAGGTCGTACTCCCGGTGGAAGCGGCCCATCCGCTCGCCCAGCGCCATCCGGGTCGCGGTGGCGGTCAGGTAGTCCTGCGCCGAGTAGGACAGGCCCTCCGCGATGATCTCGCGCAGCCCCGGGTCGATCAGGTGCCGGCGCTCCTCGGGGACGTTCTCCATCGCCTTGGCGGCGCCGCTGAACCAGAGCACGTGGAAGTCCCGCCGGCAGTCGGACAGCGGCGGGTCGGCGCGCACCACCTCCGCGCCGAGCTCGGTGAAGGCGCCGACGGCGGCCTCCACCGACGCGGCCACCTCCGGGTCGACGTCCAGCCCCCACAGCGCGGGGCTGTAGGCGATCCGCAGGCCGCGCACGCCCCGCTCGCCCAGCGCCGCGGAGAACGGGGCGGCGGGCGGGGCCAGCGCGCCCCAGTCCCGCGGGTCCGGGCCGGTGATCACGTCCATCATCAGCGCGGCGTCGGCCACCGTGCGGGTGATCGGGCCGGAGTGCGCCAGCGAGCCGAACGCGCTCGCCGGGTAGTGCGGGACCAGCCCCCAGGTCGGCTTGAGCGCGAAGACCCCGGTGAACGAGGCCGGGATGCGCACCGAGCCGCCGCCGTCGGTGCCGGTGGCCAGCGGCCCCATCCCCGCCGCGACCGCGGCCGACGCGCCGCCGCTGGACCCGCCCGGGGTGGCCGAGAGGTCCCACGGGTTGCGGGTGACGCCGGTGAGCGGGCTGTCCGTGACGCCCTTCCAGGCGATCTCCGGGGTGGTGGTCTTGCCGGTGAACACCGAGCCGGCCTCGCGCAGCCGGGCCACCACCGGGGAGTCCTCCGACCACTCCCGGTCCGGGTCGGCGGTGGCCGAGCCGCGCAGCGTGGGGTGGCCCTCGGTGAGCATGATGTCCTTGATCGAGACCGGCACCCCGTCCAGCGGGCCGGCCGGCTCCCCGCGCCGCCACCGCTCGGCCGAGGCCTTCGCCGCCGCGCGCGCCTCGTCCGGCCACACCTGGCAGAACGCGTTCAGCGCCGGGTTCTCCCTGTCGATCCGGGCCAGCACCGACTCCACCGCCTCCACCGGGGACAGCGCGCCCGAGGCGTATCTGGCGAGCAGCTCGGTGGCGGGCAGCTCGGCGGGCGAGGCGGGCCCGCCCTGGGCGGGGACGGCCGCGGCGCGGTCCCGTTCCGATCCGATCGTCATCGGTGCGACCTCTCTCCTCGTGACGGCCCGCGCGGTGCGGGTTCAGTGCCCGGCGGGGTAGCCCCGCCGCTTGTCCACGACGTTGCGCAGCGGCTCGCCGGCGAGGTAGCGGCCGAGCTCGTCCAGGAAGAGCCGGACCAGCTCGTCCTTCCACCCCTCGACGTCGCCGGACATGTGCGGCGAGACGATGACCTGCGGCATCGACCACAGCGGGGAGTCCGGCGGCAGCGGCTCGGCGGCGAACACGTCCAGCGCGGCGCCGGCCACGGCGCCCGAGCGCAGCGCGCGGACCAGGTCCTCCTCGACCACGGTGGGGCCGCGGCCGACGTTGACCAGCCGGGCGGTGGGGCGCATCCGGCCCAGCGCCTCCGCCCCGATCAGCCCGCGGGTGGCCGGGGTGAGCGGCGCGGCGGCGATCACGTAGTCGGCGCGCGGCAGCGCCTCGTGCAGCCCGGCGCCGGGGACCTCCAGCGAGGCCTCGACCACGGTGCCGAAGTCCGGGTCGCCGGTGCGCGGGGTGCGGCCCGCGCCCTCCACGGTCATCCCGGCGGCGGAGAGCAGCCGGGCGATGGCCCGCCCGATCCCGCCGGTGCCGATGACCAGCGCGTGCCGCCCGGCGACCGGCTCGGTCTCGCGCCACTTCCAGGTGCGCTCGCGCTGCAGGTCGCGGGTGATGTGCAGGCCCTTGGCGAAGGAGACGACGAAGCCCAGCACGGTCTCGGCGATGGGCCGGTCGAAGACGCCGCGCGAGTTGGTGACGGTGGTGCCGCTCTCCACCAGGCCGGGGAACATCAGGTTGTCCACCCCGGTGGTGGCGGCGTGCACCCACTCCAGCGCGTCGGCCTTGGGCCAGGCCGCGGTGAGCGCCTCGGTGAACAGGTCCCACACCAGCAGCACCCGGGCGCCGGGCAGGGCGTCGCCGAGGGTGTCGGCGGTGGCGTAGTCGACCGCGGCGAGGCCGGGGCGGCCGTCGATCCGCTCGCGGCCGGGCGGCAGCTCGCCGCCGTGCAGCACGACGAGGCGCGGCGCCGAGGGGGCTCCGCTGGACGGGGACGGGGTTCCGGTGGTCACGAAGGCGGCTCCGGATCGGCGGTGCGGGCCGCGGCGGTGCTCCGCCGGGCGGTTGAAACGCTAGGGACCCGCACGGTGGATTGTCAACAATCCGCAATCGGCCGTGAACTGCGATGTCGGCGGCGCTCCGGGGGCGCGGCCGGGATCGGGGCCGGTGTCGCCGTTGCCGCCTCCGGCACCGCGATCGTAAGATTGTCAACAATCCGCGGATGGCACGGCTCCGCGGTGCCATCGCCCCAGCGGCCGCATAGCGAGCGATCCCCCGCACGGCTCCGCCGTATCCCACGACCCCAGCCCAGCGTCGGAAGGGCCTTCGACGATGCCCAGGTACATGTCCATCTCCCTGGAGAAGCGCGGCGTCGAGTGCGTCGCCGAGCTCTACGACAAGGACGCCCCGCGCACCTGCGAGGCGGTCTGGCGCGCGCTGCCGCAGGCCGGCGACGTCCAGCACGCCAAGTACGCGCGCAACGAGGTCTACACCATGGTCCCCCGGTTCGCCGCGGAGGAGCCGGGCCTGGAGAACCCCACGGTCACCCCGATCCCCGGCGACGTCGTCTACTTCTCCTTCGACGGCGGCATGCTGGACCGCCGGTTCAAGGAGGACAAGGGGGTCGGCCACCTGCCCGGCGTGATCGACCTGGCGATCTTCTACGGCCGGAACAACCTGCTGCTCAACGGCGACGTGGGCTGGGTGCCCGGCAACGTCTACGGCGGCATCGTCGAAGGGCTCGACCGGATGGCCGAGGCCTGCCACGACGTGTGGCGCTCCGGCTCGGTCGGCGAGCGCCTGGTCTACCGCCGGATCGAGGACTGACCGCGGCGCGCGGTCCAGCGAGGAACACCGTTGAAGTGGAACGCACAGAAGGAGGTGAGTGACCAATGCGGACCGAACACACCCCGGGTTCTCCGGCATCGGGTGACGGCGGGAGCGGCGAGCGGGTCCGTCCCGAGCAGGAGACCGCCGCGACGATGGAGCTCCTCGGCGAGCCCGGGCTCCTCCCCGACCAGCGGGTCGCCGAAGGGCTGGTGGAGATCTCCGCCCTCACGCAGACGCCCTGGCAGTCCGGGGTGGGCGTGATCGCGCCCTACGACTTCGCCCTCGACCGCGAGCTGTGGCGCTGGGCCCCCGACGACATCTCGCTCTACGTCACCCGGCTGCCGTTCGTGCCGGTCCCGGTGACCGTCGACCAGGCGTCGGCGCTGAGCGACGGGGACGGCGCCGCGCGCGCCACCCGCGACCTGCTCGCGCCCGAGCCGCTGGTCGTCGGGTACGCCTGCGCCTCGGGCAGCTTCGTGCACGGCGCCGAGGGGCAGCGGCGGCTGCACCGGGCCATCCTGGACGCGGGCGCCCCCGCCGCGGTCACCACCTCCGGCGCGCTCATCCAGGCCCTGGAGGCGCTCCGGCTGCGCCGGATCGCGGTGGTCACCCCCTACGTGGACAGCGTCACCGACCGGCTGCTGGCCTACCTGGACGAGCACTCCGTGCAGACCACCTCCAGCGTCGGCCTGGGCCTGCTCGACCACATCTGGCAGGTGGGCTACTCCGAGGTGGTCCACGCGGTGCGCGAGGCCGACCGGCCCGACGCCGAGGCCGTCTTCATCAGCTGCACCAACGTGCTGACCTACGACATCATCGCGCCGCTGGAGCGGATGCTGGGCAAACCGGTGCTGGCCGCCAACCAGGTCACCATGTGGGCGGCGCTGTCGGCGATCGGCCGCCGCGCGGTCGGCACCGGACAGCACCTGCTCGACACCACCGCCCACCGCGCCCCCGCGGCCTGACCCCGTCCCGCACCCCGAAGAAAGGCGGTTCGCCCCCGATGACCAGCGCGGGATTCCTCTACCCCGGGTACAGCGCCGAGGACGACTACCCGGCCTTCGCCGAGCGGCTCGGCCCCGGCACCGAACTGCACCTGGTGCACACCCTGATGCGCGAGGACGCGCACCGGGTGGACGCCCTGCTCGACGTCGGCGGCGCCGACGTGCTCGCCGAGGGCGCGCGCGAGCTGCGCGCGCTCGGCGTGGACGCGGCCGTGTGGGCCTGCACCAGCGGCAGCTTCGTGTTCGGCTGGGAGGGCGCGGCCGAGCAGGCGGCCGGGGTGGCCGCCGAGGCCGGCGTGCCCGCCTCCAGCACCTCGTTCGCGTTCGTCGACGCGGTCCGGCACCTGGGCGCGGAGCGGGTCGCGGTGGCCGCCACCTACCCTGAGGACGTGGCCTCCCGGTTCGCCGGCTTCCTGGCGCACGCCGGGATCGGGGTGGCCTCCTGGACCGGCCGCGGCATCGTCACCGCGGCCGAGGTGGGCACCCTGGCCGCCGCCGACGTGCTGGACTGGGTCGCCTCCGCCGACCACGCCGGCGCCGACGCGGTGCTGGTGCCCGACACCGCGCTGCACAGCGCGGCGATCCTGGACGACCTGGAGCGCCGGGTCGGCAAGCCGGTGCTCACCGCCAACCAGGTCAGCGTCTGGCAGGGGCTGCGGCTGGCCGGGGACACCGGCCCCCGGGACGGGCTGGGCACCCTGTTCCGGACCCCGGCCCCGGCAGGGACCGCACCGCACCCCGCATAGGGTGCCCGAACGAGACGGGCGGGCCGCACGGCCCGCCCGCGCCATGCGAGAGGAGGACGGGGCGGCCGTCCGGCCGGACGGCCCGGCCGGCGCCCCGAACGAGCAGATGACGTCCCCAGGACAACTCCACCCGGTGCCGCGGCGGTCCACCTCGGAGCTGATCGCCGACCAGCTCCGGGAGGCGATCATGTACGGCTCGCTGGCCCCCGGGGACCAGCTCGGCGAGACCGAGCTGGCCGGCAGGCTCGGCGTGAGCCGCGGCCCGCTCCGCGAGGCGATGCAGCGCCTGGTCCAGGAGGGGCTGCTGCGCAGCGAACGGCACCGCGGACTGTTCGTCCGGGACCTCGCCCCCGAGGACGTCCGGGACGTCTACACCGCGCGGCTGGCCGTGGAGCGCACCGCCTGCGAGCTCATCATGGACGGCAACCGGGGCGAGGCGGTGGCCCGGCTCACCGCCGCCCTGGAGGCGCTGGTGGACGCCGCGGCCACCGCGGACCGGGACGCGATGAGCGACGCCGACCAGGCCTTCCACCAGACCCTGGTCTCCTGCTCGGGCAACACCCGGCTGGAGCGGATGGCGCAGACCCTGCTGGTGGAGACCCGGATGTGCCTCACCGTGATGCAGGACGTCTACCCGGAGCCGTCCGAACTGGTCGAGGAGCACCAGCGGATCCTGGACGCCATCACCGAGGGCGACGAGGAGCTGCTGCTCCGGCTGATCCGCTCGCACATGATGGACACCGTGGCCCGGATCAACGGCGGCTGACCCCGGCTCCGCGCTCCCCGCGGCCCGTCCCCCTGCCCGGGAGGAACCGGCCGACGGGGAGAACGGAACCGCACACGGGCACGGCCCGCTCCCGGAAGGGGCTCGGGCGGCCACCCCGCCGCATCGGGGAAGAGCGGCGACGGGTCACCGGTGACGGCGGCCTTCACCTCACGCTCCACCTGGACCGCTTCCGCCTCGGTCACGGTGCCGTTCCCCGGGCGCGGCCTATGAGTTCGTCGATGATCTCGACCAGGTGGCCGACGGTGTCGTGGGTGTCGGCGGCCATGTGTTCTCCTCCCGCCGGACGGTCCGGCCGGGGCCGCAGCGGCCCCGGCCGGACCGCGGACGCCCGCCCCGGCCTCAGCCCAGGCCGCCGATGCCCACGTACTTGATCTCCAGGAACTCCTCGATGCCGACCGTGCCGCCCTCGCGGCCCAGGCCGGAGTGCTTGACCCCGCCGAACGGGGCGGCCGGGTTGGAGACGATGCCCTGGTTCAGGCCGACCATGCCGGTCTCCAGCGCCTCGGCGACCCGGAACGCGCGCGTCACGTCCTGCGTGAACAAGTAGCTGACCAGGCCGTACTCGGTGGCGTTGGCGGCCTCCAGGGCCTCCTCCTCGGTGTCGAACGGGATGACCGGCGCCACCGGGCCGAAGATCTCGGTGTCGGAGAGCCGGCTCTCCTGCGCCACCCCGGCCAGCACCGTGGGCGGGTAGAAGTACCCCGGCCCCTCCGCGGCGGAGCCGCCCACCAGCACCCGGGCGCCGCGCTGCACCGCGTCGTCCACCAGGCCCTGCACCTTCTCCCGGGCCTTGGCGTCGATCAGCGGGCCGACCTGCACGCCGTCCTCGGTGCCGCGGCCCAGCCGCAGCGCCCCCATCCGCTCGCTGAGCCGGGCGGAGAACTCCTCGGCCACCCCGGACTGCACGTAGATCCGGTTGGCCGCGGTGCACGCCTCACCGATGTTGCGCATCTTGGCCTGCATCGCGCCCTCGACCGCCGCGTCCAGATCGGCGTCGTCGAAGACCAGGAACGGCGCGTTGCCGCCGAGCTCCATGGAGGTGCGCAGCACCTGCTCGGCGCTCTGCTCCAGCAGCCTCCTGCCGACCGCGGTGGAGCCGGTGAACGACACCTTGCGGATCCGGCCGTCGCGCAGCAGCGGCTCGGTCAGCCCGCCCGGGTCGGTGGTGGGCAGCACGCTCAGCACGCCCTCGGGCAGGCCCGCCTCGCGCAGCACGTCGGCCAGGGCGAGCATGCTCAGCGGGGTCTGCTGGGCCGGCTTGACCAGCATGGTGCAGCCCGCGGCGACCGCCGGGCCGATCTTGCGGGTGCCCATCGCCAGCGGGAAGTTCCACGGGGTGATGAGCATGCACGGGCCGACCGGCTGGCGCATCACCATGAACCGCGCCTTGCCGTCGGGCGAGGTGGAGAACCCGCCGGAGATGCGCACCGCCTCCTCGGCGAACCAGCGGAAGAACTCCGCGGCGTAGCCCACCTCGCCGCGCGCCTCCGGCAGCGGCTTGCCCATCTCCAGGGTCATCAGCAGGGCCAGTTCCTCCTGGCGCAGCATCATCAGCTCGTAGGCGCGGCGCAGCACCTCGCCGCGCTCCCGGGGGGCGGTCGCCGCCCAGGAGGACTGCGCCGCGACCGCCGCGTCCAGCGCGGCGAAGCCGTCCTCCCGCCCGGCGTCGGCCACCTCGCACAGCACCGACCCGGTGGAGGGGTCCTCCACCTTGAACGTCCCCCCGGCGGCCGCGTCCCGCCGGTGGCCGCCGATGAAGAGCCGCTTGTCCACCTGTTCGACGACCTTGGCCTCGTCGATCGCCTCGGACATGGCCTCTCCTCCGCTCTTCCGCCCTGCTCGTCAGGGGCGCGCCTGCCCGGCCGCCGCACCGGTCGGCCGCCCGGGGAGCGGGCGGGACACGGGGCGGGCGCCCTGGACAGCACCCCAGGCGGATGATTCCATAGCGCCGTCGATTGTCAACAATCCTACGGAAGAGGTCCTGCGCATGACCGCCGAGCTGTCCCCCGTACTGAAGCAGGCCACTCCGGTCACCGCCGCCCGGGGCGAGGGCGTCCACCTCTACGACGAGGACGGCCGCCGCTACCTCGACTTCACCGCCGGGATCGGCGTCACCAGCACCGGCCACTGCCACCCCAAGGTGGTGGAGGCCGCGCAGCGGCAGGTCGCCACCCTGATCCACGGGCAGTACACCACGGTGATGCACCGGCCGCTGCTCCGACTCACCGAGCGGCTCGGCGAGGTGCTGCCCGAAGGGCTGGACCGGCTCTTCTACGTCAACTCCGGCAGCGAGGCGGTGGAGGCCGCGCTGCGGCTGGCCCGGCAGGCCACAGGCCGGCAGAACGCGATCGTGTTCCAGGGCTCCTTCCACGGCCGCACCATGGGCGCCGCCTCGCTGACCACCTCCGGGGTGAAGATCCGGGCCGGGATCGGGCCGCTGATGCCGGGCGTCGCGGTCGCCCCCTTCCCCTACGCCTACCGGCTCGGCATGACCGAGGAGGAGGCCTCCGCCTTCGCCCTGCGCGAGCTGGACCTGCTGCTGGCCTCGGTCTCCTCGCCCAAGGACACCGCGGCCTTCTTCATCGAGCCGGTGCTCGGCGAGGGCGGGTACGTGCCGGTCCCGCCGTCCTTCCTGGCCGGGCTGCGGGAGCGCGCCGACGCGCACGGCATCCTGCTCGTCGCCGACGAGGTGCAGACCGGGTTCGGCCGCACCGGCCGGTTCTGGGGCATCGACCACGCCGGCGTCCGCCCCGACATCGTCATCACCGCGAAGGGCCTGGCCAGCGGCTTTCCGCTGTCGGCCATCGCCGCGCCGCACGCGCTGATGGAGAAGGCCTGGCCCGGCTCGCAGGGCGGCACCTACGGCGGCAACGCGGTCTCCTGCGCCGCCGCCCTGGCCACCCTCGACGTCATCCGGGAGGAGGGCCTGGTGGAGAACGCCGCCCGGATGGGCGAGCGGCTGCTCACCGGCCTGGCCGAGGCGGCCGAGAAGCACCAGCGCGCCGCCGACGTCCGCGGCCTGGGCCTGATGGCCGCCACCGAGTTCACCGCCCCGGACGGCACCCCGGACGCCGACACCGCCGCCCGCGCGCACAAGGCCGCGGTCGACGCCGGGCTGCTCCTGCTGACCTGCGGCCCCTACGGCAACGTGGTGCGGATGATCCCGCCGCTGATCGTCGACGCCGACCAGGTCGACCAGGCCCTGTCCATCTGGTCCGGAGCCCTCGCGGAGGCGGATGCCTGAGCCGTCCTCCCGCCCCCTGCCCCCGCGCGGGAACGGGCGCCCCGGCCTGATCGGAGCCGAACGGCGATCATCGGGTCGGGGCGGGGGCCCCGTTCCTAGCGTGGACGGTGAAAGAGGGAGGCAGCGATGCTGGACCGGCTGAACGAGGCGCTCGAACAGGTCGAGGAGGACCCGGGCGGGCCGGTGGACGTGGCCGCCATGGCGCGCGCCGCGCTCACCTCCGAGCACCACTTCCGGCGGATGTTCTCGACGCTGTCCGGGATGCCGATCTCGGAGTACGTGCGCCGGCGCCGGCTGACCCTGGCCGGGGCCGAGGTGATCGAGGGCAGGCGCACCCTGCTCGACATCGCGGTCCGCTACGGCTACGGGTCGGCCGAGGCCTTCGGCCGGGCGTTCCGCGCCATGCACGGGATCGGTCCGGGCGAGGCCCGGCGCACCGGCGCCGCGCTCGGCTCCCAGTCGCGGCTGACCTTCCACCTCACCGTCGAAGGGAACACCGCAATGCGCTACCGCATCGTCGAGAAGGACGCGTTCCGCCTCATCGGCCCCAAGGCGCGGGTCCCGCTGGTCTACGAGGGCGTCAACCGGCCCATGACCGAGTTCGTCAAGGGCCTCGGCGCCGACGTGCACCGGCGGATCGAGGAGCTGTCCGACCAGGAGCCGCACGGCGGCCTGGCGGTCACCGTCGCCCACGACCCCGACCAGCGCGAGGGCAGCGACGTCGACTACTACCAGGCGGCCGCCACCTCGGCCGCCGAGGTTCCCGAGGGGATGGAGGCCCTGGACGTCCCGGCCGGCCCCTGGGTCGCCTTCCGGTTCGACCGGGTGGGCTTCCCCGAGGGCGTCCAGCGGATCTGGGTGTACGCCTACTCGGAGTGGTTCCCGTCCAACCCCGCCTACCGGATCCGGCAGGGCCCGGCCATGGTGAAGGCCGAGTACGACGGGGACACCGCCACCGGCGAGGTGTGGATGCCGGTGGAGCGGACCGGCGCGTAGCCCCGCTCCGGCCCCGGACCCCCGCGCCGCACACGCCGGCGGGAAGGCCCGCCCGGCGGCACGGCCGCCGGGCCGCCCGCCCCGGAGCGGGCCGCGCGGACGGCCGCGGTGCCCCCTGCCCCGTCCGGACCGCCGCCCGCCGGGACCGGGCCCCTAGGCTGGCGGCATGGGCGGGCAGGCGGCGCGGTGGCGGGGGCGGGCGGTCGACGCCGCGCTGTGGGCGGCGTGCACCGGGGTCCTGGCCGCCGAACTGGCCGGGCTGCGCGCCGACCCGCGCGCCGAGACCGCCGCCGCGGCCGCGCTGCTGGCCGCCGCGTTCGCGGTCCGCAGGGCGCACCCGTTCGCCGCGCTCTGGGCGGCCGCCGTGCCCGCCGCGGCGGCGAGCGCCGCGTCCGTCCTCGGCCTCACCGCGGCGTTCCCGGTCGCCTACGCCCTCCCGTGCGTACTGCTGGCCTTCGAGGCCGGGCGGCGGTCCGAGCGCGCCGCACCGGTGGTCGCGCTCGTCGCCGGGGTGCCGTCGGCGATGCTGGCGGTCTACGGCTCGGTGTGGGTGCGCGGCGGCGACCTGCGGGCGGCGCTGACGGGGCTCACCGACTGGGCGTCCGGCCTGATCGCGGTGGTCGCCGCCGTACTGGCGCCGTGGCTGCTGGGCCGGTTCCAGCGGCGCCGGGCGGAGCTGCGCGCCGCCGGGTGGGAGCTGGCCGAGCGGCTGGAGCGCGCCCGCGAAACCGACCGGGAGCACGCCCGGTTGCGCGAGCGGGCGCGCATCGCCGCCGAGATGCACGACTCGCTCGGGCACGAACTCGCCCTGCTCGGGGTGGGCGCCGCCGCGCTGGAGATGACGGCCGGGACCGGCCCCGGAGCCGAGGAGCGGCGGACCGCCGCGGCCGACCTCCGCGCCTCCGCGCACCGGGCCGCCCTGCGGCTGCGCGAGATCATCGGGGTGCTGCGCGAGGACGGCGGGCCCTCCGGGGCGGACGCCGGGGAGGGGGAGGAGGACGTCGCCGCGCTGGTGTCCCGCTGCGCCGGGGCCGGGATGGCGGTGCGGCTGGTCCGCGAGGGGCCGGACGCCCCCGCCGGGCCCGCCGGCCGCGCCGTGCACCGGGTGGTGCAGGAGGCGCTGACCAACGCCGCCCGGTACGCCCCCGGCGCGCGGGTCCGGGTACGGGTGGCCCGGGAGGGCGGCGCGACCGAGGTCCGGGTCTCCGACGGCGGCCCGCCCGGCGGCGCCGCCGGGCGGGCCGCCGTCGGCACCGGCTCCGGCCTGGCCGGGCTGTGCGCCCTCGTCGAGGGGATGGGCGGCTCCTTCCGGGCCGGCCCGGAGCGCGGAGGCGGATTCGCCGTGCGGGCGCGGATCCCCGACGCCGCGGAGCCCGGGGAGGGCGCGGCGGGGGAGCCCGCCGGGGCGACCGGGGCGGCGCGGCACCGCGCCCTGATCCGCGCCGGGGCCCGGCGCCGGCTGGCGGCCGCGGTCGCGCTGCCGCTGGGCCTGGGCGGCGCCGTCACCGCCCTGGCCTTCCTGCTGCTCTGGGGCGTCAGCGCGCACACCGTGCTGGCCCGCGCGGACTACGAGCGGCTGCGCCCCGGCGACGCCCGGGAGTCCGTCGAGCGGGTGCTGCCGGTGTTCGACTACGACCCCGGTCCGCTCCCCGGCGAGCCGCCCGCCCCGCCCGGCTCCACCTGCGCCTACTACCTGGTCTCCGCGGAGAACGGCCTGCCGCCGGTCTACCGCCTCTGCTTCGCCGACGGCCGCCTGGCCGCCAAGGACGTCATCGCGCGGCGGGAGTGACACCCGCCCCGGAAGGCCGGGGGACCGCTGCGGCCTGCCGCCGCCGGGTACGCGGCGGGTCGCCGGCTCGGCGGCCGGCGCTGCTCCGGCCGGAGCCGGCCGCCTGCGGGCCTCCGCGCCCGAGGCCCCGGTCCCCGCCCGCCGGGCGGCTCCCGGCGCGGCCTTCCGCCCGGTGGCGGTCCGGTCTTCTCCCGCCGCTGCGGCGGGCCGCCCCATCGCCGGGGCCGCCGGGGCGCCGTCGGTAGGCTGGGCCGGTGGCCGAGCGGGCGGAAGAGCAGGGGAGCGGCACGGACCCGGTGATCCGGGTGGTGCTCGCCGACGACGAGCGGATGCTGCGCGCGGGCATGCGCGCCATCCTGTCCGCGGCGCCCGGGATCGAGGTCGTCGGCGAGGCGGCCGACGGCGCGCAGGCCGTCGACCAGGTCCGCCGGCACCGCCCCGACATCGCCCTGGTGGACGTGCAGATGCCGGGCACCGACGGGCTGGCCGCCACCGAGGCGATCACCGCGGAGTTCCCCGGGACCGCGGTGGTCATCCTGACCACCTTCGGCGAGGACGCCTACATCGCCCGGGCGCTGGGCGGCGGGGCCCGCGGCTTCGTGCTCAAGACCGGCGACCCGAACGACCTGATCGCCGGGTTGCGCGGGGTGGCCGAGGGCGGCGCCTACCTGTCCCCCGAGGTCGCACGGCGGATCATCACCGAACTGCGCGGGACCGGCGCCGAGGCGCGGATGTCGCGCGGCGCGGCCGCCCGGGAGCGGATCGCCCCGCTGTCGGCCCGCGAGCGCGAGGTGCTGGCCCTGGTCGGGGAGGGGCTGTCCAACGGCGCCGTCGCCGACCGGCTGGGCATCGCCCCGGGGACGGTCAAGGTGCACGTCGGGTCCATCCTCACCCGGCTCGACCTGGGCAACCGGGTCCAGGCCGCGGTGCTCGCCTACGAGGCCGGCCTGGTCGCCGGCGACCCGTTCCCGCCCTCCGGCTGAGCCGCCCGGCGCCGCTATGCCGATCGGGCTAGCCGGCCGCAGACCGCCGGGTCATGCGCTCGCCCCCGCCCGGCGGCGAGGATCCGGGCATGCAGAAGAACAGAGACGCCTCACCCCGCCGGCTGCGGATCCGCTGCTACGCGGCGGCCGCGGCCGTGCTGGCCGGCTGCTGCTCCGCCCCGGCGGCGATCGCAGCGGCGACCGACCCCGAGCCGGTCCGCCTCGCCCCGCCCGAACCGACCGGCCCCTACGCGGTCGGCCAGGTCCGGCTGCACCTGGCCGATGAGGGGCGCGGCCACCCGTGGGTGGCGGGGGCCGAGCGGCGGGACCTCATGGTCACCCTCTGGTACCCGGCCGCGGAGGACGGCGGCGGAGAGCCGGCCCGCTACGTGCCGGAAGCGGTGGAGGGCGTCCTCGACGGCGAGCTGGAGCAGGCGGGGCTGCCCCGTGAGGCGGTCGACTTCGCCGGGTCGCCGGTGCACGCCTCGATCGGCGCCGACCCCGCCCCCGGCGCCGGCCCGATGCCGGTGCTGCTCTACTCGCACGGCTTCAACCAGACCCGGCACCAGGCCACCGCCCAGCTGGAGGAGCTGGCCAGCCGGGGGTACGCGGTGGCGGCGATGGACCACCCCTACGAGTCATCCGCGGTGGAGCTGCCCGACGGCCGGGTGCTCCGGGACGCCGTCCCCGGGGGGATGGACACCGCGGAGATGTACCGGGAGGCCGTCGGGGTCCGGGTGGCCGACGCCGGCCTGGTGCTGGACGCCCTGGAGGAGGCGGCCGCCGGGGGCGGCCCCGCCGTCGGCGGGGACCCGCTTCCGGAAGGGCTCGGCGCGGCTCTGGACCTGTCCTCGGTCGGCATGTTCGGCCACTCGGCGGGCGGGCTGACCGCGGCCGAGGCGATGCTCGCCGACGACCGCATCGACGCCGGGGCCGACCTGGACGGCAGCATCGGCTACCACATCGGGGACGAGGAGTGGGCGGAGTCCACGCTCCGCGGCGCCGACCGGCCGTTCCTCCTCTTCGGCGGCGGCCTCTCCGGCGGTGCCGGCCGCCCGCACACCAGCGAGCACAGCCCCGACTGGCGGATGTTCCGGGACGCCTCTACCGGCGAGGTGCTGGAGCTCTACATGGCGGAGGGGGAGCACATGGGCTTCATCGACACCCAGTGGTACGTCCCGCAGATCGAGGCGGCCGGCTGGTCCGGCGGACCGACCTGGCGGGACACGGTCGAGGCGTCGATCGGCACCGTCGACCCGGAGCGCAGCACCGCGGCGCAGCGCGCCTACCTCACCGCCTTCTTCGACGAGCACCTGCGCGGCGAGGAGCGGCCCCTCCTGGACGGCCCCTCGCCGGACCACCCCGACGTGGCGTTCATCGGCTGACCCGCCGCCGGAGCCGCCGGAGGGAGACGCGCCCCTGGCCGCAGGCCGTCCCGGCCGCCCGGTGGGGGCGGCCGGGACGGCCGGGAGGCCGCGGAGAGCGGGCCCTCCCCCGGCTCCCCGGCCGGATGCCCCGGCCGGATGCCCCGGCCGGGCGGCCCGGCCGGGCCGCCCGGTCAGGCGTCCCGGGAGCGCAGCTCCGCGTACCCGATGATCAGGGCGGCGGCCGCCCAGCCGAGCACGGTGAACGCGTTCACCGGGCCGTCGTGCGGCGCGGTGTAGAACCCGGCGTCGCCGGAGGCGTAGAGCTCGACGCCGGCGAAGCCGGGGAAGGCCGCGGCGAGGTCGCTCAGCCATTCCGCCTGGCTGAGCTGGAGCACCATCGGTATGCCCAGCAGGAGCAGCAACCCGGCCCCGATGGTCGCCGCGGTGCCGCGCAGCGCGGTGCCGAGTCCGACCGCCATCGCCGCGAACAGTGCCATGCACACGCCCGCGCCCAGCACCGTGCGGACCGCGTACCCCGGATCCAGCGGTACGCCGGCGCCGAGCACCAGCCGGAGCGCCCCGATGCCGATCGCGGTCACCGCCGCCCCCGCGGCGAACGCGAACCCGGCGGTGACCGCGGCGCGCGCGGCCAGCAGCCGGCCGCGGCGCGGGACGGCCAGCAGCGCGGCGGCGCTCCCGCCGTTCCCGTACTCGCCGGTGGCGATCAGCGCGGCCAGCGTGAGGACGACGAACTGCAGCAGGTAGAAGACGCCCTGCGAGGTGAGCCGGACGTAGGAGAACTCGCTCGCGGAGGCGGGGTCGTCGGCGATCCGGTCGGCGGTGGAGACCCCCATCAGGACCGCGAACACCACCATGGCGGCGGCGCCGACGCCCACGCACCACCAGGTGGTGCGGAGGGACGCCAGCCTGGTCCACTCCATGGCCGCGGCCCGGGCGAACTCGCCCCGGACCGGCCGCACGCTCTGCGCCGCCATCACTTCCCCTCCCGCTCTTCCCGCTGCTCTTCCCGTACGCCGCGCCCGGCGGCGTACTCCGCCCCGGCGCCGGTGAGTTCGAGGTAGGCCTGCTCCAGCGAGGCCTCCTCCCGGCGGAGGCCGTGCAGCCGCACCCCGGCCTCGTGCGCGGCGTCCCCGACGGCCTCGGCCGCAGCGCCGTGCACCACCAGCCCGCCGTCGGCGGGCTCGACCTCCGCCCCGTCCCGGCGCAGCCGCTCGGCCAGCGGCCCGGGATCGGGGGTGCGGACCAGGACCCGGCTGCGCGTCCACGCCGCGACCAGCTCGGACAGCGGCGCGTCGGCGATCAGCCGCCCGCCCGCCACCACCACGAGCCGGTCGGCGACCAGCTGCATCTCGCTCATCAGGTGGCTGGAGACGAAGACCGTCCGGCCCTCGTCGGCGAGGGCCCGCACCAGGCGGCGCACCCAGAGCACCCCGTCCATGTCCAGCCCGTTGACCGGCTCGTCGAAGAGCAGGGCCCCGGGGTCGCCGAGGAGCGCGGCGGCGATGCCCAGCCGCTGCCGCATCCCCAGCGAGAACCCGCCGACCCGGCGGCCGGCGGCCCCGGCCAGGCCGACCTCCTCCAGCACCTCCGCGACCCGCCGCCGCGGCACCCCGCTTCCCCGCGCGAGCGCCAGCAGATGGGCGCGGGCGCTCCGCCCGGGGTGCGCCGCCCCTCCGTCCAGCAGCGCCCCGACCTCCCGCGCCGGCCGGGGGAGGTCCGCGTACCGGACCCCGTTCACCAGCGCCGCACCGGACGTCGGCCGGTCCAGCCCGAGCAGCACCCGCATCGTCGTCGACTTCCCCGCCCCGTTGGGACCGAGGAACCCGGTCACCGCCCCGGGCCGCACCTCGAAGCTCAGCCCGTCGACGGCCGTCACCCCGCCGTACCTCTTCGTCAATCCGCGTACCGTGAGCACACCGGCTCCGTCCTCGTCCTGGGATGTTCCGCCCCAGAAGCTAGGCCCGCGCCCCGGCCCGCCACATCGCCTCTCCGGACCCGTTCCGCTATGCCGGAGTGCATAGCGGCCCCCGCCCGCCCGGCGGGCATGGCCCGGCTCACCCCGATAAACCGGTCAGAACCCGCTCCGCACCGTGGTAGAGTCTTACTCGTCCTCAGGGAGACGGGAAGTCGACCGGGGGACGACAACAGAAGAATCTGCACTCGTAGCTCAATGGATAGAGCATCTGACTACGGATCAGAAGGTTGGGGGTTCGAGTCCTCCCGAGTGCGCCGCCTTGAGACAGCGACAGTTGAGCCCTGACCTGGAGTGACAGGTCAGGGCTTGATTGTTTTCCCAAGGCCTGCGGGCGTCCTCCGGCCCGTGGGGGCGAACAGGGGGTCGACTGCTCCCTCCCTGACCTGCGACTCCGCGGCCCTCGATCAGGCGCGGACTACGGCGACCATGAGCGACCGGCGCCCCTCCGGGATCCGGTAGGCAGCGGTGGCTTCCACGACCTTGCACTTCCTGGTCGTCCATAGCGCCTACCACCGCCGCATCCTCGATGCGGAGGCGTCCCGGCCCCGCGTTGCGTTGCGATAGGGGCACCTCAGACTGCGACTTCTGAAGAGTCGCACCGTCTCCTCGGCGATCTCTCGTGGTCGGAACCGGCCAGTAGGGTTGTGAAGATTCTGGTGCGAGTCATACGGCGCGCGGATGGGCGCGCCGCCGAGTGCGATGGGGTGCGAAGCGCGTTGACCGAGACCACGACGACGGTGCACGACGTTCTCAAGGCGATCCGTGAAGACTCCACCGTGAACAGAGATCGGGGGAGCCGTTTCGAGGAGCTCATGCTCCAGTACCTGGACACCGATCCGCAGTGGTCCGACCAGTTCAGCCGCACATGGCTGTGGACCCACTGGCCCGGCGCCGAGCACGACAAGCGGGACACCGGCATCGACCTGGTCGCGCAGGACCGGGAGACCGGCGGTTTCTGCGCCATCCAGTGCAAGTTCTACGAGCCGCACCACACCATCCGCAAAGAGGACATCGACTCTTTCTTCACGGCCTCGGGGAAGGGCGGTTTCACCCGCCGGATGATCATCTCTACCACCGACCAGTGGAGCGAGCACGCCGAGGCGGCCCTGGAGGACCAGCAGATCCCCGTCACCCGGATCGGGCTGGCCGACATCGCCGACAGCCCGGTGGAATGGCACCTGCCCGCCCCCGGTTCGCCGACGGGCATCAAAGCGTCCTTGCAGGCGAAGAAGACTCTGCGCCCGCACCAGCGGGACGCGATCGATGACGTCTTCGCCGGCTTCGCCGGGCACGAGCGCGGCCAGCTCATCATGGCCTGCGGCACCGGCAAGACCTTCACCAGCCTGAAGATCGCCGAGCGCCTCCACCGCGAGCGGGTCGAAGCCGGACAGGGCGAGCACACCACCGTCCTGTTCCTGGTCCCCTCCATCGCCCTGCTCTCCCAGACCCTGCGCGAATGGACGCAGGAGGCCGAAGTGCCGATGCGGCCCTTCGCCGTCTGCTCCGACACCAAGGTCGGCAAGCAGAAGGCCCAGGACGACGACAAGGACATGGCCACCCACGACCTGGCCCTGCCCGCCACCACCTCCCCCGACCGGCTGATCGAGCAGATGAACCGCGTCGAGACCGAGCCGGGGCTGACGGTGGTCTTCTCCACCTACCAGTCCATCACCACCGTCGCGGCGGCCCAGCAGCAGGGCCTGGCCCGCTTCGACCTGGTCCTGTGCGACGAGGCCCACCGGACCACCGGCGTCACCCTCTCCGGCGCCGACGAGTCCGCGTTCGTCCGCGTCCACGACGACGGCTTCATCGGCGCGGACCGCCGGCTGTACATGACCGCGACCCCGCGGGTGTACGAGGAGAAGGCCAAGCAGGATGCCAAGAACGCCGATGCGGTCCTGACCTCGATGGGCGATGAGTCCGTCTACGGCCCTGAGTTCCACCGTCTGGGCTTCGGCAAGGCCGTGGAGCGGGGCCTGCTCACCGACTACAGGGTCCTCGTCCTCACCGTGGACGAGGGCGCGGTCGCCAAGACACTGCAGAAAGGGCTCGCCAGCGGCGACTCCGAGCTGAACCTCGACGATGCCGCGAAGATCATCGGCTGCTGGAACGCGATGGCCAAGCACACCGGCACCTTCGCCGACGGAACCGGTTTCGGCCCGGAAGAGGCGCCGATGCAGAGGGCGGTGGCCTTCGCCCGCTCGATCGCCGACTCCAAGGCCATCACGGAGCGCTTCCAGGAGGTCGTCGACGCCTACGATGACGCCGACGAAAAAGCGCTGCGGTGCGAGATCCGCCATGTCGACGGCACCTTCAACACCCTCCGCCGCAACGAGCGCCTCGACTGGCTCAAGCAGGAGCCCGATTCGGGCAGCGCCCGCATCCTGTCCAACGCCCGCTGCCTGTCCGAAGGCGTCGACGTCCCCAGCCTGGACGCGGTGCTGTTCCTGCACCCCCGCAACTCCGTGGTGGACGTCGTCCAGTCCGTCGGCCGCGTCATGCGCACCGCCCCCGGCAAGAAGTACGGCTACATCATCCTGCCCGTCGCGGTCCCCGCAGGGATGCCGCCGGAGAAGGCGCTCGCGGACAACCAGCGCTTCAAGACCGTCTGGCAGGTGCTCCAGGCTCTGCGCGCCCACGACGACCGCTTCAACGCGTTCGTCAACCAGATCGAGCTGAACAAGAAGCAGCCCGACACCATCGGCATCGGGCACATCGGCCCCGGCGACGAGGTGATCGGCGACCAGGACGGCTCCAGCACCCCCGGCGACGCCAAGGAGAAGGAGGCCCAGAGCGCCCAGTACGTCCAGGACGCCCTGCTCTCCGTGGACGAGTGGCGGGAGGCCATCTACGCCCGCATCGTCGACAAGGTCGGCGAGCGCCACTACTGGGAGGACTGGGCCAAGGACATCGCCCGGATCGCCGACCGCCACGTCACCCGGATCAAGGCGGCCTTGAAGGACCCGGAGAAGCAGGCCGCCTTCCAGGAGTTCACCGCCGAGCTGCGCGCGAGCCTCAACCCCGGTGTCACGGACACGGACGCCATCGACATGCTCGCCCAGCACATCATCACCAAGCCGGTGTTCGACGCGCTGTTCAAGGACTACGCCTTCGCCGAGCACAACCCGGTGTCCAAGGCGATGCAGCGCATGCTCGACGTCCTAGGCGATCAGGGCCTGGACGCCGAGTCCAAGACCCTGAAGGGCTTCTACGACTCGGTGCGGGTGCGCGCGGAGGGGATCGACAACCACGAAGGCCGCCAGCGCGTCATCGTCGAGCTGTACGACAAGTTCTTCAAGACCGCTCTGCCCAAGACCGCCGACGCGCTCGGCATCGTCTACACCCCGATCGAGGTCGTCGACTTCATCCTGCGCGCCACCGAGCAGGCCCTGGGCAAGCACCTCGGCCGCTCGCTGAGCGACGAAGGCGTCCACATCATCGACCCGTTCACCGGGACCGGCACCTTCCCCGTGCGCCTGCTCCAGTCCGGCCTCATCAAGCCCGAGGACCTCGCCCGCAAGTACGCCCAGGAGCTGCACGCCAATGAGCTCGTGCTGCTCGCCTACTACATCGCGGCCGTCAACATCGAGGCCGCCTATGCCGACCTGGCGGGCGGGCATGACGCCTACACCCCCTTCGAGGGCATCGTGCTGACCGACACCTTCCAACTCGCCGAGGGCGGCGCGGCCAAGCTCGAGGGCATGGAGGTACTGGAGGGCAACAGCGAGCGGGCGAAGAGGCAGCGCAAGCAGCCGGTCATGGTCGTGGTCGGCAACCCGCCCTACTCGGTCGGGCAGGACAGCCAGAACGACGACAACCAGAACCTGAAGTACAAGACCCTGGACACCCGCATCCAGGAGACCTACGCCGCCCAGTCGACCGCGACCAACAAGAACTCGCTCTACGACTCCTATATTCGCGCCATTCGCTGGGCGTCCGACCGAATCAAGGACGAGGGAGTCGTCGCTTTCGTTTCAAACGGCGGTTACATCGACGGCAACACCGCCGACGGCCTGCGCAAATCCCTGGTCAGCGAGTTCGACGCGATCTACTGCTACAACCTGCGAGGCAACCAGCGCACCGCCGGCGAGCAGTCCCGGAAGGAAGGCGGCAAGATCTTCGGCTCGGGCAGCCGGAACACCGTCGCTGTCTTGATCCTCGTCAAGGGCGGCAAGGCCAAGGCCGCCGAGTCGGGATGCGATCTGTACTACCGCGACATCGGTGACTACCTCAGCCGTGAGGACAAGCTACGCATCATTGAGGGCCAGAACCTGGACAGTGTGGAGTGGGAGCTGATCGCCCCGAATGCGCATGGAGACTGGATCAATCAGCGGGACGAGCTCTTCTCCACGTTTCAAGCGATTGGAGAGAAGGAGAAGAGTTCAGCGTCAAAGGCCATCTTCGCGTTGCACTCCAGTGGTCTGAAGACCGGTCGTGACTCTTGGATCTATAATTTTTCGGGGCAGCGTCTAAGTGAGAATGTCGACTCAATGATCGACTTCTACAACCAGCAAATGGCCGACTACACGAGCCATGCAGAGAGGGTCGCAGAGACCACTATCTCTGTCGGCACTTTCATTGATCGTGACGCTACCAAGATCAGCTGGAACGAGAGCGACTTCAAGCGTATTTCAAATGGTGTTCGGTATAAATTTGACAAGCATTTGATTCAAAAATCTGCATATCGACCTTTCGGTGGGCAGTACGTCTATTTTGACACTCTGCTCACCCAAAGGGCCTACCAGCTACCTAACTTGTTCCCGACTCCGGAACATGAGAACTTCGGCTTCTATGTCACGGGCCTGGGTTCAGACAAGCCGTTTTCTCTGCATGTCGTCAACTCGATTCCAGATCTAGCCTACTGGGGGTCAAGTAATGGGCAGTTCTTTCCTCGTTATTCATATCGAAAGCTGGTTGTAGAGGGGGGGTTTGACTTTGGTGGGGGAGAAGCGTACGAGCGCATCGACAACATCACCGATGCCGCTCTCGCGAGCTACCGGGACACCTACAAGTCTTCCTCCATCACGAAGGATGACATCTTCTACTACACCTACGCTCTGCTCCACTCCCAGGACTACCGGGAGCGTTTCGCGGCCGATCTGAAGAAGTCCCTGCCTCGCATCCCCAAGGTGCAGAACTTCCAGGCCTTCGCCGATGCCGGGCGCGAGCTCGCCGACCTGCACATCAACTACGAGCAGGTCGAGCCGTACAAGGGCATCGTCGAGACGGTGAGCGGTGATGCCTCGCTGACTCCGCCGAGCGAGCTGTACCGGGTCACCAAGATGAAGATCCCCAAGGTGAAGGGGGAGGCCGACCGTTCGACGATCGTCTACAACCCCCGGGTCACCCTCACCAACATCCCGGAGGAGGCGTACCGCTACCAGCTCGGTGCCCGCTCCGCGATCGAGTGGATCATCGACCGCTACCAGGTCAAGGTCGACAAGGCTTCGGAGATCACCAACGACCCCAACGACTGGTCCGATGACCCGCGGTACATCATCGACCTGCTCAAGCGGATCGTCACGGTGAGCCTGGAGACGATGCGGATTGTGGACGGCCTGCCGGCACTGGCCATCATCGAGTAGCGGCCGCCGGCCTTCGCGGAAGCAAGGCGGAACTCCCCTGCTTTGCAGAGGAGTTCCGAAAAACTGGCGGTGCTTTACCCAACGCCGCCACGCAGCCGACGCCGCGTCGCACTGCTGCGGCATCGCCCCGGGGCAGGAGCGCAGCTCCTGCGCTCCTGCCCCGGGGCGGCATCAGCTCTATGCGAAAGATGGAAACGCCTCTTCGGCAGCGAGTTCTGTGGGGTGGCGCAGTGGACCTCCAGAGCGACACTCAGGGCCCCTGCCCCGAAGCTTTCCCTCAGCCTGCTGCTCGCCTGCCCCTGCCTCTATGCTTCCTCGGTCCCCTCACTGGAGTCAGTGGTCCGCCGGTAGTCGGGGTGGTCGCGGTCCAGCTGCATCGCGAGGTGCACCGGGGCGGGGAAGCTGGTGCGGCCGTCCCAGGAGATCGCGTGGTCGCACAGGCGGGCGGCCGCGACCGCGTAGCGGAGCGGGTCGTCCTCGGAGCGGATCACTGTGATCTCGGTGGCGGTGTGGGCGTACCAGGTCAGCTTGACCTCTTTGGGCCTGGCCGACCAGCGGGAGTACTTCTCGCCCACGCGGCTGCCGGCCTTGGAGCCAAGGAACTGCTTGGGGATGTTGGACAGAATCCAGGTGCGGTCGGCATCGTCCAGTCGGTAGAGGCCCTTGGTCGTCTTGATCAGGGTGGTGGTGTGCTCACCGTCCTTGACGGTGGTCTTGACCGCCGAGACCGGGCGGGGAAGGCCCGAGGAGCCGGAGGTCACCCGGACGATCGCCCGCGGCCGCTGCACCGGCGGCAGGCCGAGGCCGGGCAGGGCGATCCTGCCGCCGGTTTCTCCGGCCCCGTTCACGGGTTCGTCGAGGTTCCTGTTGGCCAGCAGCGGCCACAGTGAACGAGTGCTCTCCCCGGAGACGTAGAGGGCATACCCCGCGCCGCCAGTGGTGTGCTGGTGGAACTGGGCGAGGGCGGTCTCGACGGCGCGGGGGAAGGCGGCGTCCTGGCGCCGACCGGCGGGGATCGGGTGCGCTCGCAGTGAGGCGTTGGTCTGGGCGTAGTCCTTCCAGCCCCCGCCGCCGTCGCGTCCGGGGGGCTGGTAGGCGAGGGCGCGCCACCGGTCGTCCCCGAGGGGGATGAGCGCGGCGAGCGTCCAGCTCAGGCGGCGGTTGGCGGGCCCCTTGGCCGGGTCGTGCTGTTCGCGGACGTGCAGGCCCACGTGGGCGACGGGGTCGGTCATTCCGATGCGTCCGCGGGACAGGGCCGCTCCCAGGCGGTGGTGGATGAGGCCGGCCGAGCGCATCAGGTCGGCGATGGCCCTGTGCCCGGGATGGTCGTCCTTGACCTCTGCAGCGAGGCGTTCAGCGGGGGCGGCGCCGTCTTCGGCTTGGACGGGCTCGGCGGGGGTGCGCGTGGCGAGGAACTGCGAGGGGACGCCGAGTTCGGCGAGTCGCCGGTTCACCTCCGGTTTGGCGTCGGTGGTGTAGGGGTCGGCGACGCCGCTGCCCTTCTCCCGCGACCGCTTGTGCTGCTCGGCCCATTGCTCGGCGTCGTAGGCGGTCTCGCACAGGGCCAGCACCCGGGTGTCGGGGTCGGCCCTCAGCGCGGCGATCTCGCCGGCGAGGTGTCGGCGCTCCCGGTGGTCTCCGTGTTCGAGCAGGCGGAAAGCGCCTTGGAGTACGCCCTCGACGTGGGGGGCCAGAGGGAAGGGGGTTCCGTCCTCGATGGGCTCGGCGGCTTCGGGCCGGTGGAAGTGGTGGGCGAGCAGGCGCTGCATCCGCGCCCGGGTGTGCTGCCTCTGGTACAGGGCGACGATGCGCAGGCGCCGCTTGCCCGATGCCTCGATGATCGCGGGCAGGTCGGCGGAGGCCAGGAGGGCGGTGTCGCGGCCGGCGGAATCGAGTGTGCGCCGCGGTCCGAACTGGTGCCCGGGGACGCTCCGTGCCGTGATGGGTCCGGTGCCGAGGGCCTGGGAGCTCCAAACGCTCAGTGCCCGGACCGTCTCCATGCCGGCGCCGCGGCCGATCGGGGAGCGGACGGATTTGGGGATGATGGCCCGAAGGCGTCCTGGTGTACCGGAGAGGTCGCGGTCCTCGGGCAGGACGGCGGGTTCCAGGCGCAGCCTGGACCACACGGTGAGCGCGAGTTCGCTGGTGCGTTCGATCCGGGTGGCCCGGCCCCGGCCTTCGAGGGAGATGGGCAGCAGCGGTGCTGAGGGGTCGTGCTGGCTGAGCCAGGCGGTGCGGGAGGAGGCGAGCCAGCGGCTCAGCCGGGAGACCGCCGGGTCGATCAGCAGGACGGGGGTCTTCATCCCGGGCAGGGTCTGCATGGACAGGGCGATCCGCAGGCAGGCGTAGTGCTGCTCCTCGGGCTTCTTGGGCCAGTGTCCGCGCCAGAGCTGGTCTTCTTCCCAGACTGTGAGGTCGCCGTTGGTGTCGGCGCGCAGGGCAATGGACCTGTCGTCGACGTGCAGGGGCGATCCGGCCAGGCGCTGGGCGGCCTCCCAGGTCGCGGCGGTGTAGACCCACCCGGCGGCGTCGGGCTGGTTTCCGCGCAGGCCGATCTCGTCGAAGAGCCGCACGGGCCGGGGTTCGATGTCGGCGATGAGGTCGGCGAGTTCGCTGGTGTAGCCGAGGCGGATGTCCTCGGGAGGCACGCCCAGGAGGGCCTGTTCCCAGATGATGACGGCCTCGCGGAGGTCCTCGGGGTGCAGCGGCGCGCGGGCGACCAGTCGGCGGGGCGGCGCCTGTTTGGAGACAGGGTGGAAGTTGACGCTGGTGCGGCCCGCCGCGCGCAGCGCGGTGGCCAGGCCCGCGTAGGGGAGGTTGGCCCGTGAGCCGCTGCGGTCCCGGTAGCGGTCACGCAGATTTTGCCATGCCTCATCCGTGTCGTATCCGAATTCGTAGACGTGGGCGCTGCCCAGCAGGGCGTCGTCGAGGGGGAGGGCTAGGAGGCTCAGCACGTCGTTTCCAATGCTCCGGCCCATGAGCGTTCACCTTCCTTCCAGGGGGCGATGTCGGCGAACTCCAGCCAGGCCGACAGTGTGGAACCGTAGATGCGCCGCATGGCCTCGGCCTCCTCGGAGGAGAGGCTGGCGTGGTAGAAGCGCAGGATGGCCGGGAGGTCCGATCCGAGGCTGGGATCGTGGAACGCATGGTCGACCAGGTAGAGCTCGACCGGGGTGCCTCCGCGTCGGGCCCGCCCGGCGAGCTGGATGAGGTCGACCAGGATCCCCGCCAGGACCTCGGCCTTGAATCGGCGGGGAAGGCGGGTGAAGCGGGGGTCGCCGGCCAGCAGGCTGCGCAGCCGGGCGTGGGCCGCCCGGTGCTGCAGCTTCAGCGCGGCCGCAGGGTCGCCGCCGGGGGCGCCGACGCGCAGGGCCTGGGCGTTGACGCTGGCGAACATCTCGGCGGGGTCGTTGAGCCGGGCGACGGGGCGCACGCACACCCAGATCGAGGCGAGCGCGGATCGCTGGGTGCCGGGGACCAGGATGTTGAGGCCGCGGGAGACCAGGCTCAGCGGTGCGGCGCAGACCTTGACGTTGGGGTGGGTGCGGGGCAGGTCCTCGATCTCGTCGATGGTGATGCGGACGACGCCGGCGGGGAGCAGGGGCGCGCTGCGCCCGGCCCCGCTGTCCTTGGGCACGACCACCGCGATCCAGGCCGGGTCGCCCGCCCGCTCGGCGATGCCGGAGGCGAGCAGGGCCGCATGACGGTAGGAGTTGCCCACCAGCAGCGCAAGTTCCCGATCCGGGTCGGTGCGGGCCAGATCGAGCAGGTGGGAATCGAGCCGCTGCTCCCACAGCAGCTTCCCAAGGTGCTCCAGGGCCGGCTCCTTCTCCCCCTCGGAGAGTCCGCCGATGCGTACCGGGCGCAGATCCGCGCCATCGTCGGCGATGGCGTCGCCCCGCAGAGTGGTGAAGGCGCCCGGTGCCGCGTCGGTCATCGCGTAGGTGGTCGGGGCGTGGACGTGCTCGCGTGCCGCACCGGGGAAGAAGGCGGTGGCCGACAGGCCGAGCACGATCCGGCGGGTTCCGGCCGCGGCGAGGGCGACGGTGTCGCCGAGCCGGGCGGTGGTGGTGTGCGGGTCGCCCGAGATCACCTGGACCGACAGCCGCCCCTGCTGGGAGGGGCGGGGCGTCCTGTCGATCTTGAAGCCGAACAGCAGCTGGCCCAGCGGCCCGTAGGGGATCGCCGAATGCCGGACGAAGGTGCCCAGTCTCGTGGCGAGTTCGCCCGCACTGGGCAGCTGAGTGCTGGAGGAGCCGACCGCGAACGTCAGGCGCGTCAGCGCCTGGTGGAGGGAGCCGAGCCAGGACCTGACGAGCAGCGCGTTGACGACGTCGCGCCTCTTCTCGGCGGCCACCCGCCGCTTGAGGGTCTCGTTGAGGCGGTGCTTGATCTCCCGGAGTTCGTCCCTGCCCGTGTCGTTGCTGACGGCTGCGCGCAGCAGGCGGGCCGTCTCGGCCATCGGCATGCGGCCGGGTGGGTCCTCGCTCTCGGCGTCGGGGAACAGGGCGTTGAAGCGCTCATAGACCGCTTCATCGGGTTCTTCTCCGACTCCGATGCCGAAGAGCTCTTGCAGGAGGAACCCGTCGTTGGCCCCCGGGATGTGCCATCCGGAGCTCGGACGGTCCGGGTCGGGGTCGAGCCAGACCTCGTCCTCCAGAACGTAGTTGAGGAACTGCTCGGCCAGGAACCTGGTGCGCGAGAGCGCGGGGATGACCGCGCGGTCGGTCGAGGGGGGCAGGAGCCCGCGGTCGCCGTCCAGCCGGGTGAGCGGGTGGTCGCCCGCCTCTCCGCGTGCGGCGAGCACGAGCTGCTGGGCGTTGGTGTCGAACATGTTGCTCTGGAACAGGTCGATCTCGTCGATGAGCAGGACCTGGGAGCGCCGCATGACGAACTCGAGAACGCTCAGGCGGGCGTACACGGTCCCGTCCACGCTGACCGGTACGGGAACACCGCCGTGGATGAGGTTGTGGTGGTTGGTGACGATGATGTCCGCCCGGGCCGCCTCATGGAACTGGCGGTGGCGGGTGCAGGAGTGGATACGGGGGCACGCGGCACGACCCGGCGCGCTGCGGCCCTTGGCCTCGTCGGCGCCTTGCCCTGTGATGCCCCGCAGGCCGGTGCAGGGTTCCCGTCCCGGGAGCGGGGCCGGGCCGTCGGTGATGTAGGGGGCGAGTTCGCAACCGTAGGCCAGGCGGTCGAACCGCTCCCAATGGCCGCGCTCGGCCGCCTGCACGGCCTTCTCCCGCAGGCGGCCCGGTGAGACGAGGGCACAGGTCGTGATGTCCAGGGCGAGGTCGCCCTCACTCTGGTCGGCCTGCTCGGCAGGGCGCCGCGCTTCCTCGGTGTCACCGCGGATCTGCTCGGCGGTCTTGAGCGCCTCGTCGATCGTGCCGACGGCGATGGCGACCGTGATCCCCTTGCTCGCGAGGTAGAGGGCGAGGACCCGGGTCAGGACGCTCTTTCCGACGCCGGTGGGGGCGTTGAGCAGCCGCAGTGTGCCTGCGGCCAGATCGATTTCGGCGACCTTTTCATCGGATCGGTCTTTCAGGTTCTCCAGGAGCTTTTCCAGGACGCCCGGCTGCCAGGAACGCTGCTCGGACTTCCCGATCATCCGGCCGAGGAAGGCGCGGAGCTCGGAAGTGGAGACGGTGAAGGTGCCCATGGGGGAGGCAGTGGCGAGCGGGATCGGCTCGACCGGGCTGTCGGCCCACTGCTCCGGGATCTCCACCACTGACCGTTCCCGGCCGCCGAACTCCCATGTGCCGGGAGCAGCGGCGGGAAAAGGGCGCCGCGCTGATGCGTGCTCCTCTTCGGCCTCCTCGATCAGGAGTTCCGCGAGGTCCAGGGGATCTTGGCCGTGGACGGCGAGGAGCACCGCTGCTCCCTCGCGGGTTTCCCCGGTGGCCTGGAAGGGGCTCTCCGGGGCGCAGGCCATTTCGGCCGCCGCCTCCCGGAAGCGTTTCGCCGCCGCCAGGTCGTTGTGGCGGATCCGCAGGAAGCGGCCGACGAGGCAGGTCAGGCGCTCCGGCTGTTCGGGCCAGGTGTCCCACAGGTCCATACGGCCGGCCGCGAACACGTGCGCCTGGCCGAGGGGGACCTCGACGGCGCCGTCCGCGGAGCGGCGGGCGAACATCGCCTGGCTGAACGCGCAGGCGATCTGCATGGTCAGGGATTGCAGGCCGGCTCCTGTGCTCCCGTTCACCGCTTCTCCGCCTCCTTGGTGATCTCACGCTCCAGCCCGGTGGCCGTGAGCACCCGGTATCCGTGGCCGGAGACCATGTGGTGCAGCACTTCCCGTTCGTTTCGCTGGTGGTCGGGGATAACGATGATCAGACCGGTGTAGGTCTCCTCTTCCTCTTCCGGCCGTAGCGACTCCCCCAGTGCGACGACCGAAGCCCAGGCCTTGGCGTCGACTCGCCAGGTCCGCTGCCCCAGCTCGATCCTGAGGTCGTACCGGTCCTTGTGCGGCCACATCTGGACGGAGGCGCCCTGGGCGTGGGCGTAGTCGCGCAGTCGGCATTCCAGCAGCCCGGGAAGGGTGACATAGCGCCATACCGCGGGCGTCACAGCGAGGTACTCCGTGGTCGCGGGCAGGGGGGTGACCTCTTCCGCGCCCGGGCCCGCGGGGACGGCTTCGGGGTGTCCGTCGCTCGCCGTGTCGCAGGTGTAGGAGGCCCCTTCCCTCCTGTGGGCTCTGCATCTGATGTCGACCACGGGCCCGGTGCCGAGGACGGCCATCGGCCACCGGCATACGGGGCAGGGGAACCAGTGCCCGCGGACCTGGCACCAGGTCCAGTCCACGATCGGGGTGTACACGTCGAAGCGGGTCCACAGGTGGTCCCAGGCCCGGCGCAACCTGCGAAGCTCTCCGGAGGGAAGGTCGACCAGGTGCTCGCGGGCTTGGGTGTAGTCCTGTTCCGGTAGTCGGCGCAGCTGCTGGTAGAGGCGCTGCTCTTCCTGCTCGGCGCGGATGCGCTGGAGAGACCAGTGGCTGCTGAGAGCCGCTGTGGGAATCCAGTACTCGTCCAGCAGCGCGTCCACGTCGTCTTCCAACCGGTCGTGCTCATCGAGGAGCCGCAGGTCTCCGACCCCTGCGGAAGCAGCGATGTCGGCTGGAAGAAGCCGAGCGAGCGGCCCTTGGAGGCCGGCGCGGAAGCGTTCCATGGACAGCGCCGACCCGCTGTCATGGACGGCGTTGAGCTGGCCGAGGCAGCTCATGAGGATGTCCGCCTTCCGGATCCCTGGGAGTTCTCGGTCTGCAACCGCAGCCGCGGCGGCGAAACAGGCGATCAGTGCGAAATTCCGCCGCCGAGTATCGGTCTTCGCGTTCTGCTGCACCACGGAAGGGAGGATAGGGGAAGTAGGGGACACTTTTGAAATCGCCAAGATTTATCCGATTCGCCCTGCAGGTCGGATATTGGCCTAATGGTTCCGAAATGCGGTGGAATGAACTTGATCGTTTCTCTTGTTTTCCTGCCCCGGAGCCTTGCCTCAGAGCAGGAGGAAGGGAGACGGCCACCAGTTCCGCTACCCTGGCGAGTACTTCTGCCGTAGACCCCGCGCCTACCTGCGAGGGACGAGAGCGGCGGCCGCTTTCGCCGAGTCGTGGAACAGCCTGGGCAGGACGCAGGTGTAGACGTCCCGGGTCGTGGAGCTCCTGGAATGCCCCAGCGTCTCCTGGATGATCTTGATGTCCACACCTGCCGCCAGCATCAGGGTCGCCGCACCGTGGCGCAGGTCGTGCACGCGGACCGGGGGGAGGCCGGCCTGGGCGGTGAGAGCCCGGAAGCGGTCCAGCACCCATCCGGGGTGCAACGGGGCGCCCAGCTTCGTAGTGAAGACCAGCCCGTTCTCCTGCCAGGCCTCTCCGGCCTCGGCCTTCCAGTCGGCCTGTTGGGCGCGGTGCCGGCGCAGCGCCTCCACCGTCACCTCGTCCAGGGCCAGGGTCCGTTGGCTGTAGACGGTCTTGAGGTCGGCCCACACCCGCTTGCCGTCCACCAGCAGCAACTGGCGCCGGATCTGCGCGGTGCGCTGATCCAGGTCGATGTCCGACCAGCTTAGCCCGCACGCCTCTCCTCGGCGCGGCCCCCGGTAGGCGAGCAGCTGGAACAGGGCCTCCATGGGGTCGCCGACGATATGGTCCAGAAACGCCCCGGTCTGCTCAGGCGTCCAGACCATGACCGGGCCGGGCTGCTCACCGGTCGCCTGCCACTGGTGTACCTGGTGACCGGTCCACAGCAGGGGGCGCGGGTTCTGCGCGTCGGGCACCTCGATGCGCGAGGCCGGGTTGACGGTGATGAACCGCTCAGCGATGGCCGCGTTGAGGGCAGTACGCAGGGCGTTGACGACGAGCTGCTTGGTCCTGGGTGCGGCCGTGCGCCGGTAGCGGAAGCGGGCGCACAGCTCGGGGTCCCTGGTCGTGCGCGCCAGGGCGATGAGCTCGTTCTCTTCGTCGATGAGCTCGAGCAGGTCCTTGATCTGGTCAGAGCGGATCCGGTCGATGGGGTGGTGGCCCAGATGGGGCTTCAGATAGATCCGTGAATGGGTCCTGTAGCCCCGCTGGGTGCTGAGTGTCCGGTCCTCCTTGGAACGGATCCAGTAGTCCAGCCACTCCGCCACCGTCGGCATGGGGGCGAGAGGCCGGCGGTTCCGGTAGCGGTCTCGGACCACGCCGAGCGGGGGGAGCGCGGTCCTGTTCTTCAGGGCCCGCATGACGATCTTGACGGCCTCTTTGCGTCCGCCCTCATCGTCTCGGTCGGGGACGTCGAAGAGCCTTTCGATCCTGGAGCCGACCTGGTGGGCCTGCGTCCGGCTTCGGTATCCGCCCCGCCTCAGGTACCTGTAGGGGCCTGAGGAAAAGCGCGGCAGCGGAACCGAGAAGTACCAGGAGCCGTGCCCCTCGCGAGGCAGTTCGGGGCATGCCGAGCCGAGCCGGCGCTTCCTCGGTTTTCCGCACCTGTCCTTGATCGGGGCGCCGTCGCTTCCGAGGGCCGTCTTCCTGCAGGAGCACCGCTTGTAGGTCTGAACCGTCACCGCATCCCCCTCGCTCGCGGCAAAGTGCACATCTACCGAAAGTCGAATACCCGCGCCGTATTCATGGCCAACCTGCAAAGAATGATTCGTGCTGCTCGCCCGACTCCGCGTCGGCGGTTCCACCCCTCGATGCTTGAGCGAGCCCGGAGGGCTCCGACCCTGCTGACGGACTCCCGGTACCGTCCCGGTACGCATGGCCGGGGCCGCTCGGGCCGCTTGCAGGGCTGTGCAAGAGAGGTGGAAATCGCAGGTCAGTCGTAGGGGTGGCATCTCCGGCGGCTGTGCCGACCTGTCCATGAGGACATGGAGGCGGCCGTTGCGCCCACCCTTCGCGGGACTGAGCCCATGCTGACTCGCGACTCCAGAAGGCGCGTCTCCGACATTCGAAAAAGCTTGCCTGCCTCCCGTGAACGGCTTTCATCGGGCGCCTCGAGTCAGGGTTTCACTGCATCCGAATCAGAAAAAATGGTTTCGGAAAAATAGTTGATCAGAGATGCGCTTCCGGTGATGCTTCGCGTGCGAGAGATCTTGTTTCCATAAGTCACTAAAAGAGGTGCGGCCGGTAGCGCGATGACCGCCGCGCTCCTTCCTGCATCGCGAGCTCACGAGCCACCAGGTCCTGCAGCTCGCTCGTCGCGACGTAGGACTCCACCCCTGTGGCGGCCCGGTAGCGCGGGTTCGTGAGCGCCCCTGATCGCAGCAGGGCCAGGCCGATGCGCCGACCGCCCGTCGGACCAGGCTCGCGCAGGGAGTCGATCCACTCGATGGTCTTCCTGCCGAGCAGTATGTGGTCGGGGAAGGCCCGCCGTGATCGTTCAGGACCAGAGGTCGGGCGACAGCAATCCGGTCGACTCGATCGGTGGTAGTCCGTCATCCAGCTCGCGCAACCGTTGGTAGAGCCGGCGCATGTCCGCTCTGCTCTCGACGTATTGCTTCTGTGCCGCCCGCTCCAAGATGGTCAGCGTGCCGACCAGGGTGATCGCCCCTACCAGACGACCACTGCGGCGGAGACGTTCAAGGCGTCTGATCTCCGAGGTCGCGGTCCGCGCTCCTTGCCCGTCGTCGATGAGCACGGTGACCGCCTTGCCTGTTTCGGCGGCGACGACCGCGTGCGCGATGACCATGATCTCGCCCAGGTCTTTGGGGCGCTTCAGCCGTTCGGCCATGGGTTGCAGGGTGATGCGCTGGACGACGGCCGCGAGTTCGGGGGTCTGGTCATCGGACAGGATCTGCATCCAGTTCGGGGCCAACTTCCGCCAGAGGCGCTCGGCGGCTCGGAAGCGCTCATCCCGCCGGGACTTGTTGAACACCTCGCTCTGCACGGTCTCCGGAGCACTCAGCTTGCCCAGGACGCGGATGAGGAGGCGCTCCTGGTTGATCGAGAGGAAGTTCAGGCCGGGACCGGCGTCGATGATCGGCCGGTGGCTCATCCGTTCCCGCTCGCCGTCACGTCGGAGGGGCCAGTGTCGTGGTCGGGCTCACCGAGGGCCTCGTCCAAGGCCGTGAGGTCCACGTCCGCGTCCGGCAAATCGGAGGGTTCGGCCCACGCCACCGGGTGTTCGGCCGGCACCACGCCGGCCTCCCGCAGCTCCGCTTCCGCCTCCTGCCGGGGGATGCCCCGAAGGGTGGCGATGGCCTGCACGGACAGTACGCCCTCGGCGTAGGCGCTGATCGCTCGCGCGAGCAGCCGTTGCGGCGCTCTGCGCCGAGCGGATTCGTCCTGCAGGGCGCGGTACTGGTCACTCCAGCCGAACCGCGTGGCCAACCGCGGCGTGGTGAGCGTCAGCCACTCCTGTTTGGCGGCGTCATCGATGTAGCCCGCCTGGCACAGTGCGATCGCGGCGATCTTGGGCGAGACCAGGAACCGCTGGACGACCTCGGAGAGCTCGGCTTGGGGCAGCGGTCCCCGTTCTCCGAGGAACTCCCGCAGGCCCCCGATCGGGACGAGCAGGTGCCGGGCGAACGCGTCGGCTCGGATCTCTTCGGCGGAACGGTGGCTCCAAGCGCCTGCTGAACCGTCCTCGGCGTCAGCGAAAAGGACATGGCCGAGTTCATGGGCCAGTGTGCTGCGCTGCCGCATCGGATGGCGGGTGCACGCGACGCCGATGAACACGGCGTCGCGCTGGGGGTCCCGCATCATCATGCCGTGCTGGTCCTGGTCCGCTTCGAGTACGGCCACGTCGATGCCTGTGGCCTGCTCGATGATCGCCACGAGGTCGCCCAGTGGCTGCACGCCCAGGCTCTGTTCTTCGCGGAACCGTTCGGCGGCGGCGCGGCCTTCGGCTTCAGTGCTCACAGTTCTCCGGCCCCGTTTCAGACCGTGGCGGGAATGGCCTGGTCATCCAGGTAAGCGTTCAGTTCCAGGAAGTCCAGCAGCGTCCGGCGCATGCCCTCCATGCCCGAGCCATTGGTCGCCCGAGCCGCGCACTCCACGCGCTCGGAGACGGCCCCGATCCCGGTGAGCTGGGAGACCGTATGCCCGGTCTCCCAGGCGATCACCACGAGCTCCGGCACCTTCGCCACCCGATCCCCGGAGATGATCCGCGACAGGGTGGACTGAGAGATCCCCGTGGCGTCAGCGAGGGCGCGCTGGCTCAGGCCCGCTGCGACACGGGCGCGCTCGATGCGCACGCCGACATCCGACGCTGCCATCGTCATCACCCCATCACCAGCTTGAATCAATGTCCGTCAACTTGATTCAAGTATAGCCGCACGCTTCGTGCGACACCACAGTCTGAACAGTCGGATACACCTCGCCAGAGGACAGAGTAGACGGAGAAGGTACAGCCTGGACGAGAGGCGAAAATACCGATGAGAGCCTCTCATCACGCCGCCTCTATATCCTTCTGCTCTTCATTCAAGCCGACGATGAGCAGACCGCCCCTGGTGTCGGTGAAGGCGGGCAACGTCTCGTACGAGGTCTTCGGAAGCTTCCCCTGGGCCCGTCGACGAGACGGCCCCATAGCGCCGAAAGTCCTCCACCAGGGACGGGACGCCGTCATCGTCATCGTGCACGCCTCGATCCCACTCAGCCCTGCCACAGGTTGCCCAAGAGCAGCCTGCGGTCTGGGGCGCATGGCGATCGGCGGCACACGCACGTCTGACGGCAGGCCGGGAACGTGTTCGTCCGAGGCAGTCAAAACCGATCCGATCATCCCCTGATCGGACCAGGTACGGTCGCGGCCGCAGACCGGTAATATTTCTGGTTTCCCTGTCCTGAAGCGAGTAAGGCTGGCTGGGTCCCCTAAGGCGCGTTATGTGGGTTTGTTGGCCGGTCTGAGCAGGACCAACCGGATCGTGTGCGCGCACA
>NZ_ANBB01000081.1 GCF_000341105.1 Nocardiopsis potens DSM 45234
CAGGGATAAGGCCCCCTGGCGGGTGCGGGCGGGCGGCTCACCCTGCCTTCGCCGGGGCGCCGCCCCGCTCCCGCCCTCGCCGCCTGTCCGAACCCCCGCCCCGTGAGGCGCCGCGCCCGGGTGAGGCGCCCGGCCTCGCCCCTACCGCTGCCGTCGCTGCCTGCTTGAACCTGTACTTCGCGGGGCGCCGCACCGGACCGACCGGCCGGTCCCCCACTGCCGCCTTCGCTGCCTGCTTGAACCTTCGCTCCGTGAGGCGCCGCGCCCGGAGGACCGCCTTCGCCCTGCCCTACCCGTGCCGTCGCCGCTGGTCTGAACCTTCGCTTCGCGGGGTGCCGCGCCAGACCGACCAGCCGGCACGCCCTCCCGCCGTCGCTGCCCGTTTTAACCCCCGCTCCGCGAGGCGCCGCGCCCGGGCGAGCCGCTTGGCCCCGTCCCCACCGGCGCCGCTGGTTCGAACCCTGGCCCCGTGGGGAGCCGTGCCTGGTCGGGGTCTCCCGTACCTCGACCTTCCCCGAGTTCCCCGTCCCTCGTTGCAATGGCCGCTTGACGGCGAGCGCCTTGAGACGGCAACAGCGTCAAGATCAACGCGGGGGCGGAGGGCGCGGGCGCAGGGCGGGTGCGACGATGGGCGCGTCGTGGAGGCGCAGGCGCAGTTCCGCAGTGTGCGCGCCGCGGTGTTCGCCGCGGTGTGCGTCGGCGTGTCCGGGGTCGGGCACGCGCTGGCGTCGGGGCACGCGGTGCCCACCGGTGCGGCGCTGCTCGGCGCGGCCGTGGTGTTCGGCTTCGCGCGGGCGGCCGCCGGCCGGGAGCGCGGCTACGGCCCGATCGCCGCCTGGATGCTGTGGGGGCAGCTCGCGCTGCACGCCGTGTTCAGCGCGGCGCAGGCGGCGGGCGCCCCGCACACCGCAGGGCACACCGCGCACACCGGAGGAGGAGACTCCTCCGACCCCGGGATGCTCGCCGCGCACCTGCTGGCCGCGCTGGTCAGCGCCTGGTGGCTGCGGCGCGGCGAGGCCGCGGCGTTCACCCTGCTCCGGCTGGTCACCGACGCCGTCCTGGCCGCGCTGCCCGCCCCGGTCGGCCCGGGGGCGCGGCTCGCCCCGCCGCCGCGCGCCGCCCGCCCCTGCGGCGGCCCCGAGGCGGCCCGCCGTACCACCCGCCTCCTCCGGCACGCCGTGGTGCTGCGCGCCCCGCCGCTCTCCCGGCCGGCCGCCTGAAACCGGGCGGCCCGGCCTCCGCACCGGCGCGCGCCGGGCCGCCGACCGAGCGGCCCGTGCCCGCCGGATCCCCTACTCACCAGCGCGCCCCGACGGGTGTCGGGCGCGCCGCCCGCCGTCTCCGCGCCCCGCGCCGCACCGCGCCGGGGCGCCGCACGGCGTGCGCAAACGGCAGAGGAACCAGCGATGGGAACGGAAGCACGGAACGGAGCGGTCCGGCTAGCGCCCGGTAGGCCGGTCCGGGGAGGGACCGAGGGCCGCCGCGACGAGGGACTCCAGCTCCTCGAAGCCGGCGCGCCAGCCGGCGCAGGAGGCGCAGGAGCGGAGGTGCCGCCGGACGGCGCCCGGGCGCGCGCCGGGGTCCTCCCCGTCGAGCTCGGCGGAGAGCGCGGTCCGGCAGTCGATGCACCTCATGGGCTCATGATCGCGCAGCCGGAACCCGGCTCGGACGAGGACCGCCGACTGACCGGGCTGGCCCTGGCCGCCCGGGACGGCGACCCCGGGGCGCTCGCCGAGCTGATCGCCGCGACCAGGGGCGACGTGGAGCGCTACATCCGCCGGCTGGCCGACCCGCAGTCGGCCGAGGAGCTCGCCCAGGAGACCTACATCAGGGCGATGCGCGGCCTGCCCCGGTTCGCCGGACGGTCCTCGGTGCGCACCTGGCTGAGGTCGATCGCCCGGTACACGGTGGTGGACCGGTACCGGGCGCAGGCCGCCCGGCCCCGCACCCGCCCGGTCGAGGAGGACGGCGAGGCGGAGCGCGGCGCCCCGCCGCAGGGCTCCCGGATCGACGAGCACGTCGCACTGGCCGACCTGCTGTCCGGGCTCACCGAGGAGCGGCGCACCGCGTTCGTGCTGACCCGGCTGCACGGCTACTCCTACGCGGAGGCCGCACGGATCACCGGCGTCCCGGTGGGCACGGTCCGCTCCCGGGTCGCCCGGGCCCGCGAGGACCTGGCCCGCGCCCTGCGCGCCGCAGACCGGGCCGGACGCCCCGAGCCGCGCTGACCCCCGGGGGAGAGGGGAGGCCGAGCCCCCGCCTCCCGCCCCGGGACGGGGCCCGTCCCGGTCTCTGCCGGGACGGCCGGGCCCGGGCCGCCCGGACGTTCCCGGAACACGGGCGCTCCCGGGACAGAGGGGGAGGGGGCCGGCCTCCGCCTCGCGGCAAGGGCCCGGTGCTTCCCGGCCGGGGCGCGCCCGGACGGCCCGGTCCTGCTTCCCGAACCGGAGCGGGGTCCTCTGGTCGTCCGGTCTTCGGGAGGGCCGGATGGTCTGGATCCGCCGCCCGCCTGGGACCGGGGCGGGGCCGGGGGAGTCCGTCTGCTGTCTTCCGTGTGGAGACGGGAGCCGTTCCGGCTTCGGCCGGGAGGCCGCCGGGCGGCTCGGTGCCGCATGCGTCCGGGCCCGGACGGGCCGGCGGCGGCCCCTTCCTCTCCGGTCCCCGCACTGCTCCGGGGCGGCGCCGGGCGGTACGGCGCGCGGGCCTGTGCCCCCGCGCCCCCGTAGGCCGACGGGGCGGTCCCGGAGGCCGTCACACCCCGGCCGCGGGGGCCGCTCCGGGGCCGTACCGGGCCGTCCTCTGCGCTCCGGAATGCGCCGGGGTCACTTTCGGAACAGCGGTTCGCCGATGAAGCCGTCCTCAGGGCAGCCCGGTGGAACGGCGAAGACCGCGGAGCCGATCGCGGTGACCCACTCGTTGAGCAGGTCCAGTTCGTCCAGGCGGCGCTGGACGGGCACGAACTGGCGGACCGGGTCGTGCTGGTAGGCGGCGAAGAGCAGCCCGGCGTCCTGCCCGCCGGGCCCGGAGCGGTCGTAGTTGTAGGCGCGGCGGAAGAACCGCTCGGCGGGGTCGTCGCTGCGGGCCCGGCGGATGTGCGCGTACTCGGCGATCGCGGGGAAGCCGAGCGGGTCGAGCGCTTTGAAGTCCGGCTCGTCGTGCTCGGCCCGCCCGGTCAGCGGGGCGCCGTCGGAGAGCCGGCGGCCGACCGCCGCCTCCCGTCCGGTGCGGTCCAGCCGGTCCCAGGAGTCCAGGTCCATCGCGATCCTGCGCAGCACCAGCCCGGTCCCGCCGCGCATCCACTCCGGGCCGCCTGCGCCGCCCTTTCCGTTCCCGCGCCCTCCGTCCCCGTCGCTCTCTCCGCCCTCTCCGGTCCGGCTTCCTCCATCTCCGCCGCCCCTGTCGCCCCCGTCGCCTCTGGTCTGGCGTCCTCCGTTCCCGCCGCTTCCGCTTTCGCCGCCCCACACCAGGCGGCGGAAGTCCTCCGTGCCGGGGGCGGGGTTGACCGTCCCGTCCACCTGCCCCATCAGGTTGCGCATGGTGGTGCCCTCGGGGACCGCGCCCCGGGTGTTCCGGAAGCCGTCCTGCACCCAGCGGAGCCCGGCGAACGCGCGGGTGTCCTTGGTCAGCATCCGGGCGGCGTGCGCCACGGCGAGCGGGTCGTCGGCGCAGACCTGGAGGAGCAGGTCGCCGCCGCTCCACTCGTCGCGCAGCCGGTCCTCGGTGAACCGGGGCAGCGGCCGGAGCCACTCCGGTGCCTCGTCCGGGGCGACCCGCTCCACCAGCCCGGGGCCGAAGCCGAAGGTCACGGTGAGCCGGGCGGGTGCGGCGGCCAGCTCCGGCTCGGAGTCGGCCAGCGCGCCCTCGCCCCGGGTCAGCCGGGACGCGTCGTCGGTGAGCAGCCGGAGCAGCCGGCGGACCGCCTCGGCGTCGGTCCCGCGGCCCAGGTCGAACGCGAGGAAGGAGGCGAACGCCTGCGGCGGCGTCTCGACCCCCGCCTGGTGCTCGCCGTGGAACGGGACGGTCTCGGCGCCGTGCGGTTCCGGTCCGCCGCCCGGGGCCTGCGGCGCGGGGCCGCCGAGCAGCGCGCCCGCGCCGACCATCCCGGCCGCGCCGAGGCCGGCGGCGGCCCCGCCGAGCAGCAGGTGCCGCCGGGACGGGCCGCGCCGTCCCGTGCCCGTGCCGCCCATCAGCGGCCTCCGCCCCGCGTCCGCGCCGCCCATCAGTGGTCGCCGTCCCCACCGCGGCCGCTCTCGCCGCCGTGCTCCTCCTCGCCGTCGCCCCCGTGGTCCTCGTCGTCCCCGTGGCTCTCGTGCCCTTCCCCGTCCGCGTCCCCGCCGTAGTCCTCCTCGGCGCCCTCGTACTCCTTGACCGGCGCGGTGAACTCGGCGGTCGAGCCGCCGGCGAACTCCAGTTCCACGGTGATCTCGTCGCCGGGCCGCAGGTCCTCCCGCAGGTCCATCAGCATGATGTGGTCGGCGCCGGGCTCCAGCGGGTGCGAGCCGTCCGAGGGGACCGGGAACCCGCCCTCCTTCTCCCGCATCACCGGGTTCCCGCCTTCGTCCGGGGCGACTTCGTGCAGCTCGACCCGGCCCGCCGCCGGGGAGGAGGCGGCGGTGACGGCTGCCTCCGCGCCGGAGCCGTTGACCAGCTCGCCGAAGACGCCGGTCATGCCGTCCTCCTCGGTGGCCGCCTTGACCCAGGCGTCCTCGACGGTGACGGCCTCGCCGCCGGTCGCGGACGCGCCGCTACCGCCGCCGTCTCCGCCGGAGCCTCCGCCGTCCGGTGCGCCGCAGCCGGCGAGCAGCAGTGCGACGGCGGCGGCCAGCGCCGCGGTACGGGGGGTGTCCATGGTCATCGTCCTTCCTGAGGGCGTGCGGGGAGAGAAGGGGGTCACGGCGCGGAGCGCCGGGCGGAGGCGATCGCGGCCGCGGTATAGCCGGCCGCGCCGAGCGCCGCGCCGGCCAGGCCGAGCAGCACCCACCGGCCGACCGGTCCGGAGTCGGCCGGTCCGGACCCGGGGCCGGCGGCCTCCCGGTCCGGGGCGGCCTCGGGGGAGGGGGAGGCCTGCGGCGCGCCCTGCGCAGGGCCGGGCACCGGCGCGTCCGGGTCGCCGACGGTGAAGCCGAAACCGCCGCTGACCGGGTGCCCGTCGCCGGAGACCACCCGCCAGCGCACCGCGTAGCCGCCGTCCGGAAGGCCGTCCACGGCCTGGACCACCTCGGCGCCGTCCACCTCGGGCTCCCCGGAGGCGACCGCGTCGCCCTCGGCGTCGACCACGGTCACCGCCGCCCCGACGTCCAGCAGTTCGCCGCTGAAGGCAAGGGCGATCTCCTCGGGGGACGCCTCCAGCGCCTCCCCGTCCCCGGGCGACGACTCGACCAGCCGGTCGTGCGCCTGGGCGGGGGCTCCGCCGAGCACGGCCCAGGCCAGTGCGGAGGCGGCCGCGACCGCTGCCGCGCGCCTCCGGTTCCGTCCGGTCGGCACCGCTGTGGACATGCGCCCCTCCGCTCCCGCGCCGGCCCCTCCGGGCGGCGTCGCAGGGGGAGTCGGATCCGGGGGGCCGGGAGTTCCCGGGAACCTCCCCGGAGCGAACCGACCGGGTGGCAGGGTCGGATAGCCTCGGAACGCCTTTTCACCCTCCCTGGCGTCGTGTATCCGGAATGAGGCGATCCACATGGCCGTCCCGGCCGCCTCCCCGCGGCTCATCGCGGACCCGAGAGGGCACTTCTTCGGGCCGATGGCGCACGCCTACGCCTGCGGCGCGCAGATGGCGGTCGGCAACGAGGCGCCGTGGAACATCGTCTTCGGCTCCTGCTCCTGCTGCGGGGTGGCGGAGAAGCGGCAGATGCTCCGGGAGAGCTGGGGCGTGCACGACCCCGCGGAGTGGCGCGCCACCCTCGAGGGGCTGCTCGACGAGCGCAGCAGCGACCAGGGCGCCACCCTGGTGATGGAGATCCGCTGGCAGACCGCGCAGTGGTACCGGCACCCGATCGACCCGGCCACCTGGCAGGCGGCGGTGGGGGACTGGTGCCGGCGGAACGGGCAGTCCGACATCCACGGGCCGCTGATCGAGACGGTCGAGCGGATCCTGCGCTACGAGGCCCGGCTGGCCGCCGACGGGGTGCTCCCCTACGGCGCCGTCATCCGCGACATGATCGCCTACGACTTCGGCCGCGCGGTGAACTTCGCCCGCTGGGGCGTGCACGCCGAGTACACCGACCCGGCCACCGCCGAGTCCTTCATCCTGCACGCCGGAGCGCAGAGCCGCCGGTTCTACTCCTCCTGGGCGCACCTGTCCGCCGGCTACATCCTGGGCCGCTGCCTCCGCTTCGACGAGGACGAGTTCGGCCCGTTCTACACCGGCCCGGTCGCCGCCCACCACGCCCTGATGCAGGACCCGCAGAGCCCCTGGCTCAACCTCCCGTTCCAGATGTGACCGGCGCCGGCCCGGCGGGTCAGGTCTCGGTGCCGCAGCTGCGGATCCACCGCTCGCCGTTGCCGAGGTGGTTGGTGTTGATGAAGTCCACGCCGGCCTCCTGCTGCGCGAGCCAGGCGTCGCGCCGGGCCTCGCCCTCGCACTCCTGGCGCCCGGGGGCGATCTGGCCGTGGCAGGGGATGAAGTCCCCGTTGGAGCCGTCCCGGTACTGCTCGTCGGGCCCTCCCCAGAAGCGCACCTTGAGGCCGGAGCGGTGGGCCTGGTCGACGACCCGGTTCAGTTCGCCCTGCTCGCGGTCGTCGATCTTGTTGTTGCCCTGGTCGCCGCAGTGGCCCTTGCCCCATTCGGCGTTGAACATGGTGAAGTTCTCGGCGTACTCCCGGTCGTACTCGGGGCTGTCGACGTTGACCTTGGGCGGCAGCTCGCACCCGTTCACCGGCGCGATGTCGAAGCTGACGTTGTCCGGCCTGTTCCGCAGTACGTAGTCGTCACTGGGCCTGCCTCCGCTGAACACCACGTGCACGTCCGGCGGCAGGCCTTCGAGCTGCTCCAGCGCCCGGTCGTAGACCCGGCGCTTGTCCTCTTCGCTCTCCTGGTCCTTGATCTCGACGACCAGCTGGAACGGCTCGTCGCGGCCGGGGTAGACCTCCCCGCCGTTCTCCTCGGCGCGCTTCTTCAGCGCGTCCACGTAGGTGGACCGCAGCGTCCCCTGGGGGCGGTCGGTGGCGTCGTGCTTGAGGACGAGGTCGCCCTCCTCGTAGGTCACAGGGTCGTACTCCTCGCCGTACCAGGTGTCGTCCTCGCTGTAGGGCCAGATGTCGGCCTCGACGCTGGTGGCGCCGTGCCGGAGCGCGTCCTCCAGCGGGTTCTCGTTCTCGTAGTCGTTGTGAGCGTGCAGCCCTTCGGCCCATTCCGCGTCCGGGTCGGCGCAGTCCGGCTTCTCGATCGGGGGCCGCGGCGGATCGTTGGTGGTGCCGCCCGGCGAGTCGGGGTACATCTGCGCTTCCACGTCCTCGGCGGCCGTCTCATCGCCGCCGCCGGCCTTGCCGCAGTCCTCGCCGCCGGTGATCCGGCAGAACGCGGTGGCGCACATGTCGGCGACCCGGCCCGGGACGCCGACCGCGGTGACCCCGGCGAGCACCGCGGCGGTCAGCAGGACGATGCCGCCGTACTGGGTGAAGGAGGCGCCCCGGTCGGCGCCCGGCCGGCCGCGGCGGGGGGAGGTGGTCGGCGTCATGGCCGCTCCCGGTCGCATCGGAGGGGGTCCGGGGCGCGGAGGCCGTGTGCGGTCGGCGGCGGAGCGGGGTCCGCGGGGCCGATCAGGGGGCGGCGCCTCAGAACGGGACGGAGGAGATGATTCCAGCCCGTTCTGCGGAGGGACAGGGCTCCCGGGACCAATCCGGGGCCCAAGAAAGGATGAGGCCCTCTCCACCGGGAGAGGGGCGGGGCGCGGGTCCCGGTCCCTCTCCCGGGGGAGGGGGACCGGGACCCGCGCCCGGACGCCGGGACCGGGCGGTCAGTAGGCCTCGGGGCGGATCATGTCGCCGATCATCTCCACGGTGACCGAGGTGACCTTGCTCAGGTCCAGGCCGGGGTTGTTCTTCTTCAGCACGGTGAACCGCCAGCCGGTGAACGGGGTGGGCTGCATCAGCACCTTGCCGAACTCCTCGGAGACCTTGCCGTCGGTCACGATCTCCGGCCGGCCGCCGACGAGCTTGTACTCGAAGGTCCGGTGGGAGGGGCGGGAGCTGAACGCGAACTCGGTGCCGCGGAACCGGTCCTGGTAGCCGCCGGAGCCGTGGACGCCGATCACGATGCTCTTCCCGGCGGCCGGGACGGCTCCGTCCAGGTAGACCCGGACGGTGTTCAGCCGCACCCGGTCCAGCCCGTGGAACTCGGGGTGGCGCAGGTCGATCGGGAGGTCGATGCCCTCCTGGGAGTCCAGCCCCTGCAGTGCCTTCTTCTCCGTCACCTTCCATGAGGCGGTGCGCGGCTGCGGCGGCGGGTCGAAGCCCTCCAGCGCCGCCTCGTACTCCCGGGCGATGTCGGCCAGCCGTCCGGCCAGCCCGGCCGCGTCGGCGGCCATGGTCGGCACGGTCCTGGGTTCGGCCAGCGCCCAGTACCGGTAGGCGCGGCCGTAGTTCTCCAGCGCGATGAACATCCACCGCTTCTGGTCCAGGTAGCCCTGGTAGAAGGCCTGAGCGGCGCCGTCGCTGAGGGTCTTGGTCTGCTTCAACTCGCCGATGTGGGCCTGCATCCGCAGGCACTGGCGGCGGGAGAGCTCGGCCTGCAGGGTGGTCCGGATCAGCTGCTGCGAGGCCTGGAGGTACCCGGCCTGCGCGGTGACGAACGCCCGGCCGTAGACCGACAGGCCCTCCAGCGCGGCCAGGTAGGAGGCGCCCTCCGCGAAGCTCCCGAGCATCGCGCGCGCGATGACCTGGAAGTTCTCCCATTCGGCGATGGCGTTCACCGAGCCGTGGCCCGCGGTCTTGCGGAGCAGCTCCTCGATCTTCTTCATCGAGGCCGCGTCCAGGTCGCGCACCATCTCCTGCATCTCGCCGTTCAGGCCGCGCAGTTCGTCGACCAGCTCCAGGGCGTCCTGGACCGCTTTGACGGTGCGGGCGATGTCCGCGGCCTGCTTGATGATCTCCTGCGCCAGCTCGATCGTCTTGACCAGCTTCTCGATCGCCGGTCCGGCCTGGAAGACGCCCATCGCCCCGGAGGCGATCGCGGTGCCCAGCGAGATCAGCGCCAAGGAGCCGTTGACGACCGCGTCGAGGATGCCCTTCTTCTTCAGGTACTCGATCTGGGCCTCGAAGTCGCGCTCGGCCCGGTCCACCTCGTTCTTCTGGTGCTGCAGGTCCTTCTTGGCCCGGTCCAGCGCCGCGGCCGCGCCGTCGGCGTTGAACTTCGCTTGCTGCCGCAGGTGGGTGTGGAAGGAGTGGGTGTCCTTCATGTCGGCCAGCAGCGCCTCGGCGGCCTTGACCCGGTCGTCGATGGAGAGCTGCCGGTTGCGCAGTGCGACGTAGTCGGCTTCGTAGGCCGCCACCGCCTTCTGGTAGACGCCGAGGTGCTTCCCGTACAGGTCGCGGTTGAGAGCGGGCACGTACCGGCCGTGCGGGAGGTCGTTGTCGTGCAGCTGCAGCAGGCTGCTCGCCTGGGCGAAGAGCTCCCGCAGGTGGGTGCTCTGCGCGGCCAGCCGCGACGTCCAGCGCAGCATGGCCACCGCCCGGGCCCGGTCGGCGGCCCAGAACTGGGTGGCGTGCTGGAACAGCATGGTCAGCGACCGGGCGAGCTGCACCGGCTCGCCCTCCGGCAGCGGAACGGTCTTCTGCTCGGTGACGGCGGCCTCGTCGTCGGCGACGCGCACCTGAAGTCCGGCCCGCTTCTCCAGGGCGACGGGCCGGTCCCGCCACCCGCCGCCGGAGGCCGGGACCTTCAGCGGCAGCTTCCCCGCCTGCTTCCCGTCGGTGATCTCAGAGGTGTAGAGCACCAGGCCGGAGCCGTTGGCCATGCGCAGCTCGGCGCCCTTGGCGACCACGACCCGGCGGGCGGTGATCTGCCAGCCGATGCTCTCCTTCAGCTCCACCGCCGGGGAGGCCGACAGGGTGACGGTGTCGGCGTAGAGGTGGACGATGCGCACCTTCGGCTCCTCGGCCAGGCGCTCGACCACCTTGCCTGTGTCCAGCTCGCGGCCGTGGAAGTAGGCGTTGTTCCCGTCGATGACCGGGCTGGTCAGTGCCGGGACGCCGAGCGCCTCGGGCAGCCCGTCGCCGGCCTCGGCGGCCTCTGCGGCGCCCCGGGCCCGGGGGACGGCGCGGAAGGCGGTCTGCTCGCTGGTCATCGCTGTGCTCCTCGGAGGTCTCGGGTACGGGTCGGCACGGTCAGACCACCGCCTGCAGCGCCAGGTAGGGCGGCCGGGCGATGTGCGTGCGCTCCAGGTGCGCGTCGGCCTGTACGGCCAGGGTCTTCCACTCGATGACCGAGCGCGGCAGCTGGGCCGCGGCCGACGCGGCGGCCGCACCGGGGTCGGCCTCGGCGGTGCCGGCCAGCGCGGACAGGCCGGACGCGATCTCCAGCCAGCCGCCGCGCAGCCGCTCCAGCAGGGCGGCGAGGCGGCCGGCGTGCCCGGCCATGGCGTCCAGCGCACCGGCGGCGGCCGCGGCGCACACCCCCGCGCGGGCCTCGGACAGCAGCCGGAGCGGATCGTCCGAGCCGGCCGCCGCGCCTTCCAGCTCGGTGCGGATCCGCAGCAGCTCGGTGATGTAGACCCCGTCCGCGGTCGGCGCGGTCAGCAGCCCGTACAGCGGGATCCACCGGTAGTTCGGGACGGTCCCGGCGGCGTGCGCGGCGCGGGTGTAGGCCTCGTTCGCGTCGGCCAGGCCCCGCTGTGCGGCGGCCAGCCGCTCCCGGGCCTTGGCCCAGGCCGGGTCGTCCGAGCCGCAGGGCGCGGCGGACCCGCGGGCCCGTTCCGCCAGGGCGCCGGCGGCGCGGTGGAACTCCGCCACCAGGTCGCGGGCCCGTCCGGCCGAGGCCGCGCACTCTTCGGCCTGCGCGGCCCGGCCGCGGGCGAGCCGGGCGAACTCCGCGCGCGGCTCCGGCGCGTCCAGCCCGCCGGCGGCCAGCTCGGCCATCTCGCCGTAGTCGATCTCCGCCGTCCTGGCGAAGGCCCGCAGGTCCACCGCGGCGTTCACCCCGGCGGGCATCGCATCGTCCTCCCAGCGGCCGGCGAGGTCGCGGGCCTCGGCGTAGGGGCCGAGCGCCCCGCCGAAGCCTCCGGCGCCGCCGGCCGGGTCGAGCCCCAGCCGCGCGGCGAGCGAGGCGCCGTCGGTAGGGAGCGCCTGGACGGTGGTGCAGTGCAGCTGGACGAGGTGCCACTCGGGTTCGGCGAGCAGGGGGCGGCCGCCGGGCGCCGTGCGGAGCCGGTCCGCCTGGCCGCGGAGGTCGAGGGCGTCGGTCATGGGGAGTCCGTTCTCGCTGTCGTTCCGGTGGGAGGGGCGGCGGGCGCCGCGGCGCCCGCCGCCCGGGGAAGGGAGGGCGCCCGGTCAGGCGGCGAGCTGCAGCTCGGCGTAGCTGGGCTTCTTGATGTAGGCGCTGTTGATGTAGCCCTTGGCGTCATCGGCGATGGCGGTCCAGTCGTTGATGGCCTGCTGCACCTGCAGGTCCACCAGTGCCTCGGCCTTCTTGATGTCCGTGCCGACCAGGTCGGCGAGCGAGCGCATGCTCACCGCGATGGACTCCCAGCCCGACCGCATCTTGCCCAGGGTGTCCAGGGCGAGGTCCACGTTCTTCTTGGTGTCGTCCACCGAGTCCTTGGCGTACTTGGCGCTCTTGAGGATGTGCGCGTTGCGGGTGAGCTTCTTCTGGGCGTCGCCGATCTTCTTCTCCAGCGCCTCGATCGCGGCCTTGGTCTTCAGCGCCTTGTCGGTGTAGACCGCGGCGACGGTGACGGCCGCGATGAAGCCGAAGACGGTGACCCAGGCGTAGGAGGGCGTGGTCGCGGCCACGGTCACCTCGTGGTTGTACTGGTCGTTCAGGGCGCCCAGGTCCTTCTGGTCCTTCTCGATCTGCTCCTTGAGCTTCTTCCACTCGGCGTTGTCGCTGTCGTACTTCTTGTCGTACTTGACCTTGAGGTCGCCCATCTTCTTGGCGTCCTCGTCGGTCGTCTTGTGGAATTCGGTGATCAGCCCGGACACCTCCTTGGCGTCCTTGGCGAAATCGTCGGCCTTCTTGGCGCGGTCCTCCACGATCTCGAGGAACCGCTTCTTTCGGGCGGGATCGCTCAAGCCCTCCTTCGCGAGCCTGAGCATCTCCCCGTAGTAGAGGTTGGCGTTGCGCCCGTAGTTATTGATGTCGGTGGCGAGTTTGATGCTCCGCGGCATCGCCGTGTCGTCCCAGAACTTCACGTGGTCGTACATCGTCTTGTACTGGTCCCTGAGGTCCTTGAAGTCTGCGACGTTGTCCTCGGTGGTGAGCGCGAGCTTGATCTTGATCATGTCGTCGGTGGTCGGCAGCGCCTGCACGGTGGTGCAGTAGACCTGGACGTTCCGCCATTCCGCCTCGGTCAGCAGGAACCGCTTCTTTCCGTCGACGTGGTTGGGCCCGCGGAGCTTGTCGGCCTGGCCCTTGATGTCGGGTTCCGTGCCCATGTGAATCCCCTTCCGGTCGCGTGCGGCGTGAATGCCCGAGTCGGGTGAAATGCAGGAGAACGAGGAATGCGCCCTTGTGTTCCTCAAGGTGCGGGCGCCCGGGGCTTTCTTTCCCGCCCCTCCCGGCGCTGATTATGCGCGCGATTCAGGGCGGCAAAAACAGCCCCGGCGAAAAGGGTCGGGTTCCGGTTCTCCGGAACCCGGCGGAACGGCCACCTGGTGGCCCGGTTCACCGGCGGTTCCCGGTGGAACCGCGCATTCCGCCGCGGTGGCGGGCGCCGATTCCGCGGTGCCCCGGCCGCCGCAACCACCGTCCCGGCTCCGGCCGCGGTGCCGGCGGGCCGGATCCGTGGCCGGACCGGCCGCCTCCCGCACCGAACGCCGATGAGTCCGCCGGCCGCGCGCGGTCGTAACCAGGAGACGGAAGGCAGCGGCGACGACGAGCGGAGGCCCGGAATGCGGCGGCTGATCCTCACCGAGAACATCACCCTGGACGGCGTCATCGAGGCGTCCGGCGACTGGTTCGGGCCCGGCGGCTCGGACCCGGACGCGGACGAGTCCGACATCCTGGAGGAGCTCGAGAAGCAGATGGCCGAGGAGCGGGCGCTGCTCCTCGGGCGGGTGACCTTCGAGGAGTTCCGCGGCTACTGGCCGGCCCGGGCCGGGGAGCCGGACGGCATCGGCGACCACCTGAACGCGGTGGCCAAGTACGTCGTCTCCCGGACCCTGGGCGACCCGGGGTGGGCGAACACGACGGTGCTGCGCGGCCCGGTCGAGGAGGAGGTCCGCGCGCTGAAGGCCGGGGAGGGCGGCCCGATCGGGATGACCGGGAGCACCACCCTGGCGCGTGCGCTGACCGCCGCCGGGCTCATCGACGAGTACCGGCTCTTCGTCTACCCGGTGGTCATCGGCGGCGGCACCCGGCTCTTCCCGGACGGCGCCCGGCTGCCCCGGCTGGAACCGGTGCGGACCGAGCGGTTCCGGTCCGGCGTCGTCCTGCTCCACTACCGGGTGGGCCGCGGCTGACCGCACCGGGCGGCACCGCGCGCACCGGGCAGAACCGCCCCGCGCGCCGGGCGCACCGCGCGTGGCGGGGTTCAGACAGGCGGCGACGGCGGGCGGGGGGACCGGCCGGCCGGTCCTCGCTGCTGCCCTCGCCGCCCGCTTGAACCCCGACCCCGCGAGGTGCCGCGCCCGGGTGGCCGGCTGAACCCCGCTCCCGCCGGTGGCCGGCCGGGCCGGTCAGGGGGTCGTGTTCAGCCGGTCCGCGACCAGCTTCAGCACCTCGGCCTGCCGGTCGGCGAGGTAGAAGTGGCCGCCGGGGAACACGTGCAGGTCGAATCCGCCGGTGGTGTGCTCCTCCCAGGCCCGCGCCTCGTCGATCGAGACCTTCGGGTCGGAGTCCCCGGTCATCGCGACGACGGGGCAGCTCACGGAGGCCTCGCCGGGCCGGGGGCGGTACGTCTCGGCGGCCGTGTAGTCGCCGCGGATCGCGGGGAGCACCATGCGCAGCAGCTCCTCGTCGCCCAGCACGTCGGAGTCGGTCCCGTTGAGCCGCTTGAGCTCGGCGATGATCCCGTCGTCATCGCGCAGGTGGACGGTCTCCTCGCGGTGCCGGGACGGTGCGCGCCGCCCGGACGCGAACAGCGCGACCGGTACGGCGCCCGTCTTCCGCTCCAGGCGGAGGGCCACCTCGAAGGCGAGGGAAGCGCCCATGCTGTGGCCGAGCAGGGCCAGCGGGGCGTCCGTCCACGGTTCGAGCGCCGAGGCCGCTTCGTCCGCGAGCTCGTGCAGGTCCTCGATGCACCGCTCGGTGTACCGGTCCTGCCGCCCTGGGTACTGGACGGCGAGCACGTCGACGGCCGGGGCCAGCGTGCGGGCGACGGGGAGGAAGAAGCTCGCGGACCCGCCGGCGTGCGGCAGGCAGGCGAGCCGGACAGGGGCGTCCGGCGACGGGGCGTATCTGCGGATCCAGAGCGGGGAAGCGGGGGTAGACCCGGGCATCGACCAGCCGTTTCTTAGTCGGGCGGAATGCGGCGCAGCGGGTGCGGCACCCCGCCTGCAGGGGTGACCGTTCTCAGGCGAATCGTCGGCCATTTTGTGCCTTGGGCGGGTTCGCCGATGCTACCCCACCCGGTGAACGGCGGGCCGGCTCCGCGCGGGCCCATGTCAGGGGCGTGCGGCGTCCCCGCCACCGCTTCCGTCCCCTCTGCGGGGGCATCGCAGAGCGGGCGCCGGTGGCGCAGCTCACCGCCGGCGGTCTTGAAGGGAGGGGGGCGGCCCCGCATACTTCTGGGACGGACGTCCCAGTTTTTTGCCGCCGTTCCACCTGCCGCGAGGAGGCCCCCATGCCCAACCCCTACGCACGGATATTCGCCGCCCCGGGAGCCAAAGGGTTCACCGCGGCGAGTCTGATCGGGCGGATGCCCGTGGCCATGGCCAACATCGGCATCATCACGATGCTGTCGATCACCGAGGGGGACTACGCCCTGGCCGGCGCCGTCGCCGCCACGTTCACCCTGTCCATGGCGGTGATCGCGCCCCAGATCTCCCGGCTCGCGGACCGGCTCGGCCAGCACCGGGTGCTGCCGGCCGCCGCCGGGGCCGGCGTCGCCGGGCTCGGCCTGCTGCTCCTCGCCGTCCGGTTCGACCTGCCGGCGTGGACCTTCTTCGCGTTCGCCGTCCCCGCCGGGGCCATGCCGAACATGTCGGCGATGGCGCGGGCCCGGTGGACCGAGCTCTACCGGGGCACGCCCCGGCTGCACACCGCCTACTCGTTCGAGTCGGTCGCCGACGAGATCGCCTTCATCACCGGGCCGGCCCTGTCCGTGGTGCTCAGCACCATGGCCTTCGCCCAGGGGGGACCGCTCGCCGCCGCCGTCCTCCTCGCCGTCGGCGTGCTGCTCTTCGCCGCGCAGCGGTCCACCGAACCGCCGGCCCGGCCGGCCGCGGCGGGGACCGGCGGGGCGGTGCTGCTGCGCAGCGCCCCGCTGGCGGTGCTCGCGCTGACCCTGCTGGCCGGCGGGGTCATCGTCGGCGCGGTCGACGTGGCCGCCGTCGCCTTCGCCGAGTCGCTGGGCGTACCCGGCGCCACCGGGATCGTGCTCTCCGCCTACGCCCTCGGCTCGGCCGCCTCCGGGCTGGCCTTCGGCGCCCTGAACCTGCCCTGGCGGCCGCACCTGGTCCTGCTCGCCGCCGTCACCGGAACCGGCCTGACCACCCTCCCCCTCCTGGTCGCCGGGAACATCTGGGCGCTCTCCGCGGCGGTCCTGCTCGCCGGGGTGTTCTTCGCGCCCACCATGATCCTGGTGATGACGCTGATCGAGAAGGCGGTCCCGGCCTCCTCGCTGACCGAGGGGATGACCTGGGCGCTCACCGGGCTGACCGTCGGCACCGCGATCGGGACCTTCACCGCCGGCCTCGCCGTGGAGCGGGCCGGGACCGCCGGCGGCTTCGCGGTCACCGTCGCCGCCGGCGCGCTCATCGTGCTCATCGTCCTGCTCTCGCTGCGCCTGCTCGGGCGCTCGGTGCGCGCCGCCGAGGAGGAGGGGGCGCGGCACGCCGGCGCCGTCGGGTAGAACGGGGCTACCGGCCGCGCGGAGCGGCCCCGCCCCACCCGAGGAGGAGCACTGAGCGAGCCCACCACCGACGGGCGCAGGATCAAGGGCCTGCGCCGCCGGAACGCGCTCATCGAGGCGACCCTGCGCGTGATCGAGCGCGACGGGGTGGCCGGGGTCAGCCACCGCTCGGTCTCCCGGGAGGCCGGGCTGCCCACCTCGGCCACCACGTACTACTTCACCGGCCTGGGCGACCTGCTCACGGCGGCGCTGACCAGCGTCATGGAGGAGGATTCCGAGCGGATGCGCAGGCTCTCCGCGGGCGGGGACCGCCGGCGCGACCTCGCGGTGCTCCTCGCCGAGGTCGCCCGGGACCCGGGCCGGCTGCTCGCCGAGTACGAGCTGTTCCTGCTCGCGGCCCGCCGCCCGCACCTGCGCGAGGCGACCGACGGGTGGCTCCGGGCGGTCCGGGCCTTCGCCGGCGGCTACACCGGCGACCCGGTCCGGGCCCGCAACGTCGCCGGCGCCGTCGACGGCCTCCTCCTGCACAGTCTGCTCACCGAGGAGAAGCCGACCGCGGACGAGTTCGAGGCGGCCCTCGCCGACCTCCTCCCCGACCCCGGCCGGTGAGGGCCGCCCGGGACGGGGGCGGCCCCCTTCCGGCAGGCCGGAGATCGGTGTGCTTTCCGCCGTGAACAGGGGAAATAGTGCTGTTTTCGGCGGTCTGCCGGATTCGGGGAAGTGTCCGGCGCCGCTGCTAGCGTCCGCGCATGCAACTCGCGACCCTCGAACAGGCGCTGCGGGAGCGCCCCGGCGACCGCGCGTCGTGGATCGCCTATGCCGAGCGGCTCACCGAGCGGGGTGACGCGCGGGGCGAGCTGATCCGGCTGGAGCAGCGGCGCGAACGCCTCCCCCCGGTCCGCCGCGGCGAAGCGGAGCGGGAGATCGCCGCCCTGGTCGAAGAGCACCGCAAGGACTGGGACGCGGAGCTCCCGCCGGAGGCGGACGTCCTGGAACGCCGGTACGGGTTCGCCGCGAAGGTCCGCGTCGAATGGTCCGACCGCGCGCCGGTGGCCGTCAACGAGGTCATGCGCTCCCCCTTCGTGACCGCGCTGCAGCTCGCGCCGGACGACCGGATGGACGACGCCCCGTGGTACGAGGACCCGTGGGACGAGGCCCCCGGGGAGGAGCCGACCGAACCGCACCCGTCCCTCGACGCCGGCGCCCTGGCAACGCTCGACCTGGGCCGGCTCACCGAACTCGAACTGCCCTACCTGCGGATCGGCGCGATCGGCGCCGGGGCGCTCGCCGTCTCGGCGCACGTCCGCGCCGACCCCTCCGGAACCGGAGCGGCCGGGGCGGGCCGGCTGGACGCCCTCGACCTGCGGTACTGCGGCATCGGCGACTCCGGGCTGGCCGGGCTCGCGGACTCCCCGCGCTTCAGCGGCGCCCGCCGCCTGCACCTGCAGCGGAACATGCTCACCGCGGAGGGCGTGCGCGCACTGCACCGCTTCGACCGGCTGACCGAGCTCGACCTGCGCTACAACGACCTCGGCGAGGAGGGGGTGCGGGCCCTGCTCGCGGCGCCGTTCGCCGGCTCGCTCCGCCGGCTCCTCCTCAACCCCGCCGACACCGGGGCCGGCGGCGCGCGGATGCTCGCCTCGGCCACCCTGCTACCCCCCGGAATCCGCAGCTATTGGAGGAGCGTATGAGCACCGGTCTGCGCGACCGTTTCTTCGCCCTGTCGTCCGGCGAGGCCTCGGCGGAGGAGGCCGCCCGGTACCGCGCCGAGGTCGACGCCAACCACGCCGGCCCCGCCGCGGTGGTCGACGGACTCTCGGTCTCCTGGCACCCCACGGCGCGCTTCAAGTCGGTGCGCTTCGTCGAGGCCGACCGGATCGACGCCGCGGTGCGCGACTCGTTCGCCCGCCCCAGCGCGGAGGCGCCGTACCTGGCCGCGGTCTTCGTCGACCCGCTCGAACTGTCCTTCCGCACCTTCGAGAACATCCTCCCGCTCGACCACCTGTTCGCGGAGGCCGCCGCGGGCTTCGAGCTCACCGGGCGGGAGGAGGTCGCCGAGGGCGCGTACACCTTCTCGCTGCGGCTCCCGGGCCCCGCCCGGGCCGCGCTGGAGGGCCTCGACTCGCTGGGCCTGTACGTCCCGCCGCTCAACGCAGCCTCGCGCGGCGGCGACCGGTTCATCTTCCACTCGGCGCTGCTGGCCGAGGCGCTCACCGGGGCCGTGGCGAAGGCCCTGCCGGAGCCCCTGCTGGACGGCTTCTCGCACGTGAACCCGGTGTTCCGGTGCAACCGGTTCGAACCGGGCGACGCCAACTTCCACCGGCACCTCGACACCCCCTACTACGACGGCGCACGCGGCCACGTCTCCCGGTACACGGTGCTGCTGTACCTCACCGGCGGGTCCGGCGACCCCGTCCTGGACCTCTCCGGCGGCGCCGCGCTCACCGAGATCGCGCCCTTCACCTGCGTGCTCTTCGACCAGCGGTACGAGCACGAGGGCGCCCCCTACCGGGACGGCCGCAAGGTCTTCCTCCGCACCGAGCTCGTCTTCACCGACCCGGGCACCGGGCACGATCCGGAGATCGGCGCGCTGTTCAGCAAGGCGTGCTACCTGACCGGCGAGAGCGTGTTCGCCCCCGAGCTCGCCCGGCACGCCGACGACTACTACGACCGGGTCGCGCGGGCGCACTGGAACGGCCTCGCCCCCGGCCCCGACCGCGAGCCCTTCGTGCACAAGCGCTTCGGGGGCGTGGACTACGTCGCGAACGGCTACGACTTCTGGTTCCCCGAGAGCGGGGAGCTCTCGCTCGCCGAGTGCGCCGCGATCACCTTGATGGACTACTTCAACTGCCGGATCGGCGAGACCTCGTTCCGCGCCCGGTGCGACTCCGAGGTGATCGAGGCCGAGGACACCGCCTGGATCCCCGGGTTCCTCCGGGAGCGGAGCGGGGGCTCGGCGGTCCCGCCGTTCGACAAGTCCCTCCTCTTCCCGGAGCCGGAGCGGCCGGTCGCCGACGCCGAGATGCCCTGCTGCTCGTTCCACGGCATGGACGGGATGGACACCACCCGCAGCGAGGAGGTCATCGACTGCTACATCGAGGCCCAGGAGGAGGCGAAGGCCGAGGTCATGCCCGCGCCGATCCTGATCCTCGGCGAGGAGGCCGTCCTCGACCCGGACCGCTTCGCGGTCCAGGGCAACCGGATCCACGTCCTCGGGAAGAGCGCCCTCGCCCCGGTGAACTTCGCCGCCTGCCAGGGCCCCGGCTTCGCCTCCGGCGACTTCGTCGACACCGCGACCACCGTCGGCGCGGTGGACCTCCTCGTCCCGCCGATCCTCTTCACCGAGTCCGAGGGCTGCTACCACCTGCGGTTCGACTTCTTCCGCAACTCCTGGACGGCCGGCCACCAGGAGCAGACCGCGGCGCTGATCCCGGTGATCCGCCCGCTGGAGGAGTCCGACTTCCACTTCGACGAGGACGACTACTACGACGAGGACGAGTACGACGAGGAAGACGAAGAAGAGGAGGAGGACGAGGAATAGCGGGCGCCACCGGCCCGCTCCGGGGCGGGCCGGGCGCTACGCGTCCGGGGCGGCGGGCGCGACCGGCTGGCGGAGGACGGTGCGCCGCTTCCCGGGGGCGGTCCGGCGGAAGTCGCTGAGGTAGATCTCGTGGTGCCGGCCGGCCATCCGCAGCCCGCTGCCGGGGATGAACTCGCGGTGCAGCCGCGCGAGCACCTCCGCCTCCTCGTCGAACGGGCCGACGTGCAGCGTCTGCACGCACCGCCCCTCGGAGAGCGCCTCCAGGCGGACGTCGCCGAGGCGCTCCGGGCGGTTCCGGGCGCCGGCCTGCTCGACGGCGGCGGTGAACATGTCCGGGCCGATCCACTCCGGGACCATGATCATCAGCGTCCACTCCCACCGCGACTTGTCCCGGGCCGAGGTGAAGGAGTCCATGTCCTCGGCCCACCACAGGCCCTCCAGCGGCGGGACGACGTAGTCGCGTCCGAGCTCCAGCCTGCTGGCGAACTTCAGCTTGTAGGCCACCGGGTAGAGGGCCTCGACCGCGCCGGCGAACACCGGCGAGGTGTTCGGGTCGCCGTGCCCGTCGACCATGAGGTACCGCAGGTCGGGCACGTCCAGGAGCCGGAACCGGCCCTGCCGGGCCCGGTAGGCGTCGAGCGTCTTCTTGAAGTCGGTCTTGTCCGCCATCGGGAACCTGGGCTCGGGGTGCGAGCCGCGCCCTCTCTGCCTCCAGGGGTCAGGGAGTAGGAGGATACTCCGCGCGCCTGCGGGCGGGTCGTGCGTTCCGCGCCGGGCGGCAGCGGCGGCACCGGTCCGGGAAGCAGGGCCCCCGGGTCACGGCGGGGTGCGGTGCGCCCGGAGGACGGCGAGGGCGCCCGCGGCGGCCGCCGCGGCGAGCCCGCAGAGCAGCACGGTCGGGGCGGCCGCCTCCCCGGGGTGGCCGGAGACCGCCAGCAGCGGCCAGGCGGGCGGGAGGAGGAGCAGCGCCCGCCCCCAGGCCTCGGGCAGGGACCAGGCCGCCACCGGCAGCAGGACCGAGACCGCGCCGGCGGCCTTCACCACCACCAGCGCCTCGACCTTGTTCCCCGCCAGTGCGGCGGTGGCCAGGACGATCAGCGGGGCCTGGGCGGCCGCGAGCAGCACCGCGGTCAGCGCCTGCGGCCACGGCCAGGGCGCGGGCGCCAGTCCCGACAGCGGGACCGCGACCGCCAGGCCGAGCAGCGCGAGCGCGGCCGCGCTCGCCGCCCGCAGGGCGAGGTAGGCGCCCGGCGGCAGCGGCGATGCCCGGAGCACCGAGAGGATCCGCTCGTCGGCGTCGTCGATGAGCCGCAGCGCCACCGCGGACCCGGCCATCACCGGAACGTGCAGCAGCACCAGCGCCGCGAACAGCGCCGGAGCCGCCGGGGCCGGGTCGAGGCCCTGCGACCGCTCGGCGAAGGCGGCGGCCGGAGGGTAGAGGAACCGCAGCAGCAGCGCCAGCGGCAGCGGCGCCACGGCGATGGCGGCCAGCAGCGGGTCGTGCGCGGATCCCAGCAGGTCGAAGCGGGCGAAGGCGGCGACCGCCCCGCCGCGCACCCGGCCCGGCCGGGGCTCCGGGCGGGGATCCGGGCGGGGAGCGCGGGGCCGGGGGCGGAGTGCGGCGGCGGCCGCGGGGCCGCGCCGCGCCTGCTCCTCGGGTTCCGCCCGCCGGGCGGCCCACGCCCAGGCCGCGGCGGCGCACACCGTCGTCCACGCGCAGGCCGCGAGCGCCGAGGCGGACGGCGGGACCCCGGCGGCGCCGCTCCGGATCAGCTCGGCGGCGCCGGTGGTGGGCACGGCGAACACCGCGGGGCCGTCCGCGGCGCCGGCCAGGTGCAGCCCGGGCAGGGCGACCAGCGGCGCGACCCAGGGCACCGCGGCGAAGGCGGCGCCCAGCAGGGTGCGCGCCCGGGCCCCGGCGGCCATGCAGACCGCCACCAGGATCACCGAGGTCAGCGCCACGCCCGCGCAGACCAGCGCGATGGAGGCGGCGCGCGGCACCGGTCCGTCGGCCGGGACGGCCGCGGCGACGGGCAGCGCCATGGCCGCCGCGGCGGCGGTGAGCAGCACCAGGCGCGCCGCCACCGCTTCGGCGGGGCGCAGCGGCGCGGCCGCGCGCGCCGCCTCGGCGCCCTCGGTGCGCTCGAAGAGCAGCAGCCCGACGGCGATGAGCGCGCCGAACCCGGCGGTGTCCAGGAACAGCACGAACGGGGCGAGGGCGCGGGCGGCCGCCGCCGGGAGCAGCGCCATGGCCGCCGCCCACAGCACCGCCAGCACGGCGGCCAGCGGCAGCACCCGGTAGCGCAGCGCGATCCGGGCCTCCAGCACCAGAGCCGCCCGAAACCGCCGGAGCCCGCCGGCGCGCCCTGCGGTTCCTCTGCTCATCGCCGGTCCCCGCCTTTTCCCTGGGCCGCCCGGGCGCGGGTCCTTCTCCGCCGGGCCCCGGCGCTGCCTCCTCCCCTGGTCCCGGCCCGTCGGAGCCCGCCGGTGCGCTTTCCGGTTCCTCTGCTCATCGTCGGTCCCGGGCCCGGTGGGGTGGGGCCCGGAGGGGGCTGAGGGGGACCGGGCGCCGTCACAGCCGGACCTTGGTGACCTCGGCGAAGACCTCGTCCAGGGCGGCTTCGCGGGTGTGCAGGGAGGCCAGGCCGCCGCCGGCGATGATCCGGGACAGCTCGGCGGCGTCGTCCGGGAGGGCGGGGTCGAAGGTGCGCCGCCGCAGCGCGCCGTGCTCGGTGTACTCGGCGCGCAGCCCGGGGCGGCCGTGGCGGAGCTTGAAGGCGGCCGGGGTGTCCACGGCGGCGATGCGGCCGCCGGCGACGAAGGCCACCCGGTCGCAGAGCCGCTCGGCGGTGGTCATGTCGTGCGTGCTCAGCAGCACGGCGGCGCCGCGGTCGGCCTCGGCCCGCACGATCGCGCGGATCCGGGCGGCGCGCACCGGGTCCTGCCCGGAGGTGGGCTCGTCCAGCAGGAGCAGCCGGGGCCGGTTGATCAGGGCGCGGGCCAGGTTCAGCCGCATCCGCATGCCCTTGGACAGCTCCGCGACCCGCCGGTCGGCCTCGGCGCCCAGGTCCAGCCGGTCCAGCAGCTTCCCGGGGTCCTCCACGGGCCCGCGGTAGAGGGAGGCGAAGGCGGCCAGGTTCTCCCGGGCGGTCAGCCGGGTGTAGGCCGCGGGCAGTTCGAAGCCCACGCCGACGTGCTCGAAGTAGTCGGACCCCCACTCGGGCAGCGGGCGGCCCAGGGCGCGCACCGTGCCGCCGTAGCCGCGGACCACCCGGGTCAGCACCTTCTGCACGGTCGACTTGCCCGCCCCGGAGGGGCCGAGGAGGCCGAAGACCTCGCCCGGTGCGACCTGGAAGGTCATCGCGCGCACGGCAGGGCGCGGCGCGCCCCGGTAGCGCACCTCCAGGCCGTCGGCGCGGACCGCGGCGCCGGTCACGCCCGCTCCCCGGGGCGGTCCTGGAGGGCGGCCAGGGCCTCGTCGGCCAGGTCGGGCAGGTGGCCGGTGCCGCCGTCCCGGGCCCAGGCGGTGACGGCCTCGGCCAGGGCCGCGGTGCAGGCGGCCGCGACGGCGCGCACCGCCAGCGGCGGATCGTCCGGGGAGCCGGGGGCGAGGCCGCGCTCGAAGGCGTCCTGGGAGCCGCGCATGCTGTCGCCCATGCGGCGGCGGAGCGCCGGGGCGTCCAGGATGAGGCGGGCGCGGAGCAGCAGGTTCTCCCGCTCGCGGGCGTAGACCTCGGGCAGCGCCAGGGCCACGGCGGCGCGCACCCGCGCGACCGGCGGCTCCCCGGGCGGCCGCTCCCGGACGAGCCGCTCCAGCAGCGGGTCGTGGTCGTCCCGCAGCACCACGTCCTCCTTGGTGGGGAAGTGGCGGAAGAAGGTCATGTGGGAGACCCCGGCCTCGGCGGCGATCCGGGCCACCGGGGTCCCGTCGTAGCCGTCCCGCAGAAAGAGCCGGTAGGCGGCGGCGCGCAGCGCATCGCGGGTCCGCTCGCCCCTGCCCCGATCGCGCCGTGCCACCGCGCCTCCCTGGATGTTAGTGGCTAACACGTTAGTCGCTAACACTCAGGACGTCCAGGGGAGGCGGCCGTCCCCGCGACTTCTGTGCTCTTTGCGGACCTGCGGCCGCGAGAGCTTCGGGCCCCCTCGGATACCGCTGGGCCGCGACACCGATGGAACCGGAGAATCCGTGAAGAGAGGGTGGCCTTCGGTGACGGACGCTAGTGTTGGCGCGGTTCTGACACGGCAGGAGCTCAGAGTGCGTGAACTGTACGACTTCGAAATAGAGCCAGAAGTACGAGACTGGCTTGACAGCCTGAGCGACAGTGACTTCAAGCGCGTGGACGAGGTCGCCGGAATGCTGGCCGAGCGAGGAAGCGGACTGGGCGGGCCCTGGTCAGACCATCTGGAGGGTCCGGTATGGGAGCTACGCCTTCGCTTGCGAGGAGTGGCCGCCCGTGTAACGTACTGGTGCAGGCCTGACGGCAGAATCGTGCTGCTCACCGTTTTCCGTAAAACGAAGCAGCATGATCAACGGCAGATCGACAGGGCGGTTCGGGCACAGAAGATCTGCGCGAACGAGCATGGCGGGCCGGTCGTTGAGAGCTACGAGAGGCGGGCGTGATGGCTGGTTACCACACGCGTTGGGTGCGTCCGGATCCTCGGCCCGAAGACCCGGAGCGGATCGCGATTCGGGAGGCCCTTGCCTTCGGTAAGGCGCTGTACGACCGGCGGACGGCTCTAGGGCTCTCTGTGGACGAACTGGCTGAACGGGCGGCCATGACCACCGACGAGATCGAGTGCATCGAGGAAGGCGGGACCGCTCCGACCGTCGACCTGCTGCGTCGACTCGCAGCAGCGCTCAACGCGGATGTCCGGCTGACGGCCGGACACGACATCGACTCGGTCTGGTTCGAACCGCACGCGGCCTGACCCGACCGGGGCAGGCAGAGATGCAGGAGGGGCCTAGGCCCGGCCGCTCCCGGCGGAACCGCTCGTGCACCTTCCGCCGGCCGCGCAGGGCCAGTCCGGCGAACCGGTAGGCGGTCCGGTTGAGCGCCCCGGGCATCCACCGCGGCAGGGGGACGCCCGGCGGGGGGAAGGCCCCGGTGGGGACCCGGGAGGGCTGCAGCGCCACCGGGACGGCCACCGCCCCCAGCCGCTCGGCGATGTGGTGGCCGGGCGTGCCGACCAGGTGCACCACGGCGTCGGCACCCTCCTCGGCGGCGTCGGCCATGTCCTCGCAGACCCGGTGCATCAGCGGGGTGATCCTGCGCACCAGCCGGACCGCCTGGGCGGCCCCGTGCGGGCCGCGCAGCCCGGTCCGCATCACCCCGCCGAGCTCCGGGTCGCCCATCAGGGTGAGGGGGCCGTCGTCGACCGGGTGGTAGGCGATGCCGCGGGCGGCGGCCAGGGGGGCGCTGCCGGCGGGCCCGGCCGTCCGCACGGCGTGTCCGGTGGACTCCAGTGCGGCGGCCAGCGCCAGGAAGGGCTGGACGTCGCCGCGGGTGCCGTGGGTGAGCAGCAGGACGCGCATCAGGTTTCCCCGTCCTTCCGGGTGAGGCCCGCCGCGACGATGTCGATCAGCAGGTCGAGGGTCTGCGGGTAGTGCTCCGGCGAGGCCAGCCGCTCGGCGTTGACCGGCAGCAGCAGGACCGCCTGGAGCACGTTGGCGATCACGGCCTCGTCGGCGTCGACGAACGCGCCGGACTCCTTCCCCGCGGAGATGAAGCGGGCCAGCGCGGGGACCGGGCCGTCGAGGGCGGTGCCGGGGCCGACCCGGCGCGCGACCGCCTCCATCTCCTCCGGGTGGTCCACCAGCCGCCGGTACAGCGGGTTGCCGGACAGCTCGGCGGCCGCCGCGTGCAGGAACCGGCGCAGCCCCTCCCGGGGGTGGGGGCGGTCAGCAGCGCCTCGTCGACGACGCGCCGCTTGACCTCGCCGGCCTGGCGGTCCATCAGTTCGAGGTAGAGGGCCTCCTTGGAGTCGAAGAAGGCGTAGAAGCTGCTCTCGGCGATCCCCGCGGGGGCGGTCAGCTCCTCCAGCGAGGTCTTGCGCAGCCCTCGGGCGGAACAGCTCGCGGCCGGCCTCCAGCAGCAGGCCGGTGATGCGCTCCCTCTCCTCGGCGGAGAACGCGGGCGGCATGGGGTCCCTCCTTTTCCGGTCCGGGCCGGCCGCCCGGTCGGGGCTTCCGGTCGGGTGGCGTTCGAATCCATGAAACCAATTCGGTCATTTGTTTTCATTGGGGGCGGACCCGCGCTCCGCCCGGGCCGGGGCCGCTCCCGGCGGGGCTCAGCCGATGACCGGGCGCTCCTCGGGGTAGCCGACGCGGCGGGCGCGGCTGCGCAGGGCGAGTGCGGTGGCCAGGGTGATCGGGCCGATGCGGCCGATGAACATGAGCAGGCAGAGCACGAGTCGGCCCAGCGGCGGGATGTCGGCGGTGATGCCGGTGGACAGCCCCACCGTCGCGAACGCCGAGACCACCTCGAACAGCACCTGGTCCAGGGTGAACGGGGTGATGGTGATCAGCAGCAGGGTGGAGGAGACGACGAGGCCGATCGCGAACAGCGCCACCGTCACCGCCTGCCGCTCGGTGTCGGCGGGCAGCGTCCGGTCGCCGACCACGGTGCGCGGTTCGCCGCGGACGTTGGCGAAGATGACGAACGCCAGCAGCGCGAAGGTGGTCACCTTGATGCCGCCGGCGGTCCCGGCGCTGCCGCCGCCGATGAACATCAGGATGTCGTTGACGAACAGCGTCTGGGTGTGGAACCCGGCCACGTCCAGGCTGTTGAACCCGGCGGTGCGCGGCATCACGCCGTGGAAGAAGCCGACCAGCAGCTTCTGGCCGGTGCGCATCGGCCCCAGTGTCGCGGGATTGGACCACTCCAAGGCGGTCACCAGGAACGATCCGATCGCCAGCAGCGCCAGGGTGGTCCAGACCGTGACCCGGGTGTGCAGCGACCAGCGCCCGGTCGGGCTCGGCCGGCGCCGCCGCCAGATCTCGATCCACACCGGGAAGCCCAGCCCGCCGGCGATCACCGCGAAGGCGATCGGCAGCACGATCCAGGGGTCGGTGGCGAATCCCATCAGCGAGTCGGAGTAGAGCGCGAAGCCGGCGTTGTTGAACGCCGACACCGCGTGGAAGACCCCGTGGTAGAGGGCCCGCCCCACCGGGTAGTCGTAGGCGGCGGCGAACCGCGCGGCCAGCACCGCCGCGCACACCGCCTCGAAGACCAGGCTGAACGTGGTGATGCCGAGCACCAGCCGGCGCACCTCGCCCAGCGTCACGGCCTTGGTCTCGCCGCCGGCGGTCAGCTGCATTCGCAGGTTGATCCGGTGCCGGACCAGCAGGATCAGGGTCGAGGCCAGGGTCATCACGCCGACCCCGCCGATCTGGATCAGCACCAGGATCACCGACTCGCCCAGCAGCGACCAGTGCGTGGGGGTGTCCACCACGATCAGGCCGGTCACGCAGAGCGCGGACACCGCGGTGAACAGCGCGTCGACGAACCCGGTCTCCTCACCCGCCTGGGTGGCCGCGGGCAGCATCAGCAGCAGCGTCCCCGCGGCGACGACGAGGGCGAAGGCGGCGGCCGTCGCCTGCGGCGGCCGCGCCCTCCTGGCCGCGGCCGAGACCGCCCCGCCCGCCAGGCGCCGCGCACCCCGCAGCGCTCTGCGGGGCAGGCCCTCCCGCCCCTGGTCCATGTGCTCCCCCTGCCGTGCGGTCCCCGGCGGCCGCCTTCCGGTATGCGGCCTGTGCCGCCCTTCCGGACGGAGACGGCGGACGATCCTATCCCCGACCAGGAGCGGAGCCGCCGCCGACACGGCCGGGGCCCGCCCGGCGCCGGTCCGGGGAAAGGGGAGGGCCGCCCCGCCGGAGCGGAGCGGCCCTCTTCCGGCCGGCGCGGACCTCACCGGTTCCGGCGGTCGAACCCCCAGAGCAGCAGGGCCAGGTAGGCGCCGTTCACCGCGGCGCCGCCGAGCAGCCAGGGCCACACCGCCCCGCCCTCCGCCGCCACCCAGAAGATCTTGGCGGCCCAGTAGGACGGCAGCACGCCGAAGGCCAGCCCCCAGGCGCCCGGGATGAACCAGGGCAGCAGGGGCAGCGCGAACAGCACCGTCCCGACGGCCCGGACCACCGCGAGCCCTTCCAGCTTGTTCCGGGCCACCAGCGCCATCAGCACCGCGACCACCGCGGCGGTCAGGCCCGCGGACAGCGCCGCGGCCGCGGTGCCGGCCGGCCCGGCGGCGCCCTCGGGCATGAACCCGCTCAGCGCCACCGCGACCGTGATGAACAGGGTGGTCACCACCACCAGCGTGGCCACCCGGTACAGCGCGAACACCGACATGGACACCGGGGCGACCCGCAGCGCCTGCAGGGTCCCGGAGTCCTTCTCCTCCAGCAGCATCAGCCCGGCCAGCGCGCCGAGCACCCCGGGCGTCCCCAGCACCAGGAACATCGAGACGATCAGCGGGTGGTAGGGGACCAGGTCGAAGCCGTACCGCTGGTCCAGCATCTCCGTCAGCGGCGGCAGCGTGAAGCGCAGCACCGCCAGGTACAGGAACGGGGCGACGACCAGGAAGCGCAGCATGGAGTCGCGCCGCAGCCCGATCAGGTCGTTGCGCCCGAAGGCGCGCACCGGTGCGGCCATGTCACTTCCCCTCCGCGACGATGAACCGGGTGAACAGGCGGCGGGCGAGCAGCGCCAGCAGGAGCGCGCAGAGCAGCTGGTAGCCGACCGCGTAGGCGTACTCCCACGGGGCGGGGTCGGTCTGGCCGAACGCCGCGCCGAGCAGGATGAGCGAGCCCTGGGTGGGGATCAGGTAGAGCACCGGGTGCTCCCACAGGCCGGAGTAGTGCAGCAGCGGCGCGTTCACCAGGGCCAGCCAGAAGGTGGAGGGCACCACCCAGTCGGTGACCGAGGAGAACGGGAGCGCGGTGGTGAAGCTGAGCACCAGCATGAACACGGTCGTGGTGGCCAGCCCGGCCAGCAGCGGCAGCGGCGAGAAGGACACGCCGTGCGCGATCACCGTGATCACCAGCGCCAGCACCGTGCTGAGCAGGGTCAGGGTGGCGACCTTCGCGCCGAGGTAGTCGCGGAAGCGCAGCGGCGAGACGGTCAGCGCGAACAGGGTGCGCTCGCCCTTCTCGAAGAAGAGCGACGCGGCGATGAAGAAGAACGGGACGACCACCAGGTCGCCGAAGAGCACCAGCGGCGCGGCGGCCTCCCGGTAGCCGGTCGGCAGCGGCAGCAGGATCGCCAGCCACGGCAGGACGGAGAAGGCGGCGGCGTAGAGGAACCCGTAGCGCTTCTGCAGCCGGAGCTCCAGCCGCACGGCGCTGCGCAGCCGGGCGGGCCGGCGCGCGGCGGGGGCGGCGGCGCTCATCCCAGGCTCCTTCCGGTCACCTCGACGAACACGTCGTCGAGCCCGGCCTCCTGGCTGTGCACCGACTCGATCCGGCGCTCCCGGAGCAGGGCGTGCAGCGCGGCGTCGTCGGCCATCCCGTCCAGCGGGAACTCCGCGGACTCCAGCCGGCCGTCCTCGCCCCGGTAGGCGACGCGCACGGTGCGCCGGCTGCGGGCGAGCTTGAGCTCGTCGGGGGAGTCCATGGCGGCGATGCGGCCGTCGACCACGAACGCCACCCGGTCGCACAGCTCCTCGGCGGTCTCCATGCTGTGCGTGGTCAGGAAGACGGTGCGGCCCTGCCCGGGCAGCTCGGCGATCATCTCCTTGACGATGCGCGCGTTGGACGGGTCCATCCCGCTGGTCGGCTCGTCCAGGAAGACCAGCTCGGGGCGGTGCAGCAGGGCGCGGACGAAGGTCAGCCGGGTCTGCATGCCCTTGGAGAACCGGCCGACCCGGGTGCGGGCGGCGTCCCCGAGGCCGACCCGGCGCAGCAGCGCCATCGGGTCCTCGGTGTCCCCGCCGTGCAGCGAGGCGAAGAACTCCAGGTTCTCCAGCGCGGTGAGCTTCTGGTAGTGGTTGGGCAGCTCGAAGGAGACGCCGATCCGGCGGTAGTAGTCGCCGCCGTGCTCCTCCGGGGAGCGCCCCCACACCCGGACGGTGCCCCGGGCGCCGGTGAGCAGCCCGGTGAGGATCTTCTGGGTGGTCGACTTGCCCGCCCCGCTGGGGCCGAGGAAGCCGAAGATCTCGCCGCGGCCGACCGAGAAGTCCATGCCGCGCACGGCGGGCTCGGCGGTCCGGGGGTAGGTGTAGGTGAGGTCCGCGACGTCGATGACCGGCGGGGCCTGCGGCGGCGCCGCAGGGGACGGGCCGGTGACGGGCCGGGTCTGGGCCATGGTGGTTCCCTCGCGATGGGCCGGGTGGAGCCGGCTACCCCTCTCGCGCCCCTCCGGACTCGTGCCAGGAGTCGCGCAGGGCGGCGTAGCCGCGTTCCAGGAACGTGTACATCTCGTGCAGGTCGCGGAGGCGGTCGAGGTCCTCCTCGGGGGCGCCCTCCAGGCGCTTGAGCCCGTTCTCGGCCAGAGTGCGGACCGCCGCCGCCTCCTGCACGCGGGTGTCGATCTCTCCGCGCCAGAAGCCCGGGCGGAGCCGGTAGTAGTGCCGCCGCGAGCCGGGGACGGTGAACCGCTCCACCGCCTCGGAGCGCTGGAGCAGCCGGATCGCCATGCTGATCGCCCCGCGGCTGGCACCCAGGGCCCCGGCCAGTTCGTCGGCCGACTGGTGCGCGGGTGAGCACACGATCAGTCGGCCCAGGACGCGCCCCTCCATCCGGGGCAGCCCCCGCTCCTCGAAGAACCGGCCGAGTTCCTCGGCAAAGACCTGGCGCTCACGCTCCATCCCCGCCTCCGCCATTCCTCTGCTCCTCACCGTCGCGGGTGCCGTCAGGGAAGACGGTAGAACGACCCGGATGAACTTTCAATACTTTTTGAAAGTTCATCCCGCAGGGGAGGGCGGGGCCCTCCGGCCGCCCCCGCGGACCGCCCGCGGGCGGCGCGTAGGGTCGAGGTGCGGAGGTCTGCGATGCTGGGCGTCAAGAAAGCGCGTCCGGCCGTCAAGACCGCGTATGTGCGTCCCGCCGCGCGAGCGGGGGCGGGCAGAGTGGTCCTCCGCGCGGCGCGGTGGGCGGATCCGGGATCCGCGGACCGCTCTGCGGCGTCAGAATCGGGGCGGCCGAGGCGGCGGCCCGGTGCGGAGCGGTGACGGAGGAGAGGCAATGGAGTTCGGGCGACGCCTGCTGGCGACGCTGGGCATCGGCGGAGCGAAGGTCTACAGCGAACCGGTGGGGCCGGTGCGGCCCGGCGAAGTGCTCCGGGGCAGCGTGCTCATCGCGGGCGGGGACGCCGCGCAGCGCATCGACGACCTCACCGTGGGGCTGCAGGCGCGGGCGATGATGGACAAGGGCGAGACCGAGTGGGACGTCATCCTGGAGTTCGCCCGGGCCCACGTGGAGACCGGGATCGACATCGAGGCGGGGGAGCGCAAGAACCTCGACTTCGAGCTCACCGTCCCCTATGAGGCGCCGCTGACCAGGCTGGACGGCACCCCGATCACCGGGATGGGCGTCGGTCTGGACACCCGGCTGCACCTGCACGGCGCGGTGGACGCCGCCGACCTGGACCCGGTCGACGTGGAGCCGCTGCCCGCGCAGCTGGCGGTGGTGCAGGCGCTGCGGGAGCGGGGCGCGGAGCTGGAGCGGGCGGTGCTGCACCGCGGCCCGGGCCCGCTGGGCACCCCGGAGGACTTCTTCCACCAGAGCCTGGAGTACGGGATCGCCGACCGGCACCTGTCCCTGGTGATGCGCGCCGACGCCGAGGGGTGCGAGGTGGCGGTGCTCGTCGCGGGCCACCGCGGCCCGGCCCGGCAGGTGCGGGTGGAGGCCGCCGACCCCGAACCGGGCCTGCGCGAACTGCTGGCGCCCCCGGTGGCGCTGGAAGGCGCCTGAGCGGCGACCGGGCCGGCCGCCCCGCGCGGCCGGCCCGCGCCGTTCCCGCCGCTCCGGACCGCCCGCGGTCCCGGGCGGCGGCCCTCGCCGGGCCGCCCGCGGTTTCAAGAGGCCTTCTCGGGATATGCGTGTGAGAGCCTTCCCCGGCACCCCCGCCCTCTGATCCCCGAGAGGAAACCGCCCCATGTCCGATGGGACCGAGACCCCCGACAGCGGCTCAGACGCCGGACCGCCCGGCGGCGGCTCCGGAGCCGAACCGGCCGGTGCGGGCATCGCCCGCTACAAGGTGCCGGCGATCGCCGGCGCGGTCGTCGCCGGGACCGCCGCGCTGCTGATCCTGCCCGTGGCGCTGCACCCGGGGGACCCGTTCGAGGACGTGGGCTCCTGCGAGGAGGTCTTCACCGGCGAGTTCGTCGACGGCCTGCACCTCGGCGGCGACCTGATGATGCTGGAGTCCGAACCCGGCGAGAGCGGGCTCCCGGCACGGTTCGACCCGACGCTCATCTGCGTGGACGCGGCGGACAAGAGCCTGGTGGCGGAGTTCTTCGTGCTGGACCCCGCCGAGGACCCGACCGACTACGGCGCGGCGCGCGACATGGTCTCCACCAGGCGCGGCATCGCCGAGGAGACCCGCTCCGACGCCGATGAGGAGCGGCCGTTCCGGACCACCGAGCTGGAGGACCTCGACGCCGGCGACGGCGGGTTCACCGCCCTGTACGAGCCGCCGGAGGAGCTGCGCTGGGACTACGCCGAGTGGGCGCCGGGCTCCACCCGGGGCGGCCACGCCACCGCCGTGTTCAGCCTCCGCAACGTCGTGGTCCAGGTGACCTGGTTCGGCGGCGACGGCTCGACGACCCCCTCGCGCGCCTCCGCCGAGCGGGTGGCCGAGGACCTGGCCGAGCGGATCCCCGAGACCGGCGAGGAGGGCGGCGGCTCCCCGCCGGAGAACACCGTGGAGCCCTGACCCCGGCCCTCCCCTCCCGAACCCCCTGGCCCCGGAGGCCCGGCGCGCGCGGCGCGCCGGGCCTCCGCCGCGTCCGCCCCCGCCCGCCCCGGACCGCCGCCAATACGCCCTGGACAAGAAACAATAATCTCGTATAGCTTCGAATACATGCTTCCAGTATCCAAGTCAGGCGACCGGCCGCCCGAGGACCTGACCGCCCGGGCGCGGATCAGGGACGCCGCGCTCGCGCAGTTCGCCGCGCGCGGGTACGCCGGGGCGACCCTGAAGAGCGTCGCCGAGGCCGCCGGGGTCTCGATCGGCCTGGTCCAGCACCACTTCGGCACCAAGGACGACCTGCGGCGGGCCTGCGACGCCTACGCTGCCGACACCCTGGCGAACCTCGACAACCTGGGCGTCACCGGCGGCGAGATCGGCGACCCCGACTTCCTCTCCCGGATGTTCCGGCAGAGCCCGCTCGTGCTGCGCTACGTCGCCCGGCTCATGGTCGACGGCTCCCCCTCCGCCGCGGCGTTCTTCGACAGCGGCGCCGAGGCCGCCGAGGAGTTCCTCAGCGGCACCTGGCCCGAGCGCTTCCCGCCCGGCTCCGACCGGGTGCGCGACGCCGCCGCGGTGATGGCGGCGATGCACCAGGCCGTCGTCGTGCTGCACGGGCACCTGTCCCGCCGGATGGGCGCCGACGTGCTGGCTCCGGAGAACACGGCCCGCATCGGCCTGGCGATGTTCGACGTCTACACCTCCATGGCCGAGTTCGCGGCCTCCGAGACCGGCACGGCCGTCCGCGACGCGGCCCGCGCCCACCAGCACGGCGCGTCCGCGGTGCGGCCCGCGCCGGGGAAGGACGGCCCCGACGATGGCCGCGACCGTTGACATCACCGGACTGGCGAAGTCCTTCGGCGGCACCCGGGCCCTGGACGGCCTGGACCTGACCGCCCGCCGAGGCGAGGTGCACGGCTTCCTCGGCCCGAACGGGGCGGGGAAGTCCACCGCGCTGCGGATCCTGCTCGGCCTGGTCCGCCCGGACGCCGGGACGGCGCGGCTGTTCGGCGAGGACCCCTGGCGCCGGGCGGTGGAACTCCACCGCCGCCTGGCCTACGTCCCCGGCGACGTCGCCCTGTGGCCCGGCCTCACCGGCGGCGAGGTGATCGACCTGCTGGGGCGGCTGCGCGGCGGCGCCGACCGGCGGCGCCGGGACGAGCTCATCGACCGCTTCGACCTCGACCCGGGGAAGAAGTGCCGCGCCTACTCCACCGGCAACCGGCAGAAGGTCGCGCTCATCGCGGCCCTGGCCGGCGGCGCCGAGCTCCTGGTGCTCGACGAGCCCACCTCGGGCCTGGACCCGCTGATGGAGGCGGTCTTCCGGGAGTGCATCGCCGAGCAGCGCGCCGAAGGGCGGACCGTCCTGCTCTCCAGCCACATCCTCGCCGAGGTCGAGGCGGTGTGCGACCGGGTGACCATCGTCCGCGGCGGCCGCACGGTCGAGGCGGGCACCCTGTCCGAGCTGCGCCACCTCACCCGCTCCTCGGTCGCGGCGGAACTCGCCGCCGCACCGGAGGGGCTGAGCGGCATGGCCGGCGTGCACGACCTGCGGACCGAGGGCCGCCGGGTCCGCTGCCAGGTGGACACCGACCGGATCGGCGCGGTCCTGGCGCACCTGCACACGCTGGGGATCGCCGACATCACCGTGCAGCCGCCCACCCTCGAAGAGCTGTTCATGCGCCACTACCGGGCCGAACCGGCCGACGGCGCCGTCCCGGGGGCGGTGGCCCGATGAGCGCGCCCGCCGCCGGGCCCCGGACGGCCGGGCCGCCCTCCGCCGCCGGCCCCGCGGGCCCGCTGACCGGGACCGGAGCGCTGGCCCGGCTGCTGCTCCGGCGCGACCGCGCGATGCTCGCGGTGTGGCTGCTGCTGAGCTGGGGCGTGGCGGGCGCCCGGGCGGGCGGAACCTACGAGGCGCTGTACCCGACCGCCGAGGCCCGCCAGGACCGCTACGACCAGGTCATGTCCGACGTCCCGATGTACCTGCTGTTCCAGGGGCCGGCCTACGGGACCGGCGTCGACGCGCTCCTGGTGCAGGAGTCGTTCGGCGCCGCGACCCTGCTCTCGGCGCTCGGCGCGGTGCTCTTCACCGTCCGGCACACCCGCACCGACGAGCAGGCCGGGCGGCGCGAGCTGATCGGCTCGACGGCGGTGGGGCGGCACGCCCCGGTGGCCGCGGCGCTGGCCGTGGTCTGCGCGGCCGGCGCGGTCCTGGCGGCGCTCACCTGCGCGACGATGCTGGCCTCCAGGATGCCCGCCGCCGGGTCGCTCCTCTTCGGCCTGGTGGTCGGGAGCGCGGTGTGGCTGTCGGCCGCGATGGCGGCGGTGGCGGCGCAGCTGACCGCGAGCCCGCGCGCGGCCGCCGCCGGCGCGTTCGCGCTGTTCATGGCGTTGCACTTCGTCCGCGGCATCTCCGACCTGGGCGGCCCGGGGCTGACCTGGCTGGGCTGGCTGACGCCGAACGGGTGGCTGCAGCGCACCCGGCCGTTCGCCGGGGACCAGTGGTGGCCGCTCCTCCTGGTGGCGGCCCTGCTCGCGGTCCTGATCGGGGCGGCGCTCGCCCTGGCCGACCGGCGCGACCTCGGCTCCGGCCTGCTCCCGCCGCGCGCGGGCCGCGGCACCGCGGGGCGCGCGCTGAGCGGCCCGCTCGGCCTGGCCTGGCGGCTGCACCGGGGAACGGCGCTGGCCTGGCTCGCGGGCACGGTCGCCGTCTGCCTCCCCGCCGCCCTGGCCGGGACGGCCGCCATGGAGCAGTACGCCGTCGGCGACCGGATGGCCGAGTGGGCCGCGTCCGCGGGGGCCGCCCCCGCCGACGTGCTCTTCATCTACATCGCCTTCAGCACCGTCTTCCCGATCACGCTCTACACGGTCCAGATCGTGCTGCGGATCCGGTCGGAGGAGGCCGACGGGCACGCCGCCCTGCTGCTCTCCGCCCCGGTCGGCCGGGTGCGCTGGGCCGCCGGGCACCTCGCGGTGGCGCTGGCCGCCCCAGCGGTGCTGCTGCCCGCGGTGGGCCTCTGCTTCGGCGCGGGCGCGGGCGACACGGCCACCATGCTCGCCACCACGGCCCGCCTGGTCCCGGCCGTCTGGGTGATCACGGGGATCGCCATGGCCGCCTGCGGCCTGGCCGGCCGCGCCGCACCGCTGATCGGCTACGGCGCGCTGGCCGTCGCCCTCACCGTCGAGTTCGGCCAGCACCTGGGCTGGCCGGAATGGCTGTTCCGGGCGTTCTCGCCGTTCGCCCACGTCCTGCCGTTCCTCGGCGTCCCCGGCCCCGGCACCCTGCTCGCCCTCACCGCCCTGGCGGCCGCACTGTGCGCCCTCGGACTCGCCGCCCTGAACCGCCGCGACCTGCTCGCCTGAGGGACCCGAGCGGTGTCCCGGGTGGCGGGAGCGGCCCCCGGCATCGGGGTGCCGGGGGCCGCTGGGCGGGCCCTTCGGCTCCCGGCGGGGGTCTCCAGTCCCCGCCGGGGCCGTTCCACGTCCAGGCCGATACGGTCCCGCCTGTTGCGGACACGTCCGCAACCGCTTTTCATGCAGGTAATGAACCCGCTGTCATGGTCGGGCTCCTACCCGGTGGACTTCTGCCCCATGGAAACGGGATCAAAATCCGCAGAATGATCTTAAACGATTCTGAACGTCCCTGAACGCTTTTGCGGCGGCCTGCGCGAAGTGGCGCACAGAATTCCCAGAAAGGTCAACGGGGATCAGAGTGCGCAATGGCGTACATGGTGCATATACCGGGCGACGCTTCGTGGCGGAGCCCTGCTCGCATGGGGTACTTTCACCCCATCGGCCCTTCGCAGGCCAGAGTGGGCGTGTCGTCTCCAGATGATTCCAGGCACCCCGATCGCCCCGGCTCTGACGTTCCGTCCAGGTCGATCCGTAAAGTCACGTCACAGGAGTCGTGTACCTCATGCATATCTCCGTCCGAACCGCCGTATCCGCCCGAACTCTCCTGCTGCTTCTTTCCGCGGCGCTGGCCTGCGGACTCCTCATCGGCGGACATGACGCCGCGACCGCGGTCCTCATCGCCGTCGCGGTCGTGGTCGTCATCGCCGAGAAAGTGCTCGAGCCGCGCCCGGAGTCCACCCGATGAGCCGTCGCGACCCCGCGGAAAGCGGCCCCCAGGATTCCCTGCGCACTTATGTCGGCGACCCCAACTACACCGTCGTCCCCGGAGCCCTGCCCCGGCGGGTCCGGGTCGGCACCGACGGCGCGCTGTGGGGAGAAGTGCCGGTCGTCCCCGCCCACCACGGCGCGACCGCCCCGCCGGCGCGGACCTCCCGTACCGACGGGCACGTGGTCACCATCGGCCCCGCCCGCCGGCCGGACGGCCGCCCGGCCGGGGCGGCCGCCTCCTCCCCGGCCAGGGCGCAGGCCGTTCCGGATGTGGAAGGCTTCGACCTGCGGCCGGACCCGATGGAGGCGCTCACGCCCGCCGAGTTCATGGACGCGCTCAGGCGCTACCGGCGCTGGGCCGGAAACCCGTCGCTCCGCGAGATGTCCGAGCGGTGCGGCGGCGTCTACTCCTCCTCGGCCATCTGCACGGCCCTCAAAAGCGACCTCCTTCCCCGGTACACGATGCTCAACGCCGTCATCACCGGATGCGCCGGGAAGAACGCGGAGGCCGAGTTCCAGCGCTGGGTGACCGCATGGCGGCGCCTGGACGGCCAAGAGAAGGGAGAACCGCAGGTCCGGCCGCAGATCGTGCTCGTCCGCTCCCCTGAGGAAGACGCCTGACGGGCGCGGCCGGCCCGGCATCCGCCGATCCCGGGCGCCGCGGGATGAGACGGGGACCGGTGAGAGAACCGGGCTCCCGTTCCAGCCGGCCCGGACGCCCCCGCTCCGCGGAGGCGGCGCGGTGGCCGGCACGCCGCCGCGCTGACCGCGGTCCTCGCGGCGGGCGGGTGCGCGGCCGACCCCGCCGGCACCGAGGAGCAGGGAGAGAGCGAGATGTCCGGGACGCAGTCGAGCGGACCGCCGGAAGTGCCGCAGGGCGCGGATTTCGCCGAGGAGCGGCGAGCGGTGGCGGAGGAGATGTGGTCGGCCGGGCGGACCGGGTTCGCCCCGGACGTCGCGTCCCCGCGCTCCACGATGGTCGGCGAAGAGGAGCAGGCCGCCCTCCCGGACGACTGGCGGGTCCTCCTCTTCCACTCCACGCTCAACCCCGGCCTCGGCGTGTTCGCGGCGCTCGGCCCCGGCGGCGAGGCGTTCGTCCTCACCGGGGACGCGGACGCCTACACCCGCTTGGCGGAGGCGTCCGGGATGGCGGTGGACGACCCGGAGTCGGCCGTCGAGACGGCCGCCTTCTTCCTCGAGTACACCCGCCGCTCCCAGGACCCCCTCGTCGTTCTCCGCTCCCCCTCCGACGCCGTGCTCGGCCCGTCCGGCGACGAGGCCCGCGACGAGGCCGAGAAGCGGATCGAGGACGCCGTCTCCGCCCCGGAGGCGGAGCCCGCCGGAGACGGCTTCGCCGTCACGCTCCACACCCAGCGAGGCGACCGCCTGGACCGCTGGACGGGGACCGTCCGGCGGAACGGGGCGGTGGAAGGCGACTTCAGCACCGTCCTCGAGGACCTTCCCGTCTCCTACGGCCGGCCCTGAGCCCGCCGCGCGCTCCACGATCGGAACGGGGACCGCGATGCCCGCCGCTCCCCCTGGCCGCTGAGAACGGCCCGCGTGCTGCTCTGGATGATGTCCTTCCTCACCGCCCTGACCGCGGTGCAGGTCTTCCTGCTGATCGGCGGGGCCTACGGGGCCGGGGTCGCCGCGATGCGGCTCCTCCCCGCGCTGGCCTGCGCCCTGGCGGCGAAGCGCCTTCCGCGCATGGGGCGCGCGGGATACGCGCTGCTCCTGGCCTTCCTCGCCATCGTCGCCCTGTGGCAGGTCGACCGGTTCACCGGCGGGGAGCCGTTCGGCATCGTCGGCTTCGCCTTCGTCACGGTGCCGGTGGTCCTCCTCGCCGCCCCGGGAACCCGCCGCCACCTGCGCTCCCGCACCGCCGCGGGCCGGTGACCCGGGAACCCGCCGCCACCGCCGCCCGTCCCCCGGGGAGGGCCGCCCCGCCCGCCTGACCAGAGATCCGGGCGGTCGGCCCGCGGCGGTCAGCGCGCCGTCGCCGCCAGCAGGGTGCGGGCCAGGTCGGCGGGGTCGCCCACGGCGGTGGAGGCGATGCCGCGCAGCCGGCCGGCGGCCCCGGGGCCGCGGGACAGGGCGCAGACCGCGGCGAGGCGCACGCGGGGGTCGGCGTCGGTGCGCAGGGCCGCCTCGAGCGCGTCGGCCGCCGCGGGCGCGGGGCCGTCCCCGCCCGCTCCGTCCCCGCTCGCCCCGGCCAGCAGCGCCTCCCGGGCGCGCTCACCGCCGTCGAGGGGCGAACCGGGCGCGGACCGGGGCAGGCGCACGCGCAGCACCGGACCGCGCCACACCGGGTGCACGGCATCGCAGAGCAGCAGGTCGAGCCAGGTTTCGAACCAGGCGGGGAGATCGGGCTCCGGGGCGAAGAGCGGCGGCCCCTCGGAGTTCCAGGTGCAGACCACCCGGCCGCGGGCGTCGCCGTTGAACACCAGGTTCAGGGCGTACCCGCAGCCGAGCTCACCGATCATCAGCAGGCCGGGGAACAGGCCCGTGCTGCACTCGCCGGGAGCGCCGTCGCGCCAGCCGAAGACCTCCCACCACCACGCGCCGGCGGCGCCGGGGTCCTCCGGGAAGCCGGGGTCGCGCCCCGGCACCAGCGGGAACGGCCCCCGGGCGTGGTCCTTGAGTTCTAGCGGTCGTCGCAACACCCCGGACCGGGGAATGCGATGGACTTCAAGATCCGA
>NZ_ANBB01000082.1 GCF_000341105.1 Nocardiopsis potens DSM 45234
GAGTAGTAACCCCTGAGGCCCCCACCGCCCTCTCCCCGGTTACCCAGAGTGGCCAAGGTGGGTTCTCTCGGCAGGGCAAAAGCGACATCTCGCCCCCGCCCCTGCCCTCCCCGGGTTCCGGCCCCCTGACTCCCGGCCTTCCGGGCGGCACGAACCCCTTGCCACCGCCCCGATCAAGGCGATTCGGGGCTTCCGGGGGCCTGTTCCGGGCCGGGATGCGCGCTCGGGAATCACCGGGGTGCTCTCGCGGTGCGCAGGGCACCCCACCCGACCTTCACTGTGCGTGTTCGCCCAGGTCAGGGAGGGGAGGTGGTTTCAAGGACGGCCGGCCTCGGCGCCCGGGCGACGCGGGAACGGCGAACCCACCGCCCCGGCCCGCCCCGGCCCACCCCGACCCCCCCACCCGCTCTGCCGCACGCGACCGACCAGCCGGCACGCCCGCCCGCCCTCGCTGCCAGCCTGAACCCCCGCCCCGTGGGGCCCGACACTCGGGCGACCGCCTCCGCCCCGGCCCTACCGCCGCCGTCGCCGCCCGCTTGAACCTGTACTCCGCGGGGCGCCGCGCCCGACCGACCAGCCGGTGCCCCTCCTGCCGTCGCCGCCCGCTTGAACCTCCGCTCCGCGAGGCGCCGCACCCGACCGACCGGCCGGTCCCCCGCCCGTCTTGACCTTCGCTCCGCGAGGCGCCGCACCCGACCGACCGGCCGGTCCCCCTGCCTGCCGTCGCCGCCCGCTTGAACCTCCGCTCCGCGGGGCCCGACACCCGGGCGACCGCCTCCGCCCCGGCCCTGCCGCCGCCGTCGCCTTCGCCTTCGCCGCCTGCTTGAACCCTCACCCCGTGAGGCGCCGCACTCGGTCCGGGCACCTCTCCGTCCCTCCGTCCCACCGTCCCTCCGCCCTCCGTCCCCTCATCGGGGGAGGGGCCGGGCGGGCTCAGGCGAACAGGTCGGTCTCCAGGCCGTCCGGGCCGGGGCGGGAGGCGGGGCCGCGGAGCAGGGTGAAGTGCTCGACCGCGTCGATCTCCTGGGCGATGTCGTTGGAGAGCGCGAACCGCTCACCGTCGACGGTGACCTGGGTGGCGTGCGCGCGCAGCGCCAGGGCCTTGGCGGCCCAGTGCGCCGAGGCGTCGATCCTGGTGGTGACCTGCTCGTCCGGGGTGCCGATGGCGATGTCGGAGACGTCGGCGGGGGCGGTGAACGCGCCCGGGTCGCGCTGCGCCCGCTCGACCCGGGCGCGCAGCACCGACAGCGGCTGGGCGATCGCGTAGAGCTTGCGGGTCTGCCAGGGCTGGCCGGGCAGCGTCCGCTCCGCGGCCAGGCCGAACGCCCGGTAGGCGACCCGGTGCGCCTTGATGTGGTCCGGGTGGCCGTAGCCGCCGTTGGCGTCGTAGCTGACCATGACGTGCGGGCGGACCTCGCGCACCACCTCGGCCAGCAGCAGCGCCGCCTCGTCCAGGTCGGCCTGCCAGAAGCAGGACGGGTTCTCGCTGCTGGGCGTACCGACCATGCCGGAGTCGCGGTACCGGCCGGCGCCGCCGAGGAAGCGGTGGTCCCGCACCCCCAGCGCCAGGCAGGCCTTGTCCAGCTCGCCGATCCGGTACTGCCCCAGGGTGTCCTCCCGGTCGGCGGCCAGATGGGCCAGCTCGGGCGGGATGACCTCGCCCTCCTCCCCGAGGGTGCAGGTGACGAGGGTGACCTGGGCCCCCTCCGCGGCGTACTTGGCCATGGTGGCGCCGGTGACGATGCTCTCGTCGTCGGGGTGGGCGTGCACCAGCAGGAGTCTCCGGTCCGTCATGGACCCCGACGATACCGGGGACGCCCCTGCTCGGCGCCGCCCGTCGCGCGATGGGCGACAATCGCCCCATGAGCTTTCCACGGCAACAGGCCCGGACCCGGCGGTTCACGCTGGGCGTCCCCAAGGCATTCGGCATCTCCCCCGACGGTCGGCGGATCGCCTTCCTGAGGAGCAGGCACGGCACGGACGGGGCCGCCTGCCTGTGGCTGCTGGACCTGGACACCGGCCGGGAGCGGCTGATCGCCGACCCGCGGGCGGTCGGCGCCGGCGAGGAGGAGGACCTGCCGCCGGAGGAGCGGGCCCGCCGGGAGCGGCTGCGCGAGTCCGGCGGCGGCATCGTCGCCTACAGCGTGGACGACGCCTTCACCCGCGCGGTGTTCACCCTGTCCGGGCGGCTGTACTACGCCGACCTGGCGGGCGACGAGCCCGGCCCGTTCCCGCTGCCCGCCACCGGCGCGGTGGTGGACCCGCGGATCTGCCCGCGGGGCGAGAACGTCGCCTACGTGTCCGGCGGGGCGCTGCGCGCGGTGTCCATCGCCTCCGGGGACGACCGGGTCCTCGCCGAGCCGGACGCCCCCGGCGTCACCTGGGGCCTGGCCGACTTCATCGCCGCCGAGGAGATGGGCCGCTACCGCGGCATGTGGTGGGCGCCGGACGGCGGCTCGCTGCTGGCCGCCCGGGTGGACGAGTCTGCGGTGGCCCGCTGGCACATCGCCGACCCGGCCTCCCCCGAGGCGGCGCCGCAGACCATCGCCTACCCGGCGGCGGGCACCGACAACGCCGACGTGCGGCTGGCGGTGCTGCCGCTGGACGGCTCCGGCGGGCCGCAGTGGCTGGACTGGGACCGGCAGGCCCTGCCCTACCTCGTGCAGGCCGGCTGGACCACCGGCCCGGACGGCACCCCGACCGTGCTGTTCACCGCGCAGAACCGGGCCCAGTCCGAGCTCACCGTGTTCAGCGCCGACCCGGCCACCGGCCTGACCGGCCCGGTGCGCACCGAGCGCGACGACGTGTGGGTGGAGATCATGCCGGGGGTGCCCGGCTTCACCTCCGGCGGCGAGCAGGTGTGGATCGGCCGGACCGCGGGCGGGGAGCGCCGGCTGGTGATCGGCGGCCGCCCGGTCGGCCCCGGCGACCTCTACGTGCGCGGCGTCTCCGACATCGACGGCGAACGGGTGCTGTTCACCGCCTCCCGGCCGTCCCGGCCGGGGCGGGTGGAGCTGTGGATCGCCGACGCCGCGGGGGGATCGGCGGGCCCGGTCGAGCCGCCCGGCGGGGGCGGCGGCGGGGTCGACTCCGGCCGGCTGCGCGGCGGGACGCTGGTGGTGCAGCGGCGGGCGCTGGACGCCGAGGGGGTGCGCACCCTGGTCGTCACCGACGCGCACACCGAGACCCGGGCCAAGGCCGTCGAGGTCGCCTCGCTCGCTGAATCCCCGGAGCTGCCCGTACCGGCGCCGCGGCTGTGGCGGGCCGGTGAGCGGTCGGTCCCCTCCGCGCTGCTGCTGCCGTCCTGGTTCGACCCGGACGGCGAGCACGCCGGCCGGCGGCTGCCGGTGCTGGTGGACCCCTACGGCGGCCCGCACGCCCAGCGGGTGCTGGAGGCCCGGGGCGCCTACCTCACCTCGCAGTGGTTCGCCGAGCAGGGCTTCGCGGTGCTCGTCGCGGACGGCCGGGGCACTCCGGGCGTCGGGGTGGAGTGGGAGCAGGCGATCCGCGGCGACCTCGCCGGCCCGGTGCTGGATGACCAGGTGGCGGCGGTGCACGACGCGGCGGAGCGGTACGGCTTCCTGGACCTGGACCGGGTGGGCGTGCGCGGCTGGTCGTTCGGCGGGTACCTGGCGGCGCTGGCGGTGCTGCGCCGCCCGGACGTGTTCCACGCGGCGGTGGCCGGGGCGCCGGTGATCGACTGGCGGCTGTACGACACCCACTACACCGAGCGGTACCTGGGCCTGCCGGACGAGGAGGCGGAGGCCTACCGGGCCAGTTCGCTGCTGGACGACGCCGCGGGGCTGGAGCGCCCGCTGATGCTCATCCACGGGCTGGCCGACGACAACGTGGTGTTCGCGCACAGCCAGCGGCTCTCCTCTGCGCTGCTGGCGGCGGGCCGCCCGCACACCGTGCTGCCGCTCTCCGGGATCACCCACATGCCCACCGAGGAGGCGACGGCGGAGAACCTGCTCCTGCTCCAGGTGGACTTCCTCAAGTCGTCGCTGGGCGGCTTCTAGCGCCCTTCCGTCGGTGCGGCCGCCGGGACCGGGGTGGGGAGGGCGGAGCGGTCCTCCCCGCCCCGGTCCGCGTTCCGGCGGAACCGGGTGGCCCGCCGGAGGGGGCCGCGGCGGGGAGTTCCGCTCCACAGTGACCTGATCCGGCCATCGCCTCCTCTTGACTTTTCCCCGACGAAAGAGACATCCGATCTCCGGATGATCCCCTACCCGCCGGTTAACGTCGGCCTTCCCGAACCGCCCGCCGCGCCGCTCTTTTCACGTTTCAGACGACCGGCGATGATCTTCCTTTTCGGAACATCAGCACCATCTGTTTTTCTCCGGACACCATGACTTATCGTGGCGAATCGTTTGCCGAACGCGGCGAACGGGGCCGGTCGCCGCTCCCGAGGCGGACGGCCCGGGATCCCTCGTTGAATCCCCGTTCTTCAACGCGGATCCCGCCTTCAACCGAGACCCTGAGAAAGGGCGGACGAATGCAGAGATCCACCATCGTGCGCGCCGCAGGAGGCGGCGCGCTCGCCCTCGGCCTGGTCGCGGCCGGCGCGCTGGTCTACAGCGGCGCGGGCGAGCCGGCCGGCGTCTCCGCGGAGACCGTCTCCGGCTCCGAGGCGCAGCTCCCCGACGAGCTGCTGCAGGCCATGGAGCGCGACCTCGGCCTGACCGAGGCCGAGGCCGGCGAGCTCGTCGCCGCCGAGGCCGAGGCCCGGAGCACCGACTCCGAGCTCCGCTCCTCGCTGGGCGAGGGCTACGGCGGCAGCTGGTTCGACATCGAGAGCGGCACGCTGACCGTGGCCGTCACCGACGCCTCCGCGACCAAGGAGGTCAAGGCGGCCGGCGCCGAGGCCGAGGTGGTCGAGTACGGCGAGGACGACCTGCAGAAGCTGATCGCCGACCTGAACGGCGAGGGCGCCGAGCTGTCCGACGGCATCGCCGGCTGGTACCCCGACGTCCAGAAGGACACCGTGGTCATCACCGCCCTGGAGGGCGAGGAGGCCGCGGCCGAGGAGTTCGCCTCCGCGGCCGGCGTGCCCGCCGACGCCTACACGGTCGAGACCACCTCGGAGAAGCCGCGGCTCTACGCCGACATCGTCGGCGGCGACCCGTACTCCACCGGGGGCGGCCGCTGCTCGATCGGGTTCGCCACCACCGAGGGCTTCGCCACCGCGGGCCACTGCGGCCCCGAGGGCACCCAGGTGAGTTCCCAGGACGGCTCCGGCACCGGCACCGTGACCGGCTCGGAGTTCCCCGGCGCCGACATGGCCGTGGTCCAGGCCGACGACAACTGGACCCCGACCCCGGCCGTCAACGACTACGAGGGCGGCACTGTGACGGTGGCCGGCTCGGAGGAGGCCCCCGAGGGCAGCTCCATCTGCCGGTCCGGCTCCACCACCGGCTGGCACTGCGGCACGGTCCAGGCCAAGAACCAGTCGGTCTCCTACCCGGAGGGCACGGTCAACGGTCTGACCCAGACCGACGTCTGCGCCGAGCCCGGCGACTCCGGCGGCTCCTGGCTCAGCGGCGACCAGGCCCAGGGCGTGACCTCCGGCGGCAGCGGCAACTGCTCCTCCGGCGGCACCACGTTCTTCCAGCCGATCAACCCGATCCTGGAGACCTACGGCGCCACCCTGCTGACCGGCTGACCCGGTCCGCACCGGACCCCCGGGTCCGTCCGTCAGACCGTCCCTGACGGAGCCCGGCCCCCCGTCCCCGGGGGGCCGGGCGTCCCGTGTTCGTGGCCGGGGCGATCCCCGGCCGCGGGAGCCGGCCGGCGCGCAGGTCCATCCATCCCCCCTCGCGCCGGCCGGTCATCCGGCCCTCCCCGCTCCGCCCGGGCGCCCGCCCATGCCCACATGATCTCATATATTGAGACACAATGTCTCGCATGGTGATTCGGCATGCGTATCATGTGCCTGAAAACTCCAGGTAAAGGGAGGTAGGGCCGTGGCGACGCACGCAGCGGAAGAGGTGCCCGAAGGGGGAGCGGCGGCGGACGCCCCGCCGGTCAACGGGAAGGGGCGGGTGATCGTCGCCAGCCTCGTGGGGACGTCCATCGAGTTCTACGACTTCTACGTCTACGCCACCGCGGCCGTACTGGTCTTCCCCCACCTCTTCTTCCCCGAGGGCGACGCCACCGCGGCCACCCTGCAGTCCTTCGCCACCTTCGCCATCGCCTTCATCGCCCGCCCGTTCGGGTCGGTGCTCTTCGGCCACTTCGGCGACCGCATCGGCCGCAAGGCCACCCTGGTCGCCTCGCTGCTCACCATGGGCGTCTCCACCGTGCTCATCGGGCTGCTGCCGGGCTACGCCCAGATCGGCGTCGCCGCCCCGCTGCTGCTCGCGCTCTGCCGGTTCGGCCAGGGCCTGGGCCTGGGCGGCGAATGGGGCGGAGCGGCCCTGCTCGCCACCGAGAACGCCCCTCGCCGCAAGCGCGCGCTCTACGGCACCTTCCCCCAGCTGGGCGCGCCGATCGGGTTCTTCCTGGCCAACGGCGTCTTCCTGGCCCTGACCTCCACCATGAGCGACGACGCCTTCCTCGCCTGGGGCTGGCGCGTCCCGTTCCTGCTGTCCGCGGCGATGATCGTCATCGGCCTGTGGGTGCGGCTGAAGCTGCACGAGACCCCGGCCTTCACCAAGGCGCAGGAGAGCGGCCGGATCGCCCGGCTCCCGCTGGTCGAGGTCTTCAAGACCAGCACCGGCGCGATCGTCCTGGGCACGCTGATCATGGTCGCCACCTACGTGCTCTTCTACCTGACGACCGTGTTCTCCATGTCCTACGGCACCGCCCCCGAACCGGGCGGCCTGGGCTACTCCTACACCCCGTTCCTGCTCATGCTGCTGGTCGGCGTCGTCTTCTTCGGCCTGTTCACGCCGGTCGCCGGGCTGATCGCGGACCGGTACGGGCGGCGCCCCGTGCTGATCGCGACCACCGTCGCGATCCTGCTGTTCGGCGCGGTGATGGGCCCGATGCTGGACAGCGGGTCCACGGTGCTGGTGCAGCTCTGCCTGATCCTGGGGCTGTCCCTGATGGGGCTGACCTTCGGCCCGATGGGGGCGCTGCTCCCGGAGCTGTTCCCGACCAACGTCCGGTACAGCGGCGCCTCGATCGCCTACAACCTGGGCGGCCTGGTCGGCGCCTCGCTGGCGCCGTACGCGGCCACCTGGCTGGCCGCCGAGTACGGCCTGTGGGCGGTCGGCGGCTACCTGATCGCCTCCGCCGCGGTCACCCTGGTCGCCCTCCTGCTGGCCCGGGAGACCCGGGACGACTCGCTGGACGAGACCCCGGTCTCCGCCCGCTGACCCCACCCGGCCGGGGAGCCGGCGCCCCGCGGCGCCGCCTCCCCGGCCCCTCCCGTCCCGCACCGCCCCCGCACCGGAGGCCCGCCTCCACGGGCGCCCTTCCGAGCCGCCCGCCACCGGGCCCGACGGCGGCGCGACCCCGGCACCGCCCGGTCCCGCCGCATCCCGGGCGGGACCGCCCCGCCACCCGGTCTCCACTCTCCCGGCACGCCTCATAACCTGGAGGCATGCGCTTCTTCCCTGTCGCCGTCGCCGCGCTGCTGGACCTGCTGAGCGTCGGGGCGTTCGTCGCCATCGGCCGCGCCTCGCACGCCGAGGCCGCCTCGCTCACCGGGTTCCTCGGCACCGCCTGGCCCTTCGCCGTCGGGCTGGCGGTCGGCTGGGCCGCCATGCGCGCCTGGCGGCACCCGATGCGGGTCGCCTGGACCGGCGTCGGCATCTGGCTCTGCACCACCGCCCTCGGCCTGGCCCTGCGCGCCCTGCTCACCCCGGACGGCGCCCCGCTCTCCTTCGCCATCGTCACCACCGTCTTCCTCGGCGGCGCGATGATCGGCTGGCGCGAGCTCTCCCGCCCGTTCGTCCTGGTCCGGGAGAAGGCCCGCGCCGCCAAGGAGAAGGAGTCCGGGACCGCCTGAGCGCCCGCCTCCCCCATGCCGCCCTCCCCCGACCCCTGGCGCACCTTCCCCCCGGCCGAGCACGAGGTGCTCGTGGTGGTGCGCAGCGTCCCCGCCGCCGGCCGCCTGCTCGACGCGGTGCACGTGTTCGACGGCGACGACCGCGTCGAGCTCACCTTCGCGCTCAACCCCGGCTCGGTCTCCGAACCCGGGGTGGAGCCGATGCTGCGCGCCGCCGGCGTGCAGCGGATCATCGGCTTCGACCGGGCCGTCGCCGACCGGGAGCGGTTCTCCCTGGCCCTGGCGGCCTCCCCCAAGGAGGGCCTGCACCGGCTGCGGCCGGCCGCAGGCGGGCCGCCGCTGCTGCTCATGCCGCACGGCGCCGGGCACAACCGGCTGGTCGGCGCCGTCCCCGGAGACCTGGAGACCGCCTCCGGGCTCGCCCCCGGCCAGCTGCTGCACGCCGGCCGGGCGCTGCCCGCCGCGCTCGCGCTCTCCCACACCGAGCAGGCCGGCCGGCTGCCCGCCGCCCCGGCGCTGCGCGGGGTGCGCGCCGAAGCCGTCGGCGACGTCTCCTTCGACCGGATGTCCGCGAACGAGGGGCGCCGGGACCGGTTCCGGGAGGCCCTGCGGATCCCGCCCGGCCACCGCCTGATCGTGGTCTCCTCCACCTGGAACCGGGACTCGCTGCTCGGGTCCGGCCGGGACGCCGTGCGCCGCCTGCTGGCCGCGCTGCCCGCCGAGTCCTACCGGGTGGCCCTGATCGCGCACCCCAACGTCTGGTACCGGCACGACCCGCACGGGCTGCGCCGGCTGCTCAGCGACGAGCAGGGCGCCGGGCTCATCCTGGTCGATCCCTACCAGGGGTGGCGGGCCGCGCTCGTCGCCGCCGACGCCGTGGTCGGCGACCACGGCTCCACCACCTACTACGCGGCGGCGCTGGGCCGACCGGTGCTGCTCGCCGCCTTCGGCGGGGACGAGCTGGACCCGGCCTCCCCGCTGCACGCCTTCGCCCGCCGGGTGCCGTTCCTCGACCCGGCCGACGACCCCCGGCGCGCCGTGGAGGCCGCCCTGGACGCGCCCCCGCCCGACGCCCGCGACCTGCTGATCGCCCACCCCGGTGCGGCCGCCGAGCGGCTGCGGGGGCTCTGCTACTCGCTGCTGGGCGCGGCCCCGCCGCCCGGGCCGGCCGCCCTCCCGCCGCTGCCCGACCCCGAGCACCTGTCCGGCGAGGCCACCGCCTGGCGGGTGGCCGCGGCCACCGTGGACGTGGACCGTGGCGCACCGGTCATCCGCCCGGCGCTGCACCCGGCCGCGGTCTCCGCCGCCTCCCGCGGTCCGCTCCTGGTCAGCACCGAGGACACCGTCCCCGCCCGCCGGGACGCGGCCACCGCGCTGCTCCGCCCCCGCCCCGTCCCGGAGGCCGAGGCGGTCCGCTGGGCCCGGGAGGCCCTGGACCGGCACCCGCTGTGCTCCCTGGCCGCCGCCGTGCTCCCCGGCGGCGAGTACCTGCTCGCCCTCGCCGACGACCCCTGGCTCCGCCTGCGCGCGGACGGCCCCGCCGCCCCGCCCGAGGTGGCCGCGGCGGCCACCGCCTGGCTCGACGAGGACCCCGCCCTCACCACCTGGCGGGAGAAGGGCGCGGTGCTCCTCCTCCCGCAGGGAAGAACGCGTCTGCAGCACCCCCCCCCCCCCCTGATCTCGGGG
>NZ_ANBB01000083.1 GCF_000341105.1 Nocardiopsis potens DSM 45234
GATCTCGGGACATCCGGGAAACGGAACGGAGGACTCCGGCCCGGAACACCCCACCACGGCGGCCCGGCCGCGGTCCCCGCTCCCCGGGTGCTCGCACGGCTGATCCCCGGACCGGGACACGGCGCCCCCCGATTCCCCCGCCCGGTGCCGGCCCTCAGAGACTTTTGGGTATGCGGTCGGTCGCTCAGGGTGTTCGGCTGCCCCGGCCCGCAGCGCCGCGGTGCGGGGATCAGGAGAGGGCCGGGGCCCCGTGGCGGGCGGAAACCCCCACCGACCTAGGAGCCCGGCCGGGTGACCACTCGCATACCCGACAGTCTCTCAGCGGAGGCCCGCTCCCCGGACCTCCGTCCCGGCCGGGCGGTCCGCCGGAGCCGGGAGCCTCCGGTATCGGGGCCGCGCAAGCGCACGGGCCCGACGGCACGGCTCCTGTTCCGGTTCCGGCCGGTCTCCGGTCGGTGGCGGACGGCAGTCGGCAGGCGGCCCGGTGGCCCGGCGGCCGGCTCAGATCCCCAGGGCCCTGCGCAGCGCTTCGGCCCTGCCGTGCAGGTGGTGGTCGCGGTAGACGCGCAGCGCGCGGTCCGCGCACTCGCCGGCCTCGGCGCGGTCGCCCAGCGCGTGGGCCGCCTCGGCCCGCACCGCGAAGGCGTCGGCCCAGCGCACCGGGGCGTCGTCGGCGCCGAGCGCCTCCAGGGCCTCCCCCGCCCGCTCGAACGCCCCCTCGGCGTCGCCGCCGGCCAGCAGCGCCCGGCCGAGCCGGACCGCGTTCCGGATCCCGATGGAGCGCCAGTCGTTGCGCCGCCCCGCCGCCTCAGGGGTCTCCATCCCCTCCAGCCGGCCGATCTCCCGGTGGGCCGCCGACGCGACCCGCTCCGACTCGGCGGCGGCCGCCCCCGGGTCGCCGGCCGCCAGGTGGAGAGCGGCCAGCTGGTAGCCGTAGAGCGCCTCTCCCCGAGCGTTTCCGAGCCCGCGCTGGATCTCCCGGGCGCGCTCGACGTCCCCCACGGCCTCGCCGATCCGCCCGAGCCGCTCGTTCAGCAGGCCGCGGGTCTCCAGCACCGGGGCCAGAACGCGGGGATCGCCGGAGGCCTCGGCCGCGGCCGCCGCGGCGGCGAGCACCTCCCCGGCCTCGTCCGCCGCGCCGCCGTCCAGCAGTGCCCGCCCCTGGTAGTTGCCCATCCGCGCCGCGGCGGCGCGGTCGTCCGGACCGACCGCGTCGTTCAGCGCGCGGCGGTAGACCTCGGCCGCGAGGGAGTCGCGCCTCAGCTCGTGCAGGACCGGCCAGAGCGATTCGGCGAGGAGCAGTGCGTCGGCGCCGCGCTCCAGGTCGAGTGCGGTGCGCATCAGTCCGGGGACGGCCTCGGCGGCCCCGGCCGCCCACTCCCTCGCGGCGGCCGGGACCGCTTCGAACGGGGCCCGGTAGCCGCCCGGGACGCGGTCGGCCGCCCCGTCCCCGTACTCGGCGGTGACCCGGCTGCGGGCTCCGGCCACCACCCGGTCGGCGTGCGCCAGCGCCGCGGCGTACCAGTTCAGCACCTGCTCCTTGAGCCGGCGGCGGTCGGCGGCGGGCAGTGCCTGGACGCGGGCCCGCGCGTCGTGCCGGATCAGCGGCTCCCACCGGTGGCCGGTTCCGTCCCAGGCCAGCAGGGAGGAGTCGGTGAGTTCGGCGAGGGCGGCCCGGGCGTCCTCCGCCGAGCCGAGCAGGGCCGAGGCCAGCCCGGTCGGCACCTTGTTCCCGGGGCATTCGCCGAGCGCGGTGTAGAGTTCGGCGGCCCGGGCGGAGAGGCCTCGGTGGCCGAGCGCGATGACCTCGGCGACGCGCGGCCCGTCCTCCTCCGCTTCGCCGATGCGGTCCAGCTCTCCGTCGAGGCGGTCCAGCTCTTCGGGGAGGCGGGGAGCGGTGTCCAGGCGGTGGAGCAGCCCGGCGACGTCCAGCCCGGGGTCGCGGGCCAGGCGGGCGCCGGCGATGCGCAGCGCCAGCGGCAGCCCGCCGCACCGGGCGACCAGGGCCCGGGCGCCCTCCGGGTCCTCCCGGAGCAGGCGGTGCACCCGGCCGTCACCGGAGTCGAATCCGCGCAGCAGCCTCAGCGCGGGCTCCTCCCCCAGGGCCGGCAGCCGGATGCAGGGGACCTGCCGGCGGACCAGCCCCTTGATCGCGGTGCGCCCGGTGGCGATGAGCATGCTGCCGGGGCCGGTCTCGAACGGCCGGACCTCGTTGAGGCCGGTGACGCCCTCCAGGACCACGACGGTCCGGCGGTTCCCGGTGATCGTGTGGAAGGCCTCCCGCCGGGCGGCGAGCCCGTCGGGGACCGCTTCGGCGGGCATGTGCAGCCGGCGCAGGAAGTCCCCGAGCACGTCGGAGACGTGCACCAGCTCCTCGGCGGTTCCCGCCGCCGCCCGGGCCCCGGCCAGGTCCGCGTAGAGGCCGGTCACCTCCCCGGCGTCCTTCTCCCGGGCCAGATCGCGCAGGAGCAGGGCGACCTCGATGCCGAACGCCGTCTTCCCCACCCCGGCCGGCCCGAGCACGTGCAGCAGCGCCGGGCGCGGGCGGCTTCCGAGCGCCTTCTCCGAGTACAGGGCCGCCGCCCGGTTCCGCGCCTCGTCGTGGTTGACGAACTCCCCGTACGACTCCGCGTGGATGTCCCAGACCGGTTCGGGACGGGGCACGTCGGGGTAGTGGTGGTGCTCGTTGTACTCCCCGACCTGCATGACGTTCCTCGCCGAGCCGCTGAGCTCGTTGTGCGTCGATACGTTCGGCTTGTCGCGCTCGGCCACGGCGGTCCGGGCCTCCTCGGGTCGCGGGGGGGGCGGCTGGGGGTCACCCGAATCCTACGCAGCGTGCCCGGCAGGGGTCGAAGACGGGCCCGCCCCTGGCCGTTTCCGGTCGTCCCGGGCGGGGCGGCGGCAGGCCGGCGGCGCACCGGACTCTGGCAGACTCGGCCCGCAGCACTCCCGCCCCTCAGGAGGAAGAGCGCCATGGACCAGGTCGCACTCGCCGTCGCCGGGAAGGGCGCCTGGGCGCTCACCGAGGACGCCCGGAGGGACCTCCGTGCCCTCCGCAAGGCGCTGCGCACCCGGTTCTCCGGCGAGGAGGGGAGCGCGGAGGCCCTGGAGGCGCTGGAGGAGGCGCGCGACTCCGACGGCGATGACGCCGGGGCCGTCCGCGAGCCGGCCCGGCACCTCGCCGCGGCGGCCGGGGCCGACCCGGAGATCCGGCGGCTCGCCGACGGGCTCCACCCGCACCTCCCGGGGGAGCGGCCCGGCGTCGTCAACATCGTCAGCGGAGAGGTGCACGGCCCCGCCGTGCAGATCGGCTCCATCGGCGAGGCCCCGCGCCCCGAGCGCTGAGGCGGCCCGCACCGGCCGGGGCTCCGCCGCGGGCGCCATAAGGTGAAACGTGTGAACGAGCAGTCCCAGGCCCTCGCGCCCTCCTCCCTTCCCGAGTCCGGCGGTGCCGGCGGGGAGGCCGCCCCGGCCTCCTCCGGCGGGCCGGAGGAGGTGGGGGTCGGACCGTGGCGGGGCCCCTGGCCCGAGGGCGACCGGTACGACCCCGCCCTGCTCGCCGAGGGCGACCGGCGCAACGTCGAGGACCGGTACCGGTACTGGCGGCACGAGGCCATCGTCGCCGACCTGGACACCCGGCGGCACCCCTTCCACATCGCGGTGGAGAACTGGGAGCACGACTTCAACATCGGGTCGGTGGTGCGCAGCGCCAACGCCTTCAACGCGCGCGCCGTGCACATCGTCGGCCGCCGCCGGTGGAACCGGCGCGGCGCCATGGTGACCGACCGCTACCAGCACGTCCACCACCACCCCGGCACCGCCGACCTGGTGGCCTGGGCGGACGAGCGCGGCCTGCCGCTGGTGGGCGTGGACAACCTGCCCGGTTCGGTGCCGCTGGAGACCTACCCGCTGCCCCGCGCCTGCGTGCTGGTCTTCGGCCAGGAGGGCCCCGGGCTGTCCGAGGAGGTCCGCGAGGTCTGCGCCGCGGTGCTCTCCATCGCCCAGTTCGGCTCCACCCGCTCCATCAACGCCGGCGCGGCGGCCGCCATCGCCATGCACGCCTGGGTCCGCGCCCACGTCTTCGACCAGCCGGTGCCCTGACCCCCGGCCGGACACCGCCCCCGGTCATGCCCCGCCCCCGAGAACGCGGAAGCGGGCGACGCGGGTCCGCCGGCCCGCCTCGGCGGCCTCCTCCGCGGTGGGCTCGCGCCCCCAGGGCAGGCCGAGGGCCCTTCCCCGCAGCGACCGGGCCCCGTACTCCCGAACGAGTTCGGTGAGCAGCGCGCCGACCTCCTCCGGCTCCTCCACCGCGGTGCCCTCGGCGCGGAACTCGCGGCCGCCGATGCGCAGCCGCACCTCGCGCCCACCGCGCAGGTTGCCCACCCAGCCGGTGCGCGCGCCGAACGCCCACACCTCCCCGGGGCCGCGCAGGTGGCGGACGACCGGTATCTCGTACTCCCGCCCGGTCCGCACCCCGGTGTAACCGACCAGCATCAGGCCGCCGAAGACCGGGTGGCCCCGGGACCTCAGCACCGGCCGGACCACCCTGTTCGCCGCGGTGAACAGCCGCCTGTCCCACCCCTGAGCGCTCATCCGCCGCCTCCCGTTCCGCCCCGGAGGGCCGGGTGCCCCGGGGAGCGCAACGCTACCGCGCCGCCGCGGCGGAGGGCCGTCCGCAACCGGCCATCGGGGCGGGGGGAGCGGGGCGTCCGAGAGCGGAGCCATAGTGTGGGAGGTCCCTGTCACCGCACGCCCGACGACCGTGAGGCCGAACGATGAGCGAACGACCGGAGTTCACCGTCAGGAACGCGACCATGGAGGACGTACCCGGCGTCGCGCGGGTGCTGAGCAGGGCGTTCTTCGAGGATCCGCTGACGGAGTGGCTCTTCCCCGACCCGGTGTCCCGGATGGCGAAGTCCGCGCGCTGGTGGGCCGCGTACAGCGGGTACGTGTTCATTCCGCGCGGGCGGGTCCGGGTGGCGGTGGAGGACGGGCCCCGGCCGGTGGTGCGCGGCGCGGCGGCCTGGAAGGAGCCCGAGGAGCCGTCGATGGGCCCCCGCGCGCTGCTGCGCACCCTGCCCAACACGGTCTCCCTGTTCGGCCTGCGCCGCCTGCCCGAGCTCTCCGCGCTCCTGCGCGAGATCGGCGGGCTGGCCCCCGCGTCCGGCCCGTACTGGCACCTGGAGGTGCTCGGCGTCGACCCGGTGGTCCAGGGCAAGGGGGTCGGCGCCGCGCTGCTCGACGCCGGCCTGTCCCGCGCCGACGACGACCGGGTCCCGGTGCACCTGGAGACCAACCGCGAGGAGAACCTCGCCTACTACGAGCGCTACGGCTTCGCGCCGACCGGGAAGCTGGACGCCGAGGGCATGCCCCGCGCCTGGGGGATGCTCCGGCCGGCTCCGTGAGCGGCGTGCCGGGGGCGGGCTCCCGGGGACGGCAGGCCCCCGGAGGGCGGCGGGTCCCTGGGCTGCACCGGCGGCCCCGGCGGCGGCCTCCGGGCTACGGCCCTCGGGACGGCGGCCCCCGGGAACGGGAAGGGCCGCCCCCTCTGGTGAGGAGGCGGCCCGTCGCCCGGGGCGGGTGCGGCGCTACTCGGCCTTGCTGCTGGCCAGGGAGCCCAGCAGGTCCCGGTTGAGCTGGGCGATGGTGTCCAGCGGGATGCCCTTCGGGCAGACCGCGGCGCACTCGCCGATGTTGGTGCAGCCGCCGAAGCCCTCTTCGTCGTGCTGGTTGATCATCTTGATCACCCGGGCCTCGCGCTCCGGCTGCCCCTGGGGCAGGCTGCCCAGGTGGGTCACCTTCGCGGCGGTGAACAGCATGCCCGAGGCGTTCGGGCAGGCCGCCACGCAGGCGCCGCAGCCGATGCAGGTGGCCGCGTCGAACGCGCGGTCCGCGTCGGCCTTGGGCACCGGGGTGGCGTGCGCGTCCGGCGCGGTGCCGGTGGGCGCGCTGATGTAGCCGCCGGCCTGGATGATGCGGTCGAACGAGCCGCGGTCCACCACGAGGTCCTTGACGACCGGGAAGGCCCCGGCGCGCCACGGCTCGATGGTGATCTCGTCGCCGTCGCTGAAGCTGCGCATGTGCAGCTGGCAGGTGGTGGTGGTCTCCGGGCCGTGGGCGACGCCGTTGATCACCACGCCGCAGGCGCCGCAGATGCCCTCGCGGCAGTCGTGGTCGAAGGCGACCGGGTCCTCGCCCGCCAGGGTGAGCTTCTCGTTGAGGACGTCGAGCATCTCAAGGAAGGACATGTCAGGGCTGACGTCCTCGACCTTGTAGGTGACCATCCGACCCTCGTCGGCCTTGCCCTTCTGGCGCCAAACGCGCAGGGTGATGTTCACTTGTAGCTCCGCTGCTTCATCTCGACGTACTCGTACTCCAAGGGCTCCTTGTGCAGCACCGGCGGCTTGCCCTCGCCGGTGAACTCCCAGGCCGCCACGTAGGCGAACTCGTCGTCGTGGCGGAGCGCCTCGCCGTCCTCGGTCTGGCTCTCGCTGCGGAAGTGGCCGCCGCAGGACTCCCGGCGGTGCAGGGCGTCGATGCACATGAGCTCGCCCAGCTCCAGGAAGTCGGCCACCCGGCCGGCCTTCTCCAGGGCCTGGTTGAGCTCGTCGTTGGAGCCGAGGACCTTGACGTTGCTCCAGAACTCCTTGCGGAGCTCGCGGATCTTGTCGATGGCCTTGCGCAGGCCCTCCTCGTTCCGCTCCATCCCGCAGTACTCCCACATGATGTGGCCGAGTTCCTTGTGGAAGGAGTCCACGGTGCGCTCGCCGTCGATGGAGAGCAGCTTGTCGATGCGGGAGCGCACCGACTCCGCCGCCTCCTTGGCGGCCGGGTGGTTCTCGTCGATCTTCTCGAACGGCCCGGCGGCGAGGTAGTCGTTGATGGTGTTGGGCAGGACGAAGTAGCCGTCGGCCAGGCCCTGCATCAGCGCGCTCGCGCCCAGGCGGTTGGCGCCGTGGTCGGAGAAGTTGGCCTCGCCGGTGACGAACAGGCCCGGGATGGAGGACTGCAGGTCGTAGTCGACCCACAGGCCGCCCATGGTGTAGTGCACCGCGGGGTAGATGCGCATCGGAACCTCGTAGGGGTTCTCGCCGGTGATGCGCTGGTACATGTCGAACAGGTTGCCGTACTTGGCCTCGACCGCGGGGCGGCCCATCCGCTTGATCGCGTCGGCGAAGTCCAGGTAGACGCCGAGCCCGCCGGGGCCGACGCCGCGGCCCTCGTCGCAGACGTTCTTGGCGGCGCGGGACGCGATGTCGCGCGGGACCAGGTTGCCGAAGGACGGGTAGATGCGCTCCAGGTAGTAGTCGCGCTCGTCCTCGGGGATCTGCCGCGGGTCGCGGTCGTCCCCGGTGCGCTTGGGCACCCAGATGCGGCCGTCGTTCCGCAGCGACTCGCTCATCAGGGTCAGCTTGGACTGGTAGTCGCCGCTGACCGGGATGCAGGTCGGGTGGATCTGGGTGTAGCAGGGGTTGCCGAAGTAGGCGCCCTTGCGGTGCGCCCGCCAGGAGGCGGTGACGTTGCAGCCCATGGCATTGGTCGACAGGAAGAACACGTTGCCGTAGCCGCCGGTGGCGAGCACCACGGCGTCGGCCATGTGGGTCTCGATCTCGCCGGTGACCATGTCCCGGGCGATGATGCCCCGGGCGCGGCCGTCGACGAGGACGATCTCCAGCATCTCGTGCCGGGTGTTCATCTCCACGGTGCCGGCCGCGATCTGCCGCTCCAGCGCCTGGTAGGCGCCGATGAGCAGCTGCTGGCCGGTCTGGCCGCGGGCGTAGAAGGTTCGGGAGACCTGCACGCCGCCGAAGGAGCGGTTGTCCAGCAGGCCGCCGTACTCACGGGCGAACGGGACGCCCTGCGCGACGCACTGGTCGATGATCTCGACGCTGGTCTGCGCCAGGCGGTACACGTTGGACTCGCGGGAGCGGAAGTCGCCGCCCTTGACGGTGTCGTAGAACAGCCGGTAGATGCTGTCGCCGTCGTTGCGGTAGTTCTTCGCCGCGTTGATGCCGCCCTGGGCCGCGATGCTGTGCGCGCGGCGCGGGCTGTCCTGGTAGCAGAAGGACTTGACCTGGTAGCCGGCCTCGCCCATGGTCGCGGCGGCGGACGCGCCGGCCAGCCCGGTGCCGACGATGATGACCGACAGCTTGCGCCGGTTGGCCGGGTTCACCAGCTTCGCGGAGAACCGGCGCTTGTCCCAGCGCTCGTTGATCGGCCCGTCGGGCGCCTTGGTGTCGGCGATCGGCGCGCCCTCGGTGTAGAGCTCGGTCATTTATCCCACCAGCCCGAGGAGAACGGAGAACGGCGGCAGCAGGAAGCCCACCGTGATGACGGCCGCGATGGCGATCGCGATGGCGTTGATCGTCCGCCGGCGCCCCTCGCGGTTGAGGCCCAGCGTCGCGCACGCGCTCCAGATCCCGTGCCGCACGTGCATCCCGACCAGGACGACCGCGGCGACGTAGATCAGCGTCACGTACCAGTACTCCGGCGCGAAGCCGTTGACCAGCCGCTCGTAGGGGCTGTCGGACTTGCCGCCCGGCGCGATGGTGTTGGTGGTCAGGTGCAGGATGTGGAAGACCACGTAGAGCGCGATGATCACGCCGCCCCAGCGCATGGTGCGCGAGGCGTAGGTCTGCTGCACCGACTTGTGCTTGACGTAGCGCACCGGGCGCGCCTTGCGGGCCCGGGCGGTCAGCACGGCCGCCGAGTAGATGTGGATCAGGATCGCCGCGAGGAGCACCACGCGCATGATCCACAGGAAGCCCTCGTGCGGGAGCATCGGCTCGCCGAGCTCGCGCAGGTGGTGCGAGTAGTTGTCGAACGTCTCCTGCCCGGCGAAGACGTTCAGGTTTCCGTACATGTGCGCTATCAGGAAGAGCACGAGGATCGCACCGGTGACCGCCATAGCGGATTTGAGGGCCACCGACGACCTGCGCGCCTCCGAGCGCTGCTTGGTCAGGGTACTGTTCGCCACGACCTGTCACCTTAAGACGGGATAAAGGATGTCGTCTAAGTCATCGCGCCGCTGGTGTCCATAGCCTTAGGCTATCGACCATGCAGTTCCAGCAGCTCGCGTACTTCCTCGCGGTCGCCGAGACGCGGCATTTCACCCGCGCAGCCGAGCTCTGCCAGGTCGCCCAGCCCAGTCTCAGCAAACAGATCCGGACCCTCGAAGCGGAACTCGGCTCGCCGCTGTTCAGCCGGGCCCGGGGGAATATCACACTCACGCCCGCGGGCGAGGCCCTCCTCCCCCTGGCCCAGCGGATGGTGACCGACGCCGAGACGGCCCGGCGCGAGATCGCGGAACTGGCCGGGATGCGCAGGGGGCGGGTGCGGCTGGGCGCCACCCCGTCGCTCTGCGGCGGCCTGGTCGCCGACGCGCTGGCCGGGTTCCACTCCCGCTTCCCCGGCATCGAGCTGCGGGTGGAGGAGAGCGGTTCGCGCGACCTGATCCGCGCCCTCGGCAAGGGCCAGCTGGACCTGGCGCTGATCATCCTTCCGCTGCAGAGCAGCGATCCGGCGTTCGTGACCACTCCGATACTAAGGGAGAACCTGGTGGTGGTCAGCGCCGCCGACGGGCCCGCGCCCACCTCCCGGGCCTCGATGCGCATCACCGACCTGCGGGACCGCCCGCTGGTGATGTTCCGGCGCGGCTACGACCTGCGCGAGGCGACCCTGAACGCGTGCCGGGTGGCCGGCTTCGAGCCCCGACTGGCGGTGGAGGGCGGCGAGATGGACGCGGTGCTCCGCTTCGTCGAGGCCGGCCTGGGCATCGCCGTGGTGCCCAGCATGGTGCTGAAGAACCGCCCCGGGCTGCGCGGCACCCCGCTGGGCCGGCCCCGGCTGCTGCGCACCATAGCCCTGGCGCACCGCAAGGACGTCGAGCCGTCCAAGAGCGCCCGCGCCTTCCGCCGGCACCTCACCGCCTACCTGACCCACCTGGCCCCCGAGGAGCTCGGCGAGGACCTGGAGGTCATCGCCGCCTCGCTGCCCTGACCCCCGGGCGGGACGCACGTCACACCCGGAAGCGCGCCCCCGGGGCGCGTTTTCCGGATAACTTTCCCGAAAAGAGGGCCGAAGCCGGAGCGAAAACCCCTCGCTGCACACGCGCAACATCCGGCAACAAAACTCGCAAAACGCTCACGAATACATATTCGACCATTCTCCGGAAAAGACTCACAAAAGAGATCCAGGGAGTGGCTTTTTTCACACCCATGGCGGTGTTAATTCTTGCTGAATTCGTGATCGCGCCGTCCTAGCGTGGCTCCACCGACCTATAGGGAGTTGCGCGGAGATGACATCGACACTTCCCCCGCCCGAGGCCGCCGGATGGAAGCGCGCCCGGATCGCGCAGCGGACGCTGCGCACCGACCGGTGGTGGTCCGGCCCGGTGTGGACCGTCCTCGGCCTCACCGCATTCCTCGTCTACGGCCTGGCCAGGGCGCTGCAGCAGGACCACTACTGGGTCGCCGAGTACCACTACCTGACGCCGTTCTACTCGCCCTGCCTGGCCGGCCAGTGCTTCGAGGAGGCGGCGGTCTTCGGCAGGCTGCCCTGGGATTTCCCCTGGTTCCTGCCGTTCGCGGCGGTCAGCCTCCCGTTCCTGCTGCTGTTCCGGCTCACCTGCTATTACTACCGGAAGGCCTATTACCGCGCCTTCTGGCAGTCCCCCACCGCGTGCGCGGTGCGCGAACCGCACGGCCGCTACACCGGGGAGACCCGCTTCCCGCTCATCCTGCAGAACCTGCACCGCTACTTCTTCTACATCGCGCTCGCCATCTCCCTGCTCAACACCTATGACGCGCTGATCGCGCTGTTCCACGGCGAGAACGGCGGATTCGGGATCGGCGTGGGCAACCTGGTCCTCCTCGCCAACGTGGTGCTGCTGTGGTGCTACACGCTCAGCTGCCACTCCTGCCGGCACGTCGTCGGCGGCCGGCTGCGCTCCTTCTCCCGGAGCCCGGCCCGCTACCGGATGTGGACCGCGGTGTCGAAGCTGAACACCCGGCACATGCTGTTCGCCTGGGTCACCCTCGCCTCCCTGGTCCTCACCGACCTCTACGTCGCCCTCGTCGCCGGCGGCGTCCTCACCGACCTCCGCCTCCTCAACTGACGGCACCGGTCCGGCGGAACCGGAACCGACGGCGCCGACGGCAAGGCGCCGGAACCGACCGGCCCCGTCCCCCGGGGCCGCAGCGATCCCTCAGAAAGTCAGGCGAATGTCCGAGAAGAGCGAGACGAACCGGACTCTCCGGTACGGCTACGACGTGGTGGTGATCGGCGCCGGCGGGGCCGGGCTGCGCGCCGCGATCGAGGCCCGGCAGCAGGGGAAGCGGACCGCGGTCATCTCCAAGTCGCTGTTCGGCAAGGCCCACACCGTGATGGCCGAGGGCGGCGCGGCGGCCGCGCTCGGCAACGTCAACGACGCCGACTCCTGGCAGGTGCACTTCCGCGACACGCTGCGCGGCGGGAAGTTCATGAACGACCCGCGGATGGCCGAGCTGCACGCCAAGGAGGCCCCGGAGCGGATCCTGGAGCTGGAGCGGTGGGGCGCGCTGTTCGACCGCACCGCCGACGGGCGGATCAGCCAGCGCAACTTCGGCGGGCACGAGTACCCGCGGCTGGCGCACGTCGGCGACCGCACCGGGCTGGAGCTCATCCGCACCCTGCAGCAGCGGGTGGTGCAGCTGCAGCAGGCCGACGCCGCCGAGCTGGGCGACCCCGAGGCGATGCTGCGGGTGTTCGCCGAGACCACCGTCACCGACCTGCTGCTGGACCGCGGCGGCCCGGACGGGCCGCGGATCTCCGGCGCGGCCGGCTACACCCGGGCCACCGGGGAGCCGGTGGTCTTCGAGGCCCCGGCGGTGGTGCTGGCCACCGGCGGCATCGGCAAGTCGTTCAAGGTCACCTCGAACTCCTGGGAGTACACCGGCGACGGGCACGCGCTCGCGCTGCGCGCCGGGGCGACCCTGCTCAACATGGAGTTCGTCCAGTTCCACCCCACCGGGATGGTCTGGCCGCCGTCGGTGAAGGGCATCCTGGTCACCGAGTCGGTCCGCGGCGACGGCGGGGTGCTGCGCAACTCCGAGGGCGAGCGGTTCATGTTCCGCTACGTCCCCGAGGTGTTCGCCGCGCAGTACGCCGAGACCGAGGAGGAGGCCGACGGCTGGTACACCGACCCGGCCGGGCACCGCCGCCCGCCGGAGCTGCTCCCCCGGGACGAGGTGGCCCGCGCGATCAACAACGAGGTCAAGGAGGGCCGGGGCTCGCCGCACGGCGGGGTGTTCCTGGACATCGCCAGCCGACTGCCGGCCGAGGAGGTCATGCGCCGGCTCCCGTCGATGCACCACCAGTTCAAGGAGCTGGCCGACGTCGACATCACCGCCGAGCCGATGGAGGTCGGCCCCACCTGCCACTACGTGATGGGCGGGGTGGAGGTGGACGCCGACACCTGCGCCGCGCTGGTGCCCGGCCTGTTCGCCGCGGGCGAGGTGGCCGGCGGCATGCACGGGTCCAACCGGCTGGGCGGCAACTCCCTGTCCGACCTGCTGGTGTTCGGTCGGCGCAGCGGGCTGGGCGCGGCCGCCTACCTGGACGGGCTCGGCGGCGACCGGCCCGCGGTCGACCCGGACGACGAGGCCGCGGCGCTGGCCCGGCTCTCGGCCCCGCTGGAGCGGGAGACCGGGGAGGGCCCGTACGCACTGCACCAGGAGCTCCAGCAGACCATGAACGACCTGGTCGGCATCATCCGGCGCGGCCCGGAGATCGAGCAGGCGCTGGAGGCGCTGGACAAGCTGGCCGACCGGGTGGCGTCGGTGCGCGCCGAGGGCGGCCGGGCCTACAACCCCGGCTGGCACCTGGCCCTGGACCTGCCGAACATGCTGCTGGTCTCGGAGGTGATCGCCCGCGCCGCGCTGGAGCGGACCGAGTCCCGGGGCGGGCACACCCGCGACGACCACCCGGGCATGTCCGCCGAGTGGCGCAAGGTCAACCTGGTCGCCTCGCTGACCGGGAGCGGCGGGGCCCGGCTGCGCCGGCAGCCCCTGCAGGCGCCCCGGCCGGACCTGCTGGAGCTCTTCGAGCGCGAGGAGCTCGCCAAGTACCTGACCGAGGAGGAGCTGCCCTCCGGCGGCCCCGCCGACACCCCCCTGAAGGAGGAGCGATGAGCGCGAAGCGGACGTTCCGCGTGTGGCGCGGCGGCGGCGACGGGGACCTCGCCCAGTACGAGGTCGAGGTCAACGAGGGCGAGGTGGTCCTCGACGTGCTGCACCGGCTGCAGGCCACCCAGGCGCCCGACCTGGCCGTGCGGTGGAACTGCAAGGCGGGCAAGTGCGGCTCGTGCTCGATGGAGATCAACGGGCGCCCCCGGCTGTCCTGCATGACCCGGATGAACACGTTCGCGCCGAACGAGACCGTCACGGTCACGCCGATGCGCACCTTCCCGGTCATCCGGGACCTGGTGTGCGACGTGTCGTACAACTACGCCAAGGCCCGGGAGATCCCCTCGTTCACGCCTCCGGAGGACGCCGGCCCGGAGGGCTACCGGATGGCCCAGGAGGACGTGCAGCGCTCGCAGGAGTTCCGCAAGTGCATCGAGTGCTTCCTGTGCAACAACGTCTGCCACGTCATCCGGGACCACGAGGAGAACAAGGAGCACTTCTCCGGCCCGCGGTTCCTGATGCGCGTCGCCGAGCTGGAGATGCACCCGGAGGACACCGCGGACCGCCGGATGATCGCCCAGGACGAGTTCGGCCTGGGCTACTGCAACATCACCAAGTGCTGCACCGAGGTCTGCCCGGAGGGCATCAAGATCACCGACAACGCCCTCATCCCGCTCAAGGAGCGCGTCGCCGGGCGCCGCTACGACCCGGTGGTCTGGCTCGGCTCCAAGATCGGCCTGCGCGGCCGGGACGCGGACACCCCGCGAGTGCCCAACACCCGCCCGAACGACGGCGGCCCGCCCCTCCCCTGACCCGCAAGCGGCCGGGCGGGGCCCGCCCGGCCGCCCCGGCCCCGGCCCCGACCCCGACCGCACAGACCCCGGCCGCACGGACCCGAGGCCCACCTGGCCGGGGCCGGCTGAAGAATCCGCGCCCCGCAGGGGCTCCGTTGAGGGTGGTGGTGGGCGACGGGTGGGCGCCGTCTCAGCGCCGTGAGGCGTCCCCCTTCAGGCCCTTGGGCGGCGGGCCGGGAGGGGTCCAGCCGAAGGTGCGGTCGAAGTTGCGGTAGAAGATCCCGGGTGCGGCCCGGCCGATCGCGGTCAGCGCGGTGTCGCGGAGCGCCGCCGGACGGGCGGCCATGCACATCGTCCGGGCGGCGGTGTCGGAGGCGGCGGCGATCCCGTTGGCCCGGGGCGCCCGCGCCGCGCTGTAGCGGGCCAGGCCGTCCGGGACCCGGTGCGCGGGGCCGCCCGGGGCGCCGACGGCGTGCGCGAGCTCGATCGCGTCCTCGATCGCCTGGCACGCCCCCTGCCCCAGGTTGGGCAGCATGGCGTGGGCCGCGTCGCCGAGCAGCGCGATCCGACCGCGGTGATAGGCCGGCAGCGGCGCGGCCAGCCGGTACAGGTCGCCGCGGATGACCGCGTCCTCCGGGGCGGCCGCGATGATCTCGGGCACCGGCGCGTACCAGCCGCCGAAGAGCCGCTCCACCTCGGCGCGCTCCCCGGCCGGCCCCCGGTCGCCCTCCGCCGCCGGGTGCATGAAGTAGGCGTAGACCGAGCCGTCCTTGAGCGGCAGCACTCCGGCGCCCTGCCCGCGCCCCCAGACCTCGGCGGGCGCCGGCCGTGCGTCCGGGCCCGGCCGGGAGATCATCCGCCAGCAGGTGAACCCCGAGTAGGCGGTGCCGGGGTGCTCCGGGAAGAGCACCCGCCGCGCCGCCGAGCGGATGCCGTCCGCCGCGACCACCAGGTCGGCCTCGATCTCCTCGCCGCCGCGCAGCCGCACCGCGGCCGGGCGGCGGCCGCCGCCCGGGTCGACCGAGGCCACCTCGGCGCCGGTGCGCAGCGCCCCCTCCGGGAGGGCCGTCAGCAGCAGGTCCACCAGGTCGGAGCGGCGCAGCACCACCAGGGGGTCGCCGAAGCGGCGGCGGACCAGGTCCATGTCGAAGCGGATCATCCAGCGGCCGTCGGCCCGCCGGATCCCGCCGCTCCCCTCCAGGGCCAGCGCGCGCACGGCGTCGCCGATGCCCAGCAGGTCCAGGCCGCGCAGCGCGTTGGGCGCCACGCCCAGGCCCGCGCCGACCGGCCGGATCTCCGGGGCCCGCTCCAGTACCGTGACCCGCCGCCCGGTCCGGGCCAGCGCCGCCGCGGCGGCCAGTCCGCCGATGCCCGCGCCGATCACCACGGTGTGTTCTGTTCCGGTCATCTCCACCCTCCTCTACAGCTGTAGAGAATGTACTCTACATCCGTAGAGCTTCAATGGAGGGGGCAGGGTTGGCGGAGAGCGGACGGGGGCGCGAGCGCGTCGAACTGATCGCCCGGACCGCGGTGCGGGTCATCGCGCGGGAGGGGCTGCGCGGCCTGACGCACCGCGCCGTGGACCGGGCGGCCGGGCTGCCGGACGGCTCGACCTCCTACCACGCGCGCACCCGCGCCCGGCTGCTGGAGATCACCCTGGAGCACATGGCGGCCGAGGAGCAGCAGGCCCTGACCGCGTTCTTCGCCGATGCGCCGCCCACCCGGACCGAGGCGGCCCGGCTGCTCGCCGAGTTCGTGCACACCTCGGTGCACACCTCGGCCGAGCGGACCCTGGCCCGCTTCGAGCTGGCACTGGAGGCGTCCCGCCGCCCCGAGCTGCGCCGCATCTACGACCGGGCCGGCGCCCGGTTCCGCGACACGGCGGAGGCGACCCTGCGCGGCCTCGGCTCACCGGCCCCCGAGCGGCACACCCGGTCGCTCATCGCCTGGTGCGAGGGGATGGTCCTGGACTCGGTGGCCGGCGCCGGCACCGCCGCCCCGCCCACCCTGGACGACCTGCACACCGGCGCCGCGGAACTGCTGAACGCCCTGCTACCGCCCCTCCCCCAGTGATCTCGGCACTCCGGCCCTGCCGACGCGCTCGTCGTCAAGTGACCGTTGCGGCGAGCAATGAGCAACGAGGAAAACGAGGAACTCGGGGAGGGGCGGGGCGGAGGCGGCCGCCCGAGCGCGGCGCCCCACGGGGTGAAGGTTCAAGCGGGCAGCGACGGCGGCGGTAGGGGCAGGGCGGAGGCGGTCGCCCGGGCGCGGCGCCCCACGGGGTGACGGTTCAGGCCGGCAGCGACGGCAGGCAGGGGCACCGGCCGGTCGGTCCGGCGCGGCGCCCCGCGAAGCGAAGGCTCAAACCGGCAGCAACAGCAGCGGCAGGGGCGGGGCGCAGGCGGTCGCCCGGGCGTGCGCCCCAGGGAGCGAGGGGTCAAGCCAGCGGCGACGGCAGCGGTAGGGCGGGGCGCAGGCGGTCGCCCGAGTGTCGGGCCCCACGGGGCGGGGGTTCAGGCTGGCAGCGAGGGCGGGTGGGCGTGCCGGCTGGTCGGTCGGGCGCGGCAGAGCGGGTGGGGCGGTCGGGGTGAGCCGGGGCGGCGGGTTCGCCGTTCCCGCGTCGCCCGGGCGCCGAGGCCGACCGCCCTTGAAACCGCTACCCCTCCCTGACCTGGGCGAACACGCACAGTGAAGGTCGGGTGGGGCGCCCTGCGCACCGCGAGAGCACCCCGGTGATTCCCGGGCGCGCATCCCGGCCCGGATCGGCCCCCGGGAGGCCCGGATCGCCTTGTTCGCGCCGGTGATGGAGGGTTCGTGCCGCCCGCAAGGCCGGGGTGCAGGGGGCCGGAACCCGGGGAGGGCAGGGGCGGGGGCGGGATGTCGCTTTTGCCCTGCCGAGAGGACCCACCTTGGCCACTCTGGGTAACCGGGGAGAGGGCGGTGGGGGCCTCAGGGGTTACTACTCGCTGGTAGATGTAATCGGGGTGCTGCCGGGGTGCGCAGGGCGCCCCTGCCCTCGCCCGATCCCTGCTGGAAACCGGGCATAGGGGATATGGCCACCCTGGTGGGTGCGGGCCGGGCCGGTGAACGCGGCGCCCGGCCCCCTCCCGCCCCCGCCGCCCGCTTGAACCCCGCCACGTGAGGCGCCGCACCCGGGCGACCACCTTCGCCCCGCCCCCACCGTTGCCGTCGCCTGCTTGAACCCCGGCCACGCGAGACGCCGCGCCCGACCGACCGGCCGGCACGCCCTCCCGCCGTCGCCGCCCGCTTGAACCTGCACTCCGCGAGACGCCGCGCTCGGGCGATCACCTCCGCCCCAGCCCTACCTTCACCGTCGCCGCCTGCTTGAACCTTCACTCCGTGGGGCGCCGCGCCGGACCGACCAGCCGGTCCCCCACCGGCCCTCGCTGCCCGCCTGAACCCCCACCCCGTGGAGCGCCGCACCCGACCGACCAGCCGGCACGCCCACCCGCCCTCGCTGCCCGCCTGAACCCCCACCCCGTGAGGCGCCGCACCCGACCGACCAGCCGGCACGCCCACCCGCCCTCGCTGCCCGCCTGAACCCCCACCCCGTGAGGCGCCGCGCCGGACCGACCGGCCGATCCCCCTCCTGTCCTCTCCTCTGGTGGGCGGTGTTGCAGATGCGGCAGCAGACACTGGGAACCACCCGCCCTGACAGGGGTTGACAGGGGCGACAGGGCCGGAGCACCGAGATCACCGCCCGATCAGCGGCCTCAGGAGGCGACCGGGGGGCGCCAGTCGTCGACCGGGCGGGTGTAGCGGGCCAGCTGCCAGGGGGCGACCTTGCCGACCAGGCCGGCGGCTGTGTCCCGGAGCCCGGCCAGTACCGGGGAGTCGTTCTGCACCGCCTCGGCCAGCTGCGCGGAGCGCTGCACCAGGGCCGTGGTGCGCCCCACCCGGGCCGCGCTGTAGGACTGCACCGCGGTGGTCACGTAGGCCATCGAGCCGCCCGCGTGGTGGGCCAGCACCACCGCGTCCTCGATCGCCTGGCCGGCGCCCTGGGCGAGGTTGGGCGTCATGGCGTGCGCCGCGTCGCCCAGGATCGCCACCCGGCCCTTGTGGTAGGCGGGCAGCGGGGTGTCGATGTGCCAGGCGTCGCTGCGGACCACCGCCTCCGGGCGGGCGGCGGCGAACAGGTCGGCGAGCGGCTCGTGCCAGTCGACCAGCCGGTCGACCAGCGCCGCGCGCTCGTCCGGGGCGGACTCGCCGGCCGGGACGTTCGCGGTGGCGTAGCAGTACACCTCGTCGCCGCTGAGCGGAAGGACCCCGGCGACGCCGCCCTTGCCCCAGGTCTCCCCGAAGTCGAGCGGGTCGGCCTGGTCCCACGGGACGATCGCCCGCCAGCAGGCGAAGCCCGCGTAGACCGCGCCCGGGTGCTCCAGGAAGAGCTCGGAGCGGATCGCGGAACGCGCGCCGTCGGCGACCACCACCAGGTCGGCGCTGAGGTCGCCGGTCTCGGTGGAGACCCGGGCCAGCTGGCGGGTGGTGCCGGCCTCCACCGCGGTGACCGCGGAGCCGGTGTGCAGGGTGCCCGAGGGCAGCCGCTGCAGCAGCACGTCGCACAGGTCGGCGTAGCGGAGCACGCAGACCGCGTCGCCGAAGCGCTGCTGGGTCTCGTGCGGCCCGGTGCGCACCAGCCAGCGGCCGTCCCGGCGGCGGATCGCGGCGATGCCGTGCGGCGCCGACCGCTTGCGGACCTCCTCCCCGGCGTCCAGGGCGTCCAGGGCGCGCAGCGCGTTGGGGGCGAGCGCCAGCCCTGCGCCGACCGGGTCCAGAAGCGGGGCCTTCTCGAACAGGCTCACCTCGCACCCGGCCCTGGTCAGGGCGACCGCGGCGGCCAGGCCGCCGATGCCGCCCCCGACCACGACGGCGTGCGGTGCTGACATGCGCTGGTCCTCCGGAGACGAGGGGCCGCGGCCCCGCACCGGGAGAGCGGTTCGGAGCCCTGGCATTCAGGCTAGGGTCGGTGCCCCGGGAAAGCCATGCGTTGGCGCGTTTTCCTGCGGCGTGGCCTGACCTGGACTCCCGTGCGCCGCCCTTCTTCCCGCTTTCCTCCCGAAATGCCTGCTCCACCGGGGCCCGCGGAACCCTTCCCGAACAACCAAGCGACCGCTAGGTTCTAGGTGCGGCCCGAGCGCGACGGCGGCCGGGCCGCGGCAGAACGACGAAGGGAGTCCCGGTGTCCTCCTCACCGACCCCGCCGCCCGGTGCGCGGCGCCCCGGACGCGCGGTCGCCGGGGTGCTGCTGCCCGCGGCGCAGAAGGCCGCCGCGAGCCGGCTGTTCGCCCGGATCGCGCCCAAGGTGTTCCCCCCGGCCGACCGGCTGCTGTACCGGCTGACCGGCGGCCGGGTGCAGCTCGCCCGCTGGGCCGTGCCCAGTCTGATGCTGACCACGCGCGGGCGGAAGAGCGGCGCGCCGCGCCGGGCCCCGGTGGCCTGCCTGCCGGAGCGGGACCGGACGCCGCGCTCCTTCCTGGTGGTCGGGAGCAACTTCGGCCGGGAGAACCACCCGGCCTGGACGCACAACCTGCTGGCCTGCCCCGAGGCCTCGGTGAACTACAAGGGCAGGGAGATCCCGGTGACCGGGGCGCTGCTCTCCCCCGAGGAGAAGGCGGAGGTGTGGGGGGCGCTGAACGCGATGTGGCCCTACGACTCCTACGCCTCGCGCGCGGGCCGCGAGCCCCGGGTGTTCCGCCTCACTCCGCGCCCGGACGCCGGCTGAGCCCTCCCGGCGCCCGCGGCGGCCGGCGGGCGCCCCGGACGCGCGAGGGGCGGGACCGCCCTGCGCCGGGGCACCGCGCCCGCCCCGAACGGCGGCGGGCCCCGGGGCCCGCCCCCCTGCCCTCCGGATCGGTGGGAAGGGGGAGCGGGGCCCCGGGGCCCGATGGGGCCGGTCCGGGCCGGCCGTGCGTCAGTTGGAGCTGCGCTTCTTGTGCGCGGCGATCCGGCCGCGCTCCTTCTGGTCCAGGATGACCTTGCGGATGCGCACCGCCTCCGGGGTGACCTCCACGCACTCGTCCTCGCGGCAGAACTCCAGCGCCTGCTCCAGGGAGAGCTTGCGCGGCGGCACCAGGCGGACCAGCTCGTCGCCGGTGGAGGAGCGCATGTTGGTGAGCTTCTTCTCCTTGGTGATGTTGACGTCCATGTCGTCGGAGCGGGAGTTCTCGCCGACGATCATGCCCTCGTACACCTCGGTGGTGGGCTCGACGAAGAGCACGCCGCGCTCCTGCAGGTTGAACATGGCGAAGGCGACGGCCACCCCGGCCCGGTCGGCCACCAGCGAACCGTTGGGGCGAGTGCGCAGCTCGCCGAACCACGGCTCGAAGCCCTCGAAGACGTGGTGGGCGATGCCGGTGCCGCGGGTCTCGGTGAGGAACTCGGTGCGGAACCCGATCAGGCCGCGGGACGGGACCAGCCAGTCCATCCGGACCCAGCCGGTGCCGTGGTTGCTCATCTGCTCCATCCGGCCCTTGCGGACGCTGAGCAGCTGGGTGATGGCGCCCAGGTACTCCTCGGGGGCGTCCACGGTGAGCCGCTCGACCGGCTCGTGCACCTTGCCGTCGATCTCACGGGTGACCACCTGCGGCTTGCCGACGGTCAGCTCGTAGCCCTCGCGGCGCATCTGCTCGACCAGGATGGCCAGCGCCAGCTCGCCGCGGCCCTGCACCTCCCAGGCGTCCGGCCGCTCGGTGGGCAGCACCCGCAGGCTGACGTTGCCGACCAGCTCCCGGTCCAGCCGGTCCTTGACCAGGCGGGCGGTGACCTTGGCGCCCTTGACCCTGCCGACCAGCGGCGAGGTGTTGGTGCCGATGGTCATCGAGATGGCCGGCTCGTCCACGGTGATGAGCGGGAGCGCGAGCGGGTCCGCGGGGTCGGCCAGCGTCTCGCCGATCATGATCTCCGGAATGCCCGCGATGGCGATGATGTCGCCCGGCCCGGCCTGCTCGGCGGGCTTGCGCTCCAGCGCCTCGGTCATCAGCAGCTCGGTGACCTTCACCTGCTGGGTGCTGCCGTCGGTGCGGATCCAGGCGACCTGCTGGCCCTTGCGGATCTCGCCCTGGCGCACCCGGCACAGCGCGAGACGGCCGAGGAACGGCGAGGCGTCCAGGTTGGTGACGTGCGCCTGCAGCGGCGCCCCCGGGGTGTACTCCGGCGCCGGGACGGTGTCCAGGATGGTGCGGAAGAACGGGGTGAGGTCGTCGTTCTCCGGCACCTCGCCGTCGGCCGGGCGCTCCAGCGAGGCGCGGCCGTCGCGGGCGCAGGCGTAGACGATCGGGAAGTCGATCTGGGAGTCGTCGGCCCCCAGGTCCATGAAGAGCTCGTAGGTGTCGTCGACCACCTCGGCGATCCGGCTGTCCGGCCGGTCCACCTTGTTGATGCACAGGATCACCGGCAGCTTGGCCTGCAGGGCCTTGCGCAGCACGAAGCGGGTCTGCGGGAGCGGGCCCTCACTGGCGTCGACCAGCAGGACGACGCCGTCCACCATGGACAGCCCGCGCTCGACCTCGCCGCCGAAGTCGGCGTGGCCGGGGGTGTCGATGATGTTGATGACGACTTCCTCGCCCTCCGGCGAGGTGTAGTGGACCGCGGTGTTCTTGGCGAGAATGGTGATGCCCTTCTCGCGCTCCAGGTCGTTGGAGTCCATGACGCGGTCATCGACGTCCTGGTTCTCGCGGAACGCCCCGGACTGCCACAGCATGGCGTCGACGAGCGTGGTCTTGCCGTGGTCGACGTGCGCGACGATGGCGACGTTGCGGAGGTCGGCGCGGCGTGCGGAGCCCTCGGCGGTAGTGGCGCTGGACATGCGAAAGGTCTCGATCTCATCTGCTGGGAAGAACCGCGACACCCGCGGCCGTGCACAAGTTTATGCGCTTGTACCGGATAGCGAGGGAAACGGCCAGGTCACGGCTTTCTCGGGGCCCTGAACAGGGGGTGGACGACAGGCGACGTCCGTCACTCCGACTGGACAAGTCACCACAATATGGACTTAGGATAGGCGCGCCTTAGCAAGGTGGGCCTTACCTTGTGCGCCCCGGCCGCGACGCCGCGTCCGGGCGCCCGGCCCTGCTCCGTACCGACGCGGCCCGAGCCCCGCCCCTGGGCCGCCCGACCACCTCCAGGGGTCCGCATGACTACCTCGCCGCGCCGCCTGACACCGCGCCGCCTCACCGGCCTCGCCCTGCTCGCCTCAGCGGCCGTGTTCGCCACCACGGCCTGCTCCTCCGGGGCGGGCGCGCCCGCCGCCGAGTCCGACGGCGACTGGTCCGCGGTGACCGTCGAGCACGCCTTCGGCTCCACCGAGATCACCGCCGAGCCGAAGCGGGTCGTCACCATCGGCTGGTCCGACGAGGCCACCCTGCTCGAACTGGGCGTCGTCCCGGTCGGCATGGCCGCCTCCACCTACGCCGGGGACGAGGACGGGTACCTCCCCTGGGACCTGGAGAAGCTGGACGAGCTCGGCGAGGACAAGCCCGAGCTGTTCAACACCGACGACGGCATGCCGGTCGAGGACATCGCCGCGCTGGAGCCCGACCTCATCCTGGGCCTCCAGTCCGGGCTGGAGGAGAAGGAGTACGAGCAGCTCTCCGCGGTCGCGCCGACCATCCCCTACCTCGACGAGCCGTGGAAGACGCCGTGGCAGGACGCCACCCTCGCCATCGGCAAGGCGCTGGGCCGGGAGGACGACGCGCAGAAGGTCGTCGACGAGACCGAGGGGCACATCGCCGACCTCGCCGCCGAGCACCCCGAGTTCGAGGGGACCACCGTCGCCGCGGCCACCGTCGTGCCCAACAGCACCGACTTCGGCTTCTACCTGGAGGGCGACGCCCGAGCCGCCCTCCTGGAGGAGCTGGGCTTCACCCGGGCGCCGTTCATCGACGAACTGGAGGCCGACGAGGGCGCCTTCTTCGCGCCGCTCAGCCGGGAGCACGCCGACCGGGTCGACACCGACGTCCTGCTGATGTGGCACTCCACCCCCGAGGAGCGGGAGAAGCTGGAGAAGAGCGACGTCTTCGGCGAGATCGGCGCCGTCGCCGACGGACGCTACGTCGGCTACGACGACCCGGCCGAGGCGATGGCGATCTCCTCGCCCAACCCGCTGACCATCCCGTGGGTGTCCGACCGCCTCGTCGACGACCTGGCCGAGGCCGTGGAGGGCGAGGCCTGACCCCGGACCGGCGGTGCGGCCCCGAGCCCCCGGCGCCGCACCGCTCCCCCTCTCCCTGGCCACAGGAGCCCCCCATGCCCCCCGCCCCGTCCCCGCGCGCCGCCCGCCAGCGCCGCACCGCACCGCTCGCCCCCGCCGCCGCGCTCGCCCTGCTCGCCACCGCCGCCTGCACCTCCGGTGCGGGCGGCCCCGAGGCCGGCGCGGACGGCGGCCGGCCCCCGGTCGCCATCGAGCACGCCTACGGCTCCACCGAGATCACCGGCGAGCCGGAGCGCATCGTCACCCTCGGCTGGACCAGCGAGGCCACCCTGCTCGAACTGGGCGTCGTCCCGGTCGGCATGGCCGCCTCCACCTTCGCCGGCGACGACGAGGGCCGGCTGCCGTGGAACAGCGAGAAGATCGAGGAGCTCGGCGCGGAGGAGCCGGCCCTGCTCGACACCGACGACGGCGTCCCCGCCGAGGAGATCGCCGCGCTGGAGCCCGACCTCATCCTGGCCGTGCAGACCGGCATCGAGGAGGACGAGTACGAGCAGCTCTCCGCGATCGCGCCGACCGTCGCCTACCTGGACGAGCCGTGGATGACGCCGTGGCAGGAGGAGGCGCTGACCGTCGGTCGGGCGATCGGCCGGGAGGACGACGCGCAGCGGGTCGTGGACGGCGTCGACGACTACCTGGCCGGCCTCGCCGAAGCGCACCCCGAGCTCCAGGGGGCCACCTTCGCCACCGGCCGGCAGGAGCCCGGCACCGGCGACTTCGGCTTCTCCGTCGAGGGCGACGCCCGCTACGAGCTGCTGGAGCAGGTCGGCCTCGAACCGGCGCCGTTCATCGGCGACCTGGAGCCCGAGCCCGGCGCGTTCTCCGCCCGGCTCAGCCGGGAGCACGCCGAGCGGATCGACGCCGAGGTGCTGGTGATGTGGGCGGGCAGTCCCGAGGAGCGGGAGAAGCTGGAGCAGAGCGAGGTGTTCCGGAAGGTCGACGCGGTCCGCGAGGGCGGCTACATCGGCTACGACGACACCGCCCTGACGATGGCGATCACCTCGCCCGGCCCGCTGTCCATCCCATGGGCGATGGACGAGGTCGTCGAAGACCTCTCCGCCGCGGCCGAAGGCCGGGCCTGACCCCCGCAGGGCACTGATCCCGGCCCTGTCGCCGCCTCGACCCGCGTTGAGACGGCGGCGACACCGGGATCAACGCCGGAGATCAGCGCAGGAAGGGACGGACCGCCTCCAGGAACGGCAGGTCGGCGGGGAGCCAGTCGACGCCGTCCAGCTCGCCGGCGCGCAGCCAGCGCAGCGCGAGGTGCTCCACCGCCCGGGGTTCGCCCTCGACCAGCTCGGCGGCCCACACCCGGAGCACGGCGGTGGTTCCGTCGCCGCGCGGCGGGAGGGGTTCCTCTCCCCCGATCCGGCGCAGCGGGCGGACCGGCACGCCCAGCTCCTCCCGGCACTCGCGGACCAGCGCCTCGGTGTCGGACTCGCCCGGGTCCACCTTGCCCCCGGGCAGCTCCCAGCGCCCGCGCAGGCTCGCGGGCGCGGCCCGCTGCGCGGCGAGCAGTGCTCCGCCGCGCAGGATCGCGGCGCCGACGACGACGATGTGCGGGCCGCCCGCGGGATCCTCGCCGCGGCGGCCGCTCTGCAGCTCGGTCACGGTCGACAACGGTACTCCAGGCCGGGGCGGGTGGGCGGGACGGGCGGGGCAGGCGGCCGGTGCGGGCCGGGCGAGGCGGGGGGG
>NZ_ANBB01000084.1 GCF_000341105.1 Nocardiopsis potens DSM 45234
GGGCGGCCGCGTTTCGGACCGTCCGGGGCCCGGGTTCCGCCCGGCGCCGCGGAGGCGCGAGGGGCTCCGATCGAATACCTTTCCCGGGGGCCCGCCCGAGGGCCCGCCCGGAAGCGGCCGGGACCGTGTGGAGACCGGACGTTCGGGGCAGGCCGTACCCGAGGAGCCCTGGCCACGGCACGGAGGGGTGCTCATGTCGGCTCTCGACTCCCTGAAGGGGTGCTCGCTCACCGGGACGTGGATCGACGTCCCGGCGCACAGCGTCACCCTCGCCCTGCGCACCCCGCCCGGAGCGGCCCCCGCGACCGTCTACACCCTGGTCCTGGAGGGCGTCACCGACGCCAGCTTCTTCGACGAGGACGGCGCCCCTTGGGAGGGCGCCGACGTCTCCGACCTCCGCTCCGAACACGACGAGGACCGGCTCCGACTGGACTTCTCCTTCGGCCGCGACGGCGCCGGCCTCACCGTGACCTGCGAGAAGATCCTGCTGCACCGAACCCGGGAACCGGACCAGGCCTGACTCCTGTCTGCCCCGATGATCTCGGCGCTGTCGCCGTCTCCACGCCGGTGGTCCCCAGTGTCCGTTGCCACATCTGCAACACCGCACACCAGAGGAGAGGACAGGAGAGGGACCGGCCGGCCGATCGGTCGAGCGCGGCGCCCCACGGAGTGAAGGTCCAAGCAAGCGGCGAAGGCAGCGGTGGGAGCCGGCCGGTCGGTCCGGCGCGGCACCCCGCAGAGCGAAGGTCAAGACGAGCGGCGACGGCGAAAGTAGGAACGGGGCGG
>NZ_ANBB01000085.1 GCF_000341105.1 Nocardiopsis potens DSM 45234
CAGGCCCGCGCCGTTGCCGATGATGCCGACCTGACCGTCGAGCTTGACGTAGTTCAGGCCCTTGGCCCGGGCCGCCTCTTCGCGCCCGCCTCCGCCGTCGCCGTTGTGGAAGGGGGTGCGCTCCGGGTGCCGGAACCCGGCGCCGTCGTCCAGGGTGACCTTGCCGTCCAGTGCCAGGATCCGCCCGTCGGAGGTGCGCACCAGCGGGTTCACCTCGACCAGGGTGGCGTCCTCCTGGACCGCGACCTCCCACAGCCGCCGCATGGTGGAGGCCGCCGGGGCGCGGACCTCCTCGGGCAGCCCGGCCTCGGCGCAGATCCGCTCGGCGGTGGCGGCGTCCAGCCCGGTGCGGACCGGGACGGGGGCGCGCACCACCGCTCCGGGGCGCTCTGCGGCGACCTGCTCGATGTCCACTCCGCCCTCGGCGGAGCAGATCGCCAGGAAGGACCGCTCGGCGCGGTCCAGCAGCACTGAGAAGTAGTACTCCTCGGCGATGTCGGTCGCCTGCTCGACGAGCACGCTCCGCACGGTGTGGCCCTTGATGTCCATGCCCAGGATCCGCTCGGCGTGCCGACCGGCCTCTTCCGGGTCCGCGGCGACCTTCACACCGCCGGCCTTGCCGCGGCCGCCGGCCTTGACCTGGGCTTTGACGGCGACGCGGCCGCCGAGCCGGGCCGCGCTGAGCACGGCCTGCTCCGGGGTCCGGGCGAGCTGCCGCTCGGCGAGCGGCACACCGTGCTCGCCGAAGAGCTGCTTCGCCTCGTGTTCGTAGAGATCCACCGGCCCTCCTCGGGTCTGGTAAGCCCCCTCGGAACAGTCATAGCGAGATTGTATGCAGTATTCAATATTCCGGTTCGGATTCCCTTTCCGGTCCCGGCCCCGCTCCGCCGCCTTTTCCACTCGCCCGACACCGCCCCAGCTGCGAGGAACCGCCGCCACCGGATCCGCACCCCCTCCCGGGCGCGGCCGAAAATCCGTCCGCCCCGACACCCCCCGGCGGGCGGCCGAGGGCGCCGACGCACCGTCCCGAACCGCTCAAGGGAGAGAGCAGGGCGGGCGAGGAGCCGCCCGCCTCCAGGCGCCCGGCACCCCGAGGGCTGCGGCACGGCGCCCCTCCGCACCGCCGCGGGCGAACGGCCGCCGGATTCCCGCCGACCCCCTGGGCAGATCCGACTACTCTATGGATACTGTATGCAGTTTTTCCGGATCCCCGGAGGTGATCGGCCGTGACCACCGCACACCGCCCGCCCGACCCGCCGGCCCGGTCCGCGCCGGGCGGCGTGTTCGCCTCGCCCTACGCACCGCCGGCGGGCGAGTGCCGGGACTGGTCCGGGCGGCGCTACGCCGTCGGGCCGAGCGCCCGCGCGCTCACCGGGCGGGACCGCTCGCACCTGCTGGGCCGTGCCGCGCTGGCGCTGGCCGCCGTGGGCGTGCTGCAGTTCGGCTACGGGGCGGCCGTCCCGCTGCTCATCGCCGCGCACGGCTGGAGCCCGGTCCAGGCGCTGCTCCCGTTCGCGGTGTGGGCGCTGGTCCAGGCCTTCTCGGCGGCCCCGGTGGCGCGGCTCCGCGAGCGCGGCGCCCTGCCGCCCGCCCTGGCCGTCCCGCTCGGCTCGGTCCTGGCCGCGGCGGGCCCGGTCTCGCTGGCCGTCGCGGCCGATCCGCTCTGGGCGGTGCTCGGCCACGGCCTGCTCGGCGGAGCCGGAGCCGGGCTGGTCTACCACTCCTGCGTTCATCTGGCCGCGGCCTGGTACCCCGAGCGGCCCGCGCTGCACACCGCGTTCACCGGCGCCGCGTTCGCGCTCGGCTCGGTCCCGCTGGTCGCGGCGACCGGGCTGGGGCCGCCGCCGGAGGCGCTCGCCCCCGCTGCACTGGCGCTGGCGGCCCTGGTCGGCGTAGTCGGCATCGCCTGCGGGTTCCGCCTGGCCGAGCCGCCGCCGCACTGGTGGCCGCCGGAGACCGACCCGCGCGGCTGGGCGCTGCGCCCCCGCGCCGCGCCGCCCGCCTCGCGCGACCACTCCCCCGCCGAGGCCTGGCACAGCGGGGCGCTGCCCCGGCTGCACCTGGTGGTCGCCGCCTCCGGGGCGGCGGCGCTGTTCGACGCCGCGGTGCTGCCGCTGCTGCTGACCCGGGCCGGGTTCCCGCCCTGGGCGGTCGCCGCTGCGGCCGTCGCGGTGATCGCCGGAAGCGGCCTGGGGCGGATCGCCGCCGGGCGCAGGGCCGAGCAGGGCGAGCGCCGCACCGTGCTGACGGCCGCGCTGGCCTGCGGGGCGGTGGCGCACGCCGGACTGGCCGCGGCGGTGGCGACCGGGGCGGCGCCGGCGCTCATCTGCTTCGCCGCCGCGGCCGGGATCGGCGGCGGCTCGTGCTACCCGCTCACCCGGGAGCTGGCGGTGGACTTCTTCGGGGTGCGCGATTCCGCGCGCATCCAGGGGCTGGTCTACAGCGCCAAGGGGCTGGGCGGGCTGATCGGCGTGGGCGGGGCGCTGGTCCTGCTCCTCCTGGCCCCGGCCATCTGGGCGGTGACGGCACCGGCGGCGGCCGGCGCGGCGGCGGGGAGCGCCGCACTGGCGGCGCTCCGGCTGCGCCGCCCGCTGCCGGCCCGCACACTGCCGCTCCCCTCCTCTTGAGAAGACCGCTGGGCATGCAGCCGAGTCCGCGCGGGGAGGGCGGTGGAAGGGGCGGGGTGGAGTGAGGTGGGGCGAGGCGGGTGCCCCAACCGAGCGCGGCGCCTCACTGGGTTGAGGTTCATACAGGCGGCGACGGAAGGAGCGAAGCGGAGGCGATCGCCCGGGCGCGGCGCCCCACAGGGCGAAGGTCCAAGCGGGCGGCGAGGGCGGGGAGGGGCACCGGCCGGTCGGTCGGGTGCAGCACCCCGCAGAGCGAAGGTCCAAACGGGCGGCGACGGCGCAGGCAGGGGCGGGGGGCGGGGGTCACTCGAGCGCGGCGCCTCACCGGGCGGGGGTTCAAGCGGGCGGCGAGGGCGGGAGGGGGCGGGGCGCCGCGTTCACCGGCCCGGCACGGCACGTGCCCCCGCCGGGGGTGACCTTATCCCCTATGCCGGGTTTGCGGCGGGGATCGGGCGGAGGCGGGGGGCGCCCTGCACACCTCGAGAGCACCCCGATTACATCTACCAGCGAGTAGTAAGCCCCGAAGCCCCCTTCGCCCCCTCACTAATTACCCAGAGTGACAAATACAGCTCCTCTCGGCAGGGCAAATACGACATCTCGCCCCCACGCCGCCCCCGCCCGGGTTCCGGCCCCCCGCTTCCCGGCCTTCCGGGCGGCTCGAACCCCCGAACACCGGCCCGATCAGGGCGAATCAGGCCCTCAGAGGCCCGATCCGACCCAGGATGCGCGCCCGGGAATCACCGGGGTGCTCTCGCGGTGCGCAGGGCACCCCACCCCGCCATCACCCTACGTATTTACCCAGTTCAGGGGCGGGTAGCGGTTTCAAGGGCGGCTGGCAACGCCGCCGGGGCGACGCGGGCACGGCGCCCCCGACCCCCGACCCGCTTGAGCCCCCCGCCTCGTGGGGCGCCGCACCCGACCGACCAGCCGGCACGCCCTCTCGCTCTCACCGCCCGCCTGAACCTCCGCTCCGCGAGACGTCGCGCCCAACCGACCAGCCGGTGCCCCTGCCCGCCTTCGCTGCCCGCCTGACCCCCGCCCCGTGAGACGCCGCACCAGGCTGGAGCGCCCGACCCCGCCCCTTCCTCCGCCGTCGCCGCTGGTCTGAACCTTCGCCCCGTGGGGCGCCGCGCCCGACCGACCGGCCGGTCCCCCTCCTGCCCTCGCCGCTGGTCTGAAGCTTCGCTCTGTGGGGCGCCGCGCCCGGGCGACCGCCTCCGCCCCGCCCCCGCCGCTGCCGTCGCCGCCCGCTTGAACCCCCGCCCCGCGGGGCGCCGCGCTCGGGTGAGGCCCGCGCCCGTCCCTTCCTTGGTCGTCGGCGCGCGCCGGCCGTCTGCATGCCGGACAGCCCCTGAGTCGGCTCCGGGGGTCTGGACACCCGGGCGGGGCTGAGGTAGCAATGAAGGCCCATACTGTATGCAGTATTCGACAGACAGCGCTGAGTGGAACCGAACAGCGCCGAACAAGCACCGACCGGCACCGGACCGCACCGGTGAGCAGCGCGATGAGCGAGGAGACGCACCTGCCATGAGCAACGGAACCGGCGAGGACACCTCGATCTCCGGCGGCCACCTGGTCGCCAAGGCACTGAAGGCCGAAGGCGTCGACGTGGTCTTCACCCTCTGCGGCGGACACATCATCGACATCTACGACGGCTGCGCCGACGAGGGCATCGACATCATCGACGTCCGGCACGAGCAGGTGGCCGCGCACGCCGCGGACGGCTACGCCCGGATCACCGGCAAGCCCGGCTGCGCGGTGGTCACCGCCGGCCCCGGCACCACCGACGCCGTCACCGGGATCGCCAACGCCTACCGCGCCGAGAGCCCGATGCTGCTCATCGGCGGCCAGGGCGCCCTCAGCCAGCACAAGATGGGCTCGCTGCAGGACCTGCCGCACGTCGACATGATCACCCCGATCTCGAAGTTCGCGGCGACCGTCCCGCACACCGAGCGGGTCGCCGACATGGTCTCGATGGCCTTCCGCGAGGCGTCCAGCGGCGCCCCCGGCCCGTCCTTCCTGGAGATCCCGCGCGACGTGCTGGACGCCCGGGTGCCGGTGGAGCGGGCCCGGATCCCCCGGCCCGGCGGGTACCGCGCCTCCACCCGGCAGGCCGGCGACCCCGCGGCGATCGAGCGCCTGGCCGAGCTGCTGGTCCGCTCCGAGCGGCCGAGCATCCTGCTCGGCGGGCAGGTGTGGACCACCCGCGCCACCGACACCGCGGTCGAGCTGGTGCGCGCCCTCAACGTGCCGGCCTTCATGAACGGCGCCGGCCGGGGCACCCTTCCCCCCGGCGACCCGCACCACTTCCAGCTCTCCCGGCGGCACGCCTTCGCCGAGTCCGACCTGATCATCATCGTCGGCACCCCGTTCGACTTCCGGATGGGCTACGGCAAGCGGCTCTCCCCCGAGGCGACCGTGGTCCAGATCGACCTGTCCTACGCCACCGTCGGCAAGAACCGCGACATCGACCTGGGCATCGTCGGCGACGCCGATACCGTGCTGCGCGGGGTTCTGCAGGCCGCCTCCGGCTTCGGCGACACCGGTGCGCAGAGCCGCAAGCCCTGGCTGGAGGAGCTGCGCGCGGTGGAGGCCAAGGCCCGGGACAAGCGCGCCGCGCTGCTCTCCTCCGACGCCTCCCCGATCCACCCCTACCGGCTGGTCTCCGAGATCAACGACTTCCTCACCGAGGACTCGATCTACATCGGCGACGGCGGCGACATCGTCACCTTCTCCGGCCAGGTGGTCCAGCCCAAGTCGCCCGGCCACTGGATGGACCCGGGGCCGCTGGGCACGCTCGGCGTCGGCGTCCCGTTCGCCATGGCCGCCAAGTACGCCCGGCCGGACAAGGAGGTCGTCGCGCTCTTCGGCGACGGCGCGTTCAGCCTCACCGGCTGGGACTTCGAGACGATGGTCCGCTTCGGCATGCCCTTCGTCGGCATCGTCGGCAACAACTCCTCGATGAACCAGATCCGCTACGGCCAGATCGCCAAGTACGGCGCGGACCGCGGCGAGCTCGGCAACACCCTGGGCGACGTGCGCTACTCGGAGTTCGCGCAGATGCTCGGCGGCCACGGCGAGGAGGTGCGCGAGGCCTCCGAGATCGGCCCGGCGCTGCGGCGGGCCCGCGAGTCCGGCAAGCCGTCGCTGGTCAACGTCTGGATCGACCCGGACGCCTACGCCCCCGGAACCATGAACCAGACCATGTACAAGTGACCGGCCGGCGCGAAGAAGACGGGAGCAAAGCCATGGCGAAGGCCCTCGACGGCGTCCGCGTCCTCGACATGACCCATGTGCAGTCCGGCCCCTCGGCCACCCAGATCCTGGCCTGGCTCGGCGCCGACGTGGTCAAGCTCGAAGCGCCCACCGGGGACATCACCCGGCGGCAGCTGCGCGACGTCCCCGACGCCGACAGCCTCTACTTCACGATGCTCAACTCCAACAAGCGCAGCGTCACCCTGAACACCAAGAGCGAGCAGGGCAAGCGGATCTTCCTCGACCTGGTGCGCGGCAGCGACGTGCTGGTGGAGAACTTCGCCCCCGGCGCCCTGGACCGGATGGGGTTCACCTGGGAGGTGCTGCACGAGGCCAACCCGAAGCTGGTCTACGCCTCGATCAAGGGCTTCGGGCCCGGCGCCTACGCCGACTTCAAGGCCTACGAGGTCATCGCGCAGGCGATGGGCGGGTCGATGAGCACCACCGGGTTCGACACCGGGCCGCCGCTGGCCACCGGCGCGCAGATCGGCGACTCCGGCACCGGCATGCACCTGGTGGCCGGGGTGCTGGCCGCGCTGCTGCAGCGCACCCGCACCGGGCTCGGCCAGCGGGTCGAGGTGGCCATGCAGGAGGCGGTGCTCAACCTGTGCCGGGTGAAGCTCCGCGACCAGCAGCGGCTGGCGCACGGCCCGCTGGCGGAGTACCCCAATGACGAGTTCGGCGACGAGGTGCCGCGCTCGGGCAACGCCTCCGGGGGCGGGCAGCCCGGCTGGGCGGTGCGCACCGCCCCCGGCGGCCCCAACGACTACGTGTACGTGATCATCCAGCCGCCCGGCTGGCCGCACCTGGCGGAGCTGGTCGGCCGCCCCGAGCTGGCCACCGATCCGGAGTGGGCCACCCCCGAGGCGCGCCTGGACAAGCTGGACAAGGCGTTCTCGCTGATCGAGGAGTGGTCCTCCAAGCTGCCCAAGTGGGAGGTGCTGGCCCGGTTGAACGAGCGGAACATCCCCTGCGGGCCGATCCTGTCCACCAGGGAGATCATCCAGGACGAGACGCTGCGCGCCAGCGGCATCGTGACCGACGTCGAGCACCCGCAGCGCGGCTCCTACACCACCGTCGGCCTGCCGATCCGGCTCTCCGACTCCCCCGCCGACGTGCGCCGCTCCCCCCTGCTGGGCGAGCACAACACCGAGATCTACGGCGGCGAGCTGGGCCTGTCCGACGGCGAGCTCGCCGACCTCGCAGCGAACGGAGTGATCTGACCGATGCCCCCCGCCGACACCACCGCATCCCCCTCGGGCGGCCGCGACCGGGACGCGGTCCGCGCGGTCCTGGACCGGGCCCGCGCCGAGGACCGCACCGCGCTCACCGCCCCCGAGGGCAGGGCCCTCGCCGACGCCTACGGCATCCCGGTGCCCGGCGAGGCGCTGGCGGCCTCCGCGGACGAGGCCGTCTCCGCCGCCGTCGAGCTGGGCCTGCCCGTGGCGGCCAAGATCGTCTCCCCCGACATCCTGCACAAGACCGACGCCGGCGGCGTGGCGATCGGCCTCGACTCGCCGCAGGCGGTCCGGGACGCCTACGAGCGGATCACCGCCAACGCCCGCGCGCACGACCCCGGCGCCCGGATCGACGGCGTGCAGATCCAGCGGATGGTCGGCGGCGGCACCGAGGTGCTCGTCGGCGCCGCCACCGACCCCACCTTCGGCAAGGTCGTGGTCTTCGGGCTGGGCGGCGTCCTGGTCGAGGTGCTGAAGGACGTGTCCTTCCGGCTGGCCCCGGTGACCCGGGAGGAGGCGCTGGACCAGATCGGCGCGATCCGCGCGGCCGAGGTGCTGGACGGGGTGCGCGGCGGCGAGGCGGTGGACCGGGGCGCCCTGGCCGACCTGCTGGTGCGCCTGTCCGAGCTGGTCACCGACTTCCCCGAGATCGCCGAGGCGGACCTGAACCCGGTGTTCGCCTCCGCCGGCGGCGCCGTCGCCGCCGATCTGCGGTTCGTGCTGGACTTCGCGCCGGCGCCCGGGCCGAAGCGGTTCGAGCGCGAGGAGATCCTCGCCGCGATGGAGCGGCTCTTCCGGCCGCGCTCCATCGCGGTCATCGGCGCTTCCAACGAGGCCGGGAAGATCGGCAACTCGGTCATCCGCAACATCGTCGACGGCGGCTACGAGGGCGAGGTGTACCCGGTCAACCCCAAGGCCGGCGAGGTCTACGGGCGCACCGCCTACCGCAGCGTCGCCGACATCCCCGGCGAGCTCGACGTCGCGGTCTTCGCCATCCCGGCGAAGTTCGTGGCCGGCGCGCTGGAGGAGGTCGGCGCGAAGGGCGCGGCGGGCGCGGTGCTCATCCCGTCGGGCTTCGCCGAGACCGGGGAGCAGGAGCTGCAGGACGAGGTGCTGGCCGTGGCGCGCAAGCACGGCGTGCGGCTGCTCGGCCCCAACATCTACGGCTACTACTACACCCCGCAGAAGCTCTCGGCGACCTTCTGCACCCCCTACGACGTGCGCGGCGGCACCGCGCTGACCTCGCAGTCCGGCGGGATCGGGATGGCGATCCTGGGGCACAGCCGCAGCACCCGCACCGGCGTCTCGGCGATCGTGGGGGTGGGCAACAAGGCCGACATCGACGAGGACGACCTGCTGACCTTCTTCGGCCAGGACGACAGCACCGACGCGATCGCCATGCACCTGGAGGACCTCAAGGACGGCCGGGCCTTCGTGGCGGCCGCCCGCGAGGTGGTGCCGCGCAAGCCGGTGGTGGTGCTCAAGGCCGGGCGGACCTCGGCCGGGGCGCGCGCCGCCGGGTCGCACACCGGTGCGCTGGCCGGCGACGACAAGGTCTACGACGACATCCTGCGCCAGGCCGGTGTGGTGCGCGCGCCCGGCCTGGGCGAGCTGCTGGAGTACGGCAGGGCGCTGCCGGTGCTGCCCGCCCCCGCCGGGGAGAACGTCGTCATCATCACCGGCGCCGGCGGGTCCGGTGTGCTGCTCTCCGACGCGGTGGTCGACAACGGCATGTCGCTGATGGAGATCCCGCCCGACCTGGACGAGGCGTTCCGGGCGTTCATCCCGCCGTTCGGTGCCGCGGGCAACCCGGTGGACATCACCGGCGGGGAGCCGCCGTCCACCTACGAGAAGACGATCCGCCTCGGCCTGGAGGACCCGCGGGTGCACGCGCTGATCCTGGGCTACTGGCACACCATCGTCACCCCGCCGATGGTCTTCGCCGAGCTGGTCGCCGGCGTGGTGGAGCAGGCGCGGGCCACGGGCATCGACAAGCCGGTGGTGGCCTCGCTGTCCGGGGACACGGAGGTGGAGGCCGCCGCCGAGCACCTGTTCGAGCACGGGGTGGTGGCCTACCCCTACACCACGGAGCGGCCGGTGCAGGTGCTCGGCGCGAAGTATCGCTGGGCGCGCGCCGCCGGACTATTGTGACCCGGGACACATGACGGTGGGCGCATCCGCGCCCCGCGCCCCGCCCGCCCCGGGCGGAGCGCCCGACCCGAGCCACCCGCCACCGCACGCACGACCCGGACGGCCCCCCTGGTCCCGTCCGGAGCATCCGAACCCGGCGGCCGGCCGGTCCGCCATCCGGCCGGCCCCGGGTGCACCGCGGCCTCCGCGCTCCGCCTGCGCGGGGCGCCGCGCCGGCCACGACCGCTCTGCGAGCCGCAGATAGGAGGCGGTATCCACTCCCCGGGGGCGTATGAGGGGCGAACTCGCATCCGTGACCTGCAAGGGAGAGATCCCGTCCATGGATTCCCCAGACGTTGAATCCGGCCGCCCCGCGAAGCGGGACGAACCCGTCTCCACCGACCCCGAGGCCGCCCGCGAGGCCTCCGTTCCCCGCCAGCGCAGGCCGCCCGCCCAGGAGCAGGCCTCCGGCGCCCCCGGGTCCGAGGCGCCCGCCGGGGGCCCGGCCGAGGCCCCCGCCGAGCGGTTCTGGCGGGCCGGCCGGCTGGAGCCGATGCCCATCCGCAAGCTGCCCAAGGCCCCGCCGTCCATCCACATCCTCGGCCCCACCGTGTTCCTGGTGGCGCTGGGCGTGGGCATGGGCGAGTCCTACATGTGGCCCCGGCTGGTCCTGGTCTTCGGGCCGGAGATCCGGTGGCTGTTCCTGATCGGCGTGACCCTGCAGGCCGTCGTCATGCTGGAGATGGCCCGGTACGCGATGGCGACCGGCGAGAGCATCTTCTTCGGCGCGGCGCGGGTGTTCAAGCCGCTGATGTGGTTCTTCTTCATCACCGCGATCGCGGTCTACATCTGGCCGGGGCACCTCTCCGCGGGGGCCTCGGCGTTCGAGCGGGTGACCGGGATCCCCTGGCAGGCCACGGCGGTCGCCGGGATGCTCCTGGTCGGGGTGGTGTTCACCCTGGCCAAGGTGGTCTACAACCTGCTGGAGAACGTGCTGTCGATCTGCATCGGGCTGCTGGTCGTCGGCACCGCGGTGGTCGCGGCGATGGTGGGCAGCTTCGCCGACCTCGCCTCCACCGTCACCGGGATGTTCGCCATCGGCTACATGCCGGAGGAGGCGCTCTCCCCGGCCTGGTTCCCGATCATCGTCGGGTCGATCGCGTTCGCCGGCCCCTCCGGCATGCAGCAGATGTGGTACACGCTGCACCTGCGCGACAAGGGCGCGGGCATGGGCGCGCACATCCCGCAGGTGCGCGGCCTGCGGCACGCCGGCGAGCAGGAGAGCATGCCCTCGCGCGGCTTCATGTTCGACACCTCCGACTCCGCCGAGATGGGCAAGTGGAAGGGGTGGCGGCGCTGGGTCGCCTTCGACGCCCTGCTGCTCTTCTGGGGCATCACCATGCTGGTCACCATCTCCTTCACGGTGCTGGCGCAGGCCTCGGCGCGGCTGGACCCGGGCGTCACCGAGGTGATCCGGGACGGGGAGCGGGACGCCGCCCTGGACGCCATGGCCGGCGCCTTCTCCGCCGCCGGCAGCCCCGTCCTGGGCACGGTCTTCTTCCTGTTCATCGCGTTGATCGGGCTGAACGCCACGCTCGGGCTGTTCGACTCCTTCTCCCGCGGCCAGGCCGACATGACCTACCACTTCGTGCCGGGCGCGAAGCGGTTCAGCGTCTCCAAGCTCTACGCGTTCTTCCTGTGGGGGCTGATCCTGTTCGGCATCGGCGTGCTGCTGTTCGGCCCGGCCGACGGCCCCGCCGCGATCCTGGACGTGCTGGCCTTCCTGTCCACCTTCGCGATGGGCGCCTACTGCGTGGTGCTGCTGCTGGTGAACAACCTGACGCTGCCCAAGCCCATCCGCCCGGGCATCGTGTCCAACGCGCTGATCGGCTTCGCCGCGCTGTTCTACCTGGGTGCGCTCTTCTACTCGCTGTTCGCCTTCGGCGTGGTGGTGAGCTGATGGGCGCGCGCACGGCGGCCCCGGCGCCGGCCGGGGGCGTGCTGCTCTACGCCGAGGCTGCGCTGCCCGGTGCCGCGATCGGCCTGGTGGCGGGCTCGTTCGGGGCGGTGACCGCCGCCCTGGCCGGGCTGGGCGCCGGGCTGACCGGGGCGATCGCGGCCGGGATGGGCGCCCCGCTGGCGCTGCTGGGCGGGGTGTACGGGGTGCTGGTCGGCCGGGGCGTGGTCGCGCCGGGCGCGATCGGCCCGGCCGCACTGTTCTGGGTGGTCGCCTTCCCCGCCGCCCGCCTCGCCGAAGAGGCCTTCGTCGCCGCGGCGCTCGGCCACGGCGCCGTGCTGCGCGAGCCGCTCCTGTCGTTCCTGCTGTTCCAGGCGATGCTGAGCCTCGGCTTCGCGATCGGCTTCCTCTGGCTGCACGAGCGGCTGGCCCCGCGCTGGTTCCACCGGATCCGGTCCCGCAACCCCGTCGCCGCGGCCCTGTCGGCGCACTACGCCCCGCCCCCGGGCCGCCCGCCCAGGGGCTGACCTCCTCCCATCCGCCCCTCTCCCTCCGCTGCTATCCTCCCCCGGGCGCGACCGCGCCCGGGGGCAGGCCGACCCGCGCCTGAAGAGACCTGGAGTATCTGCACGTGGACATCGCACCCTGGATCTGGGCCGTCACGATCGCCGTCCTGTTAGGCGTGATCGCGGTCGACTTCGTCATCACCGCCCGCACCCCGCACGAGCCGTCGATGCGCGAGGCCGGCATCTGGATCGGCGTCTACGTCTCACTGGCGGTCCTGTTCGGCGTCGGGCTGGCCGCCTTCACCGACGGCCAGGCGGTGGACTTCTTCACCGGATGGATCGTCGAGTACTCGATGAGCATGGACAACCTGTTCGTGTTCATCCTCATCCTGGGCGCGTTCGCGGTCCCGCCCGAGCACCGCCAGCGGGTGCTGCTGGTCGGCATCGCCCTGGCCCTGCTCTTCCGCGGCCTGTTCATCGCCCTGGGCGCGGCGGCGGTCAACGCCTTCGCCGGGGTGTTCTACCTGTTCGGCGCGTTCCTGCTGTTCACCGCCTGGAAGCTGATCGCCGGCGGCGATGAGGACGAGGAGTTCAAGGAGAACGCGGCCCTGCGGGCGGTCCGCAAGGTCCTGCCGACCACCGACGACTACCACGGCTCCCGCCTGACCGTCCGGATCGACGGCAGGCGCATGGTCACCCCGATGCTGATGGTGATGATCGCCGTCGGCATGACCGACATCCTGTTCGCCCTGGACTCCATCCCGGCGATCTTCGGCATCACCCAGGAGCCCTACCTGGTCTTCACCGCCAACGCCTTCGCCCTGATGGGCCTGCGCCAGCTCTACTTCCTCATCGGCGGCCTCCTGGACCGCCTGGTCTACCTCAGCCACGGGCTCGCGGTCATCCTCGGCTTCATCGGCGTGAAGCTGATCCTGCACGCCGTGCACGAGACCACCACCTGGCCGGTCCCGGAGATCCCCACCCTGCTCTCCCTGGTGGTCATCCTCCTCACCCTGCTGGTCACCGCCGCCGCCAGCCTCCTCAAGAGCCGCCGCACCGCAACGGCCGCCCCCCAGGCGACCGCCGAGGCGCAGCCCTCCGCCCCGGCCCACGACACCCCGGGCGACCCCGACGGCGGCGACGCCGACCGCCTCAAGGTCTAGCCGCCCCACACCGGAGAGAAGAAAGGGCCGGGCACCCGCGCGGGTGCCCGGCCCTCAGTTCATGAGACCGAACGCTCTCTCCGGCGCCTGACCGGATACGGCCATCTCCCGGAAAGCCGCCTGTGCAGGCTCCCATGAGATGCGGGCCCTGTCTCCAGCCCCTTTGAAACCGGACGTTCTGGAGGCCGGACACTCCTGTTGCGTTATCAGGCAGCCCGCTAACCCGTTTGCGGAACCGCGCCCCTTGCAGGCCGGGCATTTCCCAACGGATAATCTCCGACACGGCCCGTATCACCCCCTTGGGCCGATGGGAGTGATTTTGGCGAAATCAGGAGAAGCTCTCGAAGACCTCGTGAAAGAAGCGGCCGTCGCGATCCATTCGTCCTCTGGCCTGTCCGGGAAGGTGGAGGAAGCGGCGGCGAAGGACGATGAGAAGCGAGAGGAGAAACGGAAGGATTCCGGCGGCGCCGGTGCCCTGCGCAGGAAACCCGGCCTGTCTCCGATCCCCGGGGCGAGCGGCGGCCTGGTGACGACTCCGTGGACCGTCCTGCACGCGCTCGCCCGCTCTCTCACTCTGACCCGGAAAGGGGCCGCGCGCGGCCTGTCCGAGCACTGGGGCGGCCTGAAATACGGCTTGGACCTCTCCCCCGATTCCGCGAAAGCGCGGGGGCACATGGTTCTCTCCTCCGACTCCCAGAGCATGGCCTCCGCCTACTACAAGCGCCTCCGCTCCGATGAGTTGGGCACCGGGTTCGGAATCGTCCTGGCCGAGCACATCCTGCGGGAACGCTACCCCGGGCACATGGTCTCGCTCATCCCCGCCGACACCGCCCTGCAGGCCGGATGGGCCCTGAGCGCCAGTGATGAGAGGCACCGGAAAGGCCGGGGGAGCCTGCCGAGCCGCCAGCAGCGCCTCTCCTGCTTCTTCGAGGTCTGGAAGCCCGGAGAACCCTCCCGGGTGTTCCCCGTCGATTTCCGCGGCAACCACGGCACCCCCGCCAGGGTCCACCGACAGCTGGCGGACTCCTCCGCCCGGGTCGAGGCCGTGCACATCGGCCCGTGGAACCGGACCCCGTGCATGGTGTTCGGCACCGTGCTGGACACGGATCGGCCCATCACGGTCTACGGTTTGGAATCCCCGGGGTCGGGCCGGCTCCTGGGCCCTCCGAGTGAGAACCTGGACCGCGGGGTCGAATCCCGCCACGAATTCCCGGGAATCAACCGCCCGGCCCCAAGGGGCGGGCCCGTGGAGAACGTCCCCGGTTTCCACATCAAACCAGAGAACGGCGAGTGGTTTCAGCGGGTACTGGCGCATACCGCCGTGGCCGGCCTGGCCGCCTTCACCGGCGACGGCGAAGCGGCCTCCGGCTACCTCACCGAAGGCCAAGGAAAGAAATACTTCTCCGCCTACGCCCACTCGGCCACCGGAAGCATCCGAAACGTCCACGGCGAGGAATTCTTCGGCCTCCCGTTCACCGGCACGGACCACGTGTTCCGGCTGGGCGATAAGCGCTTGGACGCCTTCTCCGGAGTCCCGGAATACCTGTTCGACCTCGTGGAAGGGAAAAAGGTGGAGCAGTACCGCCGCGAGGTCCACGCCCGGATGGCCGAGTGGTCCGAGAAGCCCGTCATCTGGGACGAGCGGTGGGGCGGCCCCGTCTCCCGGCACCCGGACGGTTCCGTCCTGGCGATACGCCCACTGCACCGGAGCACCTGAACCTTTCCCCCTCTCCCGCGCCCGGACGCCCACCGGCTCTTCGGCCTCGGCAGCCTCGCGGCCGGCACCGACCTGAAGATGAAGGTCGGCCCGGTGCCGGCCGCTTCCCGGGCGGCGGGGCGGCCCGCGGCTCAGCCCTTCTTCTTGGCGGCGGCCTTGGCGGCCTTCTTGAAGTCGCGGACCTCGGTGAGGGTCTGGTCGTCGACGACGTCGGCGATGGAGCGGCGGGAGTCCTCCTCGCCGTAGGGGCCGGCGGCCTGGCGCCAGCCGGCCGGGTGGACGCCCATCTGCTTGCCGAGGAGCGCGATGAAGATGCGGGCCTTCTGGTCGCCGTAGCCGGGGAGGGCCTTGAGGCGGCGGAGGAGTTCGCGGCCGTCCGGGGCGCCTTCGGTCCAGACGGCTTCGGCGCGGCCCCCGTAGTCGGCGGCCAGGGCGGCGCACAGCGCCTGGACCCGCTTGGCCATCGAGGAGGGGAAGCGGTGCACCGCGGGGGTCTGCGCGAAGGCCTCTGCGAGCTCTTCGGGGTCGCGGGCGGCGATGTCGGCGGCGTCCAGGGTGCCGAGGCGGTCGGCGATCTTCTTCGGGCCGGCGAAGGCGACCTCCATGGCGATCTGCTGGTCCAGGAGCATCCCGATCATGAGGGCGAGCGGTTCCTCGGTGAGGAGGGCGTCGGCCCCGGGGTCTCCGGTGAGGTGAAGCGTGCGTTCCATGCCCCGATCCTGCCACCGGTCGGGGGGCGGAGCGGCCTCCGGCGGCCGGGTGTCCGGTCCCCGGGTGCGCGCCGGCCGCGGGGGCGGCACCTGCGCGCCGGTCAGGCCGGTGACCAGGACGTCGATGATGCGGGCGCGCTCTTCGGGGCCGGGCAGGTCGCGGCGGCTCATCAGGCGCAGCGCCAGCATCCCGGAGAGCAGGTCGGCGGCGATGAGGGGGTCGGTCTCCGGGGGGAGTTCGCCGGTGGCGACGTGCCGGCCGAGCACCTCGGCGAAGATCTCGGTGCGCCGGTCCAGCAGGGAGCGGGTCAGCTCGGCGAAGGCGGGGTCCCGGGCGGACTCGGCGAGCACGGTGCGGAGCAGGCCGGAGCGGGCGGGCTCGCCGAAGAGCTCCATGACGAGGGCGGCCAGCGCCTCCAGGTCGCCGCGGAGCGTCCCGGTGGCGGGCGGGCGGATCAGCCCGGTGCTCTGCGAGGCCATCGCGGACAGGATCAGCTCCCGCTTGGTGGGGAAGCGGCGGAACACGGTGGCCCGGCCGACCCCGGCGCGCGCGGCGACCTCGTCGAAGGTCATGTCGGCGCCGCGCTCGGCGATCAGGTCGAGCACCGCGGCGCGGATCGCCTCGTCGACCGCCGGGTCCGGCGCCCGCCCCCGCCGCGCGCTCTCCCCGCTCATCCCGATCCCTCCTGGGAAACGCTCCGGACCGGTCGCCGTCCGAACGGCCGCCGACCGAACGATCACCTGCTTCCGGGATTGACAGTATCAGATACTCGGAGTATCACTTGGGTTGTGATACTCCGAGTCTCAGGTAAGTGATCCGAGGAGGATCGGATGAGCGTCGTCATCGTCGGAGCCGGCCCCACCGGGCTGCTGCTCGCGGGAGACCTGGCCGAGGCGGGGATCCCCGTCACCGTGCTGGAGCGCCGCGCCGAGGAATCCAACCTGACCAGGGCGTTCGGCCTGCACGCCCGCTCACTGGAGCTGCTGGAGATGCGCGGCCTGGCCGACCGCCTGGTCGCCGAGGGGACCAGGCTGCCCGAGGTCCGGGTGCGCATCGGGAACGCCGTGGGCGCACTCGACCTGCGCCACCCGGAGAGCCGGTTCCCCTTCATCCTCATCCTCAAGCAGGCCCGCACCGAGGCCGCGCTGCTGGAGCGCGCCCTGGACCACGGGGCGGAGATCGTGCACGGCGCCGAGGTCACCGGGCTGGAGCAGGACGCCCGCGGCGCCGTGGTGACCACCGCCGACGGCCGGGTCTTCACCGCCGACCACATGGTCGGCTGCGACGGCGCGCACAGCGCGGTGCGCGACCTCATCGGCGCCGGCTTCCCCGGGCGCAGCTACCCCGACCGGATCCTCCTGGCCGACGTGCTGCTCACCGGGGACCTGGGCGGCGCGATCAACCCGTTCATGGCCGACGCCGGGGTGAGCCTGCTGGCGCCCTACGGCGACGGCTGGTTCCGCGCCGTCATCTGGGACCGCACCGTGCAGGGCGTGCCCACCGAGGCCCCGCTCACCCTGGAGCAGGTGCGCGAGTCGCTGCGCCGGATCGCCGGCGACGACTTCGGCGCGGCGGAGATCGGCTGGTCCACCCGCTTCCTCAGCGAGCGCCGCCAGGCCGACCGGTACCGCTCCGGGCGGGTCTTCCTCGCCGGCGACGCCGCGCACGTGCACTCGCCGCTGGGCGCGATGGGCATGAACACCGGCATCCAGGACGCCGCCAACCTGTCCTGGAAGCTCATCGCCGCGCACCGCGGCTGGGCCCCGGGGTGGCTGCTGGACACCTACCAGACCGAGCGGCACCCGGCCGGGCGCACCGCGCTGCGGCTGACCGACACCGTCCTGCGGGTCGCCACCGCCCCCGCGGCGGTGCGGCCGTTCCGCCCCTACGTGCTGCCCGCCCTGCTGGACCGGCCCGCCGTGCGGCGGCGGGCGCGCCGCACCATCTCCGCGCTGAACGTGCGCTACCCCGCCCCTCCCGGGATCGAGGAGACCCCCTCGCTCGGCCACCGCGTCCCGGACCTGCCGCTGCCGGAGGGGGCCGGCGGCCGGCTGCACGCCCGCGCCCACCGCGACCGGTTCACCCTGCTCGACGCCTCGCCCGGTGGCGCGGCCGCCGCGCAGGCCGAGGAGTGGTCCGACCGCGTCGACCCGGTCCGCACCGGCGACCTGGGCCTGTCCGGCATGGACGTGCTGCTGGTCCGCCCGGACGGCTACCTGGCCTGGAGCGGCCGGGAGCCGGAGGCGGGGCAGGTCCGCGCCGCGCTGCGCGACTGGTGCGGCGCCCCGGCCTGAGCGCCGTCCCGGTCACCGGGAGGTCCCTTCACGCCCTTCCGGGGCCGCCGGTCCGAGGCGCCCGTCCCGGCCCTCCGGCCCGTCCCCGATGCGGGCGCGGCGGAGCGGACCCGGGCGCCGCCCGGGTCCGGGCCGCCGGCGGAAGAGGCCCGCCCCGGGGGGGCGTCCCCAGATCGCCCGCCGCTCTCGATTCCCCTCGCGGACCCGAGAGGCGGGCCGCAGAGGCGCCATTCCCGGGGTCGGGCTCCCCTGGTGCGGAAAAGCCCCGGAGCGGGCGGGGAACCGGAAGCGGCAGGCGGGCAGGGCCCCGGGCGGGCGGCGGAGCGGGGCTCCCCGGCGGCGGGACGGGGGCCGCCTGCGACCGGACGGCGGGCCGGTCGGCCCCCGGCGATACCATCGTCGTCCGGCGCACCCAGGAGGGGCGCCGTTCCCGCTCTTCACAGCCCCGGAGGCCCGATGCCCCCAATACTCATGCAGGTGTTCAGCGTGGCGCCGCTCACCATCGCCGCGGTGGTCGGGCTCGCCCTGATCGCCAAGGTCCCCAAGGCGGCCCGGGGCATGGCCCTGACCGGTCTCATCCTGATGCTCGGCGCGCAGCTGGTCTTCCTGGTCAACATGTTCGTGCTCGGCAACCTGTACGGCACCCTCGACGAGGAGCTGCTCGTTCCGCTGACCCAGGTGGTGAGCGTCCTCGGAGTGCTGCTGGAGGGGATCGGGTTCCTGCTGCTCGGCCTGGCCGCCACCCGGCGCGCCAAGCGCCCCGCCCCCGCGCCCGCGATGGCCGGCGCCCCGGCGCCGCAGCCGGGCGGCCCGGGCCCCTTCCCGCCGCACCCCGGACCGAACGGAGTCCGCCACTAGTGTTCACTTACATCGTCGGCGGCCTCGGAGCCGCCCTCTCCGCCCTGGCGGGCGTGGCAGGCCTGATCGTCCTGGTCCGCGCCGGCCGGGCGCAGAACTCCCGCGGGCTCATCGCCACCGCGGGGATCCTGTTCATCGTGTACGCGCTGGTCTCCGCGGCGGTCCGGGTCTACTTCGCCTTCTTCGCCTACAGCCTGGGCTTCACGCCCGGGCCCCCGTCGTCCTTCTCCTCGGTGATGCAGAACGTGCTGCTGCCGGTGTGGAACTTCGCGGGCCCGCTGCTGTCGGCCGCCGCGGTGGTGATGCTGCTGATCGCCGCGTTCCGCACCCCCGGCGAGCAGGGCCCTGCGGCGCCGCCGGACCACGGCCGTCCGGTGCACGCGCAGCCGCCGCACCCCCGGCCGCCGTACGGGCCCCCGGTGCCCGGCGGGCCGCGGCCCGCGGGGCCGCCGCCGGGCCCGCCCGCACCGCCCATGCCGCCCATGCCGCCCGCCGGCGGTCCTCCCGCCGGGCCGCCGCCCGCCGGCCCTCCTCCCGGACCGCCCGCCGCGGGCTGACCCCCTTCCGACCGCCTCCGTCCACAGCCGGGCACGGCGCCCTTGACGCCCGGCCCCGCGGCGGGTGAGGCTCCTCACATCCGTACCGCGAGTGGGAGGAGACACCGATGGGCGGAGGCGGTCACCGGGTCGGCGAGGGCCCGCACCCCGTGGTGGCGCTGCACGGCTGGTTCGGTTCGGGGGCGTCCTGGGCGCCGCTCTGGCCGCACCTGGACGGCGGCGCCTTCAGCTACGTGTTCCCCGACTACCGGGGCTATGGGGAGCGCCGGTCGGAACCGGGCGAGTACACCCTGGCCGAGGCGGCGTCGGACGTCCTGGCGCTCGCCGACTCGCTCGGCTGGGAGCGGTTCTCCATGGTCGGGCACTCCATGGGCGGCAGCGTGATGCAGCGGGTGCTGGCCGACGCCCCGGAGCGGGTCCGCGGGCTGGTCGGCATCTCGCCGGTGCCGGCCGGCGGGGTGCCGTTCGACGCCGAGACCCGGGCGCTGTTCGACGGCGCCGCGGACGACCCGGCCAAGCGCCGCGCCATCCTCGACATGACCACCGGCAACCGGCTCACCGGGGTGTGGCTGGACGCCATGGTGGCCCACTCGCTGTCCGCCTCCGACCGGGACGCCTTCGCCGCCTACCTGAAGGCCTGGGCCGACACCGACTTCCACGGCGAGATCGAGGGCAGCCCGGTGCCGGTGCGGCTCATCGTCGGCGGGCACGACCCGGCCCTCGGCGCGCCGGCCATGGCCGGCACCTTCCGGAAGTGGTACCCCGACTCCGAGGTCGAGGTGCTGAACGACGCCGGGCACTACGCCGTCGACGAGGCCCCGGTGGCGGTGGCCACGCTCATCGAGCGGCACCTGGCGGGGGTCGCGTGAACGCCGGCGCCCCGGCGGGCGCCGCCCCGGACGTCTTCGACCCGCGGGTGTTCGCCGGCGGGCTGCCGCACCGGGCGCTGCGGCTGCTCCGCGACACCGACCCGGTGTCCTGGCAGGAGGAGCACGAGGTGGGCCCGTGGCCGGCCGGGCCCGGCTTCTGGGCGGTCACCCGGCACGCAGACGTGCGGCACGTGCTGCGCACCCCCGAGGTGTTCTCCTCGCACGCCGGCGCCACCCAGATCCGCGACCCGGACCCCGGCGACCTGCCGTTCCTGCGGCGCACCATCCTCAACATGGACCCGCCCGAGCACCTGCGGCTGCGCCGGGTGGCGAGCTCGGTGTTCACCCGGCGGCGGCTGGAGCGGTTCGGCGCCGCGGTCTCCGCGCGGGCCCGCGCGCTGCTGCAGGAGGCGGCCCGGCGCGGCCGCTGCGACCTGCCCGCCGACGTCACCGACGACTTCCCGCTGGCCAACCTGGGCGAGCTGCTCGGCGTCCCGCCCGGGGACCGGCACCTGATGCTGGCCTGGACCAACCGCGTCATCGGCTACCAGGACGCCGAGCACGCGCACCTGGTGACCGGTTCCGACGGCCGCCCGGTCAACCCGCGCTCGCCGCGGATGCTGGGCGACATGTTCGACTACGCCTCCGCGCTGGCCGAGGAGAAACGCCGCCGCCCCGCCGAGGACCTGATGACCGCCCTGGTCCAGGCCGAGGTGGACGGCCGCCGGCTGGACGACTCCGAGCTGCGGATGTTCTTCTTCCTGCTGGTCGTCGCCGGGAACGACACGGTGCGCAGCGCCCTGCCCGGCGGACTGCTGGCGCTACTGGAGCATCCGGGGGAGTTCGCCCGGCTGGAGGCCGACCCGTCGCTGCTCCCCTCGGCGGTGGAGGAGATGCTGCGCTGGCACCCGCCGGTGCTGACCTTCCGCCGGACCGCGGTCCGCGACACCGAGCTGGCCGGGCGGCGCATCGCCGCGGGCGACAAGGTGGTCGTCTACCACTGCTCGGCCCACTTCGACGAGCGCGCCCTCCCCGACCCGTACCGGTTCGACATCGCCCGCTCCCCCAACCCCCACCTGGCCTTCGGGGACGGGCCGCACCTGTGCATGGGGGCGCACTTCGCGCGGATGCAGATGCGCGCGTTCTTCACCGAGCTGCTCCGGCTGGCGCACCGCCCCGAACCGGACGGCCCGCCGACCCGGCTGACCTCCAACTTCATCAACGGCATCAGCCACCTGCCGCTGCGCTGGCGCCCCCGCTGACCCGCCGGGCGGCGCGCCGGGCCGGGAGCGGCCGCGCCTCCGCGCCGTTCCCGGTCCGGCGGCGGACGGCGGGCGCCGGTCCCCCTCCCCCGGTGCGGCGGGCGCGGCCGGCGGCCCTGGAGCGGGGTCAGTCGGCGGCCCGGGCCGGTGCGGCCAGGGCCGCGACCGCTTCGACGAAGGCGCGGCAGCGGGCGAACTCGACCGGGGTGAAGGGGACCTGCCCGCGGTGGAGGGTCAGCGTCCCGCCGCCGGGGACGGCCAGGGTCATCGCGGTGCCGGCCAGGCCCTCGGTGTCCTCTCCCTCCCGCCGGGGGCCGCCGCGCACCGCGCCGTCCGCGCCGACCAGGGCCGCCAGTGCGCCGTCCGGCTCCATCCCGCCGGCCGCGACGGCGGCGGCCAGGGAGAGGGCCCGGCTGGTGGTGTCGCTGAGCTCGCGCACCTCGGCCGGTTCCACCACGGGGTCCCGGCCTCCGGCGCGCAACACCGCCCCGCGCAGCCGGTCCGGCCCCACCCGGGCCGGGGCGGTCAGGTAGAAGTCGTCCACCGCCCGCCCGGCTCCCGGGTGCACCTGCACCAGGCGGATGTCCACGCCCAGCCCGGCCAGCCGGGAGGTCAGCGCGGCCAGCCCGCCGGGCAGGTCCTCCACCGCCACCCGCAGCCGCCACAGCCGCTCGCCGCCGGTACCGCGCGGCCGGCGCGCCGGCCGCGGCCCGCCCCGGTGCTGCCTCCGCCAGCGGTGGGCCGAGGAGATGAGCACCAGGGCGGCGCCGAGGCCGATCAGCAGGGCTCCGCCGCCCTCGCTGTGCCCGAGTGCGATCACCAGGAGGTGCGCCGCGCCGCCGGCCAGCAGCAGCGCCCCGATCTCCAGCGCCTCCCGCCCCAGGAACCCGCGGCGTTCGGCGGTCCCGGTCGTGCTCTCCGGACCTGCGGTGTCCGGTCCGTCTGCTCCGTCTGCTCCCATGGCGGCGATGGTGCCCGACCGGTGTTGCGGGCGATCGCGCCCGCATGACGCGGCCGTTACCGGGCGGCGTGAGCCCCCTCACCCGGCCCGGCGGCGCCGCCTCCGGCACCGGGTCCGGCGGGCGGTCCGCTCGGCGGCGTCCCCGGGGGCCGCCGGGGCAGGCGGGCGGGAAAGCCGGCAGGGAAAGGGGCGCGGGTGCGGGAGGGCGCCCGCCCTTCCCGGCGGCGGTCTCAGGCGGGTTCGGGGCGGGGGGCCTGCTCCGTTCCGTCCGGGCGGTCGCCCTTCTCCCGATCGAGGTCGCAGCGGAGCCAGCGCTCGACCTCCATCACGTGCATGGTGGCGGCGGCGCGGGCGGCGTCCGGGTCGCGGGCGAGCAGGGCCTGGTAGATGCGCTGGTGGTCGTCGCGGAGGCGGGCGGTCTGCCCGGCCTCGCGGTGGCCGCTCCACACCCGGGCGTTGAAGGTGCGCGAGGAGAGCCCGTCGTTGATCGCGGCCAGCGTGGCGTTCCCGGTGGTCTGCACGATCGCCTGGTGGAAGGTGAGGTCGGCGGCGACGGCCTCGCGCTCGCCGCCGCCCTCCGCCATCCGCTCCAGGATGGCGCCGATCCGCCGCAGCTGCTCGTCGGTGGCGCGGGCGGCGGCCAGCGCGGTGGCGGCCGGCTCCAGCATCCGGCGCACCTGGAGCACCTCGATCAGGGTGTCGCCCTGGGAGATCTCGGCCAGCACCGAGAAGGTCTCCAGCAGGTCGCCCGGGCGCAGGCCGGTGACGTAGACGCCGGCGCCGTGCCGCACCTCCAGCACGCCCAGGGTGGTCAGGGTGCGCACCGCCTCGCGCAGCGAGCTGCGCGACACTCCGAACGCCGCGGACAGCTCCCGCTCGGTGGGCAGCCGGTCGCCGGGGCTCAGCTCGCCCTCGGCGATCATCTCCTTGATCCGCTCGACCGGTCGCCGGGTCACCGGCATCCGCGCCGCGGCGCCTCGCAGGCCGTCAGAGGTGGTCACGCAGGGTCCTTCCGCTCCGGCGGGCCGGTGGCGCGGGGCCGCCGGGATTCTCGTCCTCTTCTCTTTCGCACACCATCTTGACACCACTCTCGCACTGCACGTAGAAGAGATCAGACCACTTACCCGACCCCTCTCGGGTGAGACCGAGGCGAACCGGCTATTCAACGTCGATCGGCCGACAGCCACGAACGACTCATCAGACCAATCGACGCGATCTCGGTGCGGTCCGCCGCCCGAGAGCCGCCGCTGGACGGGAGAACGCCTTGAAATTCCTGCGCATCGGTGCGCCCGGAGCGGAGCGCCCCGCGGTGCTCTCCGCCGACGGGACCCCGCTGGACATCTCCGGCATCACCCCCGACGTCGACGGGGCCTTCCTCTCCGGGGACGGCCCGGACCGGGTCCGCGCGGCCCTCGCCGGGGGCGCGCTGCCCCCGCTGGAGGGCGCGGCCGGCGCCGGGCGGGAGGGCGGGCCGCGGGTCGGCCCCCCGGTCGCCCCGGACGGCAAGCTGATCGGCATCGGCACCAACTACTCCGACTATGCGGCGGCCACCGGCGCCGAGCCGCCGGAGCGCCCCATCGTGTTCATCAAGCCCACCGACACCGTGGTGGGCCCCTACGACCGGGTGCTCATCCCGCGCGGCTGCTCCGCCACCGACCACGAGGTGGAACTGGCCGTGGTGATCGGCCGGCACGCCCGCTACCTGGCCTCCGAGAAGGAGGCCGCGGCCGCCGTCGCCGGCTTCACCATCGCCAACGACGTCACCGAGCGGGAGCACCAGTTCGGCCACGGCGGGCAGTGGGGCAAGGGCAAGTCCTTCGAGACCTTCACCCCGCTGGGCCCCTGGCTGGTCACCCCGGACGAGCTGGACGGCGGCGGCGCCGCGCCGCTGGGGCTGCGGCTGCGTGTCAACGGCTCCCTGGTCCAGGAGGGCAGCACCGGGGCGATGCTGTTCGGCGTCGCCTACCTGGTCCACCACCTCAGCCACTTCATGGCGCTGCGCCCGGGCGACGTCATCATCACCGGCACCCCCGCGGGCCCGGCGATGACCCGGCCGGGCACCCCCTACCTGCGGGAGGGCGACGTGATGGAGCTGGAGATCGACGGGCTGGGCACGCAGCGGCAGCTGCTGGCCGCGGCCTGAACCGCGGGGAGGGGCGCGGGCGGACGCCGTCCGCGCCCCTCCCCCGTGCTCCCGGTACCGCGAGGCCGCCGGCGGACCCCGGCGGCCCGCGGCGCCGGGGGGCACCCGCCGGGGCGGCGGGGCGGTGCGCCGACACGCCTCCCCGGAGCCGGGGCGCCGCCGCGCCCCGGTCTTAGAGTCGTCACCGACCGGTCCCGCGCCCCCACGAGGGCCTTGGCCGGACCGGCCCGCACCGGCCAAGGCGGGCCATGAGCGCACGGACGAGGGAGCGCATGCGGATCGCCCTGTTCATCACATGTGTCAACGACACGCTCTATCCGGACACCGGGCGCGCCGTCGTCCGGCTGCTGGAGCGGCTGGGCCACGAGGTGGTCTTCCCCGAAGCGCAGACCTGCTGCGGGCAGATGCACTACAACACCGGCTACCGGCGCGACGCCCAGCGGCTGGCGATCCGGTTCGTCACCGCCTTCGCCGGCACCGGGGCCGACGCGGTGCTGGCCCCCTCCGCCTCCTGCGCCGCGATGATCCGGGACAACCACCCCCGGCTCGCCGAGGAGGGCAGCCGGCTGGCCCGCGCCGCCGCGGAGCTCGCGCCCCGCGTCTACGACCTGTCCGAGCTGCTGGTCGACGTGCTGGAGGTGACCGACGTCGGCGCCTACTTCCCGCACACCGTCACCTACCACCCGACCTGCCACGGCCTGCGCCTGCTCCGCCTGGGCGACCGCCCCTACCGGCTGCTGCGCGAGGTGCGCGGCCTGGAGCTGAAGGAGCTGCCCGGCGCCGAGGAGTGCTGCGGCTTCGGCGGCACCTTCGCGGTGAAGAACCCCGACGTCTCCGCCGCGATGGGCACCGACAAGGCCCGCGGCATCGCCTCCACCGGCGCGGAGGTGGTGTGCGCGGTGGACAACTCCTGCCTGATGCACATCGGCGGCACCCTGCGGCGGGAGCGGGCCGGTGTGAAGACCGTGCACCTCGCGGAGATCCTCGCCTCGACCGAACAGGAGCCGGCCCGGGTATGAGCGGCACTTTCATCGGCATGCCGGCGTTCCCGGCGGCGGCCCGGCGGGCCGTGCAGGACGCCCAGCTCCGGCACAACCTGCGCAAGGCCACGCACACCATCCGCGGCAAGCGCGGCGAGGCCGTCGGCGAACTGGACGACTGGGCGGAGCTGCGCGAGGCCGGCCGGGCGATCAAGGACCGCACCCTGCGCCACCTGGACCGCTACCTGGAGCAGCTGGAGGAGAGGGCGACCGCGGCCGGCGCCACCGTGCACTGGGCGGCCGACGCGGAGGAGGCCAACGCCATCGTGACCCGGCTGGTGCGCGCCACCGGCGAGCGCGAGGTGGTCAAGGTCAAGTCGATGGCCACCCAGGAGATCGGGCTGAACGAGGCGCTCGCCCGCGCCGGCGTCACCGCCTACGAGACCGACCTGGCCGAGCTGATCGTGCAGCTCAGCGACGACTTCCCGTCGCACATCCTGGTGCCGGCGATCCACCGCAACCGCGCGGAGATCCGGGAGATCTTCGTTCGGCGGATGGCCGAGTGGGGGGTGCCGGCGCCGGAGGGGCTCGGCGACGACCCGCGCGAGCTGGCCGAGGCCGCCCGGGTGCACCTGCGGGAGAAGTTCCTGACCGCCAAGGTCGCGGTCTCCGGCGCCAACTTCGCGGTCGCCGAGACCGGGAGCCTGGTGGTGCTGGAGTCGGAGGGCAACGGCCGGATGTGCCTGACCCTGCCGGAGACGCTCATCTCCGTGGTCGGCATCGAGAAGCTCGTGCCGACCTGGGCCGACCTGGAGGTGTTCATGCAGCTGCTGCCGCGCTCCTCCACCGGGGAGCGGATGAACCCCTACAGCTCGGTGTGGACCGGGGCCACCCCCGGCGACGGCCCGCAGGACGTGCACCTGGTGCTGCTGGACAACGGCCGCACCGACACCCTGGCCGACCGGGTGGGCCGCCAGGCACTGCGCTGCATCCGCTGCTCGGCCTGCCTGAACATCTGCCCGGTCTACGAGCGCTCCGGCGGGCACGCCTACGGCTCGGTCTACCCCGGCCCGATCGGCGCGGTCCTCACCCCGCAGCTGCGCGGCGTGCAGGGGCCGGCGGAGGCGTCGCTGCCCTACGCCTCCTCGCTCTGCGGCGCCTGCTACGAGGTGTGCCCGGTGGCGATCGACATCCCGGAGATCCTGGTGCACCTGCGCGAGCGGGTGGCGTCCGGGCCCGGGCACGCCGCGGAGCGGGCCGCGATGTCCGCGGCCGAGGCGGTGCTGGGCGACCACCGGCTGCTGAACATGGCGCAGCGCGCGGCGTCGGCGGCGCGCGGCGCGGTGCCGCGCCGGCTGCCCGGGCCGGGCGCGGGCTGGACCGACACACGCGACATCCCGGACATCCCGCCCCGCCCGTTCCGGGACTGGTGGCGCGAGCACGAGAAGGAGCGCGCCCGGGGGGACGGCCCCGGTGCCGCCGGCGGGCGCGCGGACCGCGAGGGAGGGGAGCGATGACCGGCTCGCGGGAGAGGATCCTGGCCCGGGTGCGCGCCGCCCTGTCCGACGTGCCGCGCGGCGAGGCGGCCGAGGACGTCCGGGTGCCGCGCGGCTACCGGCGCGCGCACGGCCAGGGCCCCGCGCTGGACCTGCTGGCCGACCGGTTGGAGGACTACCGGGCGCTGGTGCGCCGGGTGCCCGCCGCCGGGGTCGGCGAGGCGGTCGCCGAGGCGCTGCGGCGGCGCGGCGCGTCCCGGGTCGCCGCGCCGGACGACGCCCCGGAGGAGTGGTTCGCCTCCTGCCCGGCGGAGGTGGTGCGGGACGCCCCGCTCGGCGAGGGGCCGCCGCTCGGCGTCGCCGAGCTGGACGCGGTGGACGGCGTGGTCACCGGCTGCTCGGTGGCGATCGCCGAGACCGGCACCATCGTCCTGGACACCGGCGAGCACCAGGGGCGCCGCGCCCTCACCCTGGTCCCCGACTACCACCTGTGCGTGGTCCGGGCCGGCCGGGTGGTCGACTCGGTGCCGGAGGCGGTGGCCCGGCTGTCCCCGGCCCTGCCCCAGACCTGGATCAGCGGCCCCTCGGCCACCAGCGACATCGAGCTGCAGCGGGTGGAGGGCGTGCACGGCCCGCGCACCCTGGAGGTGCTGATCGCGGAGTAGCGGGCCCGGGGCCCGGGCCGGGGGCCGTTGACCCGACCGGGGGCGGACCGTGAGACTGTGCCCGGCAAGTGACCCGGGTCTCATTCCGGAGGCGGTGGCGAGGTCCCCTTCCGTCGCCGTGGCCCCTCCCCGAGCCGCGGCTCGGGCCGAACACGGATGAGAGCGTGAGCGATGACCTCTGCCGGAGCCCCCGCCGACCTGTGGAACACCCCGGAGCGCACCGCCCTCCGGGAGACCGTGCGCGCCTTCGCGGCCAAGGAGGTCCTGCCGCACATCGAGGAGTGGGAGGACACCGGCGAGCTGCCCCGGTCGCTGCACCGCGCCGCGGGCGGCCTGGGCCTGCTCGGCCTGGGCCAGCCCGAGCGGGTCGGCGGGGCCGGGGAGTCGATCGACCAGCTCGTCGCCTCCGAGGAGCTGATCCTGTCCGGTGTCCCCAGCGGGGTGCTGGCCTCCCTGTTCACCTGCTCCATCGCGCTGCCCGCGCTGGTGCGCAGCGGGCGCGAGGACCTCGCCCGCGACTACGTCCGGCCCGCGCTGGCCGGGGAGAAGGTCAGCGCGCTCGGGATCACCGAGCCGGACGCCGGGTCCGACGTGGCCGGGCTGCGCACCCGCGCGGTCCGCGACGGCGACCACTGGGTGATCAACGGGTCCAAGACGTTCATCACCTCCGGCCACCGGGCCGACTTCGTCACCGTGGCGGCCCGGACCTCCGGCGCCGGGCACCGGGGCATCTCGCTGTTCGTGGTCGACCGGGGAACGCCCGGCTTCTCCGCCGTCCGCAGGCTCGACAAGATGGGGTGGCGCTGCTCCGACACCGCCGAGCTGTCCTTCACCGACGTGCGGGTGCCGGCCGACCGCCTCGTCGGCGAGCAGGACACGGGGTTCTTCCAGATCATGCACCAGTTCGCGGCGGAGCGGATCGGCATGGCCGTGCAGGCGTGCGCCATCGCCCAGCGCTGCGTCGAGCTCAGCGCGCGCCGGATGCGCGAGCGGACCGCGTTCGGCGAGCCGCTCGCCCGCCGCCAGGTGCTGCGCCACCGGCTCGCCGAGATGCACCGGCGCACCCAGGTGGCGCGGGCCTACGTGCGCTGGATCGCCGAGCGCGCCCAGGCCGGCGAGGAGCCGGTCGCCGAGGTCGCGATGGCCAAGAACACCGCCACCGAGGCGCTCGACCAGGTGGTCGACGGCGCCGTCCAGCTGCACGGCGGAGAGGGGTTCCTCCGCGGCAGCGAGGTCGAGCGGCACTACCGCGACGCCCGCGTGTTCAGCATCGGCGGCGGAACCTACGAGGTGATGAACGAGGTCATCGCCAAGCACCTGCCGCTGCACTGAGGCGGCCGCCGGGAACCGGACGGCCGGTCGGTCAAGCGCGGCACCCCACAGGGTGCAGGTACAAGCGGGCGGCGACGGCGGCAGTGGGCACCGGCCGGTCGGTCCGGCGCGGCACCCCACGGGGCGAGGGATCAAGCGGGCAGGGGCACCGGCCGGTCAGTCCGGCGCGGCACCCCACGGGGCGAGGGATCAAGCGGGCAGGGGCACCGGCCGGTCAGTCCGGCGCGGCACCCCACGGGGCGAGGGATCAAGCGGGCAGGGGCACCGGCCGGTCGGTCCGGCGCGGCACCCCACGGGGCGAGGGTTCAAGCGGGCAGGGGCACCGGCCGGTCGGTTGGGCGCGGCACCCCACGGGGCGAGGGTTCAAGCGGGCAGGGGCACCGGCTGGTCGGTTGGGCGCGACGTCTCGCAGAGCGGGGGTTCAAGCAGGCGGCGACGGCGGAGGCAGGGGCGGGGCGGAGGCGGTCGCCCGAGCGCGGCACCCCATGGGGGCAGGTACAAGCGGGCGGCGACGGCGGCAGTGGGCACCGGCCGGTCGGTCCGGCGCGGCACCCCACGGGGCGAGGGTTCAAGCGGGCAGGGGCAGCGGCTGGTCGGTTGGGCGCGACGTCTCGCAGAGCGGGGGTTCAAGCAGGCGGCGACGGCGGAGGCAGGGGCGGGGCGGAGGCGGTCGCCCGAGCGCGGCACCCCATGGGGGCAGGTACAAGCGGGCGGCGACGGCGGCAGTGGGCACCGGCCGGTCGGTCCGGCGCGGCGCCCCGCGGAGCGGAGGTTCAAGCGGGCAGCGAAGGCGGCGGTGGAGACCGGCCGGTCGGTCGGGTGCGGCAGAGCAGAGCAGGGCGGGGCGTCGGGGCGGGTAGAGGGGGCGGGATCGCCGTGCCCGCGTCGCTTCGGTGTCTGGGGCGGCCACCCCTGAAACCACTGCACCTCTCTGACCTGGGTGAATACGCGGGGTGATGGCGGGGTGGGGCGCCCTGCGCACCGCGAGAGCACCCCGGTGATTCCCGGGCGCGCATCCTGGGTCGGATCGGGCCTCTGAGGGCTCGATTCGCCCTGTTCGGGCCGGTGATCGGGGGTTCGAGCCGCCCGCAAGGCCGCAAAGCAGGGGGCCGGAATCCGAGCAGGGGCGGCGCGGGGGCGAGATGTCGCTTTCGTTCCCCCGAGAGGCCCCGCTTGACCACTCTGGGTAATCGGCGAGAGGCGGGCGGAGGCCTCAGGGCTTACTACTCGCCGGTAGATGTAATCGGGGTGCCGCCGAGGTGCGCAGGGCACCCCCACTCCCGCCGCAAACCGGGCATACAGAGATAAGGCGCCCTGGGGGTGCGGGCGGGCCCGCCCGCACCCCGGCCCCGCGAGGCGCCGCACCCGGGCGACCACCTGCACCCCGGCCCTACCCTCGCCGTCGCTGCCGGTCTGAACCCCGGCCCCGCGAGACGCCGCGCCCGACCGACCGGCCGGTGCCCCACCCCGCCCGCTTGAACCCCCGCCCCGCGAGACGCCGCACCCGGGCGAGGCCTGCACCCCGCCCCTACCGCTGCCGTCGCCGCCCGTCTTGACCTTCACCCCGCGAGACGCCGCGCCCGACCGACCGGCCGGTGCCCCACCCCGCCCTCGCCGCCCGCTTGAACCCCCGCCCCGCGAGGCGCCGTGCCCGGGCGAGACCTGCACCCCGCCCCTACCCTCGCCGTCGCTGCCGGTCCGACCCTCGGCTCCGCGGGGCGCCGCGCCCGGGCGGGGTGCCTCCCGCCCCTCGGCCCTCCTCGAGTTCCTCGTTTTCCTCGTTGCAACGGCCATTTGACGACGGGGCGGGGTTCGGACAGGGCCTCGGCGTCGAGATCATCGCCCGGGGCTTCTCCCGCCGGCGGTCTAAGGGATGCGGGCGGTCCAGTCGCGGGAGCCGAACTTGGTGACCGCGAGCTCCTGGGCCAGGGACAGCTCCCCGGCGGTGATCTCGTCGTCGACCAGGCCGTGCCGGGCGCGGAACACACCGGTCATGGCGTCCATGACCTTCTCCCGGGGCAGGCCGGTCTGGCGGCGGAGCGGGTCGACCCGCTTCTGGGCGCTCTTGGTGCCCTTGTCCGACATCTTCTCCCGGCCGATGCGCAGCACCTCGGTCATCTTCTCGGCGTCGATGTCGTAGGCCATCATCGTGTGGTGCAGGACCGCCGAGCCGTGCGAGGAGACCCGCTTCTGCGCGGCGCCGGCGATCTTGCCGCCCTTGGAGGTGATGTCGTTCAGCGGCTGGTACCAGGCCTCCACGCCGACCTCGGCCAGGGCGCCCAGCACCCAGTCGTCCAGGAACGCGTAGCTGTCGGCGAACGGCATGCCCTGCACCAGCGCGGCCGGGGCGTACAGCGAGTAGGTGATGCTGTTGCCGGGCTCCTGGAACATGGCGCCGCCGCCGCTGATCCGGCGCACCACGGTCACGTCGTGCCGGCGGGCGCCGTCCGGGTCGACCTCGTTGCGCAGCGACTGGAAGCTGCCGATGACCACCGAGGGGCGGTCCCATTCCCAGAAGCGCAGCGTCGGCGGGCGGCGGCCCTCGGCGACCTCGCGGATGAGCACCTCGTCCAGGGCCATGTGCACCTCGGGCGGGTGCGGGCCGTCCTGGATCAGCCGCCACTCGTAGTCCCGCCAGGTGGTGGCGCGGCTCAGCGCGCGGCGCACCGCGACGCCGACCGCCTCCGCGGAGAACCCGACCATCATGGTCTCCTCCGGGAGCGCGGCCTCGATCCGGCGGCCCAGCGCGCGGGCGTCGGTGTCGGTCGGCGCCCCCTCCAGCGCGCGGTCGATGGCCTCCAGCGCCTCGTCCGGTTCCAGGAAGAAGTCGCCGGCGACGCGGACGTTGCGCAGCGCGCCGTCCACCGCGTCGAAGTCGACGACGACCAGCTTCCCTCCGGGGACCTTGTACTCTCCGTGCACGCCGATCTCCTGTTGTCCCGGGGCCGCCCCGTTGCGGACCCGCCGCGAAACCGACGCCAGCCTATGCGCCGGGGGCCGTCCCGGCCGGGGCCGGGCGGGGTGAGGTTCCTCGCCCGCCCTCCGGGGAAGAGGCCGCGGCCCCGGGCGGTTCGGCGCCCAGGCAGGCCAGTACGGCCGCGGCCTTGAGCAGCGTCTCCCGGTACTCCTCCTCCGGGTCGGAGAGCGCGGTGATCGCGCCGCCGGTGCCCAGCCGGGCGCCGCCGGGGTCGCAGACCAGGGTGCGGATGACGATGCTCAGGTCCGCGGTGCCGTTGAAGCCCAGGTAGCCCAGGCAGCCGGCGTAGGGGCCGCGCGGTTCGGCCTCCAGGGCGTCCAGCAGCGCCACGGTGCGCTCCTTGGGTGCGCCGGTCATCGACCCGCCGGGGAACAGCGCGCGCAGGCAGTCCAGCGCGTCCCGGTCGGCGCGGAGCCGCCCCTGCACCGAGGTGACCAGCTGGTGCACGGTGGCGTAGGACTCCACGCCCATCAGCCGGGGCACCTGCACGGTCCCGGGTTCGCAGACCCGGCCCAGGTCGTTGCGGATCAGGTCGGCGATCATCAGGTTCTCGCCGTGCGTCTTGACGTCGGCGGGCAGCCGCTCGGCCTCGGCCGCGTCCAGCAGCGGGTCGGAGCGGCGCGGGGCGGTGCCCTTGATCGGCTTGCTGTGCGCCCAGCCGGCGCCGTCCACGGTGAGGAACCGCTCCGGGGAGGCGCTGAGCACGGTGCGCGCCCCGGTGCGCAGGTAGGCGGCGTAGGGCGCGGGGTTGTCCCGGCGCAGCCGGCGGTAGGCGGCGAACAGGCCCTCCGCGGTGCGCGGCGCCCGGACGCCGATCCCGTAGGTGTAGCAGGCCTCGTAGCTCTCCCCGTCGAGCAGCCAGCGCTGTACCTCGGCCAGGTCGCGCAGGTAGGTGCGGCGGTCGACGCCGGGGCGGGCCCCTTCGGCGGGCGGTTCCGGGGCGGGGGGCGGCGGCAGCGGGGCGACGCCGCGCAGCCGCGCCAGGTAGTCGGCGAACCACTCCTCCGCCTCGGCGGCGGTGCCGCCGGCGTGCACCAGCCAGGCGGCGCCGGTGAGGTGGTCGACGGCGAGGAAGCGGCGGACGGTGAGGAACGCGGCGTCGGGGCCGCGCGGGTCGGGGCGGACCGGGCCGGCCCCGGCGCCGTCCGGTCCGGCGCCGCGGGCCGCGCCGTAGCCGAGGTAGCCGACCAGGCCGCCGAGGAAGGGCAGCGGGAAGGCGGCGGGGTCGACCCGGTCCGCCTCCAGCCGGCGGCGCAGCTCGCCGATGAGGTCGCCGCCGAGCGGCCGGACCTCGGTGCCGCGCACCTCCTCCAGGCGCGGGGCGCCGGGGCCGGCGGTGTAGCGCAGCAGCGGGTCGCGGCGGGTGTCCACCGAGCCGAGGAGGCTGTACCGGCCCATCCCGTAGGCGGTGCGGGCGCTGTCCAGCCAGAACGCGTGCTCGTCGGCGGCGTGCAGCGCGCCGAAGACGTCCTCGGCGGTGCCCGGCAGCCGCACCGGCAGGGTGTGCACCGGCGCGGAGGCCGTCCTCGGCGGGCGGGCGCCGGCGGCGGGGCGGGCCCGGGCGGGCCGGGCGCCGGCCGGGTCCGCCGCGCGCGGGGGCGCGCCCATCCGGAGGAAGTTGGCGATCAGCTCGCGGCCGTGCTCGGTCTCCACCGACTCGGGGTGGAACTGGACCCCGTGCAGCGGCCGGGTGCGGTGCCGCAGCCCCATGACGACGCCGTCGGAGGCGCGTGCGGTGACCTCCAGTTCGGCGGGGAGCGGTTCGGGGACGGCGAGCGAGTGGTAGCGGACGCAGCGGAAGCCCTGCGGCAGTCCGGCGAAGACGCCCTCACCGTCGTGCTCCACCCGGTCGACCCTGCCGTGCATGGCTTCGGGGGCGTGCTCGACGGCGCCGCCGAAGGCGGCGGCGAGGGCCTGGTGGCCGAGGCAGACGCCGAGCACCGGGCCGGGGAAGGCGGCGAGGAGCTCGGGGACGCGGCCGACGTCGCCGCCGCGCAGCGGGGTGCCGGGGCCCGGGGAGACGACCAGGTGGGTGTGGTCGGCGGCGAGGGCGGCGGCCGGGTCCACCTCGTCGTTGCGGACCGTGACCGGTTCGGCCCCGGCGACCTGCCAGATCAGCTGGTGCAGGTTCCAGGTGTAGGAGTCGTGGTTGTCCACGAGGAGCACGCGCGGGCGCGCGCCGGATGGGTGGGCCCCGCCGCCGTGCGGGTCGTCATGCATGCGTCGCCTCTCACCGACCAGCGGACCGACAGGTGGACAAAGGGGGCGGCCCCACCTTATCCACCCTGGTCCCGGTCGGCGGCGGCGCGGCTCGCGCACTCGGCGCCGTGCCCGGCCGGTCCCCGGGCGCTCCAGGCCCTGGGCCCCGCGGCCCTGCCGAGGGGCCCGGGAG
>NZ_ANBB01000086.1 GCF_000341105.1 Nocardiopsis potens DSM 45234
CCCCCACCAGCCAGTCGTCGACGGTGACCAGGGCGGCGCGGGCCAGCTCGGGCTGGCCGTCGATCTCGCCGGAGGCGACCACCTGCATCCGACCCGTACCGCCCTGGGTGAAGCGGCCGAGCAGCCGCGGGGTGAGGCGCACGGGCGCCTGCGGGCGGACCTGGGCCGCGGTCCGGTCGATGTGGTCGCGCCAGTCCAGGGCGCCCGGGCCCCGGTCGGCGGGGGCCAGGAGGTAGGTCTGCTCGATGCGGCAGCCGCACGAGGTCAGGGTGAGCGTCTCCTCGGCGGTGTCGATGGAGACCGCCGTCTCCAGATCGCCGTCCAGGCCGGCCAGGCGGCGGGCGTCGGCGAGCAGCCGGTCGGCCTCGGGTCCGTCCAGGACCGCGGTGGCCTGGGCGCCGTAGGTGGTGGCGTCGGCGCGGGCGGCCGCCAGGGTGTAGCGGTCGGTGCCGATGGCGAGGAGGGCGCCGGGGGCGATCTCCAGCCGGACGGCGTCCAGGTCGAGGTCGCGGTGGCCGGCCCGGTGGGCGTCGGCCGCGGCCAGGGCGCGGGCCAGGTCGTGGGCGGTGGTGCGGATCAGGGTCACGGATTTCCTCCACAGGGTTCGAGAGGGCGGGCCGGGCGGCCCCTCCCGCACCCCGCCGCGCTGGCGGGGTGCGAGGGGCGCCTACCGGCGGAGGGCGGAGGCGGTCTGTCCGGGGGTGCGGGCCAGGGAGGCGATGGCCTCCAGGTCCCCGGCGGCCAGGGCGATGTGGCCCAGGCGGGCGTAGATCAGCACCCACACCGGCTCCAGGCCCGGCCGGGCCTGCCACTGCTCCTCCGGGATCGACCCGGCGGCGTAGGCGGCGGTGCGCTCGGCCAGCGCCTCGACCTCGGCCGCGGAGTACCAGGCCGCGCCGCGGGTCTCCCGGGAGTCGGGGGCCAGGATCCCGGTGACGGTCGCGGTGTAGACGGTCCAGCGGTGGCCGTGCTCGGCGGCGCCGTCGGGGAGGCGGCGCCGGCACCAGGTCGGGATCCAGACGTCGCGGACCGCCGTGGGTCGGACCGCCGTGGCGGTGAGGCCGACCTCCTCGGCCACTTCTTCTCGCACGACGTCCTCGGGGCCGGTCAGGCCGTCGTGGTCGGTGCCGGGGGCCAGGTCCCAGTGGCCGGCCACCGGGGCGATCCCGGCGGGGGCGGTGCCCCGGGTGATCATGAGCAGCCGACCCTCGGTGTCGGTGATGATCGCGCCGATGGTGCGCTGGTCGCAGACCTTGATCGTGGGCATGGCGGATGACCTCCTGGTCGGAGAGGGAGCTGGGGGTGTGGGGCCGGTCGGCTCCCTCCCGCCCCGCGGCGCTCTGCCGCGGGGCGAGGGGCAGCCGCCGGTCAGTCGCGGTCGTCGTCGTGGTCGTCCTGGTGGTCGTTGACCCAGTCGGTGCGGTTGTTGTCACCGATGTTGATCACTCCCTCGTTGGTGCTGTCCTCCGTCCGGTCGGCGGCGGCCTTGACGGCGTTGCGCATCTTCTTCGCGAAGCTGGCCATGGGGGTCTCCTCTCGTCGGGTCGGCCGTCCGGGGTGTCCGGTCGGTCCCCCCGCCCCGCCGCCGCGCGGTGGGGCAGAGGCACCGGCCGGGGTCAGCGCTCGGGTCCACCCGGGCCGTACAGCTCGGCGCGCCGGGCGGCGCGGGTGGCCCGGCGGGCCTGCCGCAGCAGCGCCTCGGCCTCACCCCGGGTGAGGCGGTACTCCTGCTCCAGCACCCGCAGCGCCGCCGCCCGCTCCATCCGCCGCCCGGCGGGGGTGAGCCGGACCCGCCCGCCGTCGACCTCGATCTGCAGGTGCTCGACGGCGCGGGCGGTGTCGCGCACCTTGGCCAGCGCCAGGGCCGCCTCCGCGGTGCGGCCCTCTGCCCCGTGCAGCACGGCCAGGTGGGTGCGGGCCTCGGCGTCGTCCATCCGGGCGGTGCCGGCTCCGGCGACCTGCCAGGGGTAGGCGGCGTCGGGGGTGTAGAGCAGGACGTCGGCCAGCTCGGCGGCGGTCTCGTGGACGGTGGGCATGGTGTGCTCCTCTCGGTGGGCGCGACTCAGGCCGCGGCGGTGACGGTGATGACGACGGAGGCGGCGAGCAGCAGCCCGCCCAGGGCCAGGCCCGCGACCGCCAGGCGCTGGGCGGCGTGCTTGCGCACCGCGATCCGGGAGAGCACCGCCACCCGCTCGGCCTGCCAGGTGGTGGGGTGGGCGCCGGCCAGCTCGCGCTGGACCTGGGCGGGGGTGAGGGTGGCGTAGTGGGGGACGCCGCCCCGGCCGCCGCGGCGGGGCCACATCGCCCCGGCGAGCACCACCAGGACCGCGGCCAGTACCGCGGCGGCGGTGCCCATGGTCCACAGCGCCGCCGTGGGGTAGGTGCCGTCGCCGTCGGCGAGACCCGACCCGGCGGCCATGACCGTGAGCAGCACGCCCGACATGGTGGCCAGCGTGGAGTTGACGGTGTCGGTGCGCTGCAGGACGGTCTGGGCGTCCTCGGCGGCCCTATCCAGCACCGTGGGGGCGGCCTGCTCGGCGGCGGGGACGGGGCGGCGGGGGCGGCGACCGAACATCCTGTCTGCCTCCTTCTCCTTTTTGAATCTTTGTTGCGAAACTTTGTTTCGCTCGAACTGGCTCGACCCTAGGCGGGCCTCACTCAAAATGTCAACACTGTTTCACAACTTTGTTTCTCAACATAGGTGTGAAACACTGGTGGCATGAGTGAGAGAGAGCAGGTCATCCCGCGCCTGCAGCAGCTGGCCGAGGAGCGCCGGCGGGCGCACGAGGCGCTGATGCAGGCCATCCGCGACGAGCTGGACGCCCGCGGCGGCAAGGGCCTGTCGGCCATCGCCCGCTCGGTCGGGTGGACGCCGCAGTACATCGGCAAGATCCGCGACGGCAAGGTCGGCCCCGGCCAGGGGTAGCCGCCCGCGCGGAGGGCCCGCAGGAGGATCCTGCGGGCCCTCCGCCGTGCGAGGGGTCAGGCGGCCCGGGAACCGCGGCGCATCCGGCGGCGCCGCTCCTTCGCGCGCTCGTCCTCGCCCAGCCCGCCCCAGGTGCCGTACTTCTCCGGGCGGGCGATCGCGTAGTCGAGGCAGTCGGTGCGCACCGGACACTGGGCGCAGACCTCCTTGGCCTTGCGCTCGCGGACCTCCCGCTCGACCCGGCGCTCGCCGGGCGGGCCGAAGAACAGCGTGATCGGTTCGTCTTTGCAGGCGGCGTGCTCCTGCCAGGCCCAGTCCCCGGCCAGGCGGGCGGTACCGCGGGGCTCGGGGCGCAGACGGCGGCTCATGGCGTCTCCTCTTCTGTCAGGGGGGCGGACTCGCCCCGGTCCCTCCGCCGCCCCGCCCATCCTGCGGGGCGGCGGAGGCGCCGGCCGGGTCAGAGCAGGTGGATGAGCACGTAGAAGATGGCGAAGGCGGAAGCGAGCCCGAGCGGAACCCCGATCAGGAGCAGAACCGCCAGTTCGACGGCGTCGCGCAGCACCTGGCGGGCGGTGGGCCGCGGCCGCCGGGGGACGGTGGTCGCGGCCAGGAAGGCGGCCGCCAGCTCCTCCACTACTTCGTGGGGTTCGGCGGGGCGGATGCGGTGGCGGCGGTTCGACACGGCCGGCTCCTTTCTCTACTGGGGTTCTCTACTGGGGTGCGGTGATCAGCTCGGCGGCGGCCAGGGCCAGGGCGATGCCGGCCAGCCCGCCGATGAGGGGGGCGGGCCCGGCGGTCTCCTCGGCCGCGGCGCGGGCGGAGCGGGTGTCGGCGGCGGCGATCAGCAGCAGGCAGGCCAGGCTGATCCCGCCGGCGGCGAGGGTGCGGGTGGTGTCGATGACGGCCCTCCAGTGACGGTGAGTGATGGTCGGCGGGTGTGCTGTTCCGGGGGCGGAACAGCAACGGCGGTGTGGGGGGTGCGCCGGGGCACCCCCAGGTCAAGAGGGGTGCGCCGAATCCGTTCCGGTCCGGCGTTCCGCCGGAACAGTGCAGGTCAGGGGCGGAACACGGCGTGTTCCGCCCCCGGAACGCGTTCCGCCCCGGAACGAGGGCTGTTCCGGGGCGGAACGCCCTCCTGTTCCCCCTCGCTTGACTACAGAGCGTCGCGAAGATCGTCGGGGACGACCGCTTCGCCGGCGAGGATCCGCTCGGCGGCGACCTCCAGCGCCTCCAGGTCGTAGCCGCGGGCCTTGGTCCCGTCGACGCGGAACGGTTTGGGAAGCGGCTCGACGTCGATCGTCCGCAGCAGCTCGCGGACCCGCTCGGGGGTGAGGCCGGCCTCGGCGGCGACCAGGTCGTAGTGGACCCGCTCGGCCTCGCCGCACAGCTCGATGGCCAGGACCAGCAGCCGGGGCAGGTCTCCGTCGTCGCCGTAGGCGCTGGCGATCTCCTCGAAGACCTCCTCCACCCCGCCGTCCGATTCCTCCCCGTGCTGCTCCTGGCCTTCCTCCCCGTGCTGCTCCTGGCCGCGGTTGCGGGCCTCCAGCTCCTCGCGCAGCCGACGGGCGCTCTCCTTGGCGCCGGCCAGGTCGATCTCGGCCAGCGGCCGCGCGACCACCTTCGGGACGTCCTCCTCCTGGTGCTGCTCGGGCGCGGCGGCGGGGGCCGGGACCGTGATGGCGGGGGCGGGGCCGCCCAGCCAGGTGGCCCGCTCCCACCGCTTCTCGTACACCCCCCGGGCCACCCCGATCGTGATGGCGTCCAGGGCGGGCCGCCACTGGTCGGTGGCCTCGGCCACGGCGTAGGAGTCGTTGGGCTTGACCAGGTGGCCCCGCATCAGCCGGGGGGCGGCCGGCACGGTCTGCAGCAGCCCGTAGCCGGGCTCGGGCAGCTCGTCGGCCTTGGGCAGCCCGGTGGAGTAGCCGTAGAGCCTCTGCAGCTCCGACTCCTCGTTGACCCTCAGCGCGATCCGCACGCTGGCCTGGGCGATCAGCGGCTTGGGCAGCTGCTCGCCTGCGGCCGAGACGGCGCGCAGCGAGCAGGTGGTCTGCCGGATCGAGGCGCCGCGGGACCGGTTGGACAGCTCCACCAGCTTGTTCTTGACCTTGGCGGGCAGGTCGGCGGCCTCGTCGGCGACCACGTGCAGGTGCGGTACCTCCGGGCTGGCGGGGACCTTGTCGTCGTTGACCTGGGCCATCAGCTCGGCATAGCCCGAGGAGCGCACCCCGATGGCGGCGATGAGGAAGTCCAGCATCAGCAGCGCCTCCTTCTCGGTGGTGGCCACCCAGTCGATCGCCGGCCGGGCCGCCTTTCCCTCCAGCCACGGCTGCAGGAAGGGCCTGAAGCACTTGCCCCCGTTGAAGTCGATGCCGAAGACCATGACGTCCCGGCAGCGGAGCAGCTGGCGGATGAGCAGGGAGAGGTGGGCGGACTTCCCCGACCCGGTCGCCCCGATCAGCAGGCTGTTGGCCCACTTCAGGTTGACGGTGCCCAGCGAGCCGTCGCGGTGCATGCAGGTCGGCAGGTCGTCATAGATGCTCATGGGCGAGTAGTCGTCGCCGGCCGGGATCTCCTCGGCCAGCGCATCCAGAGTGCTGACCAGGAGCAGGACCTTGCGGCGGGACCCGTGGGAGGCGACCTCCACCCCGCACCCGTCGGGCAGGTCGGCGTCACTGGCCAGGGCCTCGGCGGCGCGGGCGACGGTGCGCCAGGACGACGACCCGGCCGGCAGCTCCACCACGATGCTCAGGCCGGTCTTGCGGGTGGCGCCGGGGGTGCGGGGGTCGGGCATCTCCCACTCCACCAGGTCGGTGACCCGCGCCCCGGGCCTGGGGACGCGGCACACCCGGTTGATGCGCGACTCCCACTCCCCGGCCAGGCCCGCCCGCCGCCGGACCTCGCCTTCGGCCGCCTGGCGGTCCTCCCGGGCGATCTCATAGGAGCGGGAGACCGGCTGAAAGACGCTGGCGGCGACGGTGCCGGCGCCCAGGGCGGCCATGGTGGCCACCTCCCACGGGCCGCCGGTGGCCAGGGCGTAGGAGCACCACCCGGCGAACCCCGCCCACCGCACCCCGCGGAACACCCGGGAGAACAGGGGCTGGTCGCCGCGGACGGCCGACGCGGTGGCGCCGATGGCCCCGGCCCCGGCCGCCCACAGCGGATCGAGCGCCACCTCGGGCAGCGAACCGACCGCGGCGACGGCCATCGCGGCGGAGGCCGCGTTGACGGCGCCGACGACGGGGCCCTGCTCGTGCGACCAGTTCACCCTGGACTGCTTCTTCTTGGAGGTCTTCTTCGGCTTCGGCGCGGCATCGGCGGCGGCGGTGGTGGTGCTCATCGGGTCCTCCCAGGTCATCGGTGCGAGTCGGTGAAACAGGGGGGGCGGGGCCCGGCCGGGCCCCGCCCCTTACTCCACGGGCGGTCAGTCGTCCTGCTGGGTGACGTCCCACTTCTCCTCGCCCGCCCTCGGGCTCTCCAGGCGCTCCAGCTCGCGCTCGTGGGCCGCCCGGTACAGCCCCGGAAGCTCCTCGGCGACGTCTGCCGCGCCCTGGGCGGCCTCGGCGATCGTGCCGAGGTAGTCGAGCACCGCCTTGTCGACCGGCATTTCCTCTTCGTTGACCTGCGCCATCTGCGCCACGCCCCGGGACAGCTCCGAGAGCACGCCGCTGATCTCGCCCAGGCCCTCCTCGTACTCGCGCATCCCCATCCCGGAGAACTCTCCGATGGCCTGCCGCAGCTCCTCGGCGGCGTCCCTGATGCGCTGGACCTGTGTGGACACGGGCTTCTCCTCAGTGCTTCCGATGGTGATGGACAGCAGGCCGCGGCCGATCGCGGCGATCGGCCCGCCCTGCGGGGACGGGGCGGATGTGCCGATGACGCGGCCGGTCAGCGTCCGGGGCTCGGCGTGGCGGCGGCGGGCGCCGAATCCGGCGATGGCGGCGGCGGCCAGGGCGAGCTGGGCGCCGCGCATGGACCCATAGCGCGGCTCCGACCTGACCCGGCGGGTCATCCGCTCCCACAGCCCGCCGACGACGCGCCCGGCCCAGGAGCGCACCCGGTAGCCGACCGCGCGGGCCTGCATGGCCCAGACCCGGCGGCGCATGTAGGAGGCGACGCGGACCCGCTGAGGGCGGGTGGCGCGCCAGGCCCGGCGCACCCCCGAGCGGGTGCGGCGCACGGGGTGGGACTCCCAGGCCCGCCGCGCGGCGCGCCCGGCGGCCCGGGGCAGGCGCGGGACGCGCACCCGCGGCCGGAACCCGCCCGCCTTGGGCAGGCGCGGCTTGGGGATGGTCGGCAGCCCCGGCGTGCGGCCCCGGCCGCTGCCGGTCCCGCCCGCCGGGCGGGTGCGGCCGAGCAGGCCCCGCACCCCCCGCCCGCCCAGCCCCGGGGCGCCGGTGGAGGGGCGGGCGTGGCGGCCCCGCCCCCCGCCGGACCCGGTGCCGGCGCGCGGAGCCGACCGGGCCCCGGCGCCCCCTCCGGGCCGCCCGCCCCCGCCGAAGCGTCCGGACCCGCCACTGCGGGGTGGCAGCCCGCCCCACCCGGTGGAGGCCGACGGCCCGCCCCTGCGGCGGGGTGCCCCGGCCCCGGACCGGCGCGGCCCCGCAGACCCGGCGCCGCCCCCGCCGAAGCGGCGGGACCCACTACCCGGGCCGCGCCCGGACCGGGCGGCGCCGCCGGGACCGGAGCCCTTCGCGCCCCGGCCGAAAGCGCCCTTGCCGGAGGCCGCACCGGCCCCGCGGCCGGCCGCTCCCGGGCCTGCGCCCTTGCGGCCCATACCTGCGGCGGCCCTTCCGGCGCCGGGTCGGCCCGCTGCGCTCTTCCCGCCCGCTCCGAGGCGGCCCAGCAGCCCGCGCCGCCCGCCCCCCGCGGCCGCACCCCCCGCGGTGCGGGTGGCGGCGCCGCCCTTGCGGATCATCTCCCGGCGCTGGGCGGCCCTGCGGCGGCGGGCGTAGGCCGCGGCCGCCGCCCCGGCGCCCAGGGCCCCGGCGGCGGCCAGGCCCAGCGGCCCGCCCACCGCCCACGCCCCGGCGCCGATCGTGGTGGCGGTGGAGGCGCCGATCTCCAGCAGCGGCGGCAGCGGCGGCGGGCCGCCGTCGTCCCCCTCCCGGGGGGCGGGGACGGCGGGCGCGCCGTCCGCGGCCGCCGCCCCGCCGGCCGGGGGCGCCTGGGTCTCGGCCGGGCCCGGGGGCCGCTCGGCGACCCCGCCCGGCACGTCGTCGGTCGTGGTGTCGATGTCGGTGGTCATCACGTGCACCTCCAGCGCACGAGCAGGGCCCGGCCGCGCCGGCGGGGCGGCCGGGCCCCGGGGTGGTCGGGGCGTCTCAGAGCAACCCGTCCAGGGCCGGGGTGATGGCGGTGGTGAACCGGCCCAGCGAGTCGGCGCCGTCGGTGATCAGGCCGACCGCCCCGATGATCAGGCCCGCCACACTTTCGGGAGCGCGCAGGAACCACAGGATGAGCACGGCGGCGATGCACAGCGGGATGAGGCGGGCGAAGAATCCGCGGATCATGTCTGACTCCTTCTCGAGAACGGGGCGGGCCCCGCAGGGGGTTCTTGCTGGTCACATGCCGGGCAGCGCCATCTGGTGCGCGCACACCGGGCAGGCGTCCCACCAGGTCGTGCGGTGGGACCGGAGGTCCCGGCACCGCTCGCTCTGGGGCGGGGCCACCGACTGCAGGTGCTCCTCGCGGTCGGCCTCGGCGGCCCGCTTCCCGGGCCGGCCGGGGCGGTGCGGGCCCTGCAGGCCGCAGGTGCAGCGCACCCGCCAGGCCGACGTCCACCCGTCGGCCAGCCGCACCTCCTCCTCGTGGAGCAGGCGGGGCCGGTGCCGGCGGGCCGGGGCCGCGCCCGGCCCCTGCTCATCGGCGGTGCTCATCGGGGATCTCCTTCCTCCGGGGCCGGGCGTGATCAATCGGTCAGGGCAGCAGTGAGAGGCCCTCCTTCCGGGGGTGGTGTCGGGCAGGGGCGGTGGCGTGCGCCGCCGGTGCGTGGGCAGATCGTGCCGCTTCGTCTTCCGGGAGTGCAGCGCCTGGATCCGGGTGGCGGGGACACCGCCCCCCACGCCTCGGCGGGGGCGGTGTGCTCGCCCACGGATCCCCCCGGGGCCCTCCTCGGCGGGCCCCCGGGGTACCGGGGTGGGTCAGTCCAGCAGGCCGTCGCGCTTGAGCGCCTTGATGTGGCTGCGGACGGTCTCGTAGTTGATGCCGGTGCGCGCCGAGACCTCGCGCGGCCCGGCCGCCGGGGTCTCCTGCAGCACCGCCAGGATCCGGGCCCGGTTCTCCTCCTTGCGGCGGGTGCGGGCCAGGTGGTGCGGCCCGCGCTGTTTCGGCAGCTCAGGCCCAGTTTCACCGGTCTCACCGGCCCGCACCGGGCCGAGACGCTGTTCGTGCAGGTCGGGCCCAGTTTCACCGGTCTCACCGGCCCGCGCCTGGGCCAGCGCCGCCCCGAACCCCATCGGGGGCTCCTCCGGGCCGCCGGGCAGGGCCTCCAGGGCGGACAGGTCGTCGGGCACCGCGGCCTGCGGGCGCGGGGCCTGCAGCGGCGCCGACAGCCGCAGCCGGTCCTCCAGCTCCGAGCGGCGCAGCTGGATCTGGGCGCTGGCCTCGACCGTGGCCATCTGCACCTGCGCATCGCGCTCGATCTCAGCGAGCCGCTTGGCCTGGGCTGCCATCGCCTCGGCCTCGGCCACCTTGATCTCCCGCTGGGCGCGGGCCTCGATGTAGGCGGCCTGCCGATCCAGGCCGGCCAGCTCCTCCTGCTGCTCCTCGGTCAGCTCCGAGGAGAGCCGCGCCGCCCGCTCGGCCTCTTCCTCCGCCCGCCGGCGCTCCTCCGCCGCCGCCGCGGCCTCGGCGCGCTCGGCCTCCTCGGCTGCTTCGACCGCGGCCCGCTCCTGCTCGGCCAGGCGCTTGTGGTGCGCGGCCAACGCGAGCCCCCACAGGCCCTTGGCGGCCAGCGGGATCACTGCCATCAGCGCCAGCGCCGGGGTGATCTCCCAGGAGTGCACGCCGATCGCCGCGGCGGCCGCCCCGGCGATCAGCCACGAGGCCGCCTGCGCGCCGCGGGCCGCCGACGGCGCCACCCACGCGATCATGATCGCGCCGACCAGCGCGACGTCCAGCGCGATTCCGGCGGCCAGGCCGACGACCAGCGGCGCCGGGATCATGTCCGACACCGACCAGGCCGTCCACACCAGGGACAGCGCGGAGGGCACCGCGGCCGCGACCAGCATGGTCCGGGGCGACCCCACCGCCCTGCTCGGCGCCGCCCCGGCGCCCGGCTCCTCCTGGTCCTTCTTCTCGATCGGCTCAGTCATTGCGCTCTCCCTTCTCCGTGGTGCTGTCGGCGGGCAGGACCACGAGGGCCCCGTGGCGGTGGATCCGATGCAGCGCCCCGCCGGAGGCGACCAGCAGCACCTCGTCGTCCTCGCGCTCCAGCCGCCCGGTGATCAGGTGCTCCAGGCCGCCGTCGCGGCGGCGGGCCACCGTCACCTCGCGGCGGCCGGCCATGATGTCGATCAGCGTGCGCAGCCCCATCAGGCCACCTCCTCGCCCACTCCGGCCTGCTCCTCGGCGGGCTCCTCCAGCAGGACCAGGCGGGCCTCCGCCCGCTCCTCGGCCAGGGCACGGGCCAGCCACGGCACCTCCGCCGCGGCGGCCTCCAGCTCGCGCGCCCGGCGGGCGCTCATCACGGTGATCACTGCTCCCCCTCCTCCGGGGCCGGGTGCTCCTCGTCCTTCGGCTCGGGGGGCCGGGCCGGGGCACCCTTGCGCCGCTGCGCCGACGCGACCACCTCATCGACCAGCCAGTCGGTGAGGTCCCAGTCCTCGTGCTCGCGGCTCATACCGCCACCTCCCGCCGGTGGCCGTCGCCGACCTGATACTCCGCGGCCAGCAGGCCGCGCACCTGCTCCTCGGCCTGCTCCAGCGCCCCGGCCAGCTCCTCGCGGCCGTCGTGCTCCTCGGCCAGCGCCGCGCCGACGAGCAGCGCGATGTGGACCCAGCACCACTGGTCCACGCGCCGCGGGGCCGGGGCCGGGGGCGGGGCCGCCAGGGCGGCCAGGTCGTCGGCGCGCTCCTCGGCCTCGTCCACCGCCTGGCGCAGCCGGGCCACCTGGCCGCGCGCGGCCTGGAGCCGGTCGAGCAGGTCGGCGGTGCTCGCGTGGTGGTCGGTGCGGACCGCGGCCAGCTCCGCGCGCATCCGCTCCAGGTCGGCCTCGGTCCGCTCCAGCGCCTCCAGGCGCCGGGCACTGATCAGCCGGATCATCGGGTCGCCTCCTCGGCGTCGTAGGGCAGGTCATCGACCAGGTCGTCGGGGGCGAGCCAGGGCCACAGGCCCAGCGCCGCGCCCAGATCGGCGTAGGCGATCGGCACCGCGGCACCGAGCACCACCAGGACGGCGGGGTGGATCAGCAGCGCGGCCGCCGCGCCGACCGCCAGGACGGCGGCAGCGAACACGCAGGTGTAGGTCGTCGGGGTCATCGCCGCACCCCCCGCTCACGGAGCCGGGACAGGGCGGCGCGGACCTCGCGCGGCGAGGGGCCGGCCACGCCCCACACCGAGGCGACGAGCAGGCCCAGGGCCAGCACCGGCAGGACGATCCCCATCACCGCCTCCTCACGCGCAGCTGGGTGGCGGCGGGGTAGAGCAGGCGGCGGGGCGACCCGGCGCCGATGTCGATGGGCACGATGACCATCGAGGACCGGCCCGGGGGGTGGGTGACGAGCGGGTCGCCGACGACGCGGCCCCACCCGCCGGTGCAGGTGAGCACGACGTCGCCGGGGCGCAGGTGGTCGGGGTGCTGCCAGGTCTCAGCGGTCATGCGGCCCACCCCCGGATGACGTCGTCGGGGACCAGGCCCTCGGTGATCTCGGCCAGGCGGTCGTCCATCACGTCGGTGGCCGCGGCCCACCGGGCCGCCTGCTCCTGGGCGGTCTCACCGTCCAGGCGGCCGGTCCGGTAGAGGTCGTGGGCGTCGGTGATGCCGAGCAGCGCCAGGACCTCGGGGCCGGGGTCGGGGGCGACCGGCCAGACCGGAGCGGGGGCGTCGGCGGCGGACGGCCGGATCTGAGCGGTCATGCGGCCGCCACCCCCTCGCCCGCGCCGGGGGCGGCCAGGGCGGGGGCGGTCGCGCGGTGCAGCGCCACCTCGACGGCGGCATCGGCGGCGCTGGGCCGCACGATCTCCCACCCGCACACGCAGGCGGTGAGCACCCCGACCTCGCGGCCGGAGTCGTGGATCGGCAGGTGCGCGACCCGGTGGGCGGGGTCGGCCAGGCCCTCGGCGATCTCAAGGGCCCGCTCCAGCGGGGTCGCGTCGGCCGGCTTCTCGGGCACAATGAACAGCGGCATCGCAATTCCTCTCGTCAGGGTGGGTTTCGGTGTCCCGGCCCGCCGGGGATTGCGCCCCCGGCGGGCCCTCGTCAGTCTTCGTCGGTCTCAGACGGCGTAGTCGAGCGCCGCCCGCCGGGAGTCCTCCTCTGCGAGGGCCTCGGCCAGCACCTCCTCGGCGTCGGCCTCGGTGAGGCCGTAGCGGGCCTGCAGGTGCTCGACGGCGTCGTCCCGGTACCCCCACGGCTCCTGCTCGACCCGCCACTCCGGCTGCTCGCCGGCGTCGTGGTTGCAGACCACCGTCGGGGTCTCGAACTCGGTTGCGGGCAGCGCCATGATGGCCTGGGCCCGCAGGGCCGCGGAGGCACCGCGCTCGCTGTTGGTGGTCAGGGCGTGGGTGACCCACCGGGCGGCGGCCCGCCCGCGCCGCTCTTCCAGCAGCCCCCGCTCCAGCCGCAGCCGCGCGGTCTCGGCCCGCAGGGCCTCGACCGTGATCCGGTCGGTCTCGGCGGCGGCCTGCAGGGCCTCGACGCGGGCCTGCAGGCAGGCCACGTCGCTGCGCGCCCGGGCGGCCTCGGCCGCGGCGTCGTCCCGCTCCTCCTCCAGGTCGATGACCATCTCTCCCAGGGCCTCGATGCGGTCCTCGGCGTTGCGCAAAGACCTCGACTTGATGAACATGGGCGTCTCCTCTCAACAGCGGGTTCCTTGGCGGTGTAGATCAGCGCCCTCAGGCGGCCTGGTCGAAGGCGTCGGCGACCAGGGAGGCCACGGCGCGCACCACGCGGGTGCCGGCCGGGGCGTCCGCCCAGTACCGGACCTCGGCCTCGGCCCGCGCCGGGCTCCAGCCGCGGATGAGGGCCAGGTCGGCGGCGTAGCCGCGGACCAGGTCGTCGGCGTCCAGGTCCTCGATGCCGTCGGCGGCGGTGACGGGCTCGCGGGCCGCCCCGGTCACCTCGCCGTCCTCGGCGGCGTCCTCTTCGGTGGCGCGGGTCTCAGGGGTGTCGGTGACCAGGCCGTGGGAGTCCTCGGCGTAGATCGTGGTGGAGGGGTCGTAGGTCGCGTGCGGGTTGGTGACCTCGGGGACCGGCGCGTCGAAGTCGCTGGTGTGGCCCCACATCACGTCCGCCGCCCGCCGGCCGGTGACCCGCTCGACGGCCTGGGCGATTCCCCAGTCGGAGGCGGAGGTGCCGCCGCCGGCCAGCACCCGGAGGACAGCGGTCCGGCCGGCGCCGGAGATCTCCATGACCCGCTCGATCAGCATCCCGTCCTCCTGTCCGTGTCGTCGCGACGGCTTTCCGCGACATCGATAGTCCAGCACTACCGGTAGTGTTTTGTCAACAGTGCCGGTAGTGTTAGGCCAACTTTCGCGAGCAATGACGGTAGTTATAGGGTGGTTGCATGGCAGCTCAGTACCGAGAGATCGCAGATGACCTGCGACGACGGATCGATGGTGGGGAATACGCCCCCGGGACGACCCTCCCGACCTACGAGGACCTGACGCACCAGTACGGCGTGGGGAGCGGCGTCATCCGCCAGGCGCTCGACATCCTCAAGCAGGAAGGGCTGGTGAGCGTGGTGAAGCGGCGGGGCATCACGGTGCGCGAGCGCGGGGCTCGCCGACGGATAGAGCGTGGCTCGCTGGTCACCCGTGATCCGGCGAGGGGGTACATCTTCCCCGCGGCGGCCCGTCCCGACGAGCCCTGGCAGGCTCATGGACGCCCGACCCGGTCCACAGAGCCGATCCCGGCCGGCCCTGCCGAGCTGCTGGGCATCGAGGTCGGTACGGACGTGCTCCGCCGCCGTCGAGTCACCAGCCCGGTTGGAGAGCCGCCGTTCCAGCTCGTGGACACCTGGATCTCCCCGACGGGGGTGGCCGACGCGCCTCAGGTGGCCGACGCGCACACCGGTCAGGGGGGCTATCTCGACCGTCTGGAGGAGGCTGGCCACGGCCCCATCTCCTGGACCGAGCGCACACGGGTACGTATGCCCACGGCGGAAGAGGCGCGCCTGGTGGAGATGCCGGACACCATGCCGGTGATGGAGGTCTGCCGGGTCGGCGTCTCGGCCAAGACCGGGGCCCCCATCGAGGCCACCGTGTGCGTCATCCCGGGTGACCGCGTCGAGGTGGTGGCGAAGCTCCGGCGCGCGAAATCGGCTCAGTGGACGTCGTAGACCCGTTTTGATCATGCCCTAAACGTGCCGATGTCCCGGCGAGTAGCACGAGACACAGCAGGGGGGCACCTACGTGTTCCCCAAATGTCCCTAGACACGACGCACCACTGGTCAGGAGCGTGAGACGTATGACGACGACGCAGCCGGCCTGGGCACGACGGATGAAGCGCGAGAGAGCCCTACGGGGGTGGACGCAGAAGGAGTGCGTGCGCCGTCTCCGCTTCGAGGCGCCGAGGGAGCTGCCCGACGACGACACCCTGCTCACGAACTGGAAGCGCTGGGAGTCCGGGCGCGTACATCCCGACCTGGAATATCAGCGCGTGATCGCCTCGATGTTCGGGACCGTCAGCGCCGCGATGTTCGCCGACCCCCGGTCCCCCCATGCGGTGCTCACGAGTGCAGTCGGCGATGCCGACACTCCTGGGCTGCTCGCTCGTATCCGTGCGTCCGCCGTCGACCGAGCCACGCTGGAGGCCATGCGGCTCACCGTCGATCGGCTGTGCGCGGACTACCCCTCGGTCCCATCCCATCAGCTCCTGATCGAGGCTCGCGGCTGGCTGGGCCGCGTCGGTGACTTGCTGGAGCATCGGGTCACACTGGAGCAGCACCGGGAACTCCTGTCCATCTCCGGCACGCTCGCCCTGCTCGTGGGATGCCTGGAAATGGACGCTGGCGCGAGCACTAGAGCAGAGGCCACTCGCCGTTCTGCCCTAGAGCTGGGCACAGAGGCCGACGACCGCGACGTCATCGGCTGGAGCCACGAGATGACCGCCTGGTTCGCCCTGACCCGCGGCGACTACGCTGCGGTCCTCCGCGCCGTCGAGGCCGGCACCGAAGCGGCAGGGAACCGCGGGGTCTCCGTACAGCTGCACGCCCAGGCTGCGAAGGCCTGGTCCCGCATCGGCGACCGGGGAAAGGTCGAGGTCTCCCTCGACCGCGGGCGAAGGCTCCTCGAAGGGCTCCCGGTTCCTGATGACCTGGACCACCACTTCAAGGTCGACCCCGCCAAGTTCGACTACTACGCCATGGACGTCTACCGGAAGGTTGGCGAGGATGGCCGCGCCGATGCGCTCGCCGACGAAGTGCTCTCCCGGGTCACCGACTGGTCGGGGCGGGTGATCGCCCCGATGCGAGCGGCCGAAGCGAACATCACGAAGGGGGTCGTCGCCGCGCGGGCGGACGACCTGGAGGGAGCGGTGACCTACGGGCAGATGGCGCTGGAGGGCGACCGGAAGTCTTTGCCCTCACTCCTGATGGTCTCCCAGGAGCTGGGCGAGACCCTGATCTCCCGGTATCCCCGCGAGTCCCTGACCAGAGAGTACGTAGACGAGCTACGGGAGCTCGGGGAGTCCACCTCCACCTGATCTCCCACTGCCCGGCCCCGTGGGGCCGGGCTCTCTTCGGGCCTTTGATGTGACAGGAGGGACCCCACGGCATGCCGACGCTCACCTCTGCACCAGCCAGAGTGTCTTAGCAGCGGCGACTCCGAAGCGCTAAGGTCGCCTCACAATTCCATCAGAAACGACGAAAGCCCGGCGGCAACCGGGCTTCGCCTCTCCAGTAGTTGAGCTAGCTGACACCGAATCGCCGCAGCTCACGCCACCAGAACAGCAATTTAGACGCAATCGTACCCCACCGACGGGTGCGACGTCAGGTGGGTGTCGCGGGGTCGTGTCGGCTGCTCTAGAAAGCGACGATCCGTGGATCAGCTACACGAACTCCGCCCTGTGCGATACGCCCAGATCCCCCACGAGGCCCTGGACGGCCTGCCCGACCTCAACTCGATCGGCCTGCTGGCGATCATGCTCCGCCACCGCGCCGACTTCCCTTTCAAGGTCGGCGACGTCATCAAGCAGAAGAAGGCCATCCCCGGCCCCAAGCTCGGCGAACGCGTCGCCTACGGCGCCATGACCACCCTCATCCAGCACCGCTGGGCGGCCCGAGTGAAGTACATGTGCGGCCGCGGCCACATGCACACCGCCGTGTGGCGCACCGCCCAGCAGCTCACCGACGACGACCTGCGCACCATCGCCGAGAAGTACACCGCCGGCACCGAGCGGATCTTGCACTGCAAGGGCTGCAGCGACGACCCCGAGATCCCCGTGCGCACCGTGATCCGCCCCGGGGCGACCCTTCAGGGCCCCTGGGGCGACTACGAGCCGATCGCCGCTCTCCTGGCCCCCGACGGCCGCCTCCACGATGCAGCCTCGGCACCGGTTCCCGGAATTGCGGGAACCGGTACGAACAGGCAGAACACCCCGTCTCCGCAGGTCGCTCCGGATCCTGCAAATCCGGGAACCGGTGCACCGGGAACCGGAGAACCGGGAACCTTTAAGAAGAACAGAGAGAACAACAGTCCTCTTCTTCCTCAGGCCCCTCAGCCCCGGTCGGAGGAGGAAGAGGACGAGTCGAAGCCGACCGAGAAGCGGCCTTCGGCCGCCGGGATCGTCGCCGAGGCCACCGGTGCGACCCCGGCCGAGGCCCAGGGCGTGATCGACCGCCTGGCGAAGGCGGCGGAGCGCCAGGGCCGCCCGATCGGCGCCATGGCCGCCTACGTCCGCGGCTGCGACCCGGCCGACCTGGCCCGGCACCTGGCCGCGGTGCGCAAGGCCGCCGACACGGAGCGGTCCCGCGCCGCGGCCCGCAACACGAGCGGGGCGGTGTGCTCCGAGCACGACGCGGTACTGCCCTGCCGGGCCTGCCGCAACGACGTGGAAAAGCTCGGCGACACCGACCTGGCCGCCGCGCTGCTGGAGATGCACGGGCCCGCCGAGCGGTGGGACCTGGCCGAGCTGCTGAACGTGGGGGGTGTGCGGTGATGACCGCTGCGGAGATGACCCAGGTGTTCGAGGAGCGGGTGCCCCCGCACGACATCGCAGCCGAGCAGATCGCGCTGGGCGCGCTGCTGGTCGAGAACGCCGTCGAGTTCGGCGCGGTGGTCGACGCGATGAGCACGACCGACCTGTACCGGCCGGCCCACCAGCTCATCATGGAGGCCGCCCTGGCCCTGGCCGATGCGGGGGCGCCGGTGACCGAGGTGTCGGTGCACGAGGAGCTGGTCCGGCGCGGCCAGTCCGCCGCCACCGGCGGAGCCCCCTACCTGCACGAGCTCTACGACGCGGTGCCGGTAGTGGTCAACGGCGGCTACTACGCGCGCATCGTGGCCGCCAAGGCCAAGCTGCGCCGCCTCATCGAGGCCGGGCTGCACGCCGCCCAGCTGGGGTACGCCGCCCAGGGCGAGCCCGACGAACTCGCCGAGCAGGCCCTGGCCGGCATCGAGCGGGCCGTGGCCGAAGGCTCGGCGGTCGAGACCGACACCCAGCGGGCCGCCGACGCGCTGCCCGGGTTCATGGACGACCTGGAGACCCCCGACGCCGAAGGCGAGATCACCCCGCCCTATGCCGACCTGGCGGCGGTGGTGCCGGCGCTGCGCCCCGGGGACCTGGTGACGGTGGCCGGGCGCACCGCGATGGGTAAGTCGGTCGTCGCGCTGGACACCGCCCGCCACGCGGCGATCCGGGGCGGCCACTGCACCCTGGTGGTGTCGCTGGAGATGAAGACGCCGCTGCTGATGCGCCGGATCATGGCCGCCGAGGCCAAGGTCCCGGCCAAGGCGCTGGAGCGCAAGCAGCTCAGCGAGGCCCACTGGCAGGAGATGGCCCGCGCCCAGGCCAGGGTGGCCGAGGCGCCGCTGTACCTGTCCACGCCGGACGGGTGCACGCTCGGGCTGATCCGGGCCCGGCTGCGCTCGCTGGCGCGCACCGACCCGGTGAAGCTGCTGGTGGTCGACCACGTCGGGCTGATGACCACCCGCGGGCGCACCCCGGAGTCGCGCCAGAACGAGATCCAGGCCTACTCCCAGGGGCTCAAGCGCATCGCGATGGAGTTCGACATCCCGGTGCTGATGGTCTCCCAGGTCAACCGGGCCCCCGAGTCGCGGGAGGACCGGGTGCCCCGGCTGAGCGACCTGCGCGACAGCGGGTCCCTGGAGCAGGACTCCGACACGGTGCTGCTGGTCTACCGGCCCGACTACTACGACCCCGAGGACGTGCGTTCGGGGGAGGTGGACATCCACGTCGCCAAGCACCGCTCGGGGGCGACCGGGGTGGCGACCGTGGCCCACCAGCTGCACTACCAGCGGTTCGTGGACATGGCGCGCGTCTGAGGCCGCCTGCCGTCCCGGAGCCCCCGTTCCCGCCTTCCCCGGGCGGTCGGGGGCTCCGTCGCGTCTGCGGGCGCCTCAGCGTCCTGCCAGTGGTGATCTACGGCGTCCAGGCGGGTGTTCGTGGAGGAGAAGCGCTCACCCGGCGGTGCGGCGGGGGCGGGGCACGCCCAGCCCCAGGGCAGCGTCCAGGCCCGTCAGCACCTCCTGCACCGCCCCTCCGCGCGGCTCTCGCTCGGCACACCGCTTGCAGGTGACCGGGCCGGGCGCCGACCGCAGCCGGGTGGGGTCCCCGCCGGCCCCGCACACCGGCCGGGCGGTGGGCGTGCCGTGCCACACGTGCCCCTTGATGCGGTGCACCACCGACCGGTCGGCGAGGCGGCCGGTGGACCCGGCCAGGACCGCGGCCGCGGCGATCAGCTCCAGCAGCTCCGGGGTCGGCGGGAACGACGGCGGGGAGGGGCGTGGTCGGCGGGCGGTGCGGCGGCGGGGCGCCCGGGCGGGGTCAGGGTGAGGGGCCATGCACACGGTGTGCCCGCCCCCGGGGTAGTGGGCCCTCCTCCGGCCCGAACCGGCCACCCCAGACGCCCCGGGCACGGCGACGTCGACCGGTCGACCCCGCCCCACGCGCGCACGCGCGCGAGCCCGGACCGCCCGGCGAAAAAGCACGGGCCGGTGGTACCGGCTGGGGAAGCGCGGGCGGGCCCGGGTCCCGGTCGGCCGCCCGCCCGAGTTTCGAGCCGCCCTCCCCCGGAGCGGAATCCTGAATTTTGAGACGACGCGCGCGGGGAGCGGGCGCGGGTCCGCCAGGAGGGCCGCCGAAGACTCGACGCCGCCCTCCCCACTGGACACGGTGCGTCACCGAAAGGTACGGAAATAGACCGGAAACCTCACACCCGGACGCCCTGGCGCCCCGCGCTCCTGCACGCTCGGTGACCACCTGGAGAGTTCCATCCGCCAGGCGGATCGAACCCCCGCGGCCGCGCGGTCAGCCGAGGGTGAGCTGGCCGTCGTGCACATCGTGCTCGCGGCCGGTGAGGCGGCGCAGGCACCGCCGGCAGGAGACCAGGGAGGCGGCGGGGCGCAGCCGCAGCGGATCCGCAGAGGCGCGGCAGAGCACCGAGGGGACGCGCACCCCGGCCCACACGCTGCTGGCCACCGCGTGGACGACGGCGCCGGCGCCGATGACCGCGCGGCCGCCGGCCAGCTCCTCGCGGCGGCGCTCCAGGGCGGCGGCCAGGTGCTGAACGTCGACCGCGGGGCCGTCGACGGCGGCCTGGCCCTCACCGCCGGGGAACAGCGGCTCCTGAGGGGCGTAGGCGGGACTGGAGTGGTCCGGGGTGTCCATGGGTCCATGATCGCCCCCTGTGGCGCCAGGAGCGATCTGAGAGCCGCACAGCGGCCGCCCGGCCCCACGGGGGCGGCCCTCCCCGGGCGGGGTCCGGCACCGCCCGGTCAGGGCGGCTCAGGGGATGCGTGCGGCCGGCGGGGATTTCACCCCCTGGGGGAGCACCCTCCCCCGGGGGCGGTTCCGGGACCGCTCCGTATAGCAGCTCGGCGGTTGTACGGGTTTCAGAGTCCGCGAGCTGCGAAAACGGGAACACTTCGGGAAATATTGCGGTGGCTCAGCCGCTCGACCCAGGCGCCGGTCGCCGGGCGCACGCCGGAGATCGCGACCCCCTACCCCCCGGGGCCCGGCCGGCTGCTCATCGGGGGCGGCGGGGCGGCCGCTCCCCCGCGCCGCCGTCTCCGCGGCCGGGCGGGCGCCATGACGGCCCGCCCCGTGAGCACGCCGCACCCCAGGCCGGGCCGGTGAGCACCCCGGGCGGCGACTCCCCCGACAGGGGGCGTCGACCAATAGTGCCTAGGTGTCGGGATCGCAGACGTAGCGGTGGCGGGTGTCAGTGACGGACTGGGAGGTGGAGTGGAGAGGAGGTGATCGGAAGGAGAACGGAGAGGTGCTGGCGGTGTCGTGGGGGCACACGCCATGGCACTAGCAGTGGCCATGGCCTGTCAGTGACGCACCCGGCCGCGCCCCGGCGGCGCGGGCGGGGCGCGGGCCGTCCGGGTCAGCGGCGCCTGGCCAGCGCGTCCAGCCCTCCGGGGTGGGTCGCCCCGAGCGCCGCGGACAACCGCGTGATCGCGGTCCAGACCCTGCGGTGGTCGTAGTGGCGGATCCGCCCCTCCAGCACCGCCTGCTCGACCTCGGCCAGGTAGGCGGCGACCCCGCGCGCGGTGACCGCCGGCGGCGGCGCGGGCGGGGCGGGCACCTCGACCTCGACCCGCCGCTCGCGGATGCGCTCGCGGACCACGGTGCGCACGGTGTGGCGCTCGACGACCTCCCGGACGGGCTCACCCTCGGGCCGGGCCTGACCGGCCTCGATCGCGGCCTGGCGGCGCCGCTCGGCGGTGCGGACCTCATAGGCCCGCTGGCGGCAGCCCTGGGTGCAGTAGCGGCGGGTCTGGCCGCGGGGGCGGATCTCCATCGCCGCGCCGCACCAGGCGCACTCCCTCACCACGGCCCGGGAGGTGACGGCCTGGCGCTCCGGCGCGCCGCCGGCCGCCGTCTGCTCGCTGCTGGTGTCCATGCCGGGCATCCTCTCAGAGCCCGTCACTGACGCCCTCCGGCCAGTCGGCGAATCATCCGATGACCGGATCTAGCCCCAGAGCACAGGTATCTCTGATACCGCGATCTGGGCGTGTCGCGGCATATCGGTCACAACCGAGAGCGCGGCCGCCGGCCGCCCCGCCCCCCGGGGCCCGGTGGAACCAGGGGGCTACCGCCCCCATGGACCCCCGCATCCCGGGCGGTCCCCCGGCGCGATGCGGGGCGTGCGCGGGGTGCGGGCCGCCCGCGCCGGGACACCGCCCGGACCGGCTCCTCCCCCCGCCGCGCAGAGGGCGCGGGCACCCCGGCCGGAGGCCGCCCGGAGGCCCCCGCGCCGACCCGCCCCACCCCTCCGATACATCCCGTCATCCGATGACCATGCGACGGCTGAGTACGCAGGTATCTACGAAACGACAGCCCCTCACCGGGCTGTCAGTGACGGTATCGGGGACGGCGCTCGACGGGGCCCGCCGGGCGGATCGGCGCGTTCGGCCCCCGGTCGTCGTCCCCGGGCGCGATCCTGGAGCCCCGACGACGGCGAGCGCCAGGAGGACGACGGCGATGGACACCACCCCCCACCCCCGCCACGACGGCGACGGCGGCCAGGAGCACACCGAGGTGGAGGTGGTGCTGCTCGGCGGGCCGCCCGACTGGCACGGCAGAACCCTGTCGATGCCGGCCTCCGCGGCCGTCCGCGAGTCCGCCGGTGCCCACCTGATCTCCGACCACACCCCGCACCGCACCATGGAGGAGGACACCGACCCTCGCGCGGTCTACGACCCCGACCCCGCCCCCGCGCCCCAGCGGGTGTGGTGGTTCCGCGGCTGGCTCCCCGCCTCCACGACTCGGATGGAGTGGGTGCGGCCCTCCCCGGCCGACCGCGAGCCCGTCGAGGCGACCCTGGACGGCCACGGCGCCCCCGCGGCCTGGACCGCCCCGGACGGCACCCGGTGGGCCGTCGACCGGCTGCAGGTGCACTGGGTCTATGAGGGCGAGGGCGCGGCCGGCGGGGATGTGGGGGTGTGGCAGGTGCGCGCCCACTCCTCCGCCGAGCAGGCGGCGGTGTGGGAGCTGGTGTGCGACCCCGCTGTGGGGTGGGCCGCGGCGCGGGTCCCCGCCTCCGGGTGAGCTAGGAGCCGCCGGGCGATACCGGCCCGGGGCGGCGGTGTCCGGTCCCGGCCCGCGGGTGGCCGCCGCGCCCCGTCGGCCGGGATGATCACTCCCCATGACCGAGACGACCCCCACCCGGATCCGGGTGCTCTCCTGGAACATCCGCTACGACGCCTGGACGCCCTCCCGGCGGGAGGCCGTGCACGCCCTGCTGGCCGCCCAGGCCCCGGACGTGGTGTGCCTGCAGGAGATCCCCTCCGACGACCCGGCCCGCGCCCGCGACATCGCCGAGCACCTGGGCCTGGCCGCCCGCATCGCGCCGGCGCCGAACGGGCTGCACACCGCCGTCCTGGTGCCGCCCGGCTGGGAGGAGGTGGCCTGGGACGTCAAGTACGCCTCGGCCCTGTGGCACGGGGCCGGGGCGCTGACCGTGCGCGCCCCCTCCTGGCCGGTGCCGCTCACCGTCGTCTCCGCCCACCTCGTCCCCCACGACGTCGACGCCGCGGTCGGGGAGGCGCGGCTGCTCATCGGCCGGGTGCAGCGCCAGGGCTGCCCGGGGATCCTGGTCGGCGACATCAACCACGCCCCCTGGATGGGCCCGGAGCCGGACTGGTCGCGGGTGCCGGCGCACAACCGCTCGGCCCGCACGGTGCTGGATCCGGCGCGCCCGGAGGAGCTGGTCGCCGACCGGCGCGTCGGGCTGGTGCTGCGCCGCGGCGGCCTGGTCGACGCCGCCGAGCTGCACCACGCTCGCACCGGCGACGACGCAGTACTGGAGGCGACCGGCCACTACGGGCGGCTCCGGGTGGACCAGGTGCACCTGTACCGGCTGGAGGGTGCGCTGCTGGGCTACGAGCGGCTCCCGCTCACCCTCGACTCGGCCGGGGATCCGGTGGAGTCGGACCACCACCCCATCGTCGTCGATCTCGACCTCGGCCGGGTGGCCGACACCGCGGTGCACGCCTGGCACTGAGCCCCCGGGGCCCCGCCGCCGGCTCAGGCGGGGTCGTCGGCGGGGGTCCAGGGCGCGGGCAGGCCGTCTCCGGCCAGCTCGGTGATCCGGTCGCCGGGGAGGCGGCGCTCGGCCAGCAGCTCGCCGGTGATCCGGTCGGCGGCCGCGGCCAGGGCCGCGTCGTCGAGCAGCCGGGCGGCGTCGATCACCGCCATCCGGCGGGAGGCGATGTAGCCGGCCCGCCGCAGCCGGGAGGCCTCGGCGTCCAGGTCGAGCAGGAGCTCGGTGGCGGCGGCCAGCAGGGGCCCGCCCGCCCCGGCGGCGGCCAGGTGGCGCACCTCGCCCTCCACCAGCGCGGCCAGCACGGTGGTGTGGGTCTGGGTGTCCCCGTGGCCGGGCAGGCCCACCCCGGCCACGGCCCGCCCCCCGGGCCCGGGGGTGATCCGCAGGTACAGCAGCCCCACCCCGCCGGCGGCGGCCACCGCCCCGGCCGCGCCCAGCCCCGCGGCCACCGCCTCCTCCCAGACCTCCGGGTCCAGGGCGTCGATCAGCGGGGCGAGCTGGTGGCGGCGGCCGCGGGTGCGCGGCGCCTCGGCGAGCCGGCCGGGCTCGGTGACCGGGCCCGAGGTGTGGGCGGCCTCCACCGCCGCCCGGGCGGCGGCCTGCACCCGGGCCTCGGCCGGTCGGCCGGTGAATTCGGCGAGCCGGTCGGCGGCCTGGGCCAGAGCGGGCCCGACCGGAGGGGCCGCGACCGGGTCCACGACGTGGGGGTCGGCCATCGCGCTGACCAGCGCGGTGGCCAGCCGCTCGGCGTACTGGTCCTCCAGGGCGGGCTCGGCGCCCAGCAGGGCGCGGCGGGCGGCCTCGGCGGCCGCCGCCCGGGCCAGGCCGGCCCGCGCCCGGGCCCCGGCCTCCTCCACGCTGGTGATGAGGCCCCGCAGGCGGCGGCGCTGGGGCTGGGCGGTGTAGAGGGCGGCCTCGGCGGGGTCCCCGACCAGGGCCCGGATGTGGGAGGCGTAGTCGGAGGCGACCCGGGCGGCCGCGATGTCCTCGGGGCGGTCGGAGGCGACCCGGCCCGCGATCCGGGCGAGGGGGCGCTCGTCCAGGCGCGCCCGGACCTCGGCATCGATATCGCGGTCCTGGCCCAGGGCGGTGTCGATGGCGGCGATCTGGCCGCGCAGCGAGGCCATCCGGTCGGTGACCATCGGCGCGTCGTCCATGTCGGCGACATGCAGGGCAGGGTCGAAGTTCGCGGCCTCGGCGGCGAGCAGGTCCAAGATGGTCCGGCGGGCGCGGCGCAGCCCCTCGGCGGCGGCCGGGGCCTCAGGGGTGGTGTCCATGCCCCCTGATCCTGCCAGGCGGCGCCCCGGCGGCCGGGGCGGTGTCCACAGGCGGCCGAGAGCGCCTGGACGCGGCCGCTGGCGGTCGGGGACGGTGGGGTGCACGGGGCCGCCGGAGCGCGGCGCCGGCCCGGGGATGCCCGGACACCCGAAGTCGTCCTCCTGCTCTCCAGGCAGGAGGACGCGTCGGTGCCCTGCCTCGCGCGCGTGCGCGCGGGCGCCCGCCCGTCCGCCTGTGCGGGCGCGCGTCCGGGCGCCTGGGCGGGCGGTCGTGCGAGCATGGCCGCCATGACCATGACGAAGACGAAGGTCGTTGCCCTGGGCAACCAGAAGGGCGGGGTCGGCAAGACCACCACCACCGTCAACCTCGCGGCCGCGCTCGCCGGCCGCGGGCTGCGGGTGCTGGTCGGCGACCTGGACCCGCAGTGCAACGCCACCACCACCCTGGACCCCGTGCTCGGGTCCTACACCCTGGCCGAGGTCCTCGACGTCGACCCGCGCACCCGCGAGGTCGTGCCCGGCTCGGCCGCCGCGGCGATCGTCCCCTCCTCCGAGGCGTGGCCGGCCGGACTCGACGTGCTGCCCGCCAGCCCGGCGCTGGCCGTGCGCGAGCAGGACACCTGGGACGGGCGCGAGCACCGGCTCGCCCGCGCCTGCGAGGGCGTCCTGGGCGGCTACGACGCGGTGCTGTGGGACCTGCCGCCCAACATCGGCCAGATGACCGTCAACGGGCTTGTGGCGGCCGACGAGGCGTGGCTGGTCACCGACCCCACCCGCTACGGCCTGGACGGCCTGGCGCTCGTCATGGGCGCCATCGACCGGGTGCAGCGCTACCACCACCCCGGCTTGCTGGTCGGCGGAATCGTCATCAACATGCACGAGCCCGCCCGCGAGGAGCCGAAGCTGCGCGCCGCCGAGATCCGCTCGCTGTACGGGGACCTGGTCTACGGCGAGGACCAGCCCCGCTCGGAGGTGCTGCGCAAGGCCGCCGGCGCGGCCGCCCCGGTGGCGGCCTACGGCTACGAGGGGCGCGAGGCCGCCGCCCGCCTGGACCGCCTCGCCGAGACCGTGATCGGGAAGGCGGCCTGATCATGCCCAAGCCGACACCGAAGTCCGGGACCAGGCCCACCGCGTCCCCGGCGGCCGTGCCGCCGCACACCCGCGCCGAGGCCGAGCGCACCCACCCCTGGGACCCCGCCCCGGCACCCCCCGAACAGCCCGCCGAGCCTCCCGCGCGCCCGGACGGGCCCGCGGACGCCCGCGAGCCCGGAAGCGCGCCCAGGCGCCCGGGCGGGCGCCCGCGCGCACGCGCGCGAGGCAAGTCCCTTGACCTGGGCGAATGGTCGCGCCAGGTGAGCGGGTCCGCGCTCAAGGTCGCGGCCGCCCGCCGCAAACTCAGCGGCCGCGAGAACGAGCTGGCGGACCTGGTGGCGCGCGCGCGGGCGGCCGGGGTCGGCGACGACGTGCTCACCGCGTGGCTGATCGCGGCCGGCCTGGGCGCCGAAGACCTGCACCGGACATGAGGATGCCCCCGCCGGATCCGTCCGGCGGGGGCGTCAACGCCTCGTTGAAGTCAGCGGGCGGCTGGTGCGCCGATACACCGGCGGAACTCGGCCAGCAGCGCGGCGGCGGCGTCCTGGGCCTGCTCCAGGGAGTCCAGGGCCAGCCCGTCCAGGGAGCGGGCGGCCGCGGCCTCGGCCCCGGGGGCCGGCAGCCGGGTGCGCAGCACCGCCCGCCGCCCGGGGCGGTGCACGGTGAACAGACCGCACGGGCCCCGCTGCCCGGTGGTGGAGCCGCGGACCACCATCTGCTCGCCCTGCCAGGCGATCTCGCCGGTGCGGCCGATCAGCTCCAGGGACTCGGCCAGGACCTCCGGCGCGCTGCGCCGGGCCGCCTCGGCGCTCGGCCAGATCCGCAGGCGCTCCTGGGCCCACCCTGCGGGGTGGGGTCCGCGGGGGGTGATCGGCAGGGTGGTGGCGAGCACGTGGTCCTCGGGGGCGTAGGACACGACCCGGAACAGGGGTGTCCCGCCGATGCCGCCGATGCCGTCGTCGTCCCAGGTGATCACCGGACCTCCTCCGTCGTCGGTGCTCCATCGTCTCGCACCCCTGCGATGATCGCGGCGACCTCCTCGCCCATCAGCAGGCCCAGGCCCCCGGCGTCGGCGTCCTGGGCGTCCAGCAGCGCGGCGGCCAGGGCGGTGATGGCGTCCTGCTCCTGTGCGACCAGCCGGGCGGCCGCCTCGCGCGCCGCCGCGGGGTCGATCGCCTCCCCCGCGGCGACCGCTGCGGCGATCAGCTCGCGGTCGCCGGCCGCCCCCTGCGCCACCCGGCGGGCCGCCTCGCCCGGGGCCGCCCCGGCCTCGGCCAGGACACGGGCCTGGGCGGCGGCGCCGGCCTCCAGGACCACGGCCACCGCCTGCGGATCGGCGCCGCGGGTGCGCAGGGAGGCCACGCCGCCCCAGGGGCCGGGCGCGGAGTCCAGGGCGATGTGGCGCACCCCCACTCCGAGGCGGTGGGCGACGGCGGCGTGGGCGGCCTCGTGCACCGCGCAGGAGCGCCGCCACAGGCCGGGATCGATGGGGGGCATCGGAGTCCTCTCAGCAGGAGTGTCAACAGGGCATTGACGGGCGGGTGTCAATCGCCCGTTGACGCCTCGCGGTCCCGCACGGCCTTGAGGAGGCGGCGCATCCCGTCGGCGTCGCGCGGCCGGTTCAGGGTGGCCCCGGCCAGCCGGTGCAGCCGCTGCTCGGCGGCCTGGCGGGAGCGCAGCCCCAGCAGCGCGGCCACCCGAGACCAGGCCATGCCGTCGCCGCGGGCGTCCTCGATCAGCTGGCGCTCCCAGCGGTCGACCATCCGGCGGACCTCGGCGATCGCGGCCAGGGCGTCGGCGCGGTCGGCGGGGGTGGCCGCCGGCACGCCGTCGTGGGCCTCGTCGTACAGGTGGTTGTGGGCGACGGCGTCGAGGACGGCGGGCAGGCCGCCGTGGAGGTAGCGGTCGGCGTAGCGGGTGCGCAGCCGCTCGATCGCCTGCTGCAGATCGTCCTGCTCGGTCTCGGGCACGGAGTCCTCCGTCGGAGAGTGTCAACGAGTCATTGACGACCCTACGGGGGCGCCCGACTGACTGTCAACGAATCATTGACGCGAGGAACATTGGAACCGGATCGGGCGCCTGTACTCTCCGTGACCATCGTCACTGTGAACCATCGGGCGCCCGGTGGCGCGCTTCTTACCTCGGGGGTCCGGTATCCCAGGCCGGGCGTCAACGCACCGTTGACACCCTCCGGGGTCGCCGCGGCCCTTGCATAATCGGAACTACGCGGGCTCGCCGCGCTCGGCGACGTAGGCCGCGTGGTTCTCCTCGATGACGGCCCGGCCGGCCTCGGCGGTGAGGCGGTCGATCCGGGAGACGGCCGGCACCGGCCGACCGTCGACGGTGGTGGTGATCTGCTCGATCCGGCGGGCCAGTTCGTCGACGACGCTGGGCGCCGACTCGACCAGCAGCCTCCCGTCCCGCCAGGAGAACCGCGGCGCCCGGCCGATGCCGGTCGCGCGGACCTCGCAGGCGAGGAAGGCCGTGCGGTACGGGAAATCCGGGTTCTGGGTCAGCAGCAGGTAGACCCGCTCGGTGTCACCGCCGTAGCCGGCCAGGCCCGGACACGGCGCGATCGCTCCGTCCGCGCCCCGGGCCGCCAGCTCGTAGACCCCGCACTCGGTGCACCGGAACAGGTCGTTGAACTGCTCGTACTCGAACTCGTGGCCGCCGAAGCGGTCCTGGGCGCCCGCGGCGGCGCCGCGCAGGGCGCGGGTGTACTTCACGCCGTCGCGCTCCTGGCGCGCACGCGCGCGGGCCTTGGGGCCGCCGGGTCCGCTCTTGGTCATGCCGGCTCCTCGCGCGGGACCCCACGCATCCCGCCGGGGTCGACAACCAGCGGAAACGGTCATAGGTGCTGCACTTCGCGGGCCCGCGCCGGGCGGTGCCCGGGGGTCCTTGGCCGTCGTCCCGGGCCGCGTGGGGGCCCGAGCGGGGTGTGGCGTGCGGCGTGCGCGTCCTGCCGCTGCCCGCCAGGCTATCCCCGCCCGGCGACGATCACAGCGAATCGGGGGAACGCGCCGGTCGCAGGGCGCTACGGTGGCCGCATTCGAGACGAGGAGGCCCCGATGGCCGCGCGCTGGGTGCGCTACACGATGCCGATCATGGTGCAGGTCGACTCCGACGACGAGGTCGCCCGGGTGGTCACCCTGCCCGAGGAGATCCGCGAGGACCGCGACGACCGGGGCGACTTCTGCGTCTACGACGCCGACTTCATCCGCCGCGACAGCGACTCGCCCGCCAGTATCCACGCCCAGCAGGCCGCCCGCCCGGAGTGGGAGTACGACCATCTGCGCGCCGGCCCGCCGAAGAACTGGCCTGAGCCCGTGGAATGGGAGGAGGGCTTCGACCTGACGGAGGCCGACGACCGCTACGCCGACTTCTGCGTCTACGGGCGCTCCTACGCCGAGGGCAAGACGCCCCACCCCGACGACCGGTTCGAGTGGTGAGCCCGGTGTTCGCGGGCGACTTCCACCGCCGCAGGGCCCTGGCCGCCGACCGGCACCTCCGGCCGCTGCTCACCGAGGGCGAGGCCGAGACCGTCATCGACCTGCTCATGCGCCTGCACTCCGAGCACCCGGACGAGGACATCGGCGTGGTCGCCGGGGTGAGGGCCGCGGCATAAGACCTCGGCGCAGCTCCAGGAGCCGCCGGGCTACAGCCCGATGTGGCGCAGCGGGTGGTTGGCCCACATCTCCGCGGGGCGGATGTAGGTGTCCACGGCGGTGGAGCGCTCGGACCAGCGGCCCTGGCGGGCGATCCAGGCCCGGCCGGCGCCGGAGGCCGCCGCGGCGGTGGCGGCCCCGGCGCGCAGCGAGTGCGCGGTGACCTCCCCCTCGACCCCGGCGGCCTCGGCCAACCGCTTGACCACCAGGTTGATGCCGGCGCCGCTCATCCGCCCGGTTCCGCGCCCGGAGGCGCCCGGGGTGCCGGCCAGGCGGCCGTGCCGGTCGACCGAGCGCAGCAGCGGCCCGTCGGCGACGCCGTGCTCGGCCAGGGCGGCGGTGTAGGCGCGCACGGTGCGCACCGGGCAGGTGAGCCGGTGGGTGCCGTAAGGCACGGGCACGCTCGCGCCGACGGCGTCCTTGTCGGTCTTGGACACGGCGACGAAGACCTCCAGGCCGTCGTCGACCTCGGCCGCGTCGGCGACGTCGAGGCGGGCCAGCTCGCTGCGGCGCGCCATCATCGCGTACCCCAGCAGCAGCAGGGCGCGGTCGCGCAGCCCGACCAGGTCGTCGCCGGCCGCGGCCAGCATGCGGCGCAGCTGGGCCACGCTCAGCGCCGGGGCCCGGCGGGCGGCCGAGAGGCCGTTCTCGGCGCGCTCGTTGCGGTAGGCGCGCAGCACCAGCCGGGCGGCCTTCATCGGCGCCTTCGTGCCGGTGACCGCCTCGGTGTGGGAGGAGACCGCGCCCAGCGCCCGGTCGATGCTGGCCGGGGCCATGCCCTGATCGGCGAGGTGGTCGGCGTAGGAGGCCAGGGTCTCGGCGGTGGCCGGCAGCGCGGTGCGCCCGGCCGCGGCGCACCAGGAGGCGAAGCGGCCCCAGTCGCGGGCGTAGCCGGTGCGGGTGGAGGGGCGCCATGCCGCCGCGATGCGCTCGGCGGCCGAGGCGCTCAGCTCGCCGTCGGCGCCTTCGGGCAGCGCCGGCGTCGACGCGGCGGGGACGAGTTCGCTCATTCCGGGGCCTTCCGTTCGGTGTCCGGTTTCGCCTGGTTCTCGGTTTCGACAAGTCAGCTTATCGAAACCGAGCGGCCGACCGGAGGGCGATGCACCCGGGATGCGCCGCCCCCTGGCCGACTCAGGACCCGAGGGACCAGAACGGCGCCTCGGTCGATGCCTCCTCCTCGATGCGCCGCTGCAGGCGCTCCAGGATCCCGGGCAGCAGGTCCAGCGCCTCGGAGACGGTATCCAGGGCGTCGGCCACATCCTCGGGGGCGCAATCGGCGGAGGCATCGACCGAGGCGGCCAGCTGCCGCACAGAGTCGTAGACGGCCTCGGCGGCGTCGGGGATGTCCATCAGACGCCGGCGGCCTGGTCGGCGGGGACCGCCTCCCGGGGGCGCAGCTCCCCGGCGGCCTCGCGGGCCTCGCCCAGCGCTTCGGTCAGCGCCTCCGCCAGGGCCCGCGCCTCGGCCACCCGCAGCTGCAGGGCCCCCACCGCCGCATCGTCGGAGGCGGCGCCGTCGGCGACCGTGCGCTCGGGGTCGACGGCCAGCCGCCCGGCCGCGGTCTCGGCCCGCATCCACCCCCCGATCCGCTCGACCACCCGGGGCAGGTCGGCGGCGGCCTGCTCCAGGCGCTCCAGCACCGCGACCGCGTCGGCCGCCTCGGCCATCCCCTCCGGGACGTGTACCGCGGTGCCCAGCACGTTCACGGTGTCGGCCACCGCCTGGGCGACGTCGCGGGTGTAGGCCGGGGAGTGGGGGCCGAGGCGGCTCAAGACGAACGGCTGCTGCTGATCCTGCTGTTCCATGCCGACCATGATCGCGGATCCGACCGGGGCCGCACCCGTAAAAACCGATAAGACCCCGCCCGGGCGGTGAATAAAAAAGCCCCCGACCGCCCTCCGGAGAAGGAGGGCGTGCGGGGGCTTGAGGGTCAGCGGCGGGGGCGCACCGCGACCACCCGGACGTGGTCGCTGTAGAGGGTCACCACCGCCTCGGTGCGGCCGGTGACCAGCACCCCGTGGTAGGGGACCGGGCCCAGCCCGCCGGGGGTGTAGGGGTCCAGCAGCGTGTAGGGGTCGGCCGCGGAGGCCAGCTTCATCAGCGCACCGGCGACCTCGTCGGCCTCACCGGCCGGCAGGGCCCGCACCTGCCTGCGGGCCAGGGGCTCCAGGGTGATCGGCCGCACCGGGCTCCTCGTCCTCTCCGCGGATCATGGCCGCCCACTGGCGGCGGAAGTCGTCCTCGTCGTCGGCGTCGATGGTGATGCTGCCCTCGGGGGGCGGGGCGCCCAGGACCATGCGGCCGTATGAGGCGTAGACGGCCTCGATGGTCTCGGGGTCGGTGTCGGTGTACGGGGTGCGCTCCTGCACGGGCGGCCTCCTCACGGTGCTCTCCTCAGGGTAGGCGCCATGGTGCTCATGTCTCCTGTCCGTGCTCGTCGAGGGTGATGTCGGCGATGATCCGCACCGTCACGGCGTCGTCCGGTCCGGCGTGGGCGGTGGCCTCGACCCTGCGGGTGACGCCGACGGTGGTCTCGTGCTCGGTGACGGGGCCAGCGTCCAGCAGGCCGGCCCAGGCGCCCACCGCCGCGCGCTTCTCGGCGGGGCCCGTCCACGGGTCGGGGGCGCCGGTCAGGGCGCTTGTGGTGTGCACGGTCCAGGTCAGCGGCGCCAGCCCGGCGTCGTGGCCTCTGCGGATCAGCTCGGCCAGCGTCGCGGTGGTGCGCAGCTGCCGGGCCAGGGTGTCGGTGGACATGTCGCTTCGCTCCTTTCGGAGAGGGGGTCGGCCTCCAGCATCACGCGCCGGAGGCGGGTGCGGGGGTGGATCGGCTCAGATCGCGAACAGCGCCTCCTGCACCGGCCGCGGCGGCTCCGTCGGGGCGGTGTGGCAGCCGCAGGAGCACACCCACCGGCACACCCGGTCGGCCAGCCACACCTGCGCCACGGCGGTACGGTGCCGGCCGGTGGCCGACGGGGTCGGGTGGGCATAGGGCTCGGCGAACTCCGCGGCGTACTCCCCGCCCGGGCGGAGGAGGCGCCCCTCCTCGACCCGCCGCGG
>NZ_ANBB01000087.1 GCF_000341105.1 Nocardiopsis potens DSM 45234
CCCTCGGTGGAGCTGCAGCGGATCCATCAGGGGCTGCTGGAGGAGGACCGCGTACTACCCTGATCTGCTCTGACCGGCTCTGATCTGTTCCGGTCCGCCCGCTCCCCGGCCCGCGCGGCCGTCTCGTCCCCCTCCGGAGGCGCGTCCGGAGGATGAGGGGAAACCGGGTCCGGACGGAGAAGGGCGGGGCGCTCGGGGAAAGATCCCCTCGCACCCCGCCGGCCACCGAGTCGGCGCGCTACGGCCAAGGCGCCGCCGCACCGGTCCGGGCGGCCCCCTGAGGCTCCGGCCTCAGGGGGCCGCCCTGTGCACCAGGGTCATCGTCTCCATGGAGCCGGCCTGCCGGTACCGCCCGAGCAGCTCGCGGTTGCGCACGTGCGGCTCGCTGAGCTCGAACTTCCGGAACCCGGCCTCGTCCGTCCAGTCGGTCAGCACGTAGTAGACGTCCGCGCCGCCGCTCTCCCGGAGCAGCCACTGCCCGAGGTTGGCCGACTCGGCCGAGATCGACCGGGCGATCCCGGCCCACGTCCGCTCGAACTCCGGCCCGGTGCCGGGCCGGATCTCCATCCGGAGCACCGCCCGGAACACGCCTTCGGACACGGGCCCCTCCTCTCCGCCGTTCTCTCCCTCGCCGCTCTTTCCGCGGCCGTTCTTCCCACCGCCGCTCATGCCGCCACCCGCAGCCCGCGCTCGGCCAGGTAGGAGGTGGTGTGGCCGGCCGCGCGGAAGACCGGGTCGGCCAGGACCTCGCGGAGCAGCGGGATGGTGGTGCGCACGCCCTGGCCCTCGATCCGGAACTCGGCCAGCGCCCGGTCCATCCGCTCGACGGCCTGCTCCCGGTCGGGTGCCCAGACGATCACCTTGGCGATCAGGGAGTCGTACTCGGAGGGGACCCTCCACCCCGGGTAGGCCGCGGTGTCCACCCGGACGAACGGGCCGCCGGGCGGCACGAACTCGGTGATCAGCCCCGGGCACGGGGCGAACCCCCGCGCCGGGTCCTCGGCGTTCACCCGGCACTCGATCGACGCCCCGCCGGTGCGGAAGCCGAGCGCCTCCGCCGACAGCGGGAGCCCGGCCGCGACCCGGATCTGCTCGCGGACGATGTCGACCCCGGTGACCTGCTCGGTGACCGGGTGCTCCACCTGGAGCCGGCAGTTGACCTCGATGAAGGAGACCTCGTCGCCGGAGACGATGAACTCGAAGGTGCCCGCGCCGGTGTAGCCGACGGCCCGCGCGCCCGCCGCCGCCTGGCGGCAGAGCTCGTCCACCGTGCCGGGCGGCAGCCCCACCGCCGGGCTCTCCTCGATGAGCTTCTGGTGGTTGCGCTGCACCGAGCAGTCCCGCTCGCCCAGGCACACCACCTCGCCGGAGCCGTCCGCGAGCACCTGCACCTCGACGTGGCGGGCGTTCTCCAGGAACCGCTCCACATAGACCCGGTCGTCCCCGAAGACCGCCTGGGCCGCGGCCCGGGTCGCCCGGTAGGCCGGGACGAGCTCGTCCCGGGAGCGGACGACGGCCATGCCCCGGCCGCCGCCGCCCGCCGCGGCCTTGATGATCAGCGGCAGGCCGATCCGGGACGCGACCTCCTCCACCTCGGCCGCCGTGCCCACCGGGTCGGTCGTCCCCGGCAGCACCGGCAGCCCGGCCTCGGTCATCAGCCGGCGGGCGCGGGCCTTGTCGCCCAGCTCGGCCATCACCCCCGGCGCCGGGCCGATGAAGGTGATCCCGTTCTCCGCGCAGATCTCGGCGAAGTCGGGGTCCTCGGAGAGGAACCCGTAGCCGGGGTGCACGGCCTGGGCGCCGGTCTGCAGCGCCGCCTCGACCACCGCCGGGGCGTACAGGTAGCTCTTCTTGGACGGGCCGGGGCCGATGTGGACCGCGGCGTCGGCCTGCCGCACGGCGGCCGAGTCCCGGTCGGCGGTGGAGTACACCACCACGCTGCGGCAGCCCAGCTCGCGCAGCGAGCGGACCACCCGCAGCGCGATCTCGCCCCGGTTGGCGACGAGCACCGTGTCGAACGGGGGGTTCATCCCTCCTCCAGGGGCTCGATGACGATCAGGCGCTGGTCGTACTCGACCGGGTCGCCGTCGGCGGGGAGGACCTGCACCACCCGGCCGGCGGTGTCCGCCTCCACGCTGTTCATCAGCTTCATCGCCTCGATGATCGCGACCTGCTGGCCCGGCTTGACCTCGTCGCCCACCTCGACGAAGGGCGGCGCCCCCGGCTCTGGGGCGCGGTAGAAGGTGCCGACCAGCGGCGCCTTCACCGCTTCCAGCCCGTCGTCCCCGTCCGCCGAGGCCGCGGGCTCGGCGGCCGGGACCGGGGCGGCGGCCGCCGGGAGCGGCCGGGCGGCCGGCTCCTGGACCGCCGGCTCGGACCAGTCGACGTCGATGGCGGCGCACCCGAACCGGACGCTCAGCCGCCGCGGCGGGACCGTCCCGGCGGCGGCGACGTCGGCGACGCTGCGGACCAGCGCCTCCAGCGCCGCCTGGGCGCCGAGCTCGGCCAGTGCCGCATCGATGGAACCGCTGGTGTCGGGGGCGTCGTCCTTCCGCCCCAGTTCCGGCATGGTCACAGCACTTCCTCCTCAACAGAGCGGTCGGATACCGGTGCCGCCTGCCCGAACGCGCGGAACCTCCGCCGCCGGCCGGCCCTGGGGTCCGCGCAGGACTCCAGGTCGGCCAGGGCGGCCGCGACGGCGTCCCGGACGGCCGTGCTCGCCGCGGACGGGTCGGTGTGCGCGCCGCCCTCCGGCTCCGGGACGACCCCGTCCACGACGCCCAGCTCCAGCAGCGGGCGCGCGCTCAGCCGCAGCGCGGACGCGGCCTTCGAGGCGCCGTCCGGGCCCTTCCACAGGATCGCGGCGCACCCTTCCGGGCTGATCACCGAGTAGATCGCGTTCTCGCACATCAGCACGGTGTTGCCCATGCCCAGTGCCAGTGCGCCGCCGCTGCCGCCCTCGCCGGTGACCACCGAGACGATGGGCACCGGGAGCGACGCCATGGTCCGCAGGCACTCCGCGATGGCGTTCGACTGCCCCTGCTCCTCCGCGCTGACCCCGGGGTAGGCGCCGGGGGTGTCGATCAGGGTGACCACCGGGAGCCCCAGCTTCGCCGCGAGCAGCATCAGCCGCCGCGCCTTGCGGTAGCCGGCCGGGGAGGGCATGCCGAAGTTCCGCCGGACCAGCTCGGTGGTGGTGTGCCCCTTCTGGTGCGCGATCAGCATGACCGGCGTGCCGGCCACCGTCGCGGGGCCGCCGACCACGGCCGGGCAGTCCTCGCCGGCCCGGTCCCCGTGCAGCTCGACGAAGCCCTCGGCCCACAGGCCGATGTGGTCCAGGCCGGTGGGCCGGTCGATGTGCCGGGCCAGCCGGACCGCCTCGTCCGGGCTCCGCTCGGGCAGCCGCTCCGGGGAGCGGACCACCGGGTCGGGCCCGGCCGGCTCCTCCCCGGGCGGGGAGGACGCCGCGGCGAGCAGCCGGCCGACGGCGCCGCGCAGCGCGCCGCGCTCGCAGACCCCGTCGACCAGGCCGTGCCGGAGCAGGAACTCGGCGGTCTGGAACCCCTCCGGCAGCTCCTGGTTGATGGTCTGCCGGATCACCCGGGCCCCGGCGAAGCCCATCCGGGCCCCGGGCTCGGCCAGGATGACGTCGGAGAGGGTGGCGAACGAGGCGGAGACCCCGCCGTAGGTGGGGTCGGTCACCAGGGTGATGGTGAGCAGCCCCGCCTCGTCCAGGTCGGCCATTGCCGCGCTGGTCTTGGCCATCTGCATCAGCGCGAGCGCCCCCTCCTGCATCCGGGCGCCGCCGGAGGCGGTCACCACCAGCAGGGGCGTGTGGTCGGCCAGGGCGGCCTCGGCCGCCGCGGTGACCGCCTCCCCCGCGGCGGAGCCGAGGCTGCCGCCGAGGAACCGGAAGTCCATCACCGCGACGACCAGCGGGTGGCCCTGGACGGTGCCGCGGACCACCGCGACCGCGTCGTCCAGCCCGGTGTCGGCCCTGGCCCGGGCCAGCCGCTCCGGGTAGGGCCGGGTGTCGGTGAAGCCGAGCGGGTCGACCGCCGCGGCCCCCACCGGCACCGGGACCGCGGAGCCGGGGTCGAGGAGCGCGTCCAGGCGCTCCCCGGCCCCGAGCCGGCTGGGCGCGCCGCATTCCGGGCAGACCCCGAGCAGCCGCCGGTGGCGCTTGCCGTAGACCAGCATCCGGCAGGAGCCGCAGGCGATGAAGCCGCCGCCCGCGGCCGCTCCGGAGGCGCGTTCGTCCGTGGCGGTCATCCCCCGCTCCGTTCCCGTCCCGCTCGGGCGCCGGACGTGTTGGTGTAGAGCGCCGCCACCCGGTAGAAGCCGTACGGCTTCTCCATCCCGGTGTGCCGGTAGGGGCGCAGCGGCGCGGTCTGCCGCTTGTGCTCGGGGCCCTGCTCCCAGCGGTCGAAGTCCTCGCGGCTCGCCCACCTGCTGCACACCACGAACTCGCCGGGGTCGGTCTCCGAGCGCAGCAGTTCGTTGTCGATCAGCCCCGGTACGCCGGCCATCTCCTTGCTGACCTGGTGGTAGGCGGCCTCGATCCCCTCGGTGTCGGGGGTGGAGTGGTACAGCAGGACCCGGATCTCTCCGCTCATCGAACCCCTCTCAGTCCTGCTCCGGGCGGGCGCCGCCGCGGACCTCCGCGACCAGGTCCAGGAAGGCGATCGACCCGCCGGAGCGGAACGGGTGCAGCTGCGCGCGGTGCTCCAGGTGCCCGGGGCTGTCCTCGAACTCCCGGAACCCCTCCTCGCTGGCCCATTCACTGAAGATGTAGAACACGTCCGGTTCCTCGGTGCTGCGGGACAGGGACTGGCCCAGGTTGGCCGGGTGCCCGGTGACGGCGGCCGAGTTCTCGGTCCACGCCGCGACGAACTCCTCCGCCTTGCCCGGCTTGACGTCCATCCGCAGCAGGACCCTGAAGGGGGCGGCGCTCACGAGATCCCCCCGTCCACGTGCACGACCGAGCCGGTGACGTACCGGGACAGGTCGCTGGCGAGCCAGAGGACGGCGCCGGCCACCTCGTCGGGGGTGCCCAGCCGGCCGAGCGCGGTCTTGGGCTCGTACCGCTCCAGCATGGCCTTGCGCCGCTCCTCGGGGAGCTCGTGCAGGGCCTCGGTCTCGATCACGCCGAGGGCGAGCACGTTGAACCGCCAGCCCTTGTGGCCGAACTCCTTGGCCAGCGAGCGGCTCAGGCCGCGCAGCGCGGCCTTGGTCGCGGTGTAGTGCGACCGCAGCGGGATGCCCACCTCGGAGGACTTCGACCCGACGCTGATCACCGAGGCGTCCTCGGTCAGCAGCGGCAGCGCGTGCTGGACGACCAGGTGGGCGGCGGTCAGGTTGGTGGCGATGATCTTGTTCCAGTCCGACAGCGGCAGCTCGCCGTAGGGGACGTGGGTGATCGTGCCGGCGTTGTTGACCACCAGGTCGAGCCGGCCGTACAGCCGCTCGGCCTCGGCCAGCAGGGCGGCGGGGCCGTCCGGGTCGGCCAGGTCGACCTGGAACAGGCGGTGCCGCCCGCCGATCTCCTTCAGCTCCCGCTCCAGGGACTCGACGTGCTCGCTCTCCTGCCGGTAGCAGGTGAGCACGTCCATCCCGGCCCGGGCGAGCGCCAGCACGATGCCGCGCCCCACACCCCGGGTCCCCCCGGTGACGAGGGCCTTCTTGCCGGTGACGTTCAGTTCCATTGCGGATCTCCTCTGTTCGCGTCCTGGTCGGTCAGATCAGTAGGGGGACGGCCGCGCAGTTGGCCGCCAGCGCCGCGGTGAGCAGCCAGGCCCGGACCCGGTTCCACATGCCCCACGGCCTGCGCGGGTCCAGCCGCCCGAAGTCCTCCGGCAGCCGGTCCGGGTCGAGCGACTGGATCCACTTGTTCACCGGCACGTTCTTGGTGACCGAGACGGTGATCGTGGCCAGCGCCAGCAGCGCGGCCAGGCCGTGCAGGGCCTGCGCCGCCGGGGGGCCGCCGACGGCGGCCAGCAGGGCCGATCCGAGCGCGGTCGCGCAGATGCACACCGGCATGAACGGGTCGTAGCGCGTCGAGTAGAACGCGTGGGCGTGCACGTACCGGTCGGCCGGCAGGGCGTCCAGGTAGGCCATGCCGCCCAGCTGGGTGTTGATCAGCACCCCCGCCCCGAGCCCGTTCGCCAGCAGCACCAGCGGGAGCGCCGCGGCCACCACTGCTTCCACTGCTCCCCCTAGCCGGCGTCGGCCGAGCGGGCGGCCCGGGCCTCGATCCGCTCCTTGATGTGGCCCATCTGGATGACCGTGTTCTTGTTCAGGTGCTCGGTCATGGCCTCCTGGGTGACCGGGGCCTGCGGCTTCATCTCGAACTCCTGCACCCAGCGCAGCCGCACGCCGCCGTCGGTCTCGGTGTACTCCCAGAACAGCGACATGTACTTGAACGGCCCGGTCTGCACCCGCTTGGAGTGGGTGGTGCGCTCGGCCTCGTTCACCGTCCGGTCGGACACCCAGCTCCACTGGTTCCCCTGGTCGTCGGGGTGGAGGGTGAGCCGGAAGCGGATGGTGTCCTCGGCGAGCCGCTGCAGGATCTCGGCCTTGGCGTACTCGGTGAACAGGTTCGGCCAGGACTCCACGTCGTTGGTCATCTCCCAGACGAGGTCCATCGGGGCCTCGATCAGGACCTCGTTGTCGGTGCGCCCGCCCATTACCGGCTCCCTTCCGCGGCCTTGAACCGCTCGTTGATGTAGGCCAGGGCCTCGCCCGGCGTCTGCATGCTCTCCGTCGCCTCGTCCGGCAGCCGGAGGCCGTACTCGCGCTGGATCACGCTGAGCACCTCGAGCAGGGCCAGCGAGTCGTAGCCCAGCTCGATGAACTCGGTGTCCAGCGTCTCCTCGCCGATCTCGCCGAGGTCGTCGGCGTTGACCGCCGCCTTCACCACGTTCCGCAGCTCCTGCAGGGTGAATTCGCTCATCGGTTCCGCTCCTCGCTTCCTTGGTGGTGTCGCCGGTTCAGCGTTCGAGGGCGCCGAGGACCAGCGCGGCGTTGAACCCGCCGTAGCCCCGGGCGATGACCAGCACCGTCCGCGGCCCGGTCTCCCGGGGCTGGTCGCGGACGAGGTCGATGCCGTCCACCGGGCGGGTGGTCCCGGGGGTGTGCGGGACGACGCCGTCGCGGATGCCGAGCAGGGCGGTGGCCACGTCGAGCGGCGCGCCGCCGCCGTAGAGCCGGCCGCTCAGCACCTTGGGTGCGGTGACCGGTACGGCCCCCGGCCCGAACACGGACGCGATCGCGTCCGCCTCGATCCGGTCCTGGCGGAGGTCGCCCATCCCGTCGGCGAACACCGCGTCCACGTCCCCGGGGTCGACCCGGGCGTCGTCCAGCGCCCGGCGGAGGGTGCGGGCCAGCGAGGACGGGCGGCCGGGGGGCTCGAACCCGGAGGCGTAGCCCAGGACCGCGCCGTACCCGGCGCCCCGCTCCGCGGCCTCCTCGCCGCGCTCGGCGATCAGGATCGCGCCGCCCTCGCCCGGCACGTAGCCGCAGGCGTCGGCGTCGAACGGGAGGTAGGCGCGGGCCGTGTCCTCCGACTCCGACAGCAGGCCGGTCTGCATCTGGGCGACCAGCCCGTAGGGGCACAGGGAGGCGTCGGTCCCCCCGGTCACCACCATCCGGACGTCGTCCCGGAGCAGGCGCCGGGCCTGGCCGATCGCGTCGAGGCCGCCGGCCTGCTCGGCGCAGACCACCCCGCACGGCCCGCGCATCCCGTTCCGGATCGAGATCTGGCCGGTGGTGGCGGCGTAGAACCAGGCGATGGACTGGTAGACGCCGACCCAGCCGGGCCCCTTTCCGTACAGCCCGGACATCTCGTTCTGGCCGAACTCCGTGCCGCCCGAGGAGCTGGAGGTCACCACGGCCATCTCGTACTCGGACCGCTCTGCGGGGTCGACCCCGGCGTCGCCGAGGGCCGCCTCGGCCCCGTAGAGGGCCATGTGCGTCCAGTGGTCGGTCTGCGGGACGAGCCGCTGCGGGATGCGCTCTTTGGCGGTGAAGTCGGGCACCTCGCCGCCGAGGACGACCGGGTAGCCGGACGGGTCGAACCGGGTGATCCGCCCGATCCCGCTCTTCCCGGAGAGCACCGCGGACCAGTGCTCCTCGGCGTCCAGGCCGGTCGGGGCGACCACGCCGAGACCGGTGATGACCATTTCGGGCGCGCTCACGCCGGCACCTCCTCGGGCCGTCTCAGCACCATCGCGCTCTGGAAGCCGCCGAACCCGCTGCCGACGCTGAGGACGTTGCGGATCCGGTGCTCCCGCGGCGTCAGCGGGACGTAGTCCAGGTCGCATTCGGGGTCGCGCTCGTGCAGGTTGGCCGTGGGCGGCACCACCTGGCGGTCGATCGCCAGCGCGCAGGCGGCGACCTCGATCGCGCCGATCGCGCCGAGCGAGTGCCCGACCATCGACTTGATCGAGCTCACCGGGACCTTGTAGGCGTGGTCGCCCAGGCTGCGCTTGAAGGCGGCCGTCTCGTGCCGGTCGTTCTGCTTGGTCCCGGAGCCGTGCGCGTTGACGTAGTCGATCTCCTCGGGGTTCACCTTGGCCTTGCCGAGGCCGACCCGGATCGCCTCGGCCATCTCCCGGCCGTCGGGTTTGAGGCCGGTCATGTGGAAGGCGTTGCTGCGGCCGGCGAAGCCGGCGATCTCGGCGTAGATCCGCGCGCCGCGGGCCCGGGCCGCCGCGTACTCCTCGATCACCATCACCGCGGCGCCCTCGCCGAGGACGAACCCGCGGCGGCGGGCGTCGAACGGCTTGGAGGCCTGCTCCGGGGCGTCGTTCTCCGGGGTGGTCGCCTTGATCGCGTCGAAGCAGGCGGAGGTGATCGGGGAGAGCGGGGCGTCGGTGGCGCCGGCGAACACGACGTCCGCGCTGCCCTCCTCCACCAGCTGCACCCCGTAGCCCAGCGAGTCCAGGCCCGAGGTGCACCCGGTGGAGATGAGCGAGACCGGCCCCTCGGCGCCCACATCGGCGGCGACCTCGACCGCCAGCGAGCTCGGCACCATCTGCTCGTACAGGTGCGGGACCCCGTAGGTGTGGTCCACCAGCCACTTCCGGCCGCCGTCGGAGAGGACCCGGTACTCCTCTTCGAGGCTCATCGTGCAGCCGACCGCGCTGCCGATGGTCACCCCGAGCCGGCCGGGGTCGAGGGCGGAGACCTCCAGGCCGCTGTCGGCCGCGGCCTCGCGGGCGCAGACCACCGCGAACTGCGCCGCCCGGTCCATCCGGCGGACCTCCTGGTGGCCCAGGCCCGCCTGGAACGGGTCGAAGTCCACCTCGGCGGCGATGCGCGACCGGAACTCGGAGGCGTCGAAGAAGGTGATGGTCCGGGTCCGCCCCTTGCCCGCGAGCAGGACGTCCCAGAACGCCTCCCGGCCGACGCCCCCGGGCGCGACCGCGCCGATCCCGGTGATGACGGCGCGTCTCACAGCTCGCGCCCCTTCTCGGCGGTCCACACGTAGAACGGGTCCGCCATGGCGTCCCGGGGCTCCTTCCAGTTCGGGTCGTAGGGCCACACGAACTGCGTGAGCGTCTCGCTGACCTGGGTGTAGAGCGGGTGCTTGCGGGCCCGGTCCAGGTCGGGCTTGATGTCCTGGTCGGCCTCGACCAGGTGGAAGTAGAGGTCGTGGAAGGAGAAGAGGGTGCGCCGGGACACCCCCACCATGTGCGGCAGCTCGGTCGCGTCGGACTCCGCGAAGGTCTCCGCGATGCCGCGGATGTCCCGTGCCTCCTGCAGCCGGGCGACGATAAGGGTCCTGTGCACGGTCTCGTTCCTCTCGCCTGATTCGCCTGGAATGTGCGCAGGTCGAAGGTGGCACCCGCCGGCGGAGCGGCACTCGATCCGGATTAGACCGGCGGCAGAAGCACAGCGTGCCGCGCCGGGGCCGTCCGGTGACGTCCGAGCCTTGAGCAGCCGTCGACCGGGGGCGGCGATCATCTGGCACGAGACGCGGCGGACCAGGTCGCGCAGAGAGGGAGTGAACCGCATGTGCGGAATCGCCGGACTGATCGTTTGGCAGGGCGGCGCCCCGAACCGGCACGTCATCCACCGGATGACCGAGGTCATGCTCTGCAGGGGGCTCGACGAGCAGGACGTCTGGACGGGGGAGCGGGCCGCCTTCGGGCACACCCGGACCTCGGTCATCGCCCCGGAGAGCGGGCAGCAGCCGATGACCGTCGAATCGGACGGCCGCCCGCTGGCGACCATCTGCTACAACGGGGAGATCTACAACTACCGGGAGCTCCGGCGCGAGCTGTCCGCCCTGGGGCACCGGTTCCGCACCGACAGCGACACCGAGGTGCTGCTCCGCAGCTACCTGGAGTGGGGCACCGAGTGCGTGCACCGGCTGCACGGCATCTTCGCCTTCGCGGTGTGGGACGAGCGCACCCAGGAGCTGCTGCTCATCCGCGACCACATGGGCGTCAAGCCGCTCTTCTACGCGCAGACCTCCTCCGGGCTGCTGTTCGGCTCCGAGCCCAAGGTGATGTTCTGCCACCCCGAGCTGGAGCCGACCGTGGACGCCGACGGCCTGCGCGAGATGTTCAGCCAGGCCAAGACGCCCGGCTCCGCCATCTACCGGGGCATCGACGAGGTCCGCCCCGGCCACCTGCTGCGGATCCGGGACGGCCGGGTCACCGAGGAGCACTACTGGAGCCTGACCGCCCGGGAGCACCCGCACGACCTGGAGGAGACCGTCTCCGCGGTCCGGTCGATGGTGGGCGGCACGATCATCGAGCAGCTGGTCGCGGACATCCCGCGCGGCCTGCTCGTCTCCGGCGGCATCGACTCCAGCACGATCGCGGCGCTGGCCGCCCCGCGGCTGCGCGAGGAGGGCGAGCCGGCCCGCGGCTTCGCCATGACCTTCACCGGCTACGAGGAGAACTTCCGCCCCGACGAGGTCCGCGCCACCCCCGACATCGAGTACGCCCGGCTCCTCGGCGAGCGCCTGAACCTCGACATGACCCGGATCGAGCTGACCCCCGAGGAGCTGGCCGACCCGGAGGTCCGCGCCGCCGTGGTGGAGCGCCAGGACCAGCCGACCGCGCTCGGCGACATGGACGCCTCGCTCTACCTGCTGTTCAACCGGGTCAAGCAGCACGTGGGCGTCGCGATGTCCGGCGACACCGCCGACGAGGTGTTCGCCGGCTTCCTGTGGTCGCACAACCCCGAGCTGATGAACGCCCCGACCTTCCCCTGGGTGGCCGTCGGGCAGCTGCACGGGAGGGCCAGCCGCGGGCTCGGCTGCGGCCTCCTCGACGGCTCCCTGATGGAGGCGCTCGACCTGCCCGGCTACATCCAGGCGCAGTACGAGGAGGCGATCGCGCAGACGCCGCACCTGCCGGGCGAGAGCGCGCTGCAGCGCCGGATCCGCGAGATCGACTTCATGCACATGACGCGCTGGCTGCCGTCGCTGCTCGACCGCGGCGACCGGTTCTCCATGTCGTGCGGCCTGGAGGTCCGCGTCCCCTACTGCGACCCGGCCCTGGTGGAGTACTCCTACAACATCCCCTGGTCGATCAAGAGCTTCGACGGCCGGGAGAAGAGCCTGCTCCGCGCCGCGTTCCGGGGTGTGGTGCCGGACGAGATCCTGGACCGGCGGAAGAGCCCCTACCCGGTGACCCAGGACGGGCGCTACGCGGAGCTGCTCTGCAAGCAGCTGCTGAGCACCCTGGACGACCCCACCTCGCCGCTGTCGGACTTCGTCGACGCCTCCGCGGCCCGCGAGACGGCCACCGCCCCGCAGCGCCTGGCCTCCGGCCCGGGCGCCTGGGCGGCCCGGTCCGACGTGGAGATGCTGCTCAACCTGGACCTCTGGCTCCGCAGCGGAGTCCGCATCGTCATGTGAGCCGGCGCCCCGGCGCCCCGGCGATCCGGCCCCGCGGCTCGGCGCGGCTCGGCGCGGCGCGAAAGCGGCCGCCCGAGCGCGGCGCCCCACGGGGTGAGGGTCCAAGCAGGCGGCGAGGGCGGGGAGGGGCAGCGGCCGGCCGGCCGGTCGGTCCAGCGCGGCGCATCGCGGAGCGAAGGTCCAAGCAGGCGGCGAGGGCGAGGAGGGCGTACCGGCCGGCCGGTCCAGCGCGGCGCCCCGCGAAGTGCAGGTTCAGACGGGCGGCGACGGCAGCGGCAGGGGCGGGGGCAGGCGTCGCCCGGGCGCGGCGCCTCACGGGGCCGGGGTTCAGGCGGGCAGCGACGGCAGGGGCAGGGGCCGGCCGGTCGGTCGGGCGCGGCGCCCCACGGAGCGAAGGTCAAGACGGGCAGCGGTAGGGACGGGGTGGGGGTGGTCGCCCGGGCGCGGGCTCCACGGGGCCGGGGTTCAAACCGGCAGCGAGGGCGGGAGGGGCCGGGCGCCGCGTTCACCGGCCCGACCTGCGCCAAGCAGGGGACCTTATCCCTATATGCCGGGTTTGCGGCGGGGATCGGGCAGGGGTGGGAGCGCCCTGCGCACCCCGGCGGCACCCCGATTGCATCTACCAGCGAGTAGTAAGCCCCGAAGCCCCCGCCGCTCCTTCTCTGGTTACCCAGAGTGGCCAAGCGGGGCCCTGCGAGAGAACAAAAGCGACATCTCGCCCCCACTCCTGCTCTTCCCGGGTTCCGGCCCTCTGCTTTGCGGCCTTGCGGGCGGCTCGAATCCCCGATCACCGGCCCGATCAGCCTCGTTCGAGCTGCCAGGGGGCCGATCCGGGCCGGGATGCGCGCTCAGGAATCACCGGGGTGCTCTCGCGGTGCGCAGGGTGCCCTCCAGCACCATCACCCTGCGTATTTACCCAGGTCAGGGAAGTGTGGCGATTTCAGGGGCGGCCGGCCCGGCGCCCGAGGCGACGCGGGCACGGCGATCCTGCCCCCTCTGCCAGCCCCGACCGCTCCCGCCCCGCTCTGCCGCGCCGGACCGACCGGCCGGTGCCCCACCCCGCCCTCGCTGCCCGCTTGAACCTTCGCTCCGCGAGACGCCGCACCCGGGTGAGACGCCCGGCCCCGCCCCTACCGGCACCGTCGCCGCTGGCTTGAACCTTCGCTCCGCGAGACGCCGCGCCCGACCGACCGGCCGGCACGCCCTCTCGCCCTCGCCGCCCGCCTGAACCCTCACTCCGCGGGGCGCCGCGCTTGACCGGCCGGCCGGTCCCCTCCCGCCTCCGCCTCCGCCCTGCTCCGGCCCGCCCCGTCCCGGCCCGCAACGTCGAGATCCAAGATCATCGGGGAGCTCGGGGCGCACCGCGTCCGGAACCGGGTTCGGCCCCTGCGACGCGGCGCCGCACCGCGCGCAGGGGCCGAACGCTCCCGGTCAGGCCTTCCGGGCCTCGATCAGGGTGTCCACGCCCATCGGCCGCACCTCGGTGCGGGCGAAGCCGGCCGCCTCCACCCAGGCGCGGCACTCCCCGGCGGTGTACTTGCCGCCGTCGGGGACCGTCATCATCATCTGCAGGCTGCCCAGCAGCGGGTCGAGCCGGGTCCGCTCGTCGTCCAGCATGATGTCGTAGACCAGCGCGACACCGCCCGGGGCGACCGCGTCGTACACCCGGCGCAGCAGCTCCTTCCGCTCGCTCATCGAGATGTCGTGCAGGACCCCGCCGACGAGCACGACCTCGGCCTCGGGCAGCGGGCCGTCCCCGGACGCCCGGAAGGAGACCCGGGACCGCGCCGGGTCGCCGGCGAACCTCTCCTCGAAGGCCGCCTCGACCTCCGGCCGGTCCACCACCGTCCCGGTGAGGTGCGGGTGCGCGGCGACCAGCGCGGCCGCCAGCCCGCCCCGGGAGCCGTCCACGTCCGTGAAGGAGGTGTACCGGCTCCAGTCGACGGCGGCCAGCAGGTCGTCGTCGATCATCGCGTTCATCGAGTCCATGAACGCGATGAAGGACCGGGCGACCGCCGGGTCGGCGTAGGGGTCGCCGCCCTCCTCCTCCGGGCGCTCCGGCGGCATCCCGGTGCGCAGCAGCCGGACCAGGTCGCCGGCGTCCGCTCCGGCGACGAAGTGGCCGATGAACTCGTCGGAGGCGGCGCTGAGGTGGCGCTCCGCGGCGGCCGTGGACCGGTACCCGCCGTCCTCGCGCACCATCAGGCCCATCGCGGCCAGCGCGTCGAGGAAGTCCGGCACCGCCCTGGGGTGCAGGCCGAGCCGCTCCCGGATCCGCTCGGCCCCGACCGGCTCCCCGGCGGCCGCACCGAACACGTCGATCTCGATCGCGGCGGCGAACACCTGGGCCGCGGTCCCGGCCGAGACCGCGTTCAGGACCGCCACCAGCCCCGCTCCGACCTTGTCGGCGTCTGCGTTCATCTCCCTGCCTTCCCTTCCCTCGCCGTCTTCGGCGCTCGTACCGACGGCCAGTCTCCGGACCCCTGCTCAAGCGCCGCCCGGGAACCGCTTGAGGGCCGGTGGACGGAGTACGGCCCGCCGCCCGTCTCGACGGGGATTCGAGGGCGACCGCCGATCATCGGGGCTGGGCTCGGCGGCTCCGCCGGCCGCGCCGTTGTCCGGAACCGATCCGAGGAGCGACGACAAATGCCCACGCACACGCCTCTTCCCGTCCCGGCGACGGGGGCGGCCCACCGCCAAGGGGGCGACCTGAGGCACCTCCCCGGTGCACGGAACGTCCTCGACCTGAGCACCTGCGTCAACCGCTACGGCCCTCCCCCCACCGTCCGGGAGGCCCTCGCCTCGGTCGACGCCCGCGCTCTGCTCCCGCACCCCTACGCCGCGTCGGACGAGTTCACCGCGGCCTACGCCGAGCACATGGGGGTCGACCCGGCGCACCTGCTGGCCGGGCGGGGGATCACCGAGTTCCTCACCCTGCTCGCGCGGGTCTGCCCGGCGGAGGAGAGCACGGTCGTCACCCCGGACTACACCGACACCATCCGGCTCTTCCCCCGGCACACCGGGCCCGCCGCGGGGGCCCGGGACACCGCCGCGGCCCGGGCGGAGCGGGTGGAGCGGGCCATGCGCCGGAACCGGTTCACCGTGCTCTCCAACCCGAACAACCCGCTCGGCATCAGCGTCCCCCGGGACGAGCTGGTCCGGATCTGCGCCGCCAACCCCGGCTCGGTGCTCATCGTGGACGAGGCCTACATCGACTTCACCGCCGGCGCGGAGGGCTCCATGACCTCCTCCGGCCTGGACAACGTGGTGGTGCTGCAGTCCCCCAACAAGCCGTTCGGCATCGCCGGGGTGCGCACCGGGGCCATGTGGACCCGGGACGCGGAGCTGCGCGAGCGGATCCGGCGCTCCCTGCTGAACTGGCCGATCTCCTACCTGGACGCCGCCGCGGCGACCGCCGCGCTGAGCGCCCGCGCCTGGGCCTCGGCCACCCTCTCCTCCCTGGTGGAGAACGGGCGCCGGCTGGAGAGGCTGCTCACCGACCGGTTCGGCGACGCGGTGGTACCGGGCGCCGAGGCGCACTACCGCTTCGTCCACCTGGAGGACCCCCGGCCGGTGTACCGGCGGCTGGTCGAGGCGGGGGTCGCCGTCCGCATCTTCTCCGGCTCCGACCCCGGCCGGGTCTCCGGCATGCGGATCGTCGCCCCGACCACCCCGGAGATGCCCCGGGTCGAGGCGGCCCTCGCCCGGGTCCCCGCGCTCTCCTGACCCCCTTCGGAAACGGAACAGTGAGGCACACAGCCATGACCGAGACGAGCACACCCGACCACACCTCCGTGCTGATCGTGGGCGGCGGCCTGGCCGGCCTGTCCATGGCGCTCTTCCTGGCCCGGCGCGGCATCGACAGCGTGCTGGTGGAGCGGCACGCCGGCACCAGCACCCACCCCCGGGCCCGCGGCGTCAACGTGCGCACCATGGAGATCCTGCGCGCCGCCGGGCTGGAGCCGCAGGTGCGGGCGACCGAGTCGGCCCGCGCCCTGGCCGGCAACCACGGGATCATCGCGGCCCGCTCCCTGGCCGGCGAGGAGTTCGGCCGGATGGAGGGGGCGCACACCGCCGACCCCCGCCCGGACGCCTGGCGGGACGTCAGCCCCACCCACTGGGCCCTGTGCGACCAGGACGAGCTGGAGCCGCTGCTGGCCGAGCGGGCCCGCGCGCACGGCGCGCGGCTGCTCTTCGGGCACGAGCTGACCGACCTGAAGGAGGAGGCCGCGACCGTCCGCGACCTCTCCTCCGGCGCCTCCTTCCGGATCGACGCCGACCACGTCGTCGCGGCCGACGGAGCGGGGAGCCCGCTCCGCCGCCGGCTGTCGATCCCGATGGAGGGCCCGGGCGCGCTGGCGAACTTCGCCAACGTCTACTTCCACGCCGACCTCTCCGCCGCCCTCGGGGACCGGCGGTTCGTCATGTGCTACGTCAAGCAGGAGGGGCTCCAGGGCGCGCTGCTGCCGATCGACAACGTCCGGCGGTGGCTGCTGCACGTGCCCATCGGCCCGGACTGGGAGGCCGAGCGGCACCGGTTCGACCCGGACGGCTGCGCCGCCATGGTCCGCGCCGCGACCGGCCTGCCCTCGCTCGACGTCGACGTCCGGGGCGTCCTGCCCTGGGAGTCGGCCGGCCGGGTCGCCGCGCGCTGGCGGGAGGGCCGGGTCTTCTTCATCGGCGACGCGGCGCACGTGATGCCGCCCACCGGCGCGTTCGGCTCGAACACCGGCATCCAGGACGCCTACGACCTGGCCTGGAGGCTGGCGGCGGTGCTGCGCGGCGAGGCCGGCGCGCGGCTGCTGGACGGCTACGAGGCCGAGCGCCGGCCGGTGGCCGAGGCCACCGTGGAGCAGGCGGTGCTGCGCTCCCGGGACCGGGCCGGTGGGAAGGGCGGCGGGGCGTCCGCGCCGATCGCCCCGGACGCCGACGTCATGCTCGGCTACCGGTACTCCTCCGAGGCGATCGCCGAGGAGGAGGGCGCCCCCGAGGGGGTGTTCCTCTCCGACGCCCGCGGCCTGCCCGGCACCCGGGCGCCGCACGTCGAACTCCCCGGCGGCGGATCCCTGCTGGACCGGTACGGCGAAGAGTTCGCGCTGGTCGCCCTGGACCCCGCCTGGCGCCGGGCCGCGGCGTCGGCGGCCGCGGGCGGGGCCCGGCTGCGCTCCGTGCGCGTCCCCGAGGAGGCCGCGGCGGAGTTCCGCTCCCGGTACGGGGTCGGCCCCCGCGGCGCGGTGCTGGTCCGGCCGGACGGCTTCGTCGGCTGGCGCACCGCCGCCGCCCCGGCGGCCCCCGCGGAGGCGCTGGCCGCCGCCCTCGGCCGGGCCACCCTGGGGGGCGGCCGCCGATGACCTCCGGAACCGAGCGCGAGCTGCGCTTCCCGCTCTCCTCCGAGGTGCCCTCCGAGCCCGCGCCGGAGCTGGCCGAGATGCGCGGCGACCGCCCGGTCGCCCCGGTCCGGCTCCCCTCCGGCGACCGGGCCTGGCTGGTCACCCGGTACGCCGACAACCTCGCGCTCTTCTCCGACGAGCGGTTCAGCCGGGCGGCGGCCGCGCGCTCCGGTTCGCCCCGGGCCCGGAACATCCCGCTCGACCCGCACTCGATCACCACCATGGACCCGCCCGAGCACACCCGGCTGCGGCGGGTCCTCGGCGGGGCGTTCAGCCCGCGCCGGCTGGACCGGCTCGCCGGGCGGATCGAGGCCGCGACCGGCTCGCTGCTCGACGCGATGGGGCGGGGCTCCGGCGCGGACCTGGTGGCCGGCCTGGCGCAGCCGCTGGCGCTCGGCGTCATCTGCGACCTGCTCGGCCTCCCCGAGGAGGAGCGCGGCCGGTTCCGCGAGTGGACCGAGGACTACCTCGGCCTCGGCCCGGACCGGGCGGACGCGGCCGCGGAGGCCGCGCGCCGGCTCGACGACCACTTCGCCGGGCTGGTCGAGGAGCGCATCGGCGCCCCCTCCGACGACGTGTTCGGGGCGCTGGTGCAGGCGCACACCGAGGGCCGGCTCAGCGCCGCCGAGCTGCGCTCGTTCGCGACCACGCTGCTGGTGGCCGGGTACGAGACGGTCGCCGCGCAGATCGCCGGCTCCATGGTCGTGCTGCTCTCCCGCCCCGGGGACCGGAGCGGGCTGCTCGACGGGGACCGCCTCCGCGGGCCGGTGGTGGAGGAGCTGCTCCGCTACGTGCCCATCGCGATGACCGGCGGCACCATCCGGGTCGCCGTCGCCGACGCCGAGCTGGGCGGCCGGCTGATCCGTGCCGGCGAGGCGGTCCTGCCCTCGACCGTGGCGGCCAACCGGGACCCGGAGGCCTTCGCCGACCCGGACGTGTTCGACCCGGACCGGGAGGGCGCCCGGCACATCGCGTTCGGGCACGGCCCGCACCGCTGCCTGGGGGCGCACCTGGCCCGGCTGCAGCTGTCGATCGCCGTCGGCGGGCTGCTGCGGCGCTTCCCCGGGATCCGGCCCGCCGAACCGCTGGACTCGCTGGAGTGGAACACCGCGAAGCCGATCAGGTGCCCGGTGCGCCTGCCGGTCGCCTGGTGAGTCCCGCCCGTGACCGCGGTGCGCGGCCGTTCCACCGCGGGCACGGGGGCTGGGGTGCGGCGGCCGGCCGCCGCACCCCGGCCGCTACGGGCGCGTGCCCACCTGGACGTGCGGCTGGGAGGCGTCGACCGGCTCCTCGGTGTCGACGTGGCCCAGCTCCGGCCGGGGCGCGAGCGGGGAGAGGTGGAAGACCGCGCTCGCCTCGGAGCCGCCCACGTTGACCAGGCGGTGGCGGACGCCGATGGGGACCATCAGCGACTCGCCCGGGCCCAGCCGGACCGGCTCCCCGTCCAGGGACATCTCCAGCTCCCCCGTGATGACGTGGAGGAACTCCTCGGAGTACGGGTGGTAGTGCTCCGTGACGACCTCCTCCGGAGCGAGCGTGAGGAAACCGCCGAAACCCGAGGTCGCGCCGACCGTCCGGGGGCCCAGCGTCAGCCGGATGTCGCCGCCGCGCCGGCGGTTGGGCTCGACGTCCGCCGCCGCGACCTTCTTCTTCTCTTCAGCGCTCATGGTGCACAACCCCTAACCCGCCGCCCCGGGCACGGCGGCGTCACCGTCGTCCGTTCCGGCCCGTGCCCGCACGGCGGCCGGTGTGCCCGGTGCGCACCACGATGCCCGCGCCCCTTCGAGACCGGCTCGACGGCGGGAAGGGTCAGCCCTGCGCGGGCGGGGAGCGGTCCAGCTGGGCCTCCAGGCCGCTGACGAAGACGTCGAGGAAGAGCTCGAACCGCTCGTCGGCGGAGCCGGAGAGGAGCTGCCCGCCGTGCAGGGCGAGGGTGGGGAAGCGGTCCGCGGGCAGCCGGGAGAAGTAGTCGCCGACCTCGTCGGAGTCCTCCCCGGTGTACTCCCGGATGCCCCGGCCGTGCCACATGTCGTCCTCCAGCACCACGCCCTCGACCAGCAGCGAGAGCATGTCGCCGGCCTTGGCGGCGATCGGGGCCGGCAGCCCGGCCGCGAGGAACAGCGCGAACATCCGCTCCAGCTGCATGATCATCCCCGTGCCGGAGGGGAACCGCCCCATGGAGATCCGCGCCATGTCCCGGTGCGAGCGGAGGATCCCGCGCAGTTCCCGGGCCATCTCCTTGACCTGGGACCGCCATTTCCCCGGGTCCGGTTCGGGGACGCGGAACCCGGAATAGACCCGCTCGTACATGACCTGGAGGAGTTCCTCCTTGTCCCGCACGTGCACATAGAGGGCGGAAACGGCGACGCCGAGCTCGGCGGCGACCTTCCGCATACTGAGCGCGTCCAGGCCGTCGCGGTCCAGGACTTCGAGCGCCTTGTCGGTGATCACCTCGGGCGTCAGGGGCTTCCGCTTGGGGGCGGAGCGCTTCGAGGAGCGGTTCTTCTCCCACGGGGGAACGGGGAGGTCCTCCGCTCCGCCCAGAACCCCACCGCCTTCCGGCCTCACCATGTTCCGAGGATACATGAACCGGCTCCGATCAGCATGAACGCGGTTTCACCCGACACGTCCGCACCCCTTTTCCGAATTCGCTTCGAGCGGCCCTCCACCGGGAGGCGAGCCCGGTGCGGGACCCTGTTCACCACCTGGCACTGAAAAGGTTCATGATCGCCGCCGGCCCGCCGCGGTGGATGGCCCCTCCGCGGCGGGCGCCGACCGTTCCGGAACCTCCGGGAGATCGCCTTCACTTCTCCCGGTAGGCGTTCAGCCCGAGGATCGAGGAGATCCTTCCCAGGGTCTCGGTCATCGTCTTCACCGCGTTGTCCGACATTCCGACCTGGGTGAGCGGAACGAATATCCTGAAGCGCTTCGCATGGTTGTAGACACGCAGCACCAGACGGGTGCCCTTGGGGTGCTCCTCCGCACTGAAGACGCCCTTGTACCACCAGTTCCCCATCACCGCGAGGGTGCCGCGGGCCCGGTCCACCTCCACGAACCCGTAGGGGAGGCGGAACCGGTCGGGGCCGCCCTCCAGCACGACCCGCGCCTCGGAGGGGTCGAACAGGAAGACGGCGTTCTTCTTGCCCACTTCCCCGGCCGAGACGTCGGTGAGAAGTCTCCGCACCTTTTCCAGGGACGCCTCGATCACCCCGGACGCCTCATAGACCGGTTTCGCCGGGCTGCCCAGGGTGCGGACGATCGCGCGGAGCGACGTCTTCTTCCAGTCCTGGCCGGAATGGTGCTGATCGGTCATCACTGCTTCCCATCTTCTCGTACGTCCTATTCCATGGAACCGGTATGCGCGGCCGGCTCCGGCGCGGCACGGCGCGAGGTGCGGGATCCCGAAAGGGGAATGCCTTGGACAGCGGACTCGACCGGATCACCGGAATGGCGCGGGGGTACGCGGTCTCCCAGCTGCTGCTCACCGCGGTCCGGCTGGAGGTCTTCGGAGAACTGCGCGGCGGCGCCCTGAGCGGCCGGGAGCTCCGCCGCCGGCTCGGGCTCCATCCGCGCGGGGCGGCGGCCTTCCTCGACGCCCTGGTCGCGCACGGGCTGCTGGAGCGGACCGGCGAGATGTACTCCAACTCCCCCGCCGCCGCGCTCCACCTCGACCCCGCCGAGGCCGGGACCTACCTGGGCGCCCGGCTCTCGCTGGAGTCCAAGCTGTACTGGCTCTGGCCGAGCCTCGGCGACTCGCTGCGCACCGGCCGCCCCTGCGCGGCCATGCCCGAGGAGGGCGGTGGGGAGGCGGCGGAGCCCACCGAGTGGAGCGCCGACTACATCGGCGCGATGGAGCCGCTCGCCCGGACCGCGGGGCGGAGCATCGCCCGCGCCCTGGACTGGACCCGCTACGACTCCTTCACCGACGTCGGCGGGGCCAACGGCACGCTCGCGTTCGAGCTGGTGCGGGAGCGCCCCCGGCTCCGCGGGACCTGCTTCGATCTGCCGCAGCTGCGCGGCGCGTTCGAGGAGGCCGCCGCCGGGCGGCCGTGGGCCTCGGTGGACTTCGCGGCCGGCGACTTCTTCACCGACCCGATCCCGGAGGCCGACGTCGCCGTGCTCGGCCGGATCCTGCACAACTGGGCCGCCCCGGACCGGGTGAAGCTGCTCGGTCATGTCCACTCCGCGCTGCGCCCCGGGGGCGCGGTCGTCCTGTTCGACCTGCTCATCGACGAGCACCGCCGCACCGGGGACAGGGCCCTGATGTCCGCCCTGGACCAGCTGCTCTTCGCCGAGGGCGGCGGCGAGTACACCTTCGGCGAGCTGTCCGGCTGGCTCGGCGCCGCGGGCTTCCGGGACCCGGTCGCCCAGCCGCTCGGCGACGGCCCCGAGTCGCTGGTGGTGGCCTTCCGCTCCGGCTGAGCCGGCCCGGCGCGCGGGGGCGGCGGCACCGGAGCACCGCTCCGGCCGAGCCGCCCCCGCCGGTCCCCGCCGTGCTCTACAGCAGCGCCGACGCCCCGCCGACCAGGACGAGGGCGGCGACCGCCAGCCCGGCCCTGACCCGGTTGAGCATCCGCCAGCGCGGGCGCGGATCGTCCCAGTCGTCGGGGATCCGCTCCGGGTCGAGCGCCGCCAGCCGGCGGTTGATCGGCACGTTCCCCAGGTGCGAGACGCACTGGCTGGCGAGGAGGGCCACCGCGCCGGCGGCCGCCGGGAGCGCGGCGGGCTCCCCCCACTCCAGGACCGCGAGCGCCAGCGCGGCGACCATGCCGACGTTGAACACGATCGGCATGGTCGGGTGGAAGCCCTTGCCGAACAGCCGGTGCGTCTCCACGTACCGCCCCGGCGGCATGGTGCAGAGCGCGGGGAAGACGCTGATCGCCACCGAGGTGAGGACGCCGGCCCCGATACCGGAGGCGGTCAGGGCCAGGACCGCCAGTACCTGTGACAGCATGCTTTCCCCTTCCGATCGTCGGTCCGCCCGGCCGGGGCCGGGAGCGGCGCCCGTCCGCGGGACGCAGGACGGGCGCCGGTGCGGGCCCCGGCCGGGCGGGCGGCTCAGTACTGCGGCTGCTGCCGGGTGTTCTGGAACGAGGCGATCCGCCAGGCGCCGTCCTTGCGGACCGTGGTGAGGGTGATGATCGACGCCCGGTCGGCGTCGGTGGGCTCGCCCCCGTCGATCGAGACCCCGCCGATGGAGATGACCACCGCGGAGTCGTCGGTGAGGAACCGGATCCGGGGCTCCTGGTGGTTGCTGTCGTCCATCCGGGAGCCCTTGAGCGGGCCGTCGAACAGCATCTGGTGGACGTCCTGGATCACCTGGCGGCCCTCGGCGAGCTGACCGTCGTAGGAGATGTAGGTGGCGTCGTCGAGGAAGGGGGCGGCGTAGCCGGCGCCGTCCCCGGCGTTCCACGCCTTGGCCATGTCGATCAGGACCTGCTTCAGCGCCTCGGTGTCGGCGGTCTTCGACATCTCTTCTGCTCCGTTCTGTCGTTCTCTTCCCTGTCCCGCGCCCGTCCCCCCGGGCGCGCGGCGGTGGCCGGGCCGGCCGCTAGACGATGGTGACCAGCGCGTACATTCCCTCGGCGGGGAACTTCCTCCCGTTGTCGTGGTCGGTGACCCAGGAGGTGAGCACGTACCGCCCGGGCGGGAGGTCGGCGGACACCACCGCGGAGCGCCCCGGGGACAGGGGGACGCATCCGACGGGGCCGGACCGGATGAGGTCCGGGACCGGGGGCTGCCGGCCGTCCGAGATCGCGGCGAAGAAGTCCTCCACGTCGCTCCCGCGGGCGCCGTCCTTCAGGCCCATCAGGACGGCCTCGTTGTACTGGTCCAGCCGGTTGGTCACCCGCAGCGGCGTACCGCTCCGGATCTCCTGCGGCACCTGGTAGCGGGGGCCGGCCGCGGTGTTCACCTGGACCACGGCGACCTCGGCCCCGGACGGCTCCGAGCCCATCGAGGCCGGGCCGGTGCCGACGGTGAACGAGTGCACCTTGGCCGCGGGGCCGTCGCCGAGGATCCGCTTGTAGTCGATGAAGTGGTAGGTGCCGGGCGAGAGCAGCTGGGTGTAGGAGACGGGCACGTCGCCGGTGACCGCGGCCCCGCCGAGCATGATGCCCTGGCCGTCGAGGACCCGGCTCGCCGCGATCGCCTCCGGGCCGTACCCGTAGGCGCGCTTGAGGTCGTCCAGGTACTGCTCCAGCGAGACCCCGTCCACCAGCCGCACCAGGCCGAGCCAGGCGCCCTCCGGGTCCTCCGAGCGGATGCGGAAGGTCGCGGCGCCCGGCTCGACCGTGTCCGGCGCGGCGATCCCCGCGGCGTCCGCTCGAATGTCGTACACGTTCATTCGGATGACTCCTTCCTGTGGCACGCGATCCCCTCCGGCCGACGGGCACCGGCCGCACGGGTGTTCGGCGCGTCCGACCCGCAGGAGGCACTGGCGCGCGAACGCCTCCGCACACTGCTCACTATAGCTGAACAGTATTCAGTTTCAAGAGCGGTGTTCATCTAATCGGTCCGCGCCCCGTCGGCGAGGCGGCACTCCAGCACCGCCCAGCGCCCGGCCTCCGGCGCCGACACCAGCTCGAACCCGGAGGCGGCGAAGAGCGCCCGCCACTCTGCGAGGTCCCGCTCCCGGCCGCCGAACCGCAGCATCATGTCGATGTCGAGGAACTTCCCCTGATCCCAGCGGTCCCCGGGGGCGACCACGTGCTCCAGCACCACCAGGCGGGCGTCCGGGTCGCCGCGCATCGCCGCGCGGACCGCGCCGAGGATCGCCCCGGCCGGCCCGTCGTCCCAGTCGTGCAGCACCGCCTTGAGCACGTAGGCGGCGCGCCCGGCCGGGAGCTCGCCGAAGAAGTCGCCTCCGACCGCCTCGGCCCGCTCCGCGACCCCCTTCTCCGCGAAGTTGGCGGCCGACTCCGCGACCACCTCCGGGCGGTCGACCAGCGTCCCCCGGACCCCGGGGTGGCGCGCCAGCAGCTCGGCGAGGAACAGGCCCTGCCCGCCGCCCACGTCGACCACGCTGCCGAAGCGGCCGAAGTCGCAGGCGTCCAGCAGCAGCCGGGTGGTCGCCGCGCTCATCCGCGACATCGCCCGGTCGAACAGGCGGCCGCTCTCCGGGTTCTCCTCCAGGTAGGAGAAGAAGTCCGCGCCGAAGATGTCGTCGAACACCGGCCGCCCGGTGCGCAGCGCGGTCACGATCTCCCCGTAGGGCCGGTTGACCACCTCGGAGCCGTTGAACAGGATCATGTCGCGCTGGCTGTTCGGGGCGTCGGCGCGGAGCGCCTCGGCCATCTCGGTGAACCCGACGCGGCCCTCGTCGTCGAGGGTGAACACCCCCACCGACGCCGCGCAGCGCAGCAGCCTGCGCAGCGCCCCGGCGTCCACCCCGACCGCCTCGGCGATCTCGGGGACCCGGGTGCGCCCCTGGGCGAGGGCGTCGGCGACGCCGACCTCCGCCAGGGCGTAGACCACCTGGGAGACCCGTTTGCCGTTGGTCAGCATGAGCAGCCGCGCGTGCGCCGGAACGCCGTTCCCGCCCGGTCCGCCCGGCCCGCCCGGTCCTCCCTGTGCAGCGGGCGGAGCCGTGTCCGCAACGGACATGCCGCCCCTCCTCTCCTCTACTCGGTTCCGTCCGGGCCTCAAGCGGACCCGTTCGGGTGGGTGTCCACGGTCAGCTGCGAGATGCAGCGCATGGTCGACGACCGGAAGTGCTCGGAGAACCCCTCGGCCGTCTTCGTGTCGGTCTCCCTGGGGGCCGCCAGGTACGGCGCCAGCTTCTCCTCCAGGATGTGCACCCCCTTCTGGGCGCCCATGTGCCGGCCGATCCGGGCGAAGTCGCCCTCGTAGTGGATGACCCGGACCAGGACGTCGTCCTTGACGAAGACGGCGGTGCCCAGCAGGCGCCCCGCCTCCTCCCCGTTCTCGTCGGTGAAGACCGGGGTGTTCACCCGCTGGAAGCCGGAGAAGAGCTCGGCGACCTCCTCCTGGTAGGCGGGGTCGATCCGGTAGCTGATCGCTGCGTAGGGCATCAGATTCCTCCGTCGAGGTTGATCGTGGTTCCGGTCAGGAATGCCGAGGTGTCGCCGCCGAGGAAGAGGGCGGCCCCGGCGACGTCCTCCGGCCGGCACAGCCGCCCCAGCGGCGTGGCCGCGATGATCCGCTCGGCGATCGGGCCGGGGGGCTCCGCGCCGCCGCCGTCGACCATGCCGGGCGCGATCGCGTTCACCCGGATCCCCCGGGGGCCCAGCTCCTTGCAGAGCGACCGGGTCAGCCCGATGAGCGCCGCCTTGGCGGCCGAGTAGTGGGCGGCGGCGGGGCGGCCGCGCATCGCCGCGGCCGCGCCGACGGAGACCACCGACGCGCCCTCGCCCAGCAGCGGGAGGGCCGCCCGGATCACCCGGTAGACCGAGGTCGCGTTGAGGTCGAGGACCCTGGCCCACTCCTCCTCCGCGAGCTCGGCGAGAGGGGCCGCCCCGTCCGCCCCGACGTTGTTCACCAGGACGTCCAGTCCGCCGAAGTCCTCCCCGACGGCGGCCGCGAGCGCCGCGACGTCCGCGGGCGAGGACACGTCGGCGCGGTGCACGGCCTGCACGGCGGCGGCCAGCTCCTCGTCCGGCCGGCTCCCTCCCCGGTGGCAGACCGCGACCTGCGCGCCGGCCCGCGCGAACGCCAGCGCGGTGGCCCGCCCGACGCCGCGGGTGCCCCCGGTGACCAGCACCCGCTTCTTCTCCAGTCCGGTGTCCATCGGCTCTCCTCCTCCGGTCCGCCCCGGCCGGGTCACCGGTCCCCGCCCGGGGGCTCCGCGCCGGCCGCGCCGTCCTCGAAGACCTCGTAGATCTCGTAGTGCGGGCGCCGGTTCCGGTCCTGGTACGGGTGGAGCGGGGTCTTCTTCCCCTGGTAGGCGGGGCCCTGGCGCCAGGTCTCGTAGGCCTCGCGCCGCTCCCAGTCGCTCACCACCGCGTAGCCGAGCGGGTCGTCGGCCAGCCGGAGCAGCCGCACGCCCAGCAGGCCGGGCGTCCCCTGGAACCCGGGCAGGAAGAGCCGGTAGGAGCGCTCCACCGCCTCCGGGTCGTCCTGCGGGGCCCGGTGGTGGACCACCAGCCGGACCGTCACCGCTCCGCCCGCCGGCTCCGGTGCGCGCAGTGCATGGTGTTGGCCTTGAACTGCTCCAGGAACTGCTCGGGGGTCTCCACGTGCCGGGTCTCGGCCATGTAGGGGGCGAGCTTCTTCTCCATCTCGGGGCGGCCGCCGCGCTTGGACATGTACCGGGCGACGTCGTCCAGCTCGCCGTCGAACATGACCACCCGGATCATGTTGTCGTCCTTGACGAACAGGCCGACGCCGATGATGACGCCGGTCTCCTGCCCCTTGTCCCCCCGCAGGGTCGGCCGCGCCTCCGCCTGCACCTGGGCGAAGACCTCGCCGATCTCCTTCTCGTGCCCCGGCTTGACCTTGTAGCGGAGGGCGGCGAGGCCGGCCGGGCGGTCCTCGATGAACCGGGACTGCACGCACACCATCGGGACCGGCGCTCCCCCGTCCCGGAGGTAGGGCGCGAGCCGCTTCTCGTCCTCCCGGCCGATCAGCTCGGCGGCGCCGCCGTCGCCCTCGCCGTGGTGGAAGACCCGGACGACCGTGTCGTCCTGCACGAACAGGCCCGTCCCGGAGAGGCCGCCGAGGTCGGCCGGGCCCTCGCCGAGCACCTCCGCGACCTCCGCGGCCGCTTCGGGCCTGATCCTGTGAACGGTTGCTGACAGTGCCATGGGGCGCTCCCTGCGTGATCGGTTGCCGGTTGCGACAAGTGTCCGAGGTCGCTCTCAACCCCCGTTCGCGCGAACCTGGATTGTTCCCTGAGCCACGACCGCTCCTCGAACGCCGGTCCGATCGGCCGCCGGATGATGCGGTGGTGCGCCGGTCCCGCCCGGAGCCGCGCGCAGGACGACGAAGGAGGACCCGCGATGCCCGAATCCGAGACCGCCCTGGACGTGCTGGTCATCGGCGCCGGCCCGTCCGGGCTGACGCTCGCCGCGGACCTGGCCCGGCGCGGCGTGCGCTGCCGGGTGGTGGACCGGCGCCCGGAGCCGCTGCCCGGCGCCCGCTGCCCCAACCTGTGGCGGCGCACCCTGTACGCGCTCGACCGGGTGGGGCTGGACCCGGAGGCGCTGCGCGCGGACTCCGTCGAGATGCGGGCCAAGGTCTTCCACGTCGGCGGCGAGTCGGTGAGCGTCCCGCTGCGCGAGGACCCCGACGACGACCGGTGGCCCTTCCCGCTCCTGGTCCGCCAGGACCGCCAGGAGGAGATGCTGTCCGCGCTGGCCGAGCGGCACGGCTGCCCGGTCCGGCGCGGGACCGAGGCGTCGCTGCTGGCCCGGGAGCGGGACTCGGTCCTGGTCGGGCTGCGCTCGGAGTCCGGGGAGGAGCGGGTGCGCGCCGCGTGGGTGGTGGCGGCGGACGGCGAGGACGGCCCGACGCGCCGCGCCGCCGGCGCCGCGTGGACCTCGCGGCCGCACGGGGACATCACCTGGTGGCAGCTGGACACCGGGATCGAGGGCCTGGACCTGCCCCCCGCCCAGGAGGACCTGTTCCACGCGCCGCGCCGGCACGTGGGGCTGGTCCCGCTGGCCGGCGGCCGCTACCGGCTCTTCCTTGCCGCCCCGGCCGCGGAGGCCCCCGCCGCCCCCGGGACCGCCGAGGTGGAGGAGGCGGTCCGGGGCATCCTGGGGGACGGGGTCCGGCTGACCGCCCCGGAGCACCTGTGGCGGCGCACCCCCCTCCAGGGGAACGCGGACCGCTGGGTGCTGGGCCGGGTGCTGCTCCTCGGCGACGCGGCCCGGGTCTTCCCGATGCCGGTGCACGGGCTGAACACCGGCATCCAGGACGCCGCCGACCTGGGCTGGAAGCTGGCGGCGGTGGTCCGGGGGGACGCTTCGCCCGCCCTGCTGGAGACCTATGAGACCGAGCGGCGCGGCATCGCCGAGGTGCTGATGCGGCGCGGGGAGCACGTGCTGCGGGCTGGGGTGTCCGAGGACCCCGCCGCCGCGCTCGCCCCGATCCTGCGCGAGCGCCGCCCGCGGGTCCGGACCGAACCCGCGGGCAGCTACGAGACGGGCCCGCTGACCCTGCAGGCCCGGCACTCCCTGTCCGACTGCGCGGGGGACTGGATCGCCCCCGCCCGGGTGGCCGCCCCGGAGGGCGCGCGCACCGTCGCCGACCTGCAGCGGGACGGGCGGTGGCTGGTCCTCTCCCCGCCCGGGGCGGCGCTCCGGGTCGAGCACCCGCTGGACCCGCTGACGGTGGAGGACGCCCGGCCGGAGCGGAGCGGCCGGGTCCTGGTGGTGCGCCCGGACGGCTACGTGGGCGCCGAGATCCCGCTGAGCGGAGAGAGGGCCGCCGCCCAGGACGTCCGCTCCTACCTGGACCTGGTGGCGTCCGGGGGCTCCCGCCGCGCCGCGGCCGGCCCGGCTCCCCGCGCCGCCGCCCGCGGCTGACCCGGCCCGGCGCCCCGGCGGCACCGCCGCCGGGCGCGGGGCGGCCCGCCCCTTGCTTTCGGGGACACGGCTCCCGGGACGCGGCTCCCGGGGGCGCGCCGCCCCGCCCGCGCCCACCTCCGAACGCGCCCACCCGGAGGGGGGTGGCACCGGCGTGCAGTCCACCGCGCGGAACCCGCGGACCTGCACCGATCCGCACCGACCCGCGCCGACCCGCGCCGATCGCCCTGGACCGGTCAGGGTAGTACGCGGTCCTCCTCCAGCAGCCCCTGATGGATCCGCTGCAGCTCCACCGAGGG
>NZ_ANBB01000088.1 GCF_000341105.1 Nocardiopsis potens DSM 45234
CGTTCGCCGGCATCGCCTGCACGTTGATCTGCTTCCGCAGACTCACCAAATGAGATGAGCTCTAAGGCCGGTCGGCGGTATCGGCCCCGGCCACCGCTGCGGCCAGCTCGGCGCGCCCCACCCCGGCCCCGGCCAGCTCCGCCAACCGCAGCGCCAGGGTGCGCCGGTCGACGCCCGGCCCCGCCAGCACCGCGTCCGGGATCAGCGCCAGCAGACCCACCGCCCACCCCGGCGGCTCGACCACCACCGGCGGGCAGGCCCGCCGCGCCGAAGGCGCGGCGCGGGCCGGCGGTCGCAGCGGGACGGCCTCTTGCTCGACCGACCCGAAGGCCTGCGTCCGCTCCGCCGCCTCGCGCGCGGGCGCGCGGCCCTGGGGTCGGGCACCCGGCCCGGACGGAGCGGATTCGTTGGAAGGGGTTGGTTGGAAAGGCTTCGTTGTAAGGGGGTCATCGGTGTCCGCCCCCAAGGCCGTTTCCGTCCGCCCGGCGGACAGAATTGTCCGGCGACATGCACCGGAAAGTGCGGTTTCGCCCCGGAATCGGCGCCGCCAGTCCCACGGCGACAGAGCCCCGGAATAGCCCCGGGGCGGTTCCTCGACGACGCGGTAGACATTGGTGGTGCGCACCGCCCACCGGCCGGTCGCGGGGTCGCGGACCGTCCGGGTGGTCTGCTCGACCAGGACGATCAGGCCGACCTGCTCCAGCTGTTTGCGGCAGCGCTTGGCGGTCTTCTCCGACTTGTTGAGCATCCCGGCCAGCCCGGTGTCGGTGATGCGCACCAGCGGGTCGGCGTCGGTCTCGTGCACGTGGGCGCGGAGGATCCAGTACCCGCGCACCGCGACGTCGCTGAGCCGGGGATTCAGGGCGATCCAGTCCAGCAGCCGGGTGAAGGAGGGAGAGGATACGGGGTCATCAGGCGCAGGGGAGGAACGATGTGCATCCTCCCGGCGCCGAACGGTAGAGTTCGGCATAGCCGCCTTCCTGAGGGTAAGACAGGTCGGTGGCCAGAGGCCGTTTCGGCGTTGGGAGCGCCGGACGGCCTCGTTCCTTTTTCCCGGATCGTATCTCGTTTTTTCAGCACCCCGTCCCGACATCGGCCCGAAAAATCCGTGGAGACCTAAGGGGTGCTTCTTTTCTCCTCACCAGGTCCGCCGAAGCTTGGCCTTGGACATTTCCATTCACTTTCACTGGCGGAAAATGCACCTGATGTCGCTTTCACTCCGCCTCCTCTCCGCATAAAAAAAGGCCGCCCGGACCGCCCCGGCGGCCGGGTTCGCCCGCGGTCGGCCGGCAGCCCGGCGCGCCGCTCCTCCGTCTTCCCTCCGTCTTCTTGTCGTCTCCCGAAGGTAGAAGTAGAAGACGGACACCACCGACCTCCCAGGGAGGGCCCGATGGGCCAGGTCACCTCGCGAGACGGCACACCGATCGCATATGAGCGCCAGGGAGACGGCCCGCCGGTGGTCCTGGTAGGCGGCGGGCTCGACGACGGTTCGGAGAACGCGCCGCTCGCCGAGGAGCTGGCCGGGCGGTTCAGGGTGTACGACTACGCGCGGCGGGGGCGGGCCGGCAGCGGGGACACGGCCCCTTATTCGGTGGAGCGCGAGATCGAGGACCTCGAAGCGCTGATCGGCGAGGCCGGCGAGGCGGTGTTCCTGCACGGGGTCTCCTCCGGCGGGGCGCTGGCGCTGGAGGCCGCGGCGGCGGGACTGCGGATCGGCAAGGTCTCGGTGTACGAGGTGCCGTACGCGGTCGCGGACGGCATGGCGGAGCAGTGGCGCGCCTACCGGGAGGAGCTGGACGCGGTGCTGGCGGAGGGGCGGCGGGGCGACGCCGTCGCCCTCTTCATGCGGCTCGCGGGGTCGCCCGAGGAGGCGATCGCCGAGGCGAAGAGGCTGCCGGTGTGGCCCCGGTTGGAGGGGCTCGCGCACACCCTCGCCTACGACGCGGCCTGCCTGGGCGACGGGCGGCCGCCCGCGTCCCGGTTCGCGGAGATCGACCGGCCGGTCCTGGTCGCCACCGGCGACAGCGGCGGGGACCCCGACATGAGCGGGCTGCCGGACGACTTCCTCGCCCTCGCCGCCAACGCGATCGCGGCCTGCGTCCCGCATGCCCGGCGTGTCTCCCTCCCAGGGCAGCCGCACGTGGCCGACCCCAAGGCGATCGCCCCGCTGCTCACCCGCTTCTTCGAGGAGTGAAGGGACGAGGGACGGCGGGGCGCCCTCTCGCACTCGGGCAGGCCGGAGGCGGGTTCATCGCCGTCCCCGTCGCGGAGTGGGCCCTCTTCCTCTGTACCGCGCAGGCGGAAGCCCTATGACTCCGCCCCCCGCACCCGCGCCCGGGCCCTGCTCACCGCGAACCGGGCCACCGCGACCCGGCGGCGACGGCACAGGCAAGAACGGGGTGACGGGTGTCGCCCGAGCGCGGTGCCTCACGGGGCTGGGGTTCAAGCAGGCGGCGACGGCGGGAGGAGGGACCGGCTGGTCGGTCGGGCGCGGCACCTCGCGGAGCGAAGGTCAAGACGGGCAGCGACGGCGCAGGCAGGGCCAGGGTTCGGGCGCCTCACCCGGGCGCGGCACCTCACGGGGCCGGGGTTCAAGCGGGCGGCGAAGGCAAGAGCGGGTTGGGCGCCACGTTCACCGGCCCGGCCCGGCGCGTGCTCTCGGCGGGGGCGGCGCCCCGGCGGGGCAGGTGGGCCCGCCCGCGCCAACACAGGAGGCATATCCCCTATGCCGAATTTGCGGTGGGGATCAGACAGGGGGCGGGGGCGCCCTGCGCACCGCGAGAGCACCCCGATTACATCTACCAGCGAGTAGTAAGCCCCGAAGCCCCCCACTGCCCCCTCTCCGGTTACCCAGAGTGGTCAAGGCGGGCCCTCCCGGCAGGACAAATACGACATCTCACCCCCGCGCCATCCCTCCCCGGGTTCCGACCCCCTGCATCCCGGCCTTCCGGGCGGCTCGAACCCTCGAACACCGGCCCGATCAGGGCGATTCAGGCCTCTCGGGGGCCGCTCCGGGCCAGGATGCGCGCCCGGGAATCACCGGGGTGCTCTCGCGGTGCGCAGGGCGCCCCACACCACCATCACCCTGCGTATTCAACCAGGTCAAAGAGGTGCAGCGGTTTCAGGAGCGGCCGGCCCCGGCACCGGGGCGACGCGGGCACGGCGATCCTGCCTCCTCCGCCCGCCCCGACCAGCCCCACCCCGCTCTGCCGCGCCCGGCTGGAGCGCCCGACCGCGCCCCTACCTGCGCCGTCGCCGCTGACCTGAACCTCCGCCCCGCGAGGCGCCGCGCCCGACCGACTGGCCGGTCCCCCTGCCCGCCGTCGCCGCCCGCCTGAACCCCCGCTCCGTGGGGCGTCGCGCCCGGGCGACCGCCTTCGCCCCGCCCCTACCGCTGCCGTCGCCGCTGGCCTGAACCCCTGCTCCGCGAGGCGCCGCACCCGGCTGGGAGGCCCGGCCGCGCCCCTACCTGCGCCGTCGCCGCTTGCTTGGACCTTCGCTCCGCGACGTGCTGCACTCGACCGACCAGCGGGACCGGGGAGGGTGAGGCCGCCGCCTTGGCGCCGGCCGAGGGGCCGGGCTCGACCGGGTGGTCCCGTCCTCCTCGGTGCCCTGCCGATCCCGCCGTTCATCCGCGCCGCCATCGACCGCTGCCCGAAAGGAGAGGACCGCCCCTCGGGGTGGTGCGCTGGGTGCGGCGCGCGGCCCGGGTTCTTTCAAGGGAGACCGGACGGAGGGAACCGGATCCGGCGATAGGGCGTCAATGGGGAGGAAGCCGAGGCACCGCAAGGGCCCCACTTCCCACCGCCACGTTCGGGGTTTTGTACTAGGATGAACGCCATGAACGGACCCCACCCGCCTCACGGGCCCGGCGGGCCCCAGCAGCCCCATCCTCCCCATGCGGGACAGGGCCCGCCCCCGCAGGGCCCTGCCGGTCCGCCGCCTCCGCCCGGGCCCTCCGGACCTCCGCCCGGCCCCGCCGGGCCGCCGCCCCCGCACGGTGGCCCCGGCCCCCAGGGCGGCCCCGGTCCCCACGGGTACGCGCCCACTGGACCGCAGGCGCCGCAGGGCGGCCCGCCGCAGAAGAAGAAGTCCAAGGCCGGCGGCTGCTTCGCGATCGGGTGCGGGCTGCTCTTCGTCCTGGTGCTGGCCGGCGCGGGCGGAGGAGCGTACTACCTCGGCTGGTTCGACCCCGACAACGGGTACAAGAAGCCGCTGGCCGTCTGCTCGATGGTCGACCAGGAGGCGGGGAACGAGCTCTCCGGCAACCCGGACGAGATGTTCGAGAACGAGTGGGAGATCCCCGGCACGCCCGTGACGGAGTACTCCTGCAACTTCCCGGTCGCCTACGGCGACGAGGAGCACAACGACGCCGACGTGGCGGTGCTCATGCACACCACCATGAACAACGGGATCTCCCGCGCGACCGGCGACAGGCTCGCCCAGGAGTACTTCACCAACGAGATGGTGGAGGGCAACGAGCTGAAGGCGACGGCCTGCCCGAGCGGCCGGGAGATCTACTCCGGCTACGACGGCGGGGGGACCACGCGCACCGCCATGGCCGCGGCCCTGGTGGAGAACCTGGCGATCGAGGGCACGGTCGCCCCGGCCCAGTACAGCGACAGTGGCATGGCCCCGGAGGAGCGCCGGAAGGCCGCCGAGGACCTGCTCTGCGGAGCACTCGACAACCTCCCGGCCAAGGGCTGAGCGCCCGCCCGGGCGTCCCGCGCCCGGGCCCGGCCGGGGAGGCCGGGACAGGCCCGGGCCGGCCGATGGGCGCCCGGCCGGCGCCCCGCCCCTCCACTGCGGCAGGAGCCGCAGGCGGAGGCGGAAGGCGCCGACCGAGAACCGGGCCCCTGCCGGGGGCGCCCTGGACCCCGGCGGGAGGCGAGGAGGCTGGCTCCGGGGAGCACCCGGCCGCCTCCGTCCCTCCCCGCCGATCCCGGCGGCCGTCGAGGCGGACGCCCCCGGGCGGGCGGCCACCGCAGAGGATCCGGCCTGTCAACGGTCGGCGCCGGCAAGCCGGATCGATCGGAGAAGCCCTCCCCCGATGATCTTGGCGTTGCGGCCCCGCCAGAACCTGGGCTGGGCCACCCCGGCCGAGGCCCTCGACGGGTTCCTCGTTGCAACAACCACTTGACACCAAGGCGCTCTGATAGGGCCGCAGCGTCAAGATCATCGGGGAGAGGGGCGGGGCGTTCTTCCGGCAGGCGCCTCCCTCGCCCCGCCCACGGGTCAGAAGCTCTCCGCCGCCTGCCGTCCCGCACCGGACTCCGCCGGGACGCGGGCGTCCCGGCCGCCGGTGAGGGCCGTGCCGACCAGGATCATCCGCAGGGTGCGCTCGGCGGCGTCCATGGTCAGGTCGGCCGCGCGCTCGATGGCGCCCGCGAGGTCGAGCGGGGCCGCGATGATGCCCGCGATGGCGTCGATGCCCGCGGCGTGGCTGAGCGCCGCACCGCGCCCGACCGTGCCGGCGAGGGCGACGACCGGGGTGCCCAGCCGCTTGGCCCGGCGCGCCACCTCTGCGGGGACCTTGCCGTTGGGGGTCTGGTAGTCGATGGCGCCCTCGGCGGTGATCACCAGGTCCGCGGCGGCGATGCGGCGGTCCAGGTCGAGGTGGTCGGTGAGCACGTCGAAGCGCGGGACCAGGTTCGCGCCGAGCACGCCCGCCGCGCCCGCGCCCAGCCCGCCGGAGGCGCCGCTGCCCGGGGCGGTGCGCAGGTCGGTCCCGGCGTGCGCGCCGAGCAGGTCGCCCCAGTGGGACAGGGCCGCGTCCAGCCGGTCCACCTGCTCCGGGGTGGCGCCCTTCTGCGGGCCGAACACCCGGGCCACGCCCTTCGGCCCGGTGAGCAGGTTGTAGACGTTGCACGCCAGGTCGATCCGGGTGCGGGCGATCCGCGGGTCCAGCGTCGAGGCGTCGATCCGCGCCACCCGGGCCAGTTCGTAGCCGCCCCGGCCGACCTGCCCGCCGTCCGCGTCGAGCAGCCCCGCGCCGAGCGCCTGGAGCATGCCCGCGCCGCCGTCGCTGGTGCCGGAGTCGCCGCAGCCCACGATGATCCGCTCGCACCCGTGGTCCAGGGCCGCGGAGATGAGCCGGCCCACCCCGTAGGTGGAGGTGCGGCCGGGGTCGCGCGCGTCCTTGGGGACCAGCCGGAGCCCGGCGGCGGCGGCCATCTCCACCAGGGCGGTGCGCGGCCCGGGGCCGCCCAGGATCGCGAAGTGCGTGTCGACCGGGGCGCCCACCGGCCCCTCCACCCGCATCGGGACCAGCCGCCCGCCGGTGGCGCGGGCCATCGCCGCGGCGGTCCCCTCTCCCCCGTCGACCATGGGGGCGGTGTCGATCCGGGCCCCGGGCAGCACCCGGGCGGCCCCCGCCGCGATGGCCCCGGCGACGTCGACGGCGTCCAGCGACTCCTTGAAGCCGCTGGGGGCGATGAGGATGCGCATCCGGCTGTCGTTGAGCATGGCTGTTCTCGGCCTTTCGATCGGGAGATGAAAAAGAAGACAGGGGGATGTGCACGGGCGGTCCGCCGCGGGCTCAGCGCAGCGGAAGCCCCAGGTACGGCCAGAGGTAGAGGGAGGCGCCCAGGACGACGGCGATCACCAGCGGACCGAGCAGCGCGGACAGCCGCAGCAGGTCGGCCCGGCGGTAGGTGGGGACGCCGTCCGGCAGGTCGGAGAACATCGCCACCGGCTTCGCCGACGAGGTGAGGGTGTGGCAGAAGCCCGCGGCGGCGGTGGAGGCGAACACCACGGCGGCCGGGTTGAGGCCGGAGGCGACCGCCAGCGGGATCACCGCCGGCACCAGCACCGCCGCGCGCGCCGAACGCGACTGGAGCACCAGGTGGGCGGCGGCGCTCACCGTGACCACCAGCGCGATCAGCGCGGTGTCGCCGAGCGCGCCGGCCGGGCCGCCCAGGGCGGTGTCGGTGAGCCACTCGGCCGCGCCGCTGCTCACCAGGGCCTCGCCCAGCGCGGCGGCGCTGATCATGAAGACCAGCAGCGGCCACGGCACCGACTTCAGCCCCGCCGACATCCGCACCGTGCCGAAGCCCGGGGCGGTCGCCGCCACCGCGCCGAGCAGCGCGACCAGGGTCGGTGGCAGGCCGTGCAGCGACTCGGTGCACCACAGCGCCACCACGGCCGCGACCAGCGCGAGCATCCGCCACTGGGCGGCGGTGAGCGGGCCGGAGGCGTTCTGCCCGGACAGCTCGGCGAACCGGGCGGGGTCGATGGCCAGCCGGCCGCGCCGGTCGGCGCGCCGGGTCATCAGCAGCAGCACCAGCTCCGCCGCCAGGTGCGAGCAGACCACCGCGACCGGGAGGCCGAGGAGCAGCCAGTGGCCGAAGCCGATCCCGCCGCCGGCCATGGCCTCCAGGAACTCGTTGCCGATGAGGTGCGCGGCGGCGCCGATCAGGGTGGCCACGGCGCTGAGCAGGATGGTGGCGGGGAAGACGAGGGCGAGCGCGCGAACCACGGCCGGGCGCTCGGCGAACACCTTGGCCAGGGCGAGGAAGACCGGCAGCGCCAGCGCGGCCCGGCCGGAGGTCGACGGGATGGCCAGCGCGGTGAGCACCACGCCGGCGGTGACCAGGTGGACCAGGTGGCGGACGGTGCCGGCCCGGACGATGAGGGCGTGCGCGGCGCGGGCCGGCAGCCCGCTGCGCTCGATCCCCGCGGCGAGCACGCAGGCGGCGACCAGCAGCCAGACGGTGTCCGAGCCGAGCAGCCCGAGGAAGTGCTCGTGCGGGATGATCCCGGCGATGATGAGCACCGCGACGGCGGCGGTCCCGACGAAGGTGTCGTCCAGCCGGGTCAGCGTCCAGCAGGCCAGCGTGGCCGCGAACACCACCAGCACGGTCCGGCCGTCGGAGGAGAGCCCGCCGCCGGGGCCGGGCAGCGCCAGGTACATCCAGACCAGGCCTGCGGCGACGGCGGCGACCGCCAGCACCCGGAGCGCGGTCGCGGCCCGGCGGCGGCGCGCCCGCGCGGCGGTCTCCTCGGGGGCGGGCGGCTCGGACGGCTCGGAGGGCTCGGCCCGCCCGCCCTGCCGCCCCTCGGGGCGGTCCGCCTCGGCCTCCGGTGCGGCCGGCCCGACCAGCGGCGCCCCGGGGCGGGTCAGCTCGGGGATGGTCGAGTCGGCCTCCGGCTCCTCGGGGGCGCGCTCCGGCCGCTCGGCCCGGGGGTCCTCGGGGTCGGCCGGGGGCTCGGGCGCGGCCGGCCGCTCGGGGCCGGCCGGCTCGGGCGCCGGGTCGCGCCGGAACGGCTGGGTCAGTTCGAGGTCGATCGGGTGCGGACCGGACCACTCGGGCCTGGCCGTTCCGGGCTCGGCGGCCTCGGCCTTCTCGGCCGCCTTGTGCGTCTCGGCGGCCCCGAACATCGCGAAGGGCGCAGCGGGGAGAGCCGTCAGGGAACTCATGAAGATCAGCGTGCCGACCGACGCTGAACCCTGGATGAGCTGTTCATTAGCTTTTCCTCATCCAGGAGCGGGGCCGGTCGGCCCCCTCCCCGGCGGCGGATCCCGGAACCCTTTGACACCAGGGGATCACCGACGGTCGACGGGGGCTTCGGCCCTCCGCCGCAAAGATTAAAGGGCCTTAGGTGAACAGCGCCACACCGCCCCGTGGATTCGGTGTGAAGGCCCCGCTCTGCCCCGGTTTCGAAGGGGCGGGGCCGGTCCGCCGGCGGAGGAGCGAGCGGGGGCCGGGCGGCGCCCCGCCCGGCCCCCGCGGCCGCTCCCGTGCCCGGTCTCAGGCCTGCGGGCGCTCCGCGGGCGGGGCGACGGGGTCCACCCAGCGCAGCCCGTCCGCCGAGGGGACCAGTCCGCCGTCCAGCAGCGGGCGCTCCAGGGTCTCCGCACCGGTGACGCCGCGGCGCTGGATGCGGTTCATCTCCTCCATCACCTCGCCGACGACCGGGGTGCCGAACAGGGCGCTCATCCGCTCGCCGGACTCGGTCCGGGCCGGGCCGGTGCGGGCGACCGCGTCGGTCGGCTCCGCCGAGGAGACGGCGAACCTCTCGGTCATCGACCCGGCGTCCACCAGGGCCTTCTCTCCGGAGAAGGCGCCGCCGACCAGGGTGGTGAAGGCCTCCATGTCGCCCAGGCCCTCGGCACGGGTGACCTTGCGGGCCCGCCAGAAGTAGGAGTCCTCGTTCACCTGCATGTCGTAGAAGGCGGTGAGGAACTCGTAGAACACCGCGTACTCGCGGCGGTAGCGGGACTCGAACTCGGCGAAGGCCCGCTCCTCGGGGAGGCCTCCGGCGAGGACGCTGTTGACCGAGCGGGCCGCCAGCAGGCCGCCGTAGGTGGCCAGGTGGACGCCGGTGGAGAAGACCGGGTCGATGAAGCAGGCGGCGTCGCCGATGAGCGCGATGCCGGGCGCCCAGAAGGCGCTGCCGGCGTAGGAGTAGTCCTTGCGCACCCGGATCTCGCCGTAGACGCCCTCGGTGACCCTGGGGACCCCGGCGAGGTGGTCGCGGACGGTCTCGCAGCGCTCGACCGACTCCATCAGGGTCTTCTCCGGGTCGGCCCGGACGCGGCCGGCCTGCTCCCGGTTGAGCACCGCGCCGACGCTGGTCAGCGTGTCGCTGAGCGGGATGTACCAGATCCACCCCTCGTCGAAGGCGGCGCACAGGATGTTGCCGCGGTCCGGGCCGGGCAGCCGCTCGCCGCCCGCGAAGTAGCCGAAGACCGCGAGGTTCCGGAAGAACTCGGAGTAGTGCCGGATGCCGCCGGCGGCGCGGTGCAGCCGCCCGCTGCTGCCGGAGGCGTCCAGCACGTAGGTGGCGGAGAGCTCCTGTCGGTTCCCGCCGGGGTCGGTGTAGCGGACGCCGGCGACCCGGCCGCCGTCGCGCACCGCCTCCAGGGCGGTCGACTCCTCGCGGACGTCCGCGCCGTGCCGGGCGGCGTTCTTCAGCAGGATGTGGTCGAAGGTCATCCGGTCGACCTGGTAGGCGTAGGAGGTCGGGCCGGACAGCTTCGGGGAGAGCGCGAACAGGAAGTTCCACGGATCGAGGCCGGTGCCCCAGCGGAAGCTGCCGCCCCGTTTGACCTGGAAGCCGGCCGCCTCCATCTCCTCGGTGACGTCCAGCAGCCGGCACACCCCGTGCACCGTTGCGGGCAGCAGCGACTCGCCGATCTGGTAGCGGGGGAAGCGCTCCCGCTCCAGCAGGGCGACCCGGTGGCCCTCCTTGGCGATCAGCGCGGCCGCGGTGGAGCCTGCGGGCCCGCCGCCGACCACCACCGCGTCGAAATCGGTCTCGGGCATGCTCGGTCCTCGCCTCCGTGCAGGGGTTCGCGGCGGGTCGGGGCGGCGCCGTCCGCGGCCGCGGCGGAGCGGACCCACCTCGACTCTGATTTAGGCAAAGCTAACCTAATTAATGCGGAATCAGTGTCGAAGCCGGGACGCTCCGTGTCAACCCCCTTTCGGAAGCGGCCGCCCGTCCGGACGGACCGAAACGCCCGCGGCCCCCGGGGCCGGTGCGGCGGGCGTCCCCGGACAACGCGGGAGGGGAGCCGCGGGCGCCCCGCCGCTCCCCTCCCGTCCGCCGGAGGACCGGCGGGTCAGCAGCACTGCCAGGAGAAGCGCCCCTCCCCGGTCTTCTCCTCGAAGAAGCAGTAGCCCACGCCGGCGTCGCCGAAGTTGACCGGGAAGGGCAGACCGCAGCTGTCCAGCTGCACCGCGAAGGCCCAGTCGCCCTCCTCCTGCGGGCTCTCATCGAGCTGGAGCCAGCGGGGGCGGCCGCCGATCCTGCTGTCCAGGCCGTACGTCGGCTCGGCCACGCCCCCGAGGCTCTCGAGCACGGCGACGTCGTCGGGGTCCGGGGGCTCCGGGGTGTGCGGCGAGAGGGCGACCCGGTGGTCTGGGCCGTGCGTGGGGCCGGTGGCCTCCGCGGCGACCCGGTAGAACTCGGCGAGCCGCCCGCCGGGCTGGACGATGAAGGCGTTCTCTCCCCCGTCGGGGAAGTAGGTGCCGTCCATCCACCCGTCGTCCTCCTCGGTCATGAAGAGGTAGCCGAGCCGGACCTGCTCACCGGGGAGGCGGAACTGCCCGATGAACCGCATCGGGCCGCCGGTCTCCGCGGACAGCGGCCAGGCCGGCTCCTCCAGCCAGACCGGCTGCCCGCCGAGCTTGGTGACCGGTTCGGTGACCGGCTCCCCCGCCTCCTCGAAGGCCATGTCCATCCCGTGCTCGCCGTATTCCGCGGCCATTCCCCGCCCCCGTCGCGCTCCTGGTGCCTTCGTCGACGCACCGAAACCTAGCGTGCGGAGACGACAGGCCCGCCGGAGGACCGGCCGGGTCAGGCGCCCGGGCGGATCGCGGAGAGGTCCCACCCGGCCAGTTCGGGGCGGGCGGTCAGGGCCCGGTGCACCCCTTCCAGGACCGGAAGCCCCTCCCCGGCCAGGGCGACGTCCTTGGCGGCGAGGGCGACCGGGTAGTCCGCGGTCGCGGAGAAGGCCCGCTCCGCGGCGCCGGCCAGCGGACCGGAGCGCAGCTCCCGCTCGGCGGTCTCGGCCGGGACGCCGAGCCGCTCGGCCAGCGCCAGGGCGTCGGCGACCACGCCCACCCCGCCGATCATCGCGTTGATCACCACCAGTTTGAGCGCGGCGCCCGAGCCCACCGCGCCGCAGCGGGTGACCGTCCCCAGATGCGCCAGCAGGCTCTCGACCGGGGCGGTGTCGCCGCCGGCCAGGATCCGCAGCGCCCCCTCGGCGGCCCGGTCCACGCTGCCCAGCACCGGGGCGTCCACCAGCGCGGCCCCCTCGGGCAGCCGGGCGGCCAGCTCCGCGACGGCCTCGGGACCGATCGAGGACATCTCCAGCCAGACGGCGTCCGGGGGCAGCTCCGGCAGGACCGCGCCGGCGACCTCGCGGACGGCGTCGGGGGCGGAGAGCATCGTGACCACGGCCGCCGCGCCGCGCACCGCCTCCGCCGGGGAGCCGGCGACCCGGGCGCCCAGCGCGCCGAGCGGTTCGGCCTTGGCGCGGGTGCGGTTCCAGACGGTCAGCGGGAGGCCCGCGGCGAGCAGCCGGCGGGCCATGGGCAGGCCCATGCGGCCCAGCCCGATGAAGGCGATCTTGTCCATGGCCCAGAAGGTACGCCCGCCCTACCCATGCGACAAGCGAATCTTTAGCATGGGAGCCATGACGGAACAGCATGGGCCGCACGGCCTGTACGAGGTCTTCCTGAGCGTCGCCGACGCGGGGTCGTTCACCGCCGCCGCGGACGCGCTCGGCTACACCCAGTCGGCGGTCTCCCGCCGGGTCCAGGTGCTCGAGGGCGAGCTGGGGTCGGCGCTGTTCGACCGGCTGCCGCGGGGGGTGGCGCTCTCCCCCGCCGGGCGGGCGCTGCTGCCGCACGCCCGGGCCATCGCCGAGCGGGACGCCGCGGCCCGCGCCGAGCTGGACGCGCTGCGCAGGCTGGACGGCGGCCTGCTGCGCACCGGTTCGTTCGCCACCGCCGACGCGGCGCTGGTGCCCGGCGCCCTGGCCGCGTTCCGCGAGCGCCACCCGGGGGTGCACGTCGCCCGGTCCGAAGGGTTCACCCCGGACCTGCTGGCGCGGGCGGCGGCGGGCGAGGTCGACATCGCGGTGGTCAGCTCCCCGCCGGAGGGCGCGGCGGAGCGGTGCGAGCTGCACCCGCTGCTGGAGGAGCCGGTGCACGTGGCGCTGGCGCGCGGCCACCGCCTCGCCGGCCGGAAGTCCGTCCGCCTCGCCGAGCTGGCCGGCGAGGAGTGGATCGCCGGCGCCGAGAGCCCCGAGGCCACCCTGCTCGCGCCCGCGGTGCGCGCGGGCTTCCGGCCCCGCGTCGCGCACGTGGTGCGGGAGTGGATCGGCAAGCAGGGCTTCGTCGCCGCGGGGCTGGGGGTGACCCTGCTGCCCGCGCTCGCCGCCGCCTCGGCCCGCCCCGACATCGCGGTGGTCCCGGTCGACGCCGCGGACCTGCCGCCCCGGCCGGTCTTCGCCGCCGTCCCCGCCGAGCGGACCGGCCCGCCGGCGGTCGGCGCCTTCCTCGAGGCGCTGCGCGGCGCCGCCGCGCGGATCGCGCGGACCCCGGCCCGCTGACCCGCCCCCGCTGGCCCGCTCCGGAAGGCGGTGCGATCGTGGAGGGAGCGGCCCGGCCGGTTCCCGCTCCGACCGGAGGCGTCTGTTCCGGTGTGGACGACCGACAGGAAGGGAGCAGGACCATGCTGGTCCGGGAGGCGATGACCGAGCCCCGTCTGGTGCTGGCCGATGACGCCGCCGTGGTGGAGGCGGCCGCGGCGTTCATCGAGCGCGGGGTGATCGCGGCGCCGGTGGTCGACGGCGCGGGCATGCTGGTCGGCATCGTGACCGAGATCGACCTGCTGCGCGGCCGGTTCGAACCGGACCCGCGCGCCACGGCCCGGCCGGTTCCCGGGCCGCCGGGCCCTCCGCCGCTCAAGGTCTCCGAGGTGATGACCCGCCGGGTGACCACCGCCACCGAGAACGGCGACGCCGCCGAGCTCGCCGAGCGGATGGTGCACACCCGGCTGCGCTGCGTCCCGGTGCTGCGCGAGGGCCGGGTGGTCGGCCTGGTGAACCGGAGCGACCTGCTGCGCGTACACGCCCGCCCGGACCACGCGGTCCGCGACGACCTGATGGAGGCGCTCGCCGCCGGCGCCCCCTACCTGCGCGGCTGGTCGGTCGCGGTGCACGACGGGGTGGCCCGCCTCGACGGCGACGGCTCCGGCGCCGAGGAGCGCAGGCTCGCCGCGACCATCGCCCGCACCGTCCCCGGCGTCGCCCGGGTGGTCGTCGACGGCGAGTGAGGAGCGGGACGGCCCGGACGGCCCGGGGCCGCTGGCGGGAGACGCCCTTCCCTGCCGGCGACCGCAGAGCGCCCTGTCGTCCCCCGAGGCCATCGCGGGGCGGACCCGGGGCCGCGCGGCCCCTGCCGTCGGCGGTCCGCCCCTCGGGCCGCCGTCCTCGAAAGGCCGGGACCCGCGGACCGGCCGGCCGCCCCGGAGGCCCCCAGGGCGCCGTGCTCCCCGGCCGACCCCGCCGCCCACCGGAGAGGGGGCAGGAGAAAAACCTCCTCCGCATCCGGGACAAGTCCCCGAGCGGCAGCGGACACGAACCCCCGCCCCGGGGGCGCTCGACGGGCACCCCGGCGCCCCGCCCCGGTCGCCGACCCTTCACTGCCCGCCTTCGGAGGCCCGCGGCCTCCGGCGCCGGGAGCGCGGCGGGCCGGCCGGGACGCTAGGGGCGGTCGCGGACCACGGCCACCGGGACCTCCGCGTGGTGCAGCACCGACTGGCCGACCGAGCCGAGCAGCAGGCCGCGGAAGCCGCCTCGGCCGCGACCGCCCACCACGACCAGGTCGGCGTCCCGGCCGGCGGTGAGCAGGGCGTGCGCGGGCTGGTCCTCGACCACCGAGACGCGCACCCGGACGTCCGCGTCGGCCGGGGTGCGCAGCTTGTCGACCGAGGTCTGCACCGCCTCGCGGGCGCGCAGCGCGAACGCCTCCCGGTCGAAGCCGACGCCCACGGCGAACGTGCCCGTGTCATAGGGGACCGGCGGCTGCCAGGCGTGCACGACGGTCAGCTCGGCGCCGGTGCGCGCCGCCTCGTCCAGGGCGAACCGCAGGGCCGCGTCGGCGGGCTCCGAGCCGTCGACGCCGACCACCACCCGCCCGGGGGTCCGCGCCGCCCCGCTCTCCGGCGGCACCACCGCGACCGGGCAGGACGCGTGCGAGGTGACCCTGGTGCTCACCGATCCGAGGAACAGCGATCCCACGCCGCCGAGGCCGCGCGAGCCCACCACGACCAGCTCCGCCTCCTCCGAGGCGTCCAGCAGCGCCGACGCCGGGTCCGTCAGGGAGACCTCGGTCCGCGCCTTGAGGCCGGGGGCGGTCTCGGCGACGCGCCCCAGCGCGGTGGTCAGCACCCCGGAGGCGCGGTCGGTCACCTCCGCCATCGGGTTCATCCGCACCGGGGAGGAGAAGGGCAGCGCGACCATCGGCATGTCCAGCGCGTTGACCACCACCAGCCGGGCGCCGCGCCGCTCGGCGGCCGCGGCGGCCCAGTCGAGCGCGGTGCGGCTCCCCGGAGACCCGTCCACGCCGACGACGACCTCGGGGAGGTCCTCGCCGCTTCCGTTCCGCCCTGCGGCGGGTCGCTCGTCGGTCATCGCGCCTTCCTCGGCTTCTCGCTGGGTGCACGGCCCCGGCCGGTCGGCCCCCGGCGGCGCCCCCTGGAGGGGCGCCCCGGCGGCCGTGCGTGCGGTCGCCTCCAGTCTGCCCGCCTGGGGCGGCCGCGGCGGCACCGCCGGCCCCCGTTCCACGGGCCTCCGGTCCCGGCCCCGCGCCTCCCCGGAGCGGCGCGCCCGGGGCCCGCGGAAAAACCGGGTGACTCCGCGAGGGGCGCCTTGCCACACTGGGCGGGCCGGCCGGGAAGCGGGCCCGGCCGCTCCCCCGGGAGCGGTGCGGGGTCCTCCTCGGCGGGCGACAACTCCACACGGTCTCTCCTCTCGGTGCGCAGGCGCCCGGGTACTTCGGTTCGATTCCGCTCCGGCCCGCCCCCACGGGCCGGGGGCCCTCCTGGGGGCCTCCCCGGACGCCGCCCTGACCTCGGGAGGAGCCCGCCGCCGGGGTGCGCCCGGTGCGCAGGGGACGGCTACTTCCACTTTTAATGGGCGGGTTGCGGGTTCGAGTCCCGTCACCGGCTCTGGGCCGGTGTAGCTCAACTGGTAGAGCAGCACGTCCGTCCCCGTCCTGATCTCGGGCGCGCCCTGCGGCTCCGGGCTCCCCCTCCGCTTAGGAGCCCCCATGTCCAAGTTCAACACCGCCGCCGCGCGGCCGGCCGGGCGCGGCCCGCTGGCCGCCGACCCCCTCCCCTCCGGCCGCACCCACCAGGGCGGCCCCGGCTACGCCCGCGACGACCGCACCGAGCTGTTCCTGCTCGCCGTGGCGAACATGGTCGGCGAGAACACCTTCTACGAGGGCGCCGGCGAGCGCGACGGGCGCTTCCGCGGCCTGGTCCGGCGCGCCGCCGTCGAGGCCCCGGAGTGGACGGCCGGCCTCATCGGCTGGCTGCGCGGCGGGGCGAACATGCGGTCGGCCTCCATCGTCGCCGCGTTGGAGGGCGCGAAGGCCCGGGTGGACGCTGGAGCGCACGGGCACTCCCGGCAGATGGTCGCCGCCGCCCTGCAGCGCGCCGACGAGCCCGGCGAGGCCCTGGCCTACTGGACCGGCCGGTACGGCCGCGCCGTCCCCAAGCCGGTCAAGCGCGGCATCGCCGACGCCGTGCGGCGCCTGTACACCGAGCGCTCCCTGCTGAAGTACGACACCGGCGCCCGCGGGTTCCGCTTCGGCGACGTGATCGAGCTGGTCCACCCCTCCCCGGCCGCCGACCGGCCGTGGCAGGGCGAGTTGTTCTCCCACGCCATCGACCGCCGGCACGGCCGCGGCGACGGGATCCCCGCGAGTCTGCGGACCCTGACCGCCGACGCCGGGCTGCGGAGCCGGGCGGCCGAGGACCCCGAGGTCCTGCTGGCCCCCGCCGCGCTGCGCGCCGCCGGCATGACCTGGGAGGGCGCGCTCTCTCTGGCCGGCGGCCGGGTGGACAAGGCCCGGCTGTGGGAGGCGCTGATCCCCTCCATGGGCTACATGGCCCTGCTGCGGAACCTGCGCAACTTCGACGAGGCCGGGGTGTCCGACGAGGCCGCCGCGCGGGTGGCGGCCCGGCTCACCGACCCCGAGCAGGTGGAGCGGTCCCGGCAGCTGCCGATGCGGTTCCTGTCGGCCTACCGGGCCGCGCCCTCGCTGCGCTGGGCGCACGCCCTGGAGACCGCCCTCGGCCACTGCCTCGCGAACGTGCCGGCCCTGTCCGGACGCACCTTGATCCTGGTCGACCAGTCCGGGTCGATGGCCTCGCGCCTGTCCGCCCGCTCCGACCTGACCTGCGCGGACGCCGCGCAGATCTTCGGGGCCGGGCTGGCGCTGCGCGCCCAGGCCGCGGACCTGGTGCAGTTCGACAACACCTCCGCGGCCGTGCCCCTCCGCCGGGGCGACGCGCTGCTGAGCGCCACCGGGCGGTTCTGGGGGCCGCGCGGCGGCACCGCCACCGCCGACGCGGTGCGCCGGCACTACGCCGACCACGACCGGGTCGTCCTCGTCACCGACGAGCAGGCCCACCGGGGGCAGGACCCGACCCGGGAGGTCCCGGAGCGGGTGCCGGTCTACACCTGGAACCTGGCCGGCCACCGGCACGGCCACGGCCCGGCCGGGGAAGGCGACCGGCACCTGTTCGCCGGCCTGTCCGACCAGGCCTTCCGGATGGTCCCCCTGATCGAGGCCGGCCGGGTGGCCCACTGGCCCTGGGAGCACTGACCGCCCCGGGACGGTTCCGGCGGCCCGCCCCCCGGTGAGGACGGACCGAGGGCGGGGCGTCGGCTCGGGCGCGGCCCTGCTTGGCGCGGCGCCGGGGCGAACGGGGCGACCGGGCGCCGGCGGCGCTCCGCCGCCCTTCCCCTGCTCCTCCGCGCCCTGCCCGACCAGATCCGCCCGCGCCGGTCCACGGGCGGGCGGCGGTGCGCCCGGAGGCAGAGGCCGGAGCGGGGCCCGGCGGGCCGCTCCCCGTGGAGCCGCGCCGGCGCCGACCGATGAGTTCCGGGGCCGCCCCGGGTCATCACCGTGCGGCCCTGGAGAGGGCCGCGCCAGGAGAGGGGCAGGGACATGAAGCTCACCGCGCACGTCTTCGTGAGCCTCGACGGCGTCATGCAGGGGCCCGGCGGCCCGGACGAGGATCCCGGCGGCGGTTTCGACCGCGGGGGCTGGCTGGTCCCCTACGTCGACGGCGACTTCGGGCGGATCGTGGACGGCTGGTTCGAGCAGGCCGACGAGATCCTGCTCGGCAGGTCCACCTACGAGATGATGCAGGCCTACTGGCCCCGGGTCACCGACCCCGGGGACAAGGTGGCCGCGGCGCTGAACGGGCTGCCCAAGCACGTCGTCTCGACCACGCTCACCGAGCCCGCGTGGCGGAACACCGCGGGCGTGATCTCCTCCGGCGTCCCCGAGGCGGTGGCGGCGCTCAAGGAGCGGCCCGGCCGGGAGCTGCAGGTGCACGGCAGCCGCCGGCTGCTGCACACCCTGCACGACGCCGGGCTGATCGACGAGTACCGCCTGCTGGTCTGCCCGGTGGTCCTCGGCTTCGGCAAGCGGCTGTTCGCCGAGGGCGCCGCCGTTTCGGCGTACACCCTGGTGCACAGCGAGGCGACAGGGACCGGACTGGTCTACCAGGTCCTGCGGCCGGCCCCGTTCGGCACCGGGGACATCGAGGTCGAGGAGGGCCGGGAGGCGGTGCGGCTCCCCGAGTGACCGCACCCGCCCGGCCCCTCCCGAGACGGGCGCACCGCCGCACCCGGGTCGAGTGGACACCGCCCCGGGCACGGGACGGGGCGGCCTGACCGACGGCACGGCGGCGCGACCGCTCCGTCCCACCGGTCGGCCTGGTCGCGCTCGACCGCCGGCGCCCCGTGGGACGTGTGCCTCAGCGGCCGGAGCGGGCCAGTTCGGTGTGCGCCTTGCGGAGCAGTTTCGGCATGAAGCCCCGGTGGCGGGCGGAGAGCGGCGGCCAGATGCGGGCGGCCGGCGGCCGGCGGTAGCCGATGAGGGTGGCCGCGGAGACCCGGTCCTCTTCGGTCCGGACCACGATGTGCACGCTCATCAGCGGGCCCTCGACCTCGATGCGCAGCCAGTCCTCGCCGCGGCCGGCGATCCGCCACCCGCCCACGCAGCCCTGCGCTCCCCTCGGCCGCAGCCGCAGGCGGAGCACCCGGCCCAGCAGGAACCGGGCGGAGGGGCTCGCGAAGGTCTCCTCGAACGCGGCGCGGGTCCACTCCTCGGGGGTGCCGTGCGCGGCTCCGCCTCCGGTGAGCACGAAGAAGTCGACGTAGTCGGGATCGGCGGCGGTGCTGAGCGCGCGGATCTCGGCGGGGACCTCACGCCCCTCGGTGACCTGCGGTTCCGCTGCGCTCGCGGCGCGGCCGGCGTCCGGTTCGGAGTCCATTCCCGTCTCTCCCCTCGCTCGGAGCGGGCGGCGGTTCGCGGCCCGCCCTGCCCGCACTGTAACCTACGTACATGCATGTACGTAACTGAGGGGAAGGCGGCCTTGATGGCGGGGTCGGGGACTCCCCGGGCGACGCAGGCGGAGCGGCGGGCCCGGAGCAGGAACGCGCTGCTGGAGGCGGCGGCGCGCGGGCTGTCCAGGTACGGCTACGGCAACCTGGTGCTGGCGAAGGTGGCCGCCGAGGCGGGCTACACCCGCGGCGCCCTCTACCACCTGTTCGCCGGCAAGGAGGAACTGGCGCTGGCGGTGGTGGAGTGGGTCGACGAGACCTGGACCGCCGAGGTGGGGCGGCCGGCGGCGGCCGAGGCCGACCCCGTCGGCGCGCTTCTCGCGCTGGCCCGGGGGCACGCCGTCTACTGCCGCCGCGACGTGGCCCGGGTGATGCGGACCCTGCACGCCGAGTTCGCCGGGCAGGACCATCCGGTCGGCCGGGCGATCGGCGGGATCGTGGAGCGGCTGGTCGCACAGGCCGCCGAGCGGATCGCGGCCGGCCGCGCGAGCGGCGCGCTCCCGCCGGGGCCGCCGCCCCGCGATACCGCCCTCGCCTACATCGGCACCCTGGAAGGGCTGGTCAGCAGCGTGGCCGGGCGGGTCCCGCACGACGTGGAGCTGACCGAGAGGGCGGTCCGCGGCCTGCTCGGCCTGCCGTCCGGGGGCGGCCCGGAGCACGGGGCCGCCGAGGCGGAGGGTCAGTCCGGCAGCGGCAGCAGCCCCCGCCGGTAGGCGGGGACCAGCCGGTAGGGGACGCGGGCGGTGCGGCCGCCGACGGTGACCTCGACCAGCTGCGGGCGCTCGGCCTTCCAGGCGGAGCGGCGCTTGCGCGTGTTGGAGCGCGATGTCTTGCGTTTGGGGACGGCCATGTTCCCTTGCCTTTCTCAGTGGTTCCGTTGGTTCACGGGGGTCTTCTCCGGGCCCGGCCGGCCCGGCCTCCGGCGGGCGCACCGGCCCCCGCCCCGGTCGGGAGCGGCGGAGCGGCGCTCCCGAGCCGAGTCGGGGGTCCGCGTGGGCCGGGCGGACGGAGGCGGGCGGCGCCCCCGCCCGCTCACCGGGGCGGCGGCCGGAGGGGGCCCGGACGGTGGGCCCGCCTCCGCGTCCGCCTCGGAGCCGGGGGCTCCCGGGCCGCCGCCGGGGCTCGCCCCGGCGGAGCGGTGCTCCCGAGTCGGGGCGGGGGCGGCGTCCGCCCAGGGGGCGGGACTCCCCTTCCCGGGGCGCTCGGAGGAACCCCCGCGCGGCGGCGCCTCCGCGCCCGGACCGCCGTCCGACGGGACGCCCCGCCGGGCGGCCCGGGGACGACCCGAGGCGGACGCCGGGGCCGCAGCGAAGGAGCGGCGGGGCGGGAGGGCGGAGCGCTCTCCGGCGCCCGCCGCCCTTCCCCCGGCGGCCGGCTAGCGCTCCTCGCGGAACTCCACGTGCCGGCGGACGACGGGGTCGTACTTGCGCAGCACCAGGCGGTCCGGGTCGTTCCGCCGGTTCTTGCGGGTCACGTAGGTGTACCCGGTCTTCGCGGTCGATTTGAGTTTGATGATCGGACGCAGTTCGCTGCGCGCCACGGCCGCCTCCCGGTGCCCTGGGGGCGGCCGAAAGCCGCCCCGATAATGAAAACGACAACGGTTTTCACTATAAGGCATGGAGAGACCGCCCGCCCCCGGCTCTCCGGGGGCGGGCGGTGCGCGGGGCCGGAATCAGCGGTGCACGAAGGACGGCGCGCGCTTCTCGGTGAAGGCCGCCATGCCCTCCTTCTGGTCCGCGGTGGCGAAGACCGCGTGGAAGACGCGGCGCTCGAAGCGGACCCCCTCGGCGAGGGTGGTCTCGAAGGCGCGGTCCACCGCCTCCTTGGCCATCATCGCGGCCGGAGCGGACATCGCCGCGATCTCGGCCGCGGCGGCCAGGGCCTGCTCGCGCAGCTCGGCCGCGGGGACGATGCGGGAGACCAGGCCGGCCCGCTCGGCCTCCTCGGCGCCCATGGTGCGCCCGGTCAGGCAGAGGTCCATCGCCTTGGCCTTGCCGACCGCCCGGGTGAGCCGCTGCGAACCGCCGATGCCGGGGATCACCCCGAGCTTGATCTCCGGCTGGCCGAACCGGGCCGAGTCCGCGGCGATCAGGACGTCGCACATCATCGCCAGCTCGCAGCCGCCGCCGAGGGCGTGCCCGGCGACCGCCGCGAGGGTGGGGGTGCGCAGCGCGGCGAACCGGTCCCAGGCCCCGAACCAGTCGCCGAGGTAGGCGTCCATGTAGTCCAGGCCCTGCATCTCCTTGATGTCGGCGCCCGCGGCGAAGGCCCGGTCGGAGCCGGTCAGCACGATGCAGCCGACGCCGGGGTCCCGGTCGAACCCTTCGGCGGCGGCGACCACCTCCTCCATCAGCCGCAGGTTGAGCGCGTTGAGCGCCTTGGGGCGGTTCAGCGTGATCACCGCGGTGCGGCCGGTCCGCTCCACCAGGATCGTCTCGTGGCCGGCGGCCTCGCCGGCCGGAGTCGCATCGGTCATCGTGTTCCCTTCCGGGGTGCGGCCCCGCGTCCGCGGGGGCGTCGAGCGGGGGCGGAACCGCGGAGGGCCCTCCTCCGCGGCCCCGCAGAGCGCCCCTCCGGGACGGGGCCGGATGCGTCCGGCCCGGGCCCGCCCCGGCGGGGCGCCGGGACGGGCGCGGTCAGCCGCCGTCCGGAGCCGGTTCCGGGCCGGCGGGCGCACCCGCCTCGGAGCGCTCCCGGATCTCGTTGATGATCGCCGAGAAGTCCCGGCCGCCGCCCTCCCCCTCGGCGAAGGCGGCGTACAGCCCCGCGGCGTGCGGGCCGAGCTCCGCGGCGGTCCCGGTGGCCTTCAGCGCCTCCACCGCCAGCCCCAGGTCCTTGGACATCAGGGCGGCGGCGAAGCCCGCGGCGTAGTCGCGGTTGGCCGGGCTGGCCGGCACCGGGCCGGGCACCGGGCAGTTGGTGGTGAGCGCCCAGCACTGCCCGGAGGCGGTGGAGGCCACGTCGAACAGCGCCTGGTGGCTCAGGCCGAGGCGCTCGCCGAGCACGAACGCCTCGCTCACCGCGATCATCGACACCCCGAGGATCATGTTGTTGCAGACCTTGGCGGCCTGCCCGGCCCCGGAGGCCCCGCAGTGCACCACCCGGGCGCCCATCGGCGCCAGCACCCGCTCCACCTCGGGCAGCAGCGCCTCGTCCGCGCCGACCATGAAGGTCAGCTTGGCCGCGGTGGCGCCGACCACCCCGCCGGAGACCGGCGCGTCGGCCGCGCGGTGCCCCGCCGCCACCGCCGCCTCGGCCGCGGCCCGGGCGTCGGCGACGTCGATGGTCGAGCAGTCGATGAACAGGGTGCCGGGCCGGGCCGCGGCCAGCACCCCGCCCTCGCCCCGGTAGCACTCCAGCACGTGCCGCCCGCCGGGCAGCATGGTGATCACCGTGTCCGCCCCGGCCACCGCCTCGGCGGCGCCGGCGGCGGGGCGCACCCCCTTCTCCTCGGCCCCGGCGAGCAGCTCGGGCACCAGGTCGAAGCCGGTGACGTCGTACCCGGCGGCGACGAGGTTGGCCGCCATCGGCCCGCCCATGTTGCCCAGCCCGATGAAGGCGATCTTCCCGGTGGTGTGCTCGGTGTCCTGCGCGGCCCCGGTCATCGGCGCCCTCCCGTCCCGGTCGGTTCGAAATCGAGGTCGTCGGCGTCGCCGAGCGGCTCGAAGTGGCGGAGCACGTCGGCCTCGGCGACCTCCGACAGCTCCGGCGGGGACCAGCGCGGCGACCGGTCCTTGTCGACCACCTGGGCTCGGATGCCCTCGACCAGGTCGTGCGAGGAGAGCGCGGCGCAGGAGACCCGGTACTCCTGGACCAGCACCTGCTCCAGGGTGTCCAGGGTCCGGGCGCGGCGCAGCGAGGCCAGCGCCACCTTGACCGCGGTGGGCGACTTGGCGGTGATCGCACCGGCGGCGGCCAGCGCCTCGGGACGGCCGTCGGTGCGCAGCCGGTCCACGATCTCCTCCGCGGTGTCCGCGGCGTAGCAGGCGTCGATCCACTCCCGGTGGGCGTCCAGCTCCGCGGCCGGCACCGGCTCGGCGAAGGCGGCCAGCGCCTCCTCCGGGGTGCTGCGGGCCAGTTCGGCGGTGAAGCCGGCCAGCCGGTCCGCGGGCACGTAGTGGTCGGCCAGGCCGCAGCGGACCGCGTCGCCCGCGCCGACCGGGGCCGCGGTCAGCGCCAGGTGGGTGCCGAGCTCGCCGGGGGCGCGGGAGAGCAGCCGGGTGCCGCCGACGTCGGGCACGAACCCGATGCCGGTCTCCGGCATGGCGATCCTGGACCGCTCGGTGACCACCCGGACGCCGGCGTGCGCGGACACCCCCACGCCGCCGCCCATCACGATGCCGTCCATCACCGCCACGTACGGCTTGGGGTAGCCGGCGATGCGCGCGTTGAGCCGGTACTCGTCGCGCCAGAACTCCCGGGTGGCGGTGCCGCCGGCGCGCGCGTCGTCGTAGATGGAGCGGATGTCCCCGCCGGCGCACAGGCCGCGCTCGCCGGCGCCGGTGAGGACGACGGCCGCCACCGAGTCGTCCCGCTCCCAGTCGGCGAGGGCGGCGTCGAGGACGCGGACCATGCCGTGGGTGAGGGCGTTGAGGGCGCGCGGCCGGTTCAGCACGGCGCGCGCCGCCCGCCCGTCCCGTTCGAGCAGCACGTCGGGCCCGTCGGCCCGGTCGGTCGGCGCGGACATCACGCGGCCCCGGTGAGGCCGCGGGCGACGATGAGGTTCATGATCTCGTTGGTCCCTTCCAGGATCCGGTGCACCCGGAGGTCGCGGACGATCTTCTCGATGCCGTACTCGGCCAGGTACCCGTAGCCGCCGTGCAGCTGCAGGGCCTGGTCTGCGACGGCGAAGCCGGTCTCGGTGGCCTGCCGCTTGGCCATCGCGCACAGCCGGGTGGCCTGCGGCGACCCGGCGTCCAGTGCGGCGGCGGCCCGCCACAGCAGGGCGCGCGCGGCCTCCAGGCCGGTCTCCATCTCGGCCAGCCGGAACCGCAGCGCCGGGGAGTCGATGAGCTTCGCGCCGAACGCCTCCCGGTCGGCGAGGTAGCCCACCGCCGCCTCCAGCGCGGCCTGGGCCCCGCCCAGCGAGCAGGCGCCGATGCCGAGCCGCCCGCCGTCCAGGCCGCTCATCGCGATGCGGAACCCCTCGCCTTCGGCGCCGAGCCGGCGCTCGGGGCCCAGCCGCACCCCGTCCAGCACGACCTGGCGGGTGGGCTG
>NZ_ANBB01000089.1 GCF_000341105.1 Nocardiopsis potens DSM 45234
GCTCCGCGAGACGCCGCACCCGGGGGACCGCCTCCGCCCCGCCCCTTCCTCCGCCGTCGCCGCCCGTCTGAACCCCCGCTCCGCGAGACGCCGCACCCGACCGACCAGTCGGCCCCCTCCCCTCCTCCCCTCCTCTGGCGTGCGGTGTTGCAACAGCCAGTGGAGACCACCCGGCTTTGAGACGGCAACGACGCCAAGATCAACGCCGGGCGGCGCGGGCCGAGTGAGGGCGGGCGCCGCTCTCCTCCCTGCGCCGAGTCGCTAGGCTGGCCGGCATGGGGAAGCTCGTACTGCTGCGACACGGCGAAAGTGTCTGGAATGCCGAAGGACTGTTCACCGGCTGGGTGGACGTCGACCTCTCCGAGACCGGCGAGGCCGAGGCGCGCAAGGGCGGTGAGCTGCTGCGGGACGCCGGGATCCGGCCGGACACGGTGCACACCTCGCTGCTGAAGCGCGCCATCCGCACCGCGAACATCGCGCTGGACGCCGCCGACCTGCACTGGCTTCCGGTGCAGCGGACCTGGCGGCTGAACGAGCGCCACTACGGCGCGCTCCAGGGCAAGAACAAGGCGCAGACGCGCGAGGAGTACGGCGAAGAGCAGTTCATGGTCTGGCGCCGGTCCTACGACACCCCGCCGCCGCCGATCGCCGACGACGACACCTACTCCCAGGTGGGCGACGCCCGCTACGCGGACCTCCCGCCGGAGCTGATGCCGCGCACCGAGTGCCTGGCCGACGTCGTCGACCGGATGCTGCCCTACTGGTACGACGCCATCGTCCCGGAGCTGTCCGCGGGCCGCACGGTCCTGGTCGCGGCGCACGGCAACTCGCTGCGCGCGCTGGTCAAGCACCTGGACAAGATCGGTGACGAGGCCATCTCCGGCCTGAACATCCCGACCGGCATCCCGCTCGTCTACGAGCTCAACGAGGACTCCACCCCGCGCAAGACCGGCGGCGAATACCTCGACCCCGAGGCCGCCAAGGCCGCCATCGAGGCGGTCAAGAACCAGGGCAAGAAGTAGGAACACCCCTTCCGGCTCCGGCCCGCCGCGCTTCGCGCGGCGGGCCTTCCCCGCTCTCAGAGGCCCAGAGAAAGATGCGGGCGGAACGTCATTCCAGCGGTTCGTGCCCGTCATGCGCACGCACGGCGACCGGCCCGGAGGCCAGGGCATCGAGGATCCGGCAGGCGTAGGCCGGCGCCATCCGCGCCTGGACCTCGTCGGGGGTGAGCCACCGGACGTCGACCGCCTCCTCGGATGGCCGAGGGGTCCCCGAGACCACCGAGCAGCGGAAGACCAGCGCGACGACGCCGCGCTTCATGTTCTTGTAGAGCCCGGTGAGCTCCCCGACCCGCACATGTAGTCCGGTCTCCTCCAGGACCTCCCGGCGGACCCCGGCCTCGATGTCCTCACCGAGTTCGAGCACCCCGCCCGGGGGCTCCCAGTGCCCGTTGTCCGCCCGCCGTATCGCCAGCACGCGGCCGTCCGAACGGACGACCGCGCCGGCGACGGAGACCGAGTGCACTGGTCAGAAGGCGTCGCGCTTGGCGGCGTCCAGGAACGCCCGCCACTCGGGGGAGGAGAAGATCAGGGCGCCGAGGTGGCGGTGTTTCGTGTCCCGCACCGCGCTGACCTGGGGAGAATCGGCGACCTCGACGCAATGACTTTCGGTCGCACTGTAGGACGACTTGCGAAATTCCACTTCAAGTCTCTTTCTGGAGCTGTTTCAGCAGCTTGCCGGACTGACTCTCGGACAGCGCCGATTCGGCCAGTGAAGCGAACACGTTCCGGTAGGCATCGACTTCTTCCGGCTTCTCCAGGAACGTTCCGCTCGTCCGGCCTTCAAGATAGACGAGGGAGGGATCCACCGAGTCGGCGTAGTCGAGGAGGACGAAGCCGCCTCCCAGAGAAGCATGCAATCCGGCACTGATAGGGAGTACTCGAACCGTGATCGAGTCGGCCTCATCGGCTGCCTCGACGAGCTTCGAGAGTTGGTCTTTCGCCACGTCAGCCGTGTTCACCAAGCGGAGTAGAGCGTTCTCATCGAGGATCGCCGAAAGCCTCGCTCCCTGGTTCAGGGCTTCCTGACGCTTCTCCCTGACCGCGACGACCCGTTCGATGTCCTTTTCAGTGACGGCCCCGCTGGCTCGGGCGGAGCGTGCCGCGTATGCCGGGGTCTGCAGTAGACCGGGGATCACCGATGGCTGGTAGACGCTGATACTCGAGGCTTCGGCCTCGAACCCGAGGTAGTCGCCATCGAGGACATCGTTGTAGCTGTGCCACCACCCGCGCTGTCGGCTCTGCCGCCCGAGTGCCAGTACGGCCTCGATCCGTTCCGGATCGGCGACCTCGTAGAGCCGCATGAGGTCCCGGAGGGCGCTGGGGTCGGTCCCATGCCGACCGCTCTCCAGGTGGTTGATCCGCCCTGCGGCCCAACCGAGCCGCTTGGTCACAACCGATGTGCTCAGCCCTGCCGCTTCCCTCATCTTTCGCAGCTCACGCGCCAGCCTTCGGCGCCTGACGGTCGGTGACTGCCGCTCTCCCATGGGCGGAATCGTATCGGTCGACATAGCGGACATTGATATCAATAGACGACTCGCACTTGCTTTCATCAATTGATGAGATCACTATGAGTGTAACGGCGGGTCGCAGCCTGTGCCGCTCGCCGCCTCCACGTCCCAAGGACCTTTCACGGGGGCTTCCATGTCCGCTTCTCCCGAGACCTCCCGCCTACTCCACTCCACCCGGTGGGAGCCGCGCGTCTACCCCGGCGCCCTGTCCCAGGCATCCCGCCTGCGCCGCGACATCCGCCGCGACTTCACCGGATTCCCCGACGACACCGTCCACACCCTCCAGCTCTGCTCCTCCGAACTCTTCGCCAACGCCGTCGCCTACACCGCCTCCGGCGAAACCGGCGGCGAAGTCGTCCGCCGCCTCAACCTGCTCCGCCCCGACACCCTCCGCCTCGAGATCACCGACGGCGGATGGACCGACACCCGCCCCGCCGTCCCGAACCACCGCACCCCTGAAGACTGGGCAGAAGCCGAAGGCCAGCGCGGCCTCCTCCTTCTCAGCGCCTCCGCCGCCGCCTGGGGCTACTACCAAGTGCTCCCGCACTCCAGGCTCAACCTGGGCCTCCGCGTCTGGGCCGACTTCTCCGTCGACCCCGACCTCGTCCCCGCCGGCCTGGGCTCCTACGTCTTCACCTCCTGAGCCCGCCGGACAGAGGAAAAGGGCGGTCGCCGCCCCTGCGCCTCATCCGACTCGACCTTCTACACCGCTCTGAACAGGAAGAAGCCGATCCCATGGACCTCTCCCACTCCCCCACCGGACGCACCGGACGCACCGGCGCGGCGCTCGACCCGCGCGTCCGCGCCGTCCTCACCGCCCCCAGGGGGCACCGCTTCAGCCGCTCCCGCCGCTACACCCGGCCGCGCCCCGCCACCGCGCCCGACCGCCCGGCGGTACTGCGCGCCACCGCCTCGCCCCGGGCCCCGCCCTGGCTCGCCCGGCTGCACGCCGAACTCGCCCCCGACGGCCACGGCACCGGCCCGGCTCCACGCAGCGCCCCCTCCCCCGCCGCCCCGGCGCCCCGCACCGGCGGAGCGGCCCCCGGTTCACCGACCGCGAGACCGCCCCCTACGCCTGCACCGTCCTGATCCTGCTCTTCGCCGCCTACGCCATCGGCCTGCTCGGCTGAGACCGCCCTCTCGCGGGCGTCAGTAGACGAGGGCCTGCGCGCCGTCGGCCACGGCCTCCTCCACGAAGCTCGGGGCGCCCGCGATGCGCACCCCCTCGATCAGGTCGGCCTGCTCCAGGCCGCGGCGGGCGGCGCACTGGGTGCAGACGGTGACCCGGCCCGCCAGCAGCACGCTCTCCAGCAGGTCGGACAGGGGGGCGGCGTGCGGCAGCGAGAACTCCTCCGCCCGCCCGGGGACCGCGAACCACGCCGCCTCCCCGGTCAGCCAGAGCGACACCGGGACCCCCGACGCGACCGCCGCCGCGGCCACCGTGAACCCCTGGTTGCACCGCTCCGGCGCTTCTTCCCCTGCCGTGACCTTGATCACCAGTGCGCGACTCATGCCGTAACCCTAGAGGTCCCGCCCATACGGAACGGCCGCCGGCCGGACGGTTCCGCACCGTCGGCCGGCGGCCGTTCAGGGCCGCGGAACCGTCAGACCGCGCCGAGGAGCATGAGGAGCCCCGCGCCGACCGAGGCCAGGGTGCCTCCGCCGAGGAGGAGGGCGCGGCGGCCGGTGCGGGCCGCCTGCTGGGCGGGGGGCTGCTCCGTCCGGGTGATGCGGAGCTTGTCGTCGGGCGGAGCGGTGAGGAAGGGCCGGCCGTCGCGCACCTGCACGCGCCCCCGGACGGTGACCGGGGTGCCGGACTTGATCAGCCACTCCCGGTACTCGAACTCGATGGTCTCCCCGCGGAACAGCCCCGAGATCCGGCCCTTGACCCGGGGCAGCAGGTCGTCGGCGGGGGCGCGGACGCCCTTCTGCGGGCGGCCCACGACCCGCTGCAGGGCGAGGTCGATCCCGTCCGCGGCGGCGTCGGCCGGGTCCACCAGGACCGTCGCCGCCCGGTCCTCCGGTGCGCCCAGGCCGATCAGGCCGAACGGCCCCTCTTCGCCGTACTCGGCGATCGGGTCGTAGGTGCGCTCGCGCTCACCGGTCTCCGGGTCCGGGGCGGGCGTCCAGTAGTGCCGCAGCACCTCGTGGCAGTGCCAGACGCAGGCGATGCGGGCCAGCCGCGACTCGTCCTCGCCGTCCGGGCCCGCCACCGCGATACCGGTCACCTCGATGTCCTGGCCGTCGCGCGCGACCAGCGCCCGCGGCCGCAGCCGCTCGAAGTCCCGGTGGGCCGTGTAGCGGAGCAGCGCGATCACCGCCGGTACGGCCAGCACGGCCGCGACGACGATGAGGACCGCCCCGATCACCAGCATTGAAAAAGGCCCCCGTTCCGTTGTGGTCCCCGCACCGTGCGCGTCCGTCCGCGCACCCGGCGCACATGCGCCCTGAACGCCTGCGCCGCGCCTCCGCGGCGGGCATGGGCATCCCTCTTCTTTATCAGCTCCGGCGGGGAACCCGTCCCCGGGCTGCGCCCCGCCGGGCGACCTGGCCCCGGCACCGGCCGCGCGCGGCTACTCTCGGACATTATGCAGCCTGAAATCCACCCCGATCTTGAAAAACTGTCCTTCCTGATCGGCCGCTGGGAGGGCGTCGGCGTCGCCGGCTACGAGGGGACCGAGGAGTTCCAGTTCGGCCAGGAGGTCGAGTTCTCCCACGAGGGCGGCCCGTTCCTGGCCTACCGGGCCTGCGCCTGGCGGATCGCCGAGGACGGCTCGCTGGGCGAGTACGTCACCTCGGAGAACGGCTACTGGCGGATCCGCCCGGCCGGCACCGAGCTGCCGAAGGACGCCCCGGAGGGCACCGCCCCGGTCCACGTCGAGGTGCTCATCTCGCACCCGGAGGGGTTCAGCGAGGTCTACCTCGGCAACGTCTTCGCGAACCGGGTGGAGCTCTCCACCGACGCCGTACTGCGCACCGAGACCGGGCTCGAGGTGACCGCGGGCCACCGCCTCTACGGCCTGTTCGGCGACGACCGCGAGACCCTCGGCTACGCCTGGGACATGGCGGCCCAGGGCCACGACCTGCGCTCCTACATGTCCGCCCAGCTCAAGCGCGCCGACAAGAAGGCCGCGAAGAAGGACTGACCGCTTTCGAGGGCCGCCCCGCTCCCCGCCGCACGAGACCGCCGTCTCCGAGGAAGGCGATCCGTCGGCGGAAGCCCGGAGGGGCGCCCTCGCTAGTCGAAGACCTCCACCGGGCAGCGGGCCGCCCCGCTCCGCGCCATCCGTGCGTCACCAGTGATCATCGGTACGTCCAGCGCCTCGGCCAATGCCACATAGGTGGCGTCATAGACGGACAGGTTCGACCTCAGCACCTTGAGACGGGGCCATAGGGGGAGCACCTCGTAGCGTTCGATCGGCAGCTCGCGGAAGTCGGCGACGGCCGCGTCCGCGTCGGCATCGCTGATCTTCCGTCCCTGCCTGAGCCCGAGGATCGCCGACATGAACTCGGTATCGATCAGGTGGGGGGCGCACAGCACGTCCTCGTCGGCCACCCGGCGCAGGATCTTGCCTGCGAGGGCGCCGGAGGACGTGAGCATCTGGACCGCGGCCGAGTTGCCGAGGACGATCACCGCCCCTCCCGGCCCCGGTCGATGACATCGGTGACGTCCTTCGCACTCAGGTCCGGCTTGGCTCTCCGTTCGATTCGCTCGGCCATCTCGGCCAGTGTCGGCTTCGCGGCCTCGCGTTCGATGAGTGTCCGCAAGTAGGCCTGGAGGGACTGCCCGCTCGTCGCGGCACGGATCTTCATGGTGTGAACGGCGTCGTCGGAGACGTCGCGGATGGTCAGCGATGTCATGAAGTCATTCTAGATGCACTGAAGGCATTCTGCATTCATTCTTTGCTTCCGCACCCGGAAGGGTGATCCCATCGCCGTGACGGACGGATGCCCGGCCCCCGTGTCGTGCGGGGTCCGGGCATGGCGAACCCCCGGGATCGCTCCGCCTGGGTCGGCGGGGCCGGTGGACTGGGCCGGCCTCCCGGGGGTTCGGGTGTCCGCTGTGGATTCGCCGGTGCGAACCGCTCGGGTGCGCCCTAGCGGGCGGACACCTCGCTAGCCCTAAAAGCCTTCACTTCAGGACCACCTCCTTTCCTGCGTGACTCGAAGGTATGCGCCCCTCCCGCGGTGGGGCAAATGTTTTTTCCCGGGCTTCTCCGGGCGTCCGCGGGCGCCCGTAGACTCGGGGCATGGCCGACCGGACCTGGCAGGACGAGCTGCGCTCCCGCGGCTACCGCGTCACGCCCCAGCGGCGATCGGTGCTGGAGGCGGTGGGCGAGCTGGAGCACGCCACGCCCGACGCGATCTGCGCCCGGGTGCAGCAGAGCTCCGAGGGCCTCAACCTGTCCACCGTCTACCGGACCCTGGACGTGCTGGAGAAGGTCGGGCTGGTCACCCACACCCACCTCGGCGCCGGCGCGCCCTCCTACCACCTCGCCGCCGAGGCGGACCACCTGCACCTGGTCTGCCGGTCCTGCCGGGAGGCCTCCGACGTCCCGCTGGAGATCGCCGAGAAGCTGGTCGCGGAGCTGGAGGAGCGGTTCGGGTTCCGCGCGGACGCACGCCACCTGTCCGTGTTCGGCGAATGCCGCGACTGCCGCGTAGGCTCACAGGCATGACCTCACCGCTGCTGAGCCGCCCCGGGGCGGTGGCCGCCGAAGCCCCGGACTCCGCCGTCGCCGCGCACTACGGCGAACCGGCCCAGGAGGCGCGCGCCCTGGAGCGCTCCGCCGGCTGGATCGACCGCTCGAACCGGGGCGTCGTCCGGGTCACCGGGCCGGACCGGCTCTCCCTGCTGCACAGCCTCACCAGCCAGGCGCTGGAGGGCGTCCCCGCCGGCACCGCGACCGAGGCGCTGCTGATGGACGCCAACGGCCGGGTCAAGCAGCACATGGCCGTGCTGGACGACGGCACCGCCGCCTGGCTGCACACCGAGCCCGGCCAGGGCGCCGAGCTCGCCGCCTTCCTGGACTCGATGCGGTTCATGCTCCGGGTGGAGGTGGCCGACGCCACCGCGGAGCGGGCCGTGCTGACCCTCGCCGGGCCGGACCGGGACGAGGTGCTGGGCAAGGCCGCCGGGTCGCTGCCCGAGGACCTGCCGGTGCGCCGGGCCGAGGAGGAGGCGGACCTGCTGCTGCCGCGCGAGGCGCTGTCCGCGGCCGCCTCGGCGCTCACCGAGGCGGGCGCGCGCCCGGTCGGGCTGTGGGCCTACGAGGCCGACCGGATCGCCGGGCACCGCCCCCGGCAGGGGCTGGACACCGACGAGCGGAGCATCCCGCACGAGATGGGCTGGATCGGCACCGCCGTCCACCTGGACAAGGGCTGCTACCCCGGCCAGGAGACGGTGGCCCGGGTGGAGAACCTGGGCCGGCCGCCCCGCCGCCTGGTCATGCTGCACCTGGACGGGACCGCCGAGCGGCTGCCGGAGCGCGGCGCCGCCGTCGAGCTGGACGGCCGCGCCGTGGGGCGGGTCGGCTCCTCCGCCCGCCACCACGAGCTGGGCCCGATCGCGCTGGCCCTGGTGAAGCGGAACGTCCCGGTGGACGCCGAGTTCCTGGTGGACGGCGTGGCCGCCGCCCAGGAGGTCATCGTCCCGCCGGACACCGGCGCCGCCGCCCAGGACCGCATCCGCGACCTGCGCGGCCGCTGACACCGGGCCGCGGAGACGGAGAAACGGCCCGTCCCGGCCTCCGGTGGCGGAGGCGGGGACGGGCCGTCTGCTCAGGGGTACGAGTACTCAGGGACTCGGGGCCCCGGGAGTCGGTTCTCAGGCGTTCAGGGCCGCGTTGAGGCGTTCCTCGTGCAGGCGCTCGCCCCAGGACGGCTCCAGTGGGGCGAGCTGGCCGACCCGCCAGCTGATCAGCATGTCGGCGAGGGCGGGGTTGCGCGGCAGGGCCGGGCCGTGCAGGTAGGTGCCGAGCACCTGGCCCTGGTAGGCGCCCTCGGTCTGGCCGTCGTTGCCGATGCCGACGACCGTGGTGGACAGCGGGCGGGCCGACGGGCCGATGTGCGTGCGGCCCTGGTGGTTCTCGAACCCGGTGATCCGGCCGCCGCCCAGCTCGGGGGCGATGGCCGCGACGATCTCGCCGACCGCGCGGGTCTCCCCGCGGCCGCTGCGGACGTCCAGGATGCCGACGCCGGGCAGCGGGTTGTCCGCGTCGTCGCCGAAGCTCTCCCCGATGATCTGGTAGCCCGCGCAGACCGCGAACACCGCGGCGCCGGCCTCCGCGGCGCGCTTCAGGCCGCCGTCGGCGCGGAGCCGCTGGGCCGCGAGGATCTGCGGCCGGTCCTCGCCGCCGCCCAGCAGGTAGACGTCGCCCCCGGTCGGCACCGGGTCGCTGGAGAGCACGTGCACCGTCTCGGTGCGGATGCCGCGCAGCTCGGCGCGGCGCTTGAGGACCAGCGCGTTGCCCTGGTCGCCGTAGGTGCTGAGCAGGTCGGGGTAGATCCAGACGATGCGCAGCGCACTGCTGGTGTCGGTCATGCTCACCTGTCCTCGTGTCCTGGGTGCCGGGCGGTCACTGGACGCGCCCGTAGGCCGCGCGGATCTGCTGGAAGGCCGTGTAGTTGGCGATCACGTCGACCTTGGTCAGGTCGGGGCGCTCGCCCTTGAGCCGGGCGACGACGTCGTCCACCCGGTCCGCCGTCTCGAAGGCGACGCCGTCGGTCTCCAGGCGCAGCGCCAGGTCGGTGCGGCGCTCGCCGAGCACGAACACCCGGCGGTCGCGCAGCACGGTGTAGTCGACGTCCCACAGCCAGGAGGTGTCCTTGCCGTCGGGGATCTGGGCGTTCACCGAGAGCAGCACCGGCACGTCCGGCGGGCCGAGCACCGCGAAGGACTCCAGCCAGCCGGCCGGGTTCTTGGAGAGCAGCAGCCGGACCTCGACGCCGTGGGTGACCACCGAGGTGTAGCGGCCGGCGACCGAGCGGATCTCGCGCAGCCGGGGCAGCGCCTGCTTGGGGTGGATGCCGTAGGCGGCGGCGGTGGCCAGGGCGATGGCGGCGTTGGAGCGGTTGGCGTCACCGGGCAGGCCCAGGTCGAGCCGGAGCGCGCCGCCGTTGGGGTCGATCACGCTGTCGGAGGCGTTGTCCACGGCCCAGGAGGCGTCCGGGCGGCGCAGGCCGCACTCCGGGCACTCCCAGTGCGGGTCGGGGTCGCGCTTGAGGTGGCCGCCGCACTCCGGGCAGCACCAGGAGTCCTCCTTCCAGCGCTGACCGCCCGCCACCCAGGTGGCGTGCTGCGCGCCCAGCCCCGCCCAGGCGACCAGCGGGTCGTCGGCGTTGGCGATGACGTGCGTCTCGCTGGTCCTCAGGACGTCGCGCCACTTCTTGGCCAGGAGGTTGATCTCCGAGGCGCGGTCCATCTGGTCCCGGCTGAGGTTCATCAGGACCGTCACCGCGGGCTTGGTGTCCCTGATGACCTGCGGCAGGTACTTCTCGTCGACCTCCAGCACCCCGACGCGCGCGTCCGGGTAGCGGGACAGGGCGGTGATGTGCCCGGTGGGCATGTTGGCGCCCTGGTCGTTGGTGGCGACCTCGCCGAGGTCGCGCAGTGCCGCGGTGATCAGCCGGGTCGTGGTCGTCTTGCCGTTGGTGGCGCTGACCAGGGCGAGCCGCCGGCCGCGGGCCAGCTTCGAGAGGAGGTCCGGCTCGACCTTGAGCGCGACCCGGCCGCCGATGACGGAGCCGTCGCCCCGCCCGGTCGCCCGGGACAGCGACGCCGCTCCTTTGCCCAGCACGGAGGCGAGCTGGGCGCGCAAGGGAAGTTCGCTCATGATCCCCACTAGGTTTCCGCTCGGAGTCGCCGGCCCCGGGCCGGCAGGAGCGCCCGGTCCCGTGGCGGGAGGGCGCGTTTTCCCCTCTTAGCCTATTGGCCGCACGCCGTGGCCCGGCCCCCCCCGCCGCTCCGCGTTGATCTTGGACTCATCGACCGGTCCCGGTCTGCAGACCTGTGCGGGTGAGCGGTGCCAGACCGGTCGATGAGTCCAAGATCAACGCCAAAGGGGGGTCAGTGCGTTTCCGGTTCCCGCTCCGAGCGCCAGTCCAGACGCTCCGGCGGCGGACCGAGATTGGGGGCGGGGCCGCCGGTGTCCGGTTCGGGCGGCGGGGCGGGCGGGCCCTCCTCCACGGTGGCCAGGGTGGCCGCGGGCAGGGTGAGGATGCCCGGGTTGGCGTCGGCCGCGACCGGGCCGTCCGGGCCGGGCACCAGCATCGCGGTGGGCGGCAGCGTGCGCAGGCCGCGGGCGTCGATCCGGTGGGGGCGGGCGCCGGCCCCGGCGCCGCCCTCGTCCATCTGCGCGGCCTGGGCGGTGGCCCGCCCCCAGGACGTCGCGTCGCGCAGGTGCCGGGCCAGGTCCAGCGGCGGGATCGAGGAGGCCGCGTTGCGGACCGCGACCGGCGCGGTGGCGGCCATGCCGGGGTGGACGTCCTCCACGTAGCTGTCGGCGACGGTGCCGTCCAGGGCCTCGCCGATCACCTCGGTGAGCCGGTGCAGCGCGAGGTCCGGGGCGCCGCCCAGCCATTCGGCCAGCCGGGCGGCGGGGCGCCCGGCGGGCTGGCGCATCAGCACCGGGAAGGCGTCGTCCCGCTCCAGCCGGGCCATCACCTCGTCGCCGGCCTCGGGGAAGAACAGCACCAGCCCGGTGCCGGCCGCGGCGGCCGCGGCGGTGAGCCGGTCCAGGTCGGCGCCGGAGAGGGCGTCGGCGCCGCAGACCATGATGGTTCGGCCCCAGCGGCCATCGGCGGCGGCGCCGCGCATCTCCAGCAGCCGGCAGAGCGCGGCCGCGGTGTAGGTGCCGTAGGCGCGGGCCGCGACGCCGCCCGCGGCCCGGTCGGTGGCGATGATCTTCACCTGGGCGTAGGGCTCGGCCTCGGCCCGCGATCCGACCCCTTCGAAGGGGGCCAGGTGGCCCTCCAGCTCCCAGGCGCGCTCGGCGCGCTCCCGGCCGGTGCCGCAGCGCTCCCGGATCCGCGCCCGCTGCTCCGCGGTGAGCGGGTCCGGCGGCTCCTCTCCGGCCTCCTCCTCGGGCAGGGCGAGCGCGCGCAGGCCGGCCAGGAGCTCGCCGGTGCCGGCGTCCGGGCCGAGCACCTCCAGCACCGCGCCGATCAGCTCCACGTCGGCCTCGGTGTCGGCCTTGGGGTCGAACGCGGCGGCGACCGCGGCGAGGGTGCGGGCGCGCTGCGCGGCCTCCAGCCCGATGCCCAGGTTCATCCGGGGCAGGTCGGCCGGGAGCACCCAGATCCGCGGGGCGATGCCGGCCCGGCGGACCAGCGCGGCCAGGTCCCCGGCGACGGCGCGGCCGGACAGGTCGAGCACGGTGACGTCGCCCCCGGAGGCGACCCGGGACGCGCCGACCGTGGTCAGCACCGCCGACCAGCCGGCGTCGGTGCCGCCGGCCACGAGCACCGCGGCGGCGTCCTCCGGCACCTTCAGCCCGTACCAGCGCGGCTGCGCCTCGAACGCGCGGCGCCGCGCCCGCCAGGCGGTGTGCTCCCGGGCGTGCTCCTCCTGGCGGCGGCGGAGCTCCCCCTCGGCCGCCCGCCGCTCGGCCTCCAGCCGGGCCCGCTCCGCGGCCAGGCGCTCGGCGACCACCCGGCGGCTCTGCAGCAGCGCCACCGCCACCGGCACCGCGACCACCAGGCAGGCGAGCACGGCGACCAGGGCGAGCAGGCCGGGCAGGATGCGCAGCGGCCACAGCGCGACGGCGAGCAGCGCCAGCCCGCACAGCACCCACACCGCGGCGACCAGCGGCCGGTTGGTGCGCGCCTCGGTGCCCCGCTGCACCGCCACCCACTCCGGGCTGACCTCGACCCGCTCTGCGGGGGCCGGGCGGCGCGGCGGGGGGCCGGGGTCGCCGATCAGCACCTCGTGCCGCCAGCCGAGGTGGGTGGTCCGATGCCGCGGGGGTCCAGTCCTTGGTTCGGGCAACTCCGAGCACCTCCTGGTGAGAGGAAATGCTGGCAGGGCGGAGCCGAGTTGTCACGACCTTTCACGCTGATCTTGGACTTATCGACCCGTCCCCGAAGCGAACGTGTTCAGGCAGTCGGCCTGGACAGGTCGATAAGTCCAAGATCAACGCAGGGGCGCCGGGGGCGGGTCCGGGGTCAGAGGTTGAGCAGGGCGATCCCGGTCGCCACCACCACCGCGGAGAGCACCCGGAGCCGGCCGAGGCCCTCCTTGAAGACCAGAGCGGCGATGATCGCGCCGAAGATGATGCTGGTCTCCCGGAGCGCGGCGACGGCCGCCAGGCTGCCCATGGTCTGCGCCCACAGCACCAGCCCGTAGGCGGCCATGGAGAGCAGGCCGCCGAGCGCGCCGATCCGCCAGACCGGGCGGAGCTGCGCGGCCAGCCGGCCCCGGCGCAGCACCAGGGCGGCGAGGAGGAACCACGGCCCCTCCAGGATCATCAGCCAGGCCAGGTAGGCCAGCGGGTCGCCGGAGGCGCGCACGCCGATGCCGTCCACCACCGTGTAGCCGGCGATCATCACCCCGGTGACCAGGGCGGCGCCGAGTGCGGGCAGCCGGTCGCGGCCGGGGATCCCGCCGGCGAACACCAGCGCGGTCAGCCCGGCGGAGACCACCAGGACTCCGGCCAGGTGCAGCGGGGAGAGCGTCTCGCCGAGGAGCACGGCGGCGGCCAGCGCGACCAGCCACGGGGAGGTGCCGCGGGCCAGCGGGTAGACCTGGCCGAAGTCGCCCACCCGGTAGGAGAGCATGAGGAAGCCCATGTAGCCGACGTGCAGCAGGGCCGAGACGCCCAGCGCCGGCCAGGACGCCGGGTCGGGCAGGCCGGCGAAGGCCGCGGTGGCCGCGCCGCCCGCCATGCCCGCCGCGCCGATCAGCGCGAAGCCGAGCAGCCGGTCGGTGATGGCGTGCGCGATGGCGTTCCACCCCGCGTGCAGCAGGGCCGCGGCGAGGACCGCGATGGCGGCGGCGGCGGTGGTCAACGTGCTGCTGCTTCTCCGGGCCGGGGGTGGACGGCGCAACCCTAGCAACCGGCGGATCAGATCGGATCACCGGATCACCCGGCGGCCCTCCGGCACGGCGGAGGCCGGCCCGGGGCGGGCGTCCCGCCCGGGCCGGCCTCCGCGGACGCCGTCGCGCCCTCCCGTCCCGCCGTCAGGCCTGGACGGCGAGGTCGGCGACCTTGCCGACCTCCGCGCGCACATCGAACTCGGCGGAGAAGCCCTGGGAGGCCAGGACCTTCACCTTCCAGTCGCCGTCGGCGGCGAAGAACCGGAAGGTGCCCTCGTCACCGGTGGCGACCTCGCCGACGAAGTCGCCGGAGCCGTTCAGCAGCCGGGCGTAGGCGCCGGCCAGCGGCGCACCGCCCCGGCTCACCACGCCCTGAATGACGGCCTGGTCGGCCGCGGCGCCCTCGGAGAGCACCACCCCGCCGACCGGCGCACCGCATCCGTCCGCGCTCACTTGGCCTCCCCCAGCTCGACCGGGACGCCCACCAGGGAGCCGTACTCGGTCCAGGATCCGTCGTAGTTCTTCACGTTCGGCAGGCCCAGCAGCTCGTGCAGGGCGAACCAGGTGTGCGAGGAGCGCTCGCCGATCCGGCAGTAGGCGATGACGTCGCCGTCCAGGTCGACGCCGGCCTCGGTGTAGATCTCGCGGAGCTCCTCGTCGGACTTGAAGGTGCCGTCCTCGTTGGCCGCCTTCGCCCACGGGATGTTGCGCGCGGTCGGGATGTGCCCGGGGCGCTGCGAGGTCTCCTGCGGCAGGTGCGCCGGGGCGAGCAGCTTGCCGGTGAACTCGTCGGGCGAGCGGACGTCGACCAGCGCCTTGTTGCCGATCGCCTCGACGACCTCGTCCCGGAACGCGCGGATCGAGGCGTCCTGCTCGGTCGCGGTGTACTCGGTGGCCGGCCGCTCGGTCGCGGTGTCGACCAGCTCGCGGGAGTCCAGCTCCCACTTCTTGCGGCCGCCGTCGAGCAGCTTCACGTCCTGGTGCCCGTAGAGCCGGAAGTACCAGTAGGCGTAGGCCGCGAACCAGTTGTTGTTGCCCCCGTAGAGGACGACGGTGTCGTCGTTGGCGATGCCCCGCTCGGAGAGGAGCCTCTCGAAGCCGGTCCTGTCCACGAAGTCGCGGCGGACCGGGTCCTGGAGGTCCTTCTTCCAGTCGAGCTTGATCGCGTTGCGGATGTGTCCCTTGTCGTAGGCCGAGGTGTCCTCGTCGACCTCGACGAGGACCACCTTCGGGTCGTCCAGGCGAGCCTCCACCCAGTCGGCGTCCACGAGGACGTCGGAGCGGCTCATGGGGAACCTCCTTGATCGATGTGTGCAGCGGCGTTGAGAGGGGCGTGCGCGCATGCTGAACCGGCCGCCCGGAGGCGTGCGTCGGCGGTCGGGTGTGCGAGGCGGTTCGCGGACTGCGGCGGTGCGGTCCACCGCCGGTCCTGGATGACCGGCTGCATGGTGGTGTCCCTGCTGCGTGAGCGGTGCCGGGGGGCGGGGCGGGGAATGCGCGCGGCGTCGGCGGTGGTCCACGGGCGCGCCCGGTTCAGGGCGCGGCGGTGGCCCGCTCTACGGGCGGGGAGGACAGAGCGCGGCGGCGACGTGGCAGTAGTCCACTGCCCGCCGCTTCGTCAGAAACGCGCCTGTCACCGAGTTCACGTGACCGATCGTACGGGCTCGGGCCGAGGATGTCACCCGTGGCCCGGATCACACACCGCCTTCCCTGCAGTGGGGCGCAGGTCAGCCCAGGACCCGGCCCAGGGCGGCGATCACGTCGGCCTTGCGGGGCAGCCCGGCCGCGCGGACCCGCTCCCGCCCGCCGACGTCCAGCACCAGCACGGTGGGGGTGGACTCGACGCCCAGGGCGCGGACCAGCTCCAGGTGGGACTCGGCGTCGACGTCGAGCGCGGCGACGCCCGGGACCATCCCCGCGACGTCGGCCAGCACCCGCCGGGTGGCCGCGCAGGGGCGGCAGAAGGCGGAGGAGAACTGCACCAGGGTGGCCCGCTCGCCGAGCGGGCCGCCCAGGTCCCCGGCGGTCAGCGCGGCCCCGCTCACCCCTGCTGCGCCTGCCCGCCGATCAGCTGGACGTCGGCGGCCTCGGCGGACACCTCGACGCCGCCGGGCTTGGCCTCGATGCCGGTGATCTCCAGGCCGAACGGGAGCCGCGGGATGGGCAGCGACACGGCGAGCCGCTGCTCGACCTGGCCGGCCAGGTCCAGGCCGGTGTCGCCGATCTGCACGTCGACCGGGGTGACGGCGATGGCGTCGCCCTGCACCGCGATGTCCAGCCCGGCGGAGACCGGGCGGCTGAACCCGCCCAGGGACAGGTCGCCGCTCATCCGCGGCTCGCCGCCCTCGTTGTTGATCACGATGCCCTCCGGGAGCCGCTTCTGCAGCTCGCTGTAGGGCAGCTTCACGGTGGCCTCGGCGCGCCCGGCGGTCGCCTGGGGGGCGCTGCTCATCAGCTCCGAGATCGGGGCCTGGACGTCGCGGGCGGTGACGTCGACCCGCTCCAGCTGGACGTCGCCGACGTTCATCGCGCCGGTGACGATGTTGATCTCGGAGTAGTTCCCGCCCACGGCCTGGGTGAGGAAGGGGATGCCGCCGATGGTGACGTCGGGCTCCGACGCCAGCTCGTACTGGGCCGAGACGCGCTTGGCGATCTCGCTCTGGGCCGCCGCGTGCAGGCCCCGGTCCGCCACCACGAGCAGGATCAGCAGAAGGACCAGGAAGACGAGGAATTTGCGCATCGGGATTCCAGCACGCTCCGTAGGGGTTCGGCGGCGCCCGCGGGCCGGGGGGCCGGCCGGCGGCGGTCCCGCTGCGACGTCTCGGACGCCGGGGGACGGATACCTCAAGGAAGGGTACTTCACCCGCGCCGCGGCACGGGCGCTGCCCTGCACCGAAGGGCCCCGGCCTGCGGCGCGGGCCGCCCGGGCCCGGGCGGCCGTACGAGCCCGGCCGGCCGCCGGGGGCGCCCGGCCGCCGGATCGGGGCGTCCCGCGGAGGAGGGGGCTCCGGGACCCGGCCGACGGGGCCGGCGCGGCGCCGGCGGGGTCAGCGGGGCATCAGCATGTCGGCGAGGTTGTCGGTGGCCGACGCCCCCGACAGGGCCAGCTCGATCACGTTGGTGGCGGTGACGAACTGCGCCGAGCGGCGGGAGAACTCCCGGACGTGCGGCTGCTGCTCGTGCTCCTCCAGCGCGAGCTCGTCCCGGTAGATCGCGTAGACGATGCGCTGCAGCGGGGCGCTGGGCACGGTGTGGCAGGCGAACAGCAGGGTGTCCGGCTCCCGCCGGGCGACCTCGTCCACCACCAGGTCCGCGCAGTCGTCGAAGCCGTCCGCGCCGCCCTCGGCCAGGGTGTAGATGGTGATGACGCCGCGCAGCCTGGACGGCGCCCGCGGGGCCGGCGCCTCGTCGTACCCGTCGTCATAGCCGTCGTCGTAGCCGCCGCCGTCGTCGTAGTGGTCGTCCTCGGTCCGCTTGCGGCGCCGTCCCCACACCTCGTCGTCTCCCTCGTCCCGGTCTTCTCGGTCCTGTTCGTCCGACTCGTCGCCGCCGGATCGCGGCGCACCGCTGCGCCGGCGGCCCCGGCGGCGGCCTCTGGGCTCCTCGGGCGGGTTCTGCGCGCGGAGGAAGCCGGTCCACAGCGCGCCGAGCGCGCCCGCCATCAGCACCTGCCCCAGCATGCCCAGGCCGAGCCGGGTGACGGCGATCTCCAGCAGCACGGCCAGCGCGATCAGCCCGACCACCGTGAGCCGGTGGTTCGCGGTGCGCCGCCCCTCGGCGCGCATCGCCGCGACCGCGCAGGCCAGGAGCAGCCCGACGGAGAAGAGGTGCACCGCCCCCAGCGCGATCCCCGGGATGAGGTCGTAGTGGTCCGACATCGCCGGGTAGTCCCGGTCGAAGTTGCCCCGGACCGGGTCCAGGGCCAGGACCACCACCGGGACCACCGACAGCACGGCCACGGCCAGGCGCAGCCCGAACCGCGCCCGGGCGGAGCCCACCGCGTACTCGGCCGTGCCCCAGGCGGCGAGGAGCGGGCCGAGCAGGCCCGCGCCGATCTGCAGGATCCGGAACGTCGGAGCGGAGAAATCGAGAAGCGCCCCGACGAACGCACCGCTCAGCGCGACCGCGACCGCGACCGCGGAACCGGACAGCACCTTCGCGTAGGTGCGCGGCTCACGCAGGGTGCGCGCGATCAGCGCCGCCGCGGCGCTCCATGCGACCAGGGCGCAGACGAATGCCAGTGCTACCTCGACCATCCCGCTAATCATGCTGCACTCGGAGGAGTGAACGTGAATCGGCGGCCGCCGGGGCACCCGCCACGGGGGCGGAACGCCCGGTCCGATGCACCGCGATCACCTGCACCGCAGGTCATGCTGTGAGTTACATCACGACACGGCCGGCGTCCCCTCCTCGGCGCCGGGCGCCTCCGGCCGGGCCATAGGCTCGATGCCATGCCGGGCCGAACCCCTGGACGCCACCGCGCGGCCTTCTTCGATGTCGACAACACGCTGATGCGCGGAGCGTCGATCTACCACTTCGCCCGCGGGCTCGCCGCCCGCGACCTGTTCACCACCCGCGACCTGCTCCGCTTCGGCTGGGGCCAGCTGGTCTTCCGGGTCGGCGGCCACGAGCGCCGCGAGCACATGGACGCCGCCCGCGAGGCGGCGCTCGCCTTCGTCGCCGGGTACCGGGTCGAGGACCTCGTCGAGCTCTGCGAGGAGATCTACGACGAGACCATGTCCGACCGGATCTGGGAGGGCTCGCGCGCGCTGATCCAGCGCCACCTGCGGGCCGGCGACCGGGTCTGGCTGGTCACCGCCACCCCGGTGGAGCTGGCCGACATCATCCGGCGCCGGCTCGGCCTGGAGGGGGCGATCGGCACGGTCGCCGAGACCGCCGACGGGGTGTACACCGGGCGGCTCATCGGCGAGATGATGCACGGGCCGGCCAAGGCCGCGGCCGTGCGCGAGCTGGCCGAGCGGGAGGGGCTGGACCTGGCCTCCTCCACCGCCTACAGCGACTCCTCCAACGACCTGCCGCTCCTCGGCGAGGTGGGCCGGCCCAACGCGGTCAACCCGGACGACCGGCTGCGCAGGTACGCGCTGGCGCACGGCTGGCCGGTGCACGAGTTCCGGCGGCACCGCGCGGCGCTGCGGGTGGGCGTCCCGGCCGCCGCGGCCGGCGCCCTGGTCGGCGGCTTCGCGGTGGGCGCGGTGCGCCGCTCCCGCCGCTAGCGCCCTGCACACGATGATCTTGACGCTGCGGCCCTATCGAACAGCGTCGATAGGGCCGCAGCGTCAAGATCATCGCGGGAGGCGCGCCGAAGGGGCCCGAGGGCTCGGGGCACCGCGCGGAAGGCGAGAGGGAAAAGAGGGTGCGGCGGTCAGGCCGCCGCGGCCGCCAGGTAGCTCTCGAAGGCCTCCTGCGAGGTGTAGGAGGGGCTCCAGCCCAGGGCGCGCTCCAGCTTCCCGTGGTCCAGGACCCGGTCGCAGCAGAGCAGCCGGAGCTGCTCGGGCGAGTAGTCCAGCTCGGTGCGGCGGGCGATGCCCCGCAGCATGCGCAGGCCGCGCTCGGGGACGGCGAACCGGCGGCCGCCCACCCGGCGCAGGCAGTGCGAGAGCGGCAGCGAGCCGGGGGCGGCGACGTTGAAGACCCCGTCCAGGGCGCCGCCGTCGTCGCCGCCGAGGGCCGTCCGGCGCACCGCCTCCACCCCGTCCTCGGAGTGGATGAACTGCATGTGCGGGTCGTAGCCGCGCACCGTGGGCACCACCCGCAGCCCGAAGTACCGGGTCAGCGGGGTCTCCATGGCGGGGCCGATGAGGCTGGCGAAGCGGAGCACCGCCACCGAGAGGTCGGGGCGGCGCCGGGCCAGCGTCCGGGTGTAGCGCTCCACCTCGGCCGCGTCCTGGGCGTAGGCCGAGCGCGGAACCTCCCGGGAGCCGAGTTCCTCGGTGCACGGGGCACCGGGCTCCGAACTGCCGTAGACGGCGGCGCTGGAGCGCACCACCAGCCGCTGGGCGGTCTCCGAGCGCTGGCAGGCGTTGAGCAGCTGCATGGTGCCCAGGACGTTGCCGCCGGAGGGGGTCCGGCGGCGGCCGCCGCGGCCCCGGGGCGCCTCGGCGAAGCCGAGGTGCACCACGGTGTCCGCGTCCGAATCGCGCAGGGCCGCGCTGATGCTGTCGTCGTGCAGCCGCACCCGGGTGAACTCGGCGCTGCCGAGCGGCCGGGAGACCGCGGCGGAGTCGATCGCGACGACCCGGTCCACACCGGGGTCGGCGCTGAGTTGTTCGGCGACCCTGGCACCCAGGTACCGGGAGACACCGGTGACGAGAACGACGCGGCCCATGGCCTCACGCCTCCGCAGATCGGGAATCGTGGAAGAGGGGGATTTCTCCGCGTCGGCCGCAGCGTCGGCGGAGAGACGGTCCTGCTTCTACTACTTCTTGTTGCGGCGCGCGACGCGGGTGCGCTTGAGCAGCTTGCGGTGCTTCTTCTTGGCCATGCGCTTGCGGCGCTTCTTGATCACGGAACCCATGCGATCACCTTCTCGCAGAAGACATCGAGGACATGACGGCCCGAAAGCACCAGAGGCGCCAGGGGCGATCGGGGGAGTGCGGCTGCGCGGGCGGTCCCGCCGGCGCGGTCACCGCACCCGAAGGACCAGCCTACCCTCTCCCCCGTCGGTGCATGCACCAGGCGCGTCACGCGCCCGGCAGCGCCGGAGCGGACCCGTACAGCTCCGCCGCGGGCTCGGTGTAGCCCACGCTGACCAGGCGCTGGTCTTCGAAGGTGAGCGAGGTCACACTGGCCAGGTTGCACTGCCTGCGGTCCGGGCGGTGCCACAGCCGCTTGCGCTCGGCGGCCATCCGCGCCATCCAGATCGGCAGCTGGTGGCTGACGCAGACCGCCTCCCGGCCCCAGGCCTCCTTGCGGGCACCCTTGATCACGTCGACCATCCGGGTGACGATCCGCCGGTAGGGCTCGCCCCAGGACGGCTGGAACGGGTTGTACAGGTGGCGGAAGAGCGCGGGGTCGCGCAGCGAGCGCGCGGACACGTGCCGCCCCTCCAGCCGGTTGGCGGCCTCGATCAGCCGGTCGTCCAGGCGCACGTCCAGACCGGTGGCGGCGGCGAGCGGCGCGGCCGTCTCCTGGGCCCGCTCCAGCGGCGAGGAGTGCAGCGAGGCGATGTCGCGGCCCTCGAACCACTTGGCGGCCAGGTCGGCCATCGCCGTCCCGTTCTCACTGAGGTGGAAGTCGGGGAGGCGGCCGTAGAGGATCGCCCCGGGGTTGTGCACCTCGCCGTGGCGCAGGAGGTGGACGACGGTGGTCGTGGTCATCGGCCGATGGTTTCCCTTCGGGTCGCACAGGGTGGGGCGGCCGCGGGAGGCGCCCTCCCCGGACTCGCCCGGCTCCGGAACCGCCCGGTTCCGGGACCGCCGTCCGGAACCAGGATCGATAACAACCCTAGACCCTGGGTTTAATCCCCCGGCCCGGCGGACCGGACCGCCTCCGACGAGCCCGGACGGCCCCGGGAGCGGTCCGCCCCGGACGGTGGTCTTGACGTTGCGGCCCCAGCAGAGCGCTCTGCTGGGGCCGCAACGTCAAGACCACCGGGGAGGGGCGGCCGGCGAGGCGTTCTCCGGTGCCGACCGCCCTTTCCCGTCAGCGCCTAGGGCACCCGGGCGGCGGCCTCCGCGGCGCGGGGCAGCGCGGCCAGCACCCGGCCGACGGCCTCCTCGTCGTGGGCGGCGGAGAAGAACCACGCCTCGAACGCCGCGGGCGGCAGGTAGACGCCCTGCTCCAGCATGGCGTGGAAGAACGCCGAGTAGCGCTGGAGGTGCTGGGCGCGGGCGCCGTCGAAGTCGGTGACCTCGGCGTCGGTGAAGAACACGGTGAACAGGTTGCCGCCGCGCTGCACCCGGTGCGGCACCCCGGCCGCGCCGAGCGCCTTCTCCGCGGCGTCGGAGACCTGCGCCGACACCCGGTCGATGTGCGCGTAGACCTCGTCGGTGGCGTTCCGCAGCGTCGCCAGGCCCGCGGCGGTGGCCAGCGGGTTCCCGGACAGGGTGCCCGCCTGGTAGACCGGGCCGGACGGGGCGAGCTGGTCCATCAGGTCGGCGCGGCCGCCGAAGGCCGCCGCGGGCAGCCCGCCGCCCATCACCTTGCCGAAGGTCGTCAGGTCGGGCTCGACGCCCTCCAGGCCGTACCAGCCGGAGCGGGAGACCCGGAAGCCGGTGAGGACCTCGTCCAGCACCAGCAGCGCGCCGTGCCGGCGGGTGATCTCCCGCAGCTTCGCGTTGAAGCCGTCCTTGGGCGGGACGATGCCCATGTTGGCCGGGCAGGCCTCGGCGATCACGCAGGCGATCTCGTCGCCGGACTCGGCGAAGGCCCGCTCCACCGCCTCGATGTCGTTGTAGGGCAGCACCAGGGTGTCGGCGGCGCTGGCGCCGGTGACGCCGGGCGAGTCGGGCAGCGCGAAGGTCGCCACCCCGGAGCCGGCGGCGGCCAGCAGCGCGTCGACGTGGCCGTGGTAGTTGCCGGCGAACTTCACCACCTTGCTGCGCCCGGTGGCGCCGCGGGCCAGCCGGATCGCCGACATGGTGGCCTCGGTCCCGGAGTTGACCAGGCGGACCTTCTGCACCGGGGTGCGCGCCGCGATCTCCTCGGCCAGCTCCACCTCGCCGGGGCTGGGCGCGCCGAAGGAGGTGCCGTGCGCGGCGGCCTCCTGCAGCGCGTCGACGACCGCCGGGTGGGTGTGTCCCAGCAGCAGCGGCCCCCAGGAGCAGATCAGGTCGACGTAGGTGTTGCCGTCCACGTCGGTCAGGTACGGGCCGTTCCCGGAGGCCATGAAGGGCGGCGTCCCGCCGACCGCGCCGAAGGCGCGCACGGGGGAGTTGACCGCCCCGGGCACCACGGCGCCGGCGCGTTCGAACAGCTCAACGGAAGTCTGATGTGTAGCCACGGATCCAGTGTGGCACCGCTCCCGGCCCGCTCCGCGCCGCCTCCCCGCCCCGCCCCGCCGCCCGGCCCCGAAACCCGGCGGGGGCGGACGCGGCGGAGCGGGCCGCCCCGGATAGCGTTTCCGGGACAGCGCGCGCGGGCCCGGGGCGGCCCGCGCCACCGCCCCACGCCCATCCGAGGGAGCCCGATGAACGAGGTGTTCGCCACAGCCGACCTGATCGACGAGCACGGGGACGCGCTGCAGAGCTGCGAGCTGCAGTTCCGCTCGTTCGGCGGGCGGTCCGCGTTCCACGGCCCGATCGCCACGATCAAGTGCCACGAGGACAACGCGCTGGTGAAGGAGCAGCTCAACCAGCCCGGCGAGGGCTGGGTGCTGGTGGTGGACGGCGGCGGTTCGCTGCGCACCGCGCTGATGGGCGACATGATCGCCGCTGCCGCCGAGAAGAACGGCTGGGCCGGGGTGGTGATCAACGGCGCGGTCCGCGACGTCGCCGCCCTGGCAGGGCTCGACCTGGGGGTCAAGGCGCTCGGCTCCAACCCGCGCAAGTCCGCCAAGTCCGGCGCCGGCCTGCTGGACGCCCCGGTCGCCTTCGGCGGCGTGGTCTTCACCCCCGAGGCGTGGCTCTACAGCGACGAGGACGGCATCCTCGTCAGCGAACAGCGCCTGGACCCCCCGAAGAAGGACTGACCCCGGCCGAACATCGCAGGGAGCACAGGGGGGAGAACGGGAGACGCCCCAGCCCCCACCCACGGCAGGGCGAAGGTTCCTGCAGCCGGCGACGGCACAGGCAGGAACGGGGCCGGACTCCCCAGCCGGGCTCGGCGCCCCACGGGGCCAGGGTTCAAGCCGGCGGCGAAGGCGGCGGTGAGGACCGGCCGGTCGGTCGGGCGCGGCGCCCCGCGGAGCGAAGGTCCAAGCAGGCAGCGAGGGCGGCGGTGGGGACCAGCCGGTCGGTCGGGCGCGGCGTCCCACGGGGTGAAGGATCAGACGGCGGCGACGGCGCAGGCAGGGGCGGGGCGGGGGCGGTCGCCCGAGTGCGGCGCCCCACGGGGCGGGGGTTCAAGCAGGCAGCGAAAGCGGGCAGGGGGCACCGGCTGGTCGGTCGGGTGCAGCAGGGCGGGCAGAGGCGGGGTGGGGTGGTCCGGGTG
>NZ_ANBB01000090.1 GCF_000341105.1 Nocardiopsis potens DSM 45234
CCTGGTGGGTGCGGGCCTGGCCGGTGAACGCGGCGCCCACCCCGCTCCCGCCTTCGCCGCCCGCTTGAACCTTCACCCCGTGAGGCGCCGCACCCGGGCGACGCCTGCACCCCGCCCCTACCTTCGCCGTCGCCGCCCGTCTGAACCTGCACTCCGCGAGGCGCCGCACCCGACCGACCGGCCGGTCCCCACCGCCGCCTTCGCCGCCCGCTTGAAACT
>NZ_ANBB01000091.1 GCF_000341105.1 Nocardiopsis potens DSM 45234
CGGGCCTGGCCGGTGAACGCGGCGCCCACCCCGCTCCCGCCTTCGCCGCCCGCTTGAACCTTCACCCCGTGAGGCGCCGCACCCGGGCGACGCCTGCACCCCGGCGACGCCTGCACCCCGGCCCTACCTTCGCCGTCGCCGCCCGTCTGAACCTGCACTCCGCGAGGCGCCGCACCCGACCGACCGGCCGGTCCCCACCGCCGCCTTCGCCGCCCGCTTGAACACCAGCCCCGTGAGGCGCCGCGCCCGGGGGCGGGCGGGGCGTCTCCCGTCCCTCACCTCGCACTGTTCCGGACACTGTTCCGATGGTCTTGAGGCTGTGGCCCTGTCAGAGCGTTCTGACAGGGCCACAGCGTCGAGAGCATCACGAGGAGGGATCGGGGGTCAGGAGGTGAACTCCTCGCAGGCGTCGGCGAGTACCGCCAGTACCGCGATCGGGTCGGGGAGTTCGAGGGCGGGTGCGCCGCCGGGGAGCGGGTTGGAGGGGCGTCCGGGGAGGCGGGGCGGGCGGATCCATGAGGCCGCGCCGCCGGAGGGGAGCGGGGAGGGGGCGGCCAGCACGTAGCTGTTCCGGCAGTGCCAGCGCAGGCCGGGCGTCTCCTCCACGGTCTCCGGGACGCAGTCGAGGTGGCAGGACCACCACTCGTCCTCGTCCGCCGGGGAGCGGGTGGCCACGAAGAACAGGTAGCGCTGCGCGTCGACCGCGGCGACCGGGCCCGGGCGGGTGCCGGACCGGTCCATCCGCGCCAGGGCCATCACCCCGGCGCCGGCCGGCACGTCGAAGACGTCGAACACCCGGCCGGTCGGCAGGATCACGTTGGCCTCGGGGGCCGCGCTCCACCAGCGGCGGATCGTGTCGGGGTCGGTGGTGGCCTCCACCGCCCAGGCCGCCGACACCGGGTGCTCGGCCGGGGCCGGGCAGCCCATCCGGTCGCAGCCGCAGGCGCGCGCCCCGTCCGAGGAGGGGGAGGCGCCCCGGCACACCGGCCACCCCAGGGAGGCGTACTCCAGGGCCGCGTCCATCCTGCTGCTCTGCTTCCCCCCGGCCTGGCGCCCGTGCCTGCGGCGCCGCCGGTTGAGTACGTCGGCCATCGTTTCCGCCTCCCCGCTCCGTGTCGTCTCTACCACCCGGTGCGGGGCCGCTTCGCGCCGTCCCGCCCGGGTGCTCCCGGTCGTTCCGGCCGTCAGCGCAGCATGTGCGCGGCCTCTACGGCCCAATAGGTGAGGATCTGCGCCGCTCCCGCCCTGCGGAAGGCGAGCAGCGTCTCCATGATCGCCCGCTCGCGGTCCAGCCAGCCCTTCTCCGCGGCCGCCTCGACCATCGCGTACTCGCCGCTCACCTGGTAGGCGGAGACGGGCACCGGACAGGACGCGGCGACCTTCGCGATGATGTCCAGGTAGGCCAGGCCCGGTTTGACCATGACCATGTCGGCGCCCTCGGCGACGTCCAGCTCCACCTCGCGCAGCGCCTCGGCGGCGTTGGCCGGGTCCTGCTGGTAGCCGGTGCGGTCGCCGAACTGCGGCGCGCCCTCGGCGGCCTCCCGGAACGGGCCGTAGAAGGCGGAGGCGTACTTGGCGGCGTAGGCGAGGATCGCCACCTCGTGGTGGCCGGCCCCGTCCAGCGCGGCGCGGATCGCGGCGACCTGGCCGTCCATCATTCCGCTCGGACCGACGACCTGCACGCCCGCCTCGGCCTGGGCGACCGCGATGGAGGCGTAGCGCTCCAGGGTGGCGTCGTTGTCCACCTCGCCGGAGGCGGTGAGCAGGCCGCAGTGGCCGTGCGAGGTGTACTCGTCCAGGCACAGGTCGGCCATGACCACGAGGTCCCCGCCGATGTCGGAGGAGAGGTCGCGGAGCGCCTTCTGCACCACCCCGTCGGGGTCGTCGGCGGCGGAGCCGCGCTCGTCCTTCTCGGCGGGGATGCCGAACAGGATGATGCCGCCGACCCCGGCCTCGGCCGCCTCCTCGGCGGCCTTGCGCAGGCTGTCCGGGGTGTGCTGGAACACACCGGGCATGGACGACACCGGGTTGGGCGCGTCGATGCCCTCCTTGACGAACATCGGCAGGATGAGCTCGGAGGGGTGCAGCCGGGTCTCGGCCACCAGCCGGCGCAGCGCCGGGGTGCGGCGCAGCCGGCGGGGCCGTGCTTCGGGGAAGCGGGCGTTCACGGGACGGTCCTCCATCGTCTTACTTCACCGGGCCCTGCTCACAGGGCCTTGCGGCGGCGGCCGCGCCGCTTCTGGCTGGGCTTGAGGGCGGGCTTGCCCGCCGCCAGGGCCTCGGCCCGCTGCTTGGCACCGTACTCCGAAACCGCCTCCGCGAGGGCGGAAACCGACGCCTTGGGCGCGACCACGTCGACCCGCAGCCCGAACTCCAGCGCGGTCTTCTCCGTCTCCGGGCCGATCACCGCGATCACCGTGGTGTTGTGCGGCTTGCCGGCGATGCCGACCAGGTTGCGCACCGTGGAGGAGGAGGTGAACAGGACCGCGTCGAACGCACCGCCCTTGATCGCCTCGCGGACCGGGGCCGGCGGCGGGGCGGCGCGCACCGTCCGGTAGGCGGTCACGTCGTCGACCTCCCAGCCCAGGTCGGTGAGGCCGGCGGAGAGCGTCTCGGTGGCGATGTCGGCGCGCGGCAGCAGCACCCGCTCGATCGGGTCGAGCTCGGCGTCGTAGGGCGGCCAGACCTCGACCAGGCCGGCGCCGGACTGCTTGTCCTCGGGCGGGGCCAGGTCGGGCTGGATGCCGAACTCGCGCAGCCGGGCGGCGGTCTGCTCGCCCACCGCCGCGACCTTCACCCCGGCGAAGGCGCGGGCGTCCAGCCCGTACTCCTCGAACCGCTCGCGGATCGCCCGGACCGCGTTGACCGAGGTGAACGCCACCCACTGGTAGCGGCCGGTGACCAGGCCGCGGACGGCGCGCTCCATCTGCTGCGGGGTGCGCGGCGGCTCCACCGAGATGGTGGGCACCTCCTCGGGCACCGCGCCGTAGCCGCGCAGCTGCTCGGAGAGGCTGGCGGCCTGCTCCTTGGTGCGCGGCACCAGCACCCGCCAGCCGAACAGCGGCTTGCTCTCGTACCAGGACAGCTCGGCCTGGCGGGCCACGCCGGGGCCCATCATGAACAGCGCCGGGGCGGTGATGTTGTGCCCCTTGGCGTCGGCGGCCTTCATCTCCGCGGTGAGCCGGGAGAGGGTGGAGCGGATGGTGGACTGCTCGGTGGTGGCGCCCATCCGGGTGACCGCGACCGGGGTGGTGCCCGGGTGGCCGCCCGCGGTCAGCGCCTTGACCAGCCAGTCGAAGCCGGTGCCGCTGCGCCCGCCGTCGTCGGGCACCTCGGGGAAGAACACCGCGAGCGTGGCGTCGTCCCGCTCGGCGAGGTCGGCGGCCAGCCGCGGCCAGTCGACCTTGTCCTCGCGGGCGTTGACCACCCGCAGCTCGCTGACGCCGGGCGGCATCAGCGGGACGCCGGCGAAGGCGGGCACCCCGGTCACCGAGGAGACGCCGGGGACGACCTCGAAGTCCACCCCGGCGGCGCGGCAGGCGTCGGCGAGCCGGTCGCCGCGGCAGCCCAGGAACGGGTCGCCGCTGTACAGCCGGACGACCCTGCGGCCCTGCTCGGCGTGGCGCACCGCGGTGGTGTCGATCTCCTCGGCGGCCTGCTCGGGGTCGATCACCTGGACGCCCTCGCGGCAGTGCGCGAGCAGCGGGGCGCGGTGCTTGGCCATCTCCGGGCCGGGTTCGCGGACGGTGATGACGACGTCCGCCTCGGCGAGCACCTCAGCGCCGCGCAGCGTCAGCAGTCCGGCGTCGCCGGGCCCGATGCCGACCAGGGAGACCGTTCCGGTCCCGGGCCGCGGCTCCTCGCTCTGGGGGTTCATGGTCCGCCTTTCTCGCTTCGGACGTGCTCAGTCGGCGGTGCCGCCGGCGGCCGCATCGGCCACGATGCGGTCGGCGCCGTCGGCGATCATCGACCGGGCCAGCTCCCGTCCGAGGTCGGCCGCCGCCTTCAGCGACGCGGCCTCGGCCTCCACCTCGGCGCCGCTCTCGCCGCGGACGGCCTGGGTGCCGTCGGTGGAGACCACCGCGGCGCGCAGGTTCAGCCGCCCGTCGGCGTAGGTGGCGTACGCGCCGACCGGGGCGGCGCAGCCGGCCTCCAGTTCGGCCAGGACGGTCCGCTCCGCGGTGACCGCCAGCCGGGTGGGCGCGTGGTCCACCGAGGACAGGTAGGACAGGTCTGCGCCGGCCCGCTCGGTGCGGCACTCCACGGCCAGCGCTCCCTGGCCCGGGGCGGGCAGCATCCGCTCCGGGCCGAACACGTCGGTGACGTCGCCGACCCGGCCCACCCGGACCAGCCCGGCGTAGGCGAGGACGACCGCGTCCAGTTCGCCGGAGGCGACCTTGCCCAGCCGGGTCTCGGCGTTGCCGCGGATCGGCACGTAGACCAGGTCGGGGCGGAGCGCGGCCAGCTGGGCGACGCGGCGCGGCGAGCCGGTGCCGATCCGCGCCCCGGCCGGCAGCGCCTCGAAGGCGAGGCCGTCGCGGGCGCACAGCGCGTCGCGCGGGTCGTCCCGCTCGGTGATGGCGGCCAGCACCAGGCCGTCGGCGGGCGCGGTGGGCAGGTCCTTCAGCGAGTGCACGGCGAAGTCGATGGTGCCGGCCAGCAGCTCGTCGCGGAGCGCGTTGACGAACACACCGGTGCCGCCGAGCTGGGTGAGGTGCGCCCTGGTGACGTCGCCGTAGCTGGTGATCAGCTCCAGCTCGACCGGGACGCCGGTGCGCTCGGTGATGGCCCGGGCGACCAGCCCGGACTGGGTGGTGGCCATGTTGCTGCGCCGGGTGCCCAGGCGGGCGGCGGCTGCGGAGGTCATGCGTCCTCCCCGGGGACGGTCTCGGGCCGGGCCACCGCTTCCGGGGCGGCCGGGTCGAGGTCGAACAGTTCGCGGAGCGCCGCGCCGTAGCTGTCCCCGCCGGGCCGGGCGGCGAGCTCCTTCACCCGCACCGTCGGCCGGTGCAGGATCTTGTCGACGGTGCGGCGCAGGGCGCGGGAGACCTCCTCGCGCTCCTTCTCGCCGAGGCCGGGCAGCCGGTTCTCCAGCCGGGCCAGCTCGGCGGCGACCACCTCGCCGGCGTGCGCGCGGAGCGCGACCACGGTCGGCGCGACCTCGTCGGCGCGGCGCACCGACCGGTACTCGGCGACCTCCTCGTCCACGATCTCGCGGACCAGGGAGATCGCGCCGGTGCGCCCGCCGGCGCCGCCCGCGCCGGCCGCCGCGGCCTGTCTGAGGTCCTCGATGTCGACCAGGTGCACGCCGTCCAGGGCGCGCACCTCCTCGTCGACGTCGCGCGGGAGCGCCAGGTCGAGGAGGACCAGCGGGCGGCCGCCGCGCGGGGAGCCGGCCAGCGCGGAGCGCACGTCGGCGGCGGTGAGCACCAGGCCCTGCGCGCCGGTGCAGGAGACGACCAGGTCGACGGCGGGAAGTTCGGCGGCGGCCTCGGCGAACGGCACCGCGCGGCTGCGGATCGGCTCGTAGGCCTCGGTGAGGCATTCGGCGAGCCGCTCGGCGCGCTCGGCGGTGCGGTTGGCGACGGTCACGGCGGAGGCGCCGAGCCGGGCCACGGTGTTGGCGGCCAGGGCGCTCATCGAGCCGGCGCCGAGCACCAGCACCCGCAGCCCGGTGAGCGGGCCCGGTTCGGGCAGTGCGGCCGCGACGTCGGCGGCGGCGTCGGCGACCGCGGTGCCGGCGGCGGGGCAGGCGGCCGGGGCGGCCGACGCGGCGGGGGCGCCGCTCGGGCGGAGCCGGTCCAGCGCGACCTCCAGGCCGAGGGTGACCATGTCGGCGCCGGCGTGGTCCAGGTGGGTCTCGGTGTGGGCGCGCTTGCCGACCCGCAGCGCGCGCTGGCCGAGGTCGTTGAGGACCCGGCCGAGGGTGCCGCCGTGCTGGGCGTCCTTGAGCGCGTTGCGCACCTGGCCGAGGATCTGGCCCTCGCCGACGACCATGGAGTCGAGCCCGCAGGCGACCGAGAACAGGTGCTGGACCGCGCGGTCCTCGTAGTGCACGTAGGCGTGCTCGGTGAGCTCGGCGGCGGAGATCCCGGTCCGCTCGGCCAGCTTCCCGATGACCTCGGTGAGCGCCGGGTGGAACTTGCCGACCTCGGCGTAGACCTCGGTGCGGTTGCAGGTGGAGACCATCATCACTTCGTCGATCACCGGGGAGGCGGTCATCTCCGCCATGAGCTTGAGCCGCTCTTCACCGTCCATGGCGGCGCGCTCCAGCAGCGCCACGGGCGAGCTGCGGTGGCTCAGCCCCACGGCGAGGACACTCATCTGCACTCCTATGCGGTGATCGCGGATACGGCCGTGCCACCGGCCGTGTACTGCCTGGCCTCACAGGCGGTTCCGCGCGGGGCGGTCACGCCTTCTCCTTCGCGCCGATCCTGCCCGCGGGCGGTGCGGTCGCCCGGCCGTCCGCCTTCCTCTGGGCGTGGAAGGCGAGGATCTGCAGTTCGATGGATAGATCGACCTTACGCACATCGACGGCCGGAGGCACATTCAGGACCACCGGCGCGAAGTTGAGCACACTCGTCACCCCGGCCTCGACGAAGCGGTCGCACACGCCCTGCGCTGCCACTGCGGGCACGGCGATCACCCCGATCGAGACCCTCTCTGCGGAGACAACGTCCTCCAGCGTGTCGATATGCCCGACGCGCAGGCCGGCCACCTCGTCCCCGACGACGCCCTCGTCCGCGTCGAGCAGGGCCGCGATGCGGAACCCGCGGGTGCCGAACCCCCCGTAGTTGGCCAGCGCGCGGCCCAGGTTGCCGGCGCCGACGATGGCCACCGACCAGTCCTGGGTGAGACCGAGTTCACGGGAGATCTGGTACACGAGGTAGTCGACGTCGTAGCCGACGCCGCGGGTGCCGTACGACCCGAGGTGGGAGAGGTCCTTGCGGAGCTTGGCGGAGTTCACCCCGGCCGCGGAGGCCAGGTCCTCCGAGGACACGGTGAGGATGCCGCGCTCGGCCAGGCCCTGCAGGGCGCGCAGGTAGACCGGGAGCCGGGCGACCGTGGCCTCCGGTATGCCCCTCTCCCGGGGCCGGGTCGATCGAGGGGTCACGGTCGGGCGCTCCTGAGCTGCGGTCGTCTGGGCCTGCGGAGGTCGAACCGCCACCGTCCGATGGTCTCCCATGCGCGCGCGGCGCGTCCGGCGGGACCCCGGCGGCGGCGTGATTTGACCTTCAGATTACGCCCTTGTGAAAGCACGCACAAAGTGGGTCTCCCCTTCGGCCCGCCGCCTCCGGCGGGCCCTGCGGGAACGGCCCCCGGTCAGTCCAGCGCGGCCCGCAGCCGCCGCTCGCTGACCCGCCAGAAGTCGTGCGGGGCGCCGTCCACGAACGTCACCGGGATGCGCTCCCAGTACTCGTCCCGCTCCTCTCGGGAGGCGTCCTCCAGGTAGCGGACGGTGTATCCGGCGCCGGTGTCGGCGGCCACCCTGCGGATCACCTCCAGCGCCTCCTCGCACAGGTGGCACCCGTGCTTGCCGAGCATGGCGATGCGCGGCGCGCCGCCCGCGGGCCCCGCCCCGTGCGGCCCCTGTCCCCCGTCGGTCACCGGTCCTCCCTTGCGAACCGTGCTCCGCAGAGCACCTCGGAACACCCTCTAACGGCCGAAATTCGGCGTTTCCCGATCATCCTCCCGCAAAGGGCGGAAGCACCTCGACCACCCCGCCCTCTGTGAGGAAGACCTCTCCGTGGTCCCGCTTTCCCACCGGACGCTCGTCGACGATGAAGGAGGAACGGCGGATCACCGCGGCCAGCCGGTCGTCCCCGGAGCGCCTGCCCACCGCGGCTTCCAGCGCCTCGGCCAGGGTCGACGCGGTGTAGGGCTCCTCCGCGGTGCCGGCGGCGTCTTTCGCCGCGGCCCAGTACCTGATGGTTCCGCTCGGCATCGGTTGATTATCCTTGTGCTTCTCGGAGGCATGAACTCGATTAATTCTCCACCGGGGGCAATGGCGCCTTCGATCGACCGCTGACTACGGCGGGGTGACGGGAAGAGACGCATGAGCCACCTGCTGCTGCTGACGAACTCCAATGAACCGTCCGACCATGTCCTGCCCGCCCTCGGCCTGCTCCTGCACTCGGTGCGGGTGGCGCCCGCGGAGCCCGGGGCGCTGCTCGCGGCGGGGGGCGAGCGCGGCGCGTCGGCCGTGGACGCCGTCCTCGTCGACGCCCGCAGCGACCTCGCCTCCGCGCGCAACTTCTGCCGCCTGCTGGACACCACCGGCCTGGACTGCCCGCTGATCGCCGTGCTCACCGAGGGCGGCGTCGCGGCGCTCACCACCGACTGGCAGGTGGACGACTTCCTGCTGGCCACCGCGGGCCCGGCCGAGGTCGAGGCCCGGCTGCGGCTGGCGGTCGGCCAGGCCGACGCCGGCCCGGACGACCCGGACGAGATCCGCCGCGGCGACCTGGTCATCGACGAGGCCACCTACATCGCGCGGCTGCGCGGACGCATCCTCGACCTCACCTTCAAGGAGTTCGAGCTGCTGAAGTTCCTGGCCCAGCACCCGGGCCGGGTGTTCACCCGCGCCCAGCTGCTGCAGGAGGTCTGGGGCTACGACTACTTCGGCGGCACCCGCACCATCGACGTGCACGTGCGGCGGCTCCGCGCCAAGCTCGGCAGCGAGTACGAGTCGCTGATCGGCACGGTGCGCAACGTCGGCTACCGGTTCGTCCCGGACTTCCCGGCCCGCTCCGGCGCCCAGGAGGCCGACGGGGCCTCCGGCGAGGGGCCGGGCGGGGACGCGCCGGCCCCGCGGAGCCCCCGTCCCCGGGCGTCGGCCAAGCGCTGAGGGGACGGCGGTGCGCGGTCGGCCGGGACGCGGAGGGGCGCCCCGGCCGGCCGCGTTCCGCGGTAGAACCGGGATGCTCCCGACAAGCCGGGCACCAGGGAGAATAAGGGTCCGGCCGTGGGTCTCGTGTTCACCGCTCCGATTGCCTAGGATGCTGGACCGACGCCCAACGTCGAGCGGCCCCCGAGGAGGCGACCCCATGCCGAGCGGCCAGCGACCCGCGGGCGCGCGGAACGGCGGCCGGCACCGGCCGTTCCCCCGGATCCCCGCGGCCATCCCGCTGACCACCGCGTTCGTCGGCTGCACCCTGGCCGCCTTCGCCCCGCCCGCGCTCGCCTCCGCGCCGTTCCCGCTCTCCCTGACCGCGAGCGAGCCGTCGGTCGCCCCGGGCGAGAAGGCCGTGCTGGTCCTGGACGCGCAGGAGGGCGCCGAGAAGCTCTGCCTCTACGGCGTGACCGCGGACAACGGCTTCGAGCCCGCCGAGGGGGAACCCGCGGAGCTGCCGTTCAGCACCGAGGTCGCCGGCACCCCGAAGGAGAGCGTCCGGGTCACCGCCACCGTGCTCTACGCGCCCGTCCCCGAAGACGGAAACTGCGAGGCGGTCCCCGAGGAGGAGCGGCTGCCCGCCGCCGCCTCGACCGATGTGGCAGTGGAGGACCCGGAGCCGTCGCCCACGCCGACCCCGACGCCCACTCCTACGCCGACACCCACGCCGACCCCGACGCCGAGCCCGACGGACCCGCCGACGTCCCCCTCCGGGCCTCCGCCCTCCCCCTCGCCCGACCCCTCGGAGAAGCCCGAGGAGCCCGAGGAGCCGGAGGAGCCGGAGGAGCCGGGCGGGACGGAGAAACCGGAGAAGACCGAGAAGCCGAGCGAGCCGGAGAAGGAGAAGGAGAAGGCGAGCAGCACGCCGCGCTCGCCGGAGCGCCCGTCCTCCCCGCAGGGAGGCGGCTCGGGCGGCGGCTCGGAGGAGCGGCGTCCGGACGACCGCGAGCGCGCCGAACTTCCCGGCGTGCCCGGACCCGGCTCCACGCCGCCCGGGCCGCTGAACCCGGGCGCCCCGGGCGGCCGCCCGGACCTGCCGACCGCCCCGCCGGATCTGCCCTCGCTCTCCCCCGGCGCCGGCCTCTCCGACGACCCCGCCGACCTGCCCACCGTCGCCCCCGACGAGGGCGACGGCACCGAGCGGGCCGCCGCCGAAGAGCAGCAGCTCACCACGGCGGTCTCCCCGGCCGTACTGATGCTGGTCCTGATGCTCGCCCTGCTCTTCGCCGCCCCGATGGCCCCGGGCCGCCGGGTCCGCACCGGCATCATCTACCGCGGCCGCCGCCGCAAGGGCTGACCCCACCCGGCCGCCGGGGCGGAAGGAACGCGCGGACGCCCGGGAACCGTGCCGCGGCTCCGCGCCGCCCGTACCCGCCCGCGGGGTGCGGCCGGAGGGCGTCTCCGGGACGGCGGGCCGCAGCGGTACCGGCGCGGCCGAGCCCGCCCCCGCCATGGGGCCGACGGCATCGGGAAGCCGTTCGCCGAGTAGGCGGTGGCCGCCCTCATGGCCCCCAAAGCAGAACGCCGCCCCCCGAAGGGGACGGCGTTCCCGCAGAGCCGCCTGTCGGAATCGAACCGACGACCTATTCATTACGAGTGAATCGCTCTGCCGACTGAGCTAAGGCGGCATCGGCCCCGCGCTCGGCGCGAGACCGGCACCATTCTAGCGTGCCCGGCGGACCGCCCGCGCCGGGCGGTGCCGGTGCGGTCGGAACGGGTCAGGGCATGCACGCCTCGCCGTCCTCCGGGACCTCCCGCTCCAGCAGGTAGGCCTCGACGGCCCGGTCCACGCAGCCGTCGCCCATCCGGTAGCCGGTGTGCCCGTCGCCGTCCCGGCTGAGCAGCACCCCCGACTCCAGGGTGGAGGCGAGCTTCTGCGACCACTCGTAGGGGGTGGCCGAGTCCCGGGTGGTGCCCACCACCAGGATCGGGGCGGCGCCCTCCGCGGTGAGCTCCCGCTCCTCGGCGACCGCCTCCTCCGGCCAATACGCGCAGGTCATCGCGGACCAGCTGAACGAGGCGCCGAACAGCGGGGACTCCTCCTCGGCCCGCTCGGCGGCCTCCCGGTAGGCCTCGGGGTCCCGCGGGCTCGGCGAGTCCGAGCAGTTGACCGCGACCAGGGCCGACGTCGAGTTGAGGTACTCCTCCTCGTCGTCCCGGCCGTACATCATGTCGGCCAGTCCGAGCAGCCCGGCGCCGTCGCCCTCCTCGTCCGCATCGGCCAGCGCCGCCCGCAGCTCGGGCCAGGTCTGCTCGGAGTAGAGCGCCCCGGCGATGCCGAGCTCGGCCCGGGCCCGGCCGACCTCCCGGTCGTCGCCGGGCGGCCCCTCCAGCGGCTCCCGGCCGGCCTTCTCCAGCAGGTCCTCGATCCAGGCCGCCCCGGCGTCGGCGTCGCTCCCCGGCACCGGGCAGTCCGGCCGCCCCTGGCAGTCCTCGATGAACGCGCGCAGCGCCGTCTCGAAGCCGCTCGCCTGCTCGATCCCGGCCTCCAGCTGGTCCAGCTCCGGGTCGAGCGCCCCGTCCAGCACCACGGCGCCCACCCGCTCGGGGAACAGGTCCGCGTAGACCGCCCCGATCATGGTGCCGTAGGACTTGCCGAGGTAGGTCAGCTCCTCGTCGCCGAGCACCGCCCGGAGCACGTCCATGTCCCGGGCGACCGAATCGGTGCCCATGTGCATCATCAGGTCGCCGGCGCGCTCCCGGCAGCCCTCGACGAAGGTCCGGCCGCCCTCCTCCAGCCGCTCCACCCCGGCGTCGGTGACCTCGGCCGGGTCGGCGTCGCCGTCCTCGCTGAGCATGTCCGTGCCGAGGTAGTCGTCCATGCCCTCCAGGTCGAGGCAGGCGATCGGCTCGCTGCGGGCCACCCCGCGCGGGTCGAAGCCGACGACGTCGAAGTGCTTCCGCACGTCCAGGCCGACCACCGCGGTGGCCGCACCGGCGTAGTCGTAGCCGGACCCGCCGGGCCCGCCGGGGTTCACCAGCAGCGACCCCTTCGCCTCGCCGGCGGCCGGCCGCCGCTTGACCGCGATCTCCAGCCGCTCGCCGCCCGGGTCGCCGTAGTCGAGCGGGACCTCGTAGACGCCGCACTCGAAGTCGTCGTCGCCGTCCTCGCAGGCGCCCCAGTCGATCTCCTGGGAGTAGAACTCCTCCAGCCCCGGCTCGGGGGCCTGCCCGGCGGCGCCCCCGCCGCCGGGGTCCGCCCCCTCCCCCGTGCAGCCGGCCACCGCCACCGCCAGCGCCGCTGCGCAGGCGGCCAGTCCAGTCCTGTTCACGCCGGTCGGGTCTCCGCTCCATCGCCGCCGCACCCGCCCGGGGAGGCGCCGCCCGCGTCCCGCGCCGCCTCGTGCGCCCTGCGCGGGCCGCAGACCGGCGCCCGGTCGCAGGAGCCTCCCCCGCCGCGCCGGCCGAGGGCCTGCTCGGTGCCCGGGCTCTGGTACAGCGGGTGCTCGTATTTCAGACAGCACATGAGCTTGCCACAGGCCCCCGCGATGCGCATCGGGTTGACCGGCAGCCCCTGGTCCTTGGCCATCCGCACGGCGACCGGCTCGAAGTCCTTCAGGAAGGTGGCGCAGCACAGCTCCCGGCCGCAGGAGCCGACCCCGCCCTGCATCCGCGCCTGGTCGCGCGCCCCGACCTGGCGGAACTCCACCCGGACGCCCAGTTCGCGGGCGAGGTCGCGGAGCAGCCCGCGGAAGTCGACCCGGCGCTCGGCGGTGAAGTAGACGGTGAACAGCGGCTCGGCCGGGACGTGGTCGACGGCGACGATGCGCATCGGCAGCCCCGCGGCGCGGATCAGCCGCTTGGCCGCGGCCCGCCCGGACGCCCGGAACCGCCGGTTGCGCTCGTCCCGCTCCAGGTCCTCCGGGCCGGCCAGGCCGGCGCAGACCGGCAGGCCCTCCACGTCGTCGCCGACCCACTGCGGCGCCCACACGCATTCGGCCACCTCCGGGCCGTCGTCCGTGGGCACCAGGACCTTGTCGCCGACCCGGGGCGAGGCGTCCCCGGGGTCGAGGTAGTAGAGCCGCCCGTAGCGCTCGAAGCTGACCGCCATCATCATGCCCATCCGGACACCCTAGGCTCCGGGCATGATCTCCGTCACCCTCCGGCCGGGCCGCGCCCCTCACCCCCGATGATCTTGACGTTGCGGGGGTATCAGCGCGCGCTGATACCCCCGCAACGTCAAGATCATCGGTTCAGCCCTGGAGCAGGGCGGAGGTCATCGCCTCCAGGGCGATCTGCGGGTGCACGTTGGCGTCGATCCGGGACCGGCAGCGCATGATCGCGTCGATCCGGCGCAGGGTGGCCTCGGGCGCCGAGGCGCGGGCGATGCGCTCCAGGTCGGCCCGGTTCGACTCGCAGGACAGCTCCACCCGGGAGCCGAACTGGACCGCCAGCACGTCCCGGTAGAACAGCAGCAGGTCGGTGAGGGCGGTGTCGTAGGAGTCCCGCTTGAGCCGGGTGGCACGGCGCTTCTGCCGCTCCTCCAGGTCCTTGAGCGCGCCGGCCGCGCCGCGCACCGCCTTGGCCACGCCCTTGCCGGTGGCGCCCTCGCCGAAGGCCGCCTTCATGTCGGCCTTCTCGGTCTCGTCCAGGGCGCTGGTGGTGGCCTTCGCCTCGGCCTCGGCCAGCTCGTAGAGGCGGGCCGCGGCGGTGACGCAGGCGCCTGTGCCGTCCAGCCGGGCGGGCATCGCCAGGATCTCGGAGCGGCGCCGCCGGGCCTCGTCGTCGGTGGCCAGCCGCCGCGCCCGGTCCAGCCGGCCGGCCGCGGCCCGGGCCGCCTCGGCCGCGGTGGCCGGGTCGATGCCGTCCCGGTTCACCAGCGCGTCGACCACCGCCGGGGTCGGCGGGGTGCGCAGCACCACCTGCCGGCAGCGGGAGCGGATGGTGACCAGCATGTCCTCCGCGGTGGGGGTGCACAGCAGCCACACGGTGCGCGGGGCCGGCTCCTCCACCGCCTTCAGCAGCGCGTTGGAGGCGGCCTCGGTGGCCCGGTCGGCGTCCTCGAAGAGCACCACCCGGAACCGGCCGCCGGTCGGCCGGGACGCCGAACGCAGCACCAGGTCGCGGGTGGAGTCCACGCCGAAGCTCAGCCCGCTGGGGCGGACGTAGAGCACGTCGGCGTGGGTGCCGCCGAGGACCTGGTGGCAGGAGGCGCAGTGGCCGCAGCCGCCGTCCGGGCACTGCAGCGCGGCGGCGAACGCCCGCGCGGCCTCGGACCGGCCGGAGCCCGGCGGGCCGGTGAACAGCCAGGCGTGCGTCATCCGCTTGCCGGCCGCCTCGTCCCCCGCGAGCAGCGCGCTCGCCGCCGCGGCCGCCGACCGCAGCCCGCCGACCACCGCTTCCTGGCCCACCAGGTCATCGAAGACGCTCATCGGGGTTCAGCATAGGCGCTGCGGCCGACGCCCGGCCGCCCTCGGCGGAACCCGCCCGGGGCCGCCCCGGAACGGGGCGGGCCCCCTCCGCCCGGTGGCGGAAGGGGCCCGCGGGGCCGCCGGCGGTGCGGCGTCAGCCCTCGTCGTCCTTGATCACCGGCATCATCCCGGTGATCGCCTCGGAGTCCTGCGGCACCGGGTCGGGCAGCAGCGGGCGGATCCGGCGCTGGATCTCCCGGGTGACCTGCTCGGCCGCGCCGCGCGCGTCCACCACCAGGTAGCGGCCGGCGTCCCGCTCGGCCAGGTCGAGGAAGCCCCGGCGGACCCGGTCGTGGAACTCCTGCGACTCCGCCTCGATCCGGTCCGTGGTGCCGCCCAGCCGGGCCAGCCCGTCCTCCGCCGGGAGGTCGAGCAGCACGGTGAGCTGCGGCACCAGGCCCGCGGTGGCCCAGTCGTTGATCCGGGCGATCTCGGAGACCGGCAGGTCCCGGCCGGCGCCCTGGTAGGCCAGGGTGGAGTCGACGTAGCGGTCGCTGATCACGATCGCGCCCCGGCGCAGCGCGGGCAGGATCACCTCGTTCACGTGGTCGGCCCGGTCCGCCGCGTAGAGCAGCGCCTCGGCCCGCGGCGACATGCCCGTGTGCTCCTTGTCCAGCAGCAGCGCGCGGAGCCGCATGCCGAGCCGGGTGGAGCCGGGCTCGCGGGTGGTGACCACCTCGAAGCCCTCGTCGCGCAGCCAGACCGAGAGCTGGCCGACCTGGGTCGACTTGCCGGCGCCCTCACCGCCCTCCAGCACGATGAAGGTGCCGGGCGGGCGCTCCTGCTCCCCGGCGCCCTTGTCCCCGGGGACCGGGACGCCGCGCACCGCCGCGAGCAGCTCGGTCATGAGCGGGACGTCGCCCGGCTCGCCGTTCATCCGGCGGTAGCAGACCACCGCGACCACCGCCGCGGCCAGGGCCGCGATGACCAGCACCGTGCCGGAGCCGAGGACGTCGTAGGTGAGCTCCTGGACGGCGAGGGTGTGGTCGCCGATCAGCAGGGCGGGCAGCGGGGCGACGGCCGCCGCGGCGAGCAGCGCGGTGCGGCCGGCGGTGTAGGCGAAGGCCGGGATCGCGGGGCGGGTCGGCCCGTCGGCCTCCTGGGTGAGCAGGGTCAGGCCGATGGTCCAGGCCACGCCGGTGCCGGCGCCCACCGCCAGGGAGAGCACCGCGGCCAGCGCCATGTTCGGGATCAGGCCGGTGAGCAGCAGCGCGGCCGCCGAGGCGCCGAGCGCCAGGCCGAACAGCCGGCGCCGGCTGAACTGGCGCAGCGTGCGCGGGCCGGCCAGCACGCCCAGCACCGCGCCCGCGGCCAGCGCGCCGAACAGCACGCCGAACCCGGCGCTGCCGGCGCCGAGCCGGTCGGCGAGGATCCGGCCGACGCCGACCAGGGCGCCGCCGGCCGCGAACGAGCCGAGCATGCCCAGCAGCAGCGCGCGCGGAAGCGCGCCGGCGCCGGCCGTGCGGAAGCCGTCCCGCAGGGTGGCCAGCGGGTCGGTCTCGGAGCCGGTGCGGCGGGCCTGGCGGCGCTCCTCGGCCGCGGCCTGCCGCTCGGCGCGCAGCCGGGCGCGCTCCTCCGCCTTGCGCGCGGCCTCCTCGGCCTTGCGCGCCTCCTCTTCGGCCTTCTGCTTCTCCGGGTCGGGGAGCGCGGGGACCTGCAGGGTCTCCGCGGTGCCGATGGGGGCGGTGAGCTCGTTGGGGTCGACCTCGACGGCGCGGACCTCCTGGGTCGGCTGCTCGTCCTCGGCCGACCGCTTCGGGGCCTGCTCCGGCTCCGGGCGCTTCGCCGGCCGCTCGGTGCGCGGGCGGCCCTGCACCGGGGCGGTCCAGGCGACGGCGGCGGAGGCGAGCAGCGCCAGCGGCGCGAGGTAGACGGCGAGGTCGGCCCGGGGCCCGTCGAGCGCCGGGACCAGCGCGCCCAGCACCGTGCCGACCCCGGCCAGCAGCGCGAACAGCGCGGCCGCGACCGGGGCGGTCCAGTAGCCGGCGAGCAGGGCGATCCGGTCGGCCTGGGCCACCCGCTTCTTCGGGACCAGGCCGCCGACCGCGGCCTCCTTGGCGGGGGCGCGGAACAGCGAGGCGGCCTCGGCCAGCAGGTGCGCGGCGAGCAGCCAGTCGATTCGGCCCACCAGCGGCACCGACAGGTAGAGGAGGCCGCGCAGCGCGTCCGCGCCGACCAGGGTGAACCTCGGGTCGAGCCGGTCGGCGGCGCGCGCGGCGGGGCCGCTCAGCAGCAGCCAGGGCAGCAGCCGGAGCCCGAGCACTCCGCTCACCGCGAGGTAGGGGACGGCCGGGGCGGCGTCCCGGGTGAGGGCGACCGCCAGCGAGACCATCGCGAGCAGGCTCAGCCAGTCGCCGAGGCCGGACAGCGACAGCGAGACCCACAGCCGCCGGAACGGCTTGATCGCCAGCACGCTGCGCGCCTCTCCGGGCGCTCCTAGGGATGCAGATCTGCTCATATTCGTGAAGGGTAGCGAGGCTTCCGGAAGGGGACGGGCGCCCGCCGGGGCAGGGTACGGGTGACCAACGCCGCTGATCGGCCGATATGTGCCCTTCACCGGCGGCGCGGGACGGTCGGTGATCCGCACCACCGCGAACCTGCGGCGGCGCGGGGCATCGGGGACCGTGCGCGGCACACTACTGCCGCCCGGGGTTCCACGCCACCCTGCCCGGCCCCGGAGAACGGCGGGGCCGCCCGAGGCCGGGAACGAGGCGGTGAGCGCGGAAAGGCGTCCCCGCCCGCCCCGGGGCGGCGGGCTCAGCGGCCCCGAACCAGCGGACCGGCCGGTCAAGACGGCGGCGGGCCCGGCGGGCGGCCGGTCATCCGACCGGTCGGGGTCGCCGGGCCTCCGCCGGGGCGCGCCCGGAGCTGGTCCGGGCGCGGCGGGTCACTCCGCGGAGCCGCCGTTCTTCTTCGGGGTCCCGGTCTTGCCGGTCGCCTTCTTGGCGGCGGTGGTCTTCTTCGCCGCGGTCTTGGTGGTGCTCTTGGCCGCCGTCTTCTTGGCCGCGGGCTTCTTCGCGGGCGCCTTCTTCTTCGCCGGGGCCTTGGCTCGGCGCTCGGCCAGCAGCTCCGCGGCGCGCTCGTCGGTGATCGACTCCACCTCGTCGCCCTTGCGCAGCGAGGCGTTGGTCTCCCCGTCGGTGACGTAGGGCCCGAACCGGCCGTCCTTGACCACCATCTTCTGGCCGGTCGCCGGGTCCTCGCCGAGCTCGCGCAGCGGCGCGGCGGCGGCGCGGCGGCCGCGCTGCTTGGGCTTGGCGAAGAGCTCCTCGGCCTCCTTCAGGGTGACCGTGAACATCTGCTCCTCGGTCTCCAGGGAGCGGCTGTCGGTGCCCTTCTTCAGGTACGGGCCGAACCGGCCGTTCTGCGCGGTGACCGGCTCGCCGTCCAGCTCGCCGACGACCCGCGGCAGGGAGAGCAGCCGGAGCGCGTCCTCCAGGGTGACCGTCTCCGGGGTCATCGACTTCAGCAGCGAGGCGGTGCGCGGCTTCTCCGCCTGCTTCGCCTTGGCCTTCGCCTTCCCCTTCTTCGCCTCGCCCTCGTCGGCGGGCTCCGCGGGCTCGGGCAGGAGCTCGGTCACGTACGGGCCGAACCGGCCGCTCTTCACCACGACGGTGTGCCCGGTGCCCGGGTCGGTGCCCAGCTCGCGGTCGCCGCTGGGCGCGGCGAACAGCTCCTCGGCCCGCTCCGGGGTGAGCTCGTCGGGGGCGAGGTCCTCGGGAACGTTCACCCGGGCGCCGTCGCGCTCCATGTAGGGCCCGTACCGGCCGACCCGCATCACGATGTCGGTGCCCGGGATCGGGAAGGAGCTGACCTCGCGCGGGTCGATCTCGGAGAGGTTGTCCCCGACCAGGTCCTTCAGCCCGGGCTCCTGCTCGGCACCGAAGTAGAACCGGCGCAGCCACGGGACCCGCTCGGCGTCGCCGCGGGCGATGCCGTCCAGCATGTCCTCCATGCGGGCGGTGAAGTCGTAGTCGACCAGGTTGCCGAAGTGCCGCTCCAGCAGCTGCACCACGGCGAACGCCAGGAAGGACGGCACCAGCGCCGACCCCTTCTTGAACACGTAGCCGCGGTCCAGGATGGTGCCGATGATCGAGGCGTAGGTGGACGGCCGGCCGATCTCCCGGTCCTCCAGCTCCTTGACCAGGGTGGCCTCGGTGTAGCGGGCCGGCGGCCGGGTGGCGTGCCCCTCGGCCTCGATGCCCTCCGCCTTGAGCGGGCGGCCCTCCTCCACCGGGGGCAGCCGGCGCTCGCGGTCGTCCAGCTCGGCCTCGGGGTCGTCGGAGCCCTCCACGTAGGCCTTGAGGAAGCCGTGGAAGGTGATGATCTTGCCGGTGGCGGTGAACTCGACCTGCTCGCCGGTGCTGGAGGTGCCGGCCACCTTGACCGTGACCGACTCGCCCACCGCGTCCTTCATCTGCGAGGCGACGGTGCGCTTCCAGATCAGCTCGTAGAGGCGGAACTCCGCGCCGCTCAGCCCGGTCTGGGCCGGAGTGCGGAAGGTGTCGCCGGCCGGGCGGACCGCCTCGTGCGCCTCCTGGGCGTTCTTCACCTTGCTGGAGTAGGCGCGCGGCTTGTCCGGGATGTAGTCGGCGCCGTACAGCCGGGTCGCCTGCCCCCGGGCGGCGGCCAGCGCGCTCTCCGACAGCGTGGTGCTGTCGGTCCGCATGTAGGTGATGAAGCCGTTCTCGTAGAGCCGCTGCGCCACCTGCATGGTCTGCTTGGCGGACAGGCCCAGCTTGCGCGAGGCCTCCTGCTGCAGCGTGGTGGTGCGGAACGGGGCGTAGGGGGAGCGCCGGTAGGGCTTGCGCTCCACGGTGCGCACACCGAACTCGCCGCCGGAGAGCCGGTCGGCCAGTCCGCGGGCGGCCTCCTCGTCCAGGTGCAGCACGCCCTTCGGGGAGCGCAGCGTCCCCTCGGAGGTGAAGTCGCGGCCCACCGCGACCCGGTTCCCGTCCACCGAGACCAGGGCGGCGGCGAAGGTGGACGGGCCGTCGCCGGAGCCGCCGAGCGTGTCGAAGACCGCCTTGAGGCCCCAGTACTCGGCGGGGGTGAACGCGATCCGCTCCCGCTCCCGCTCGACCACGAGCCGGGTGGCGACGGACTGCACGCGGCCCGCCGACAGCTTCGGCATGACCTTCTTCCACAGCACGGGGGAGACCTCGTAGCCGTAGAGCCGGTCCAGGATCCGCCGGGTCTCCTGGGCGTCGACGAGGCGCAGGTTGAGGTCGCGGGTGTTGTCCGCGGCGCGCCGGATCGCGTCCTTGGTGATCTCGTTGAAGACCATCCGGCGGACCGGGATCTTCGGCTTGAGCTCTTCGCGCAGATGCCAGGCGATCGCCTCGCCCTCGCGGTCCTCATCGGTGGCGAGGTAGAGCTCGTCGGCCTGGGCCATCAGCTCCTTGAGCTTCTTGACGTGCGACTTCTTGTCCGTGTTGACCACGTAGATCGGCTCGAAGCCGTGGTCGACGTCGACGCCGAGGCGGGCCCAGGGCTCCCCCTTGTAGCGCGCGGGGATCTCGGCCGCCTTCGTCGGGAGGTCGCGGATATGGCCGATGGAGGACTCCACGGTGTACCCAGGGCCGAGGTAGCCCGCGATCGTCTTCGCCTTGGCGGGCGACTCGACGATCACGAGCCTGTTCCCTCCGGCCTTCGCTCCGGAGCCCTTCGCGCCGCTCTCTCCGGCGCTGCCCTTCTTGGGTGGCACGCTGTTCCCCTACGTCTCGCGTTGCGCTGTCTGTGCGGCCGGCTTCCCTGCGGCCGCCGTGTCGGTGCGGCCCGGGCCGACTCTCCGGTCCCCCCGGCCACTGACGGTAACCGACGGCCCCGCGGATCGCTTCCCGTCCGCCTCCGAAGGAGCGCTTCTTCCCCTCCCGGTCCCCTCCGGGCCGCCCTCCGGTCGTCCACGGGTAGGAACGCTATGGCACGTACACCGTGGCCAGTCGCAGAATAGGCCCAATGCTCGATTACGAATACCGGGAACTCCGCTTCCCGAGGGGAACATCGCGCAATGTGACGCGGCAGACGCTGACCGACCATGCCGAGTACGGCCGCTGGGAACTGGCCCGGGTCCGGCTCTACCGGGACGGCAGCCGGACCGTGGTCATCCGGCGCCGGATCATCCGACAGGTGCGCACCATGTGAGTTCGATCACACGATGACAGGGCGCCCGCGGGAACGGGCCGGCGCCCCTTCCGGGACGCCCGAAGCACCCCGGGGTTGCCCGCGGCCGGTGTCCGGATCCGGCCGCGGAACGGGCGAGTCCCCGCGGAGCGCGCGCCTCCGCGGGGACTCGCCTCAGCGGTGCCCCGTGCCCCGTTCCCGGCCTCCGCTAGTCCACCGCGAGCCGTCGCGACGGAGGCCGGGGAGGGAACGGTCACACCGCCGGCCTCACACCCCCAGGTCCACCCCGAGGGAGTCGGTGCCGCCGGTCACGCCGTCGACGGCGCCGCCCAGCGTCTCGGCGGTCCCGCCGGCCCGGGGCAGCCCGGACAGCTCGGCGGGGGCCTCGGGCGCGGCGGGCTCCTCCGCGGTCAGCGGCAGCGTCTCGGAGCCGGGCACCTCCAGGGAGGGCGTCTCGGGCAGCTGCGCGTTGAGCGGCAGGGAGTCGGCCGGCGCGGGCAGCGGCGCGGCGGGCTCCTCCGCGGCCTGGTGCATGTGGCCGCCGTGGCCGCCGTGGTCCACGATCGCGCCGACGTCCTCGGAGGCGGCGCCCGCGTTGCCCAGCACCGCGCCGACGGCGTTGCCGGAGACGTTCACCGGGACGTCCAGGCCGACCACGCCCTGGTTCCCGCCGATGATGGAGCCGTTGCCGGAGGTCTCGACGTCGCGGCCGCGGTCGTGCACGACCGCGCCGGTGTCCTCCGCGGCGGCGCCGGCGTTCCCGCCGATGGC
>NZ_ANBB01000092.1 GCF_000341105.1 Nocardiopsis potens DSM 45234
CCGGGACCACGCGCCGGGCCCGGCCGGTGAACACGGCGCCCGACCGCTCCCGCCCTCGCCGCCCGCTTGGGCCTTCACCCCGTGGGGCGCCGCGCTCGGGTGAGGCGCCCGGCCCTGCCCCTTCCTTGGCCGTCGCCGCCCGTCTGAACCTTCGCTCCGCGAGGCGCCGCACCTAACCGGCCGGCCGGTGCCCAGCGCCGCCTTCGCTGCCCGCTTGGGCCTTCCCCCGTGGGGTGCCGCGCCCGGGCGACCACCCTTGCCCCGCCCCTATCGCTGCCGTCGCCGCCTGTTTGAACCCCCGCTTCGCGAGGCGCCGCACCGGACCGACCGGCCGGTGCCCTTCCTGCCTTCGCCGCCTGCTTGAACCCCCGCTCTGTGAGGTGCCGCACCCGGCTGGAGTGCCCCGCCCCGCCTCTTCCCTTGCCGTTGCCGCCTGCTTGAACCCCGGCCCCGTGGGGCGCCGTGCTCGGGCGGGGCGTCTTCCGTTCCTCGCTCTTCCCCGACGCTCTCGGCGTCGTTGCCGTCTCATACCCGCGTTGAGACGGCAACAACGCCGAGATCGACACCCTGCGGTCAGCCGTGGCCCTCGCTGGGCACGGGGTCGGTGGCGGGCGCCGTCAGCCGCCGCGCCAGCGTGAGCAGGAGCAGCGCGCCGAGACCGGAGGCGGCCGCGATGACCGGGAGCGACCCCGGGCCGAGGCCGGAGAGCGCGAGCCCGCCGATGCCGCCCCCCACCGCGACCCCCAGGTAGGTCCCCGAGGTGTTCAGGGCGAGCGCCTGCGGCGCCACCGGCCCGGCGAGCGCGTGCAGCCGCGCCTGGATCGCCGGCGAGTTCCAGAACGCCATCCCGCCCCACACCGTCCCCACAACGATGACCAGCGAGAACGGGGCGGGACGCAGCAGCCACAGCCCCCACAGCAGCGCCATCGAAACGGTGATGGTCCCGATCCCGAAGGCGAGCGCGCGGTCCGGCCCCCACCGGTCGCTCGCGATCCCGCCGAGCCAGATGCACGCGATCCCGGCGATCCCGGACAGGCTGAACGCGAGGGCGCGCTCGTCGACGCCGACCACGGCCGTGTCGGCCAGGAAGGGCGCCAGGTAGGTCAGCATCATCATGGACCCGGTCATCAGCGCGCAGTTCGCCAGCAGGCCGAGCGAGATCGGCGCCCTGCGCAGCGTGCGCAGCTGCTCCCCGAGGTCCGGCGCGTCGGCGGCCTCCTCCTCCCGGGGGAGTGCCGGGATGATGGCGACCAGGACCGCGACCCCCGCGACCGCCATCGCGGCGAAGGTGGCGCGCCACCCGAAGTGGCCGCCGATCCAGGTGCCGACGGGCACGCCCGCCGCGATCGAGCCGGTGACGCCGAGCGAGACCACCGCGATGTACCGGCCGACCTTGTCCGGCGGGGCGTACCGGGCGGCGAACGCGAAGACCGCCGGGGTCATGCTCGCCGCGGCGCCCGCCGCGATGACGCGCAGCGCCATCAGCACCGCGAACGACGGCGTGAACGCGGCGGCCGCGTTCGCGGCGATGAAGACCAGCAGCGCGGCGGTGAACAGCCACCGGCGGGGCACGCGGGCGAACACCACCGCCGCGACCGGCGCGGCCAGGGCGACGGTCAGCGAGAACACGGTGATCAGCTGGCCGGCCTGGGCTTCGGCGACCCCGAGGTCCCGGGCCAGCTCGGGCAGGATGCCGGCGATCACGTAGTCGTCGGTGTAGAGCACGAATCCTGCCGCCAGCAGGACGAAGAGCCACACGGGCATCGGAATCAATTCTTCTCGTAGGGGGTGGGCGGCGAGGCCAGCAGCATCGCCAGGTGCGCGCGCAGGATGGCGCGGAGCCGCTCGGTGCCGAGAGAGCCGTGCGGGGTGACGGTGTCGATGGTCAGGCCGCCGATGAGGGCGGTGACCTGGGCCGCCTTGGCCTCGGGGTCGTCGGCGCCGAGTGCGGCGAAGGCGTCGGTGACGACCTGGTCGAGGTCGGCGGCCATCCGCTCGGAGATCGGCCGGAACACCGGCCGGGTGCGGGCGGCGAGGATGAGCTCCAGGACGACGATCGACTCGTCCCGCCGCTCCTCGTCGACCGGCAGCACCTCCTCGACCAGGGCTTGGAGCGCGTCCAGGGCCTCCTCGCCGGTCAGGCCGCGCAGGCCGTCCACGGGGTGGTGGGCGAGCCGCCTGCCCATCCGGTCCCCGGCCTCCTCTGCGGCGGCGGCGAGCAGGTCCTCGTGCCCGTCGAAGTAGTGCCGGACCGACCCGACGTTCAACCCGGCCTCGACGGCGACCTTCCGGAGGGAGAGCCCGTCGATGCCTTCGGCGACGACGAGACGGAACGCGGCTTGGACGACATGGCGGCGCCGCTGCTCCGGGTCGATGCGTGCGGGCATGCTCTCGGCTCCTTGGGTCGGGATGTGGCAAGCCCAGAATTTATCACAGGTGTGACAAACGAAGGGCAGGAAGCCTTCTCGTTCTGGCAAGGTCAACACGGGAGCGCAGGGCGGATGAAGACGGCGCCGGGCCGGGGGCCAACGTCGGGGGCTGGTTCCTATCTCTCACAGGGCAGATGCGGACGGCACACCACACCACCAGCAGAGAGACAGACCATGAGTTTCCATCCCTCATAGGGCGGATGCGGACCCCACGGTCAAGCCGCAGCTCGCAGCAGTCACATCCCCGCCACCTCCGCAGGATTCCCCAGCGGACCTCCGGTCGTGCACCCGCCCCGGCGAGTCGCTGAGACCAGGCCCTTCCGGCCCGACCCTACAGACACCCTCCTCCGCCTCCCAAGGGCTTTTCCGGCTCCGCTCCCGGCTCAGACCACCACCGCGCTCAGCGCCACCGCCCCCGACGACAGCCGCGGCGAGGCCTCGTACACCCTCCACGCCTCCGCCAGTCTGCGCACCGACTCCTGGATGCGTTCCGGTATCCCGGTGAAGGGCAGGCGGAGGTGGTCGGAGCTGCCCCCGGCCGCGTCGATGGCGCCGCCGGGGAGGAGGGCGACCCCGTGCCTGATGGCGACCTGGGCGAACGACGCCGCGTCGCCCTGGGGGAGCCGGACCCAGAGCGTCTGGCCGCCCTCGACCGGTGGGAAGTCCCAGCTCGGGAGGGAGCGGGCGAGTTCGGCGCGGAGCAGGTCGTGCCGGGCGCTCAGCTCCTTGACCCGGCGGGACCGGACCGCCTCGTAGTCGTCGAGGATCCGCACCGCCGCCAGCTGCGACGGCACGTCGCTGCCGAGGTCGTGCACGGCCTTCAGCCGGGCCAGCCGGGCCACCAGCTCCTCGCGGGCGCGCAGCCAGCCGACCCGCATGCCGCCCCAGACCACCTTGCTCAGCGACCCGACCTCGATCACCTCGCCGTAGGCGGACAGCGGGCGCGGCACCGGCCGGTCGTGCAGGGCCAGGTCGGCGGTGACGCCGTCGTCGATCAGCGGCACCCCGGCCGCCTCCGCCGCCTCCACCAGGCGCCGGGCGGCCAGCGGCGGGAGCACCGCGCCGGTCGGGTTGTGGTGGTTGGCCACCAGGTAGGCCAGCGACGGCCGGCGCTCCTCCAGCACCCGCACCGCCTCGCCGACGTCCAGCTCGGCGGAGCCGCGCGCCACCGGGCGCAGCACCGCGCCCGCCTTGCGGAACAGGTCCAGCGCCCCGGAGTAGGTCGGCGCCTCCACCAGGACGTCGTCGCCCGGGGCCACCAGCAGCTCGGTCAGCAGCGACAGCGCCTGCTGCCCGCCGGTGGTCACCAGGATCTGCGACGGCGAGGTCGGCACGCCGGCCGCGCGGTACCGCTCGGCCAGCGCCTCGCGCAGCCGGGGCAGGCCGGCGGGGCGGTAGCCCAGCCCCAGCCCTCCGTCCAGGTGCAGCGACGCGTAGGCGAGGGCGACCTCCGGCGGCGGCTCCTCGGGGGCGGCGCAGCTCAGCACGATGGTCCCTGCCGGCGGGTCGAGCAGCTGGAGGAAGGACGGGTTGGTGGTGTCCTCGGAGGTCACCGAGGGGACCGGGACCGCCGCCGCGACCCGGGTGCCGCTGCCCTGCCGCCGCTCGATCCGGCCCTCGCGGCGCAGCACCTCGTAGGCCTCCACCACCGTGGTCCGGCCGACGGCCAGGGCGGCGGCCAGCGCCCGGTCCGGGGGCAGCCCGGTGCCGGTGGGCAGCGCCCCCTCGTCGACCAGCCGCCGCAGCCTGCCCGCGAGCAGCAGATACAGCGGCCCCCGCCCCGCGGACCAGTAGCCCAGCAGGGCGGCCAGCTCCTGTGCGCGGATCCTGCGCGTTCCCATCGCAAACCATTCCGAGTCGATTGGCCCTGTCAAAATAGACCATTCACTGCTGCCATGGACGTCATGAGCCTCAGCGAAGAGACCCGAGCCGTGCACGTCCCCGTCGTCGAACCGCAGGGCAGCAGTCCCGCCGCGACCCCTCTCCACCTCAACCACCAGTTCGTCTTCGACTCGACGGAGGGGCTGGTCGGCGCGTTCGACGGGCCGGACGCCCCGTTCCTGTACGCGCGGATGGGCAACCCCACCGTCCGCACGCTGGAGGACGCCATCACCGACCTGGAGGGAGGCGAGGGGGCGCTGGCGTACGCGTCCGGGATGGGCGCGATCAGCACCGTGCTCACCGCGCTGGTCGGCTCCGGCGACCACGTCATCGCGCAGCGGTCCCTGTACGGCGGCACCCACGCCTTCCTCTCCGACCTGCAGGCGCGCTGGGGCGTCGAGGTGGACCACGTCTCCGGTTCCGACCCGGAGGAGGTCCGCGCGCTGCTGCGCCCGAACACCCGGGTGCTGTACCTGGAGACCATCGCCAACCCGACCACCCGGGTCAGCGACCTGCCGGCGCTGGCGGCGGCCGTGCGCGGCAGGGGAGTCACCACCGTCGTCGACAACACGTTCGCCACCCCGCTGCTGTGCCGCCCTCTCGAACACGGGGCGGACGTGGTGGTCCACTCCACCAGCAAGTACCTGAGCGGGCACGGCGACGCGCTGGGCGGGGCCGCGGTCTTCGCCTCGGGGGAGCTCCGCCGCCGGGTCTGGGACCAGGGGACGATGCTGGGCGCGGTGGCCTCGCCGTTCAACGCCTGGCAGACGCTGCGCGGGCTGCGCACGCTGGAGCTGCGGGTGCGGCGGCAGTGCGAGAACGCCCGAGAGCTGGCCGAGCGGCTCTCCCGGCATCCGGCGGTCGCCGCCGTGCACCACCCCGACCTGCCAGACCACCCGGACCGGGAGGTCGCCGAGAGGATCCTGAAGGCCGGGGGAGCGGTGCTCTCCTTCGACCTGAAGGGAGGGGGACGCGAGGAGGCGGCGGCGTTCGCGGAGGCGCTGCGGCTGGTGCGGCTGTCGCCGTCGCTGGGGGAGGTGGCGACGCTGGTGATGCCGCCGGCCAGCACCTCGCACCACAAGCTGAGCGCGGAGGAGCTGCGCGCGGCGGGGATCGGTGCGGGGATGGTCCGGGTGGCCGTGGGCATCGAGGGCATCGAGGACCTGTGGCAGGACGTCGAGCAGGCCCTGAGCAAGCTCGACTGAGGGGGACGCCGGGAGAGCGGGGAGAAGGGGAGCGGAGCCCGCCCTGCGCATCGGGGCGGGCGCCGCTCCGCGCTCTTCTCGTGCGCGCCGAGATCACCACTATCCTCATCCCACCCGGTATCCGTATCGGCGGCCGCGAACAGGCCGCCCCAGCGGTCCGGGAGGCGGCCGCGGGCCGCTCGTATCCGGAACAACGGCGCGATTGGATCGGGCAGCGGTCGATGACCAGGACAGAGGCGACCTGTTCGCAAGGGCGCGACGCCGATCAGAGCGCCGACCTCCGCGAGATGCAGCGCGCCGTCGGAAACCGGGACGGCGCCCGCAGGCTGCTGCGCTGGCTGGCCTACCGCGTCGACGGCGGCGCCGCCCTCCTCGACGGCCACGGGCGCCTCCGCTACGCCTTCCCCGGCGCGGGCTCCGGGCAGCCGTGGGCGGCGAACGCCCCCGACGAGACCGGGGCCGCCGCCCCGGTGCGCCCCTGGAACGCCGACGTGCAGCGGGTGCTGGACCGGCGGATCCACTCCTGCATCGTCGACGCGGGCCCGCACAAGGTGCACGCCGTCGCGATGAACGCGGACGCCCCCGGCCCGGCGCTGCTGGTCTCGGTGCGCGGCCGCACCCTCCCCGGGGTCGGCGGACTGCTCGCCGACGCCGCCCGCCTGCTCGACCTGCGCTGGCGCGCCGAGGAGGCGGAGCGCCGCTACCGCACCGTGGCGGCCGCCGACGCCCGGGTCCGGGAGGCCGTGCTGCACCTGCTCATGGCCGGCGCCCTGGACAGCGCGGGGCGGGTCGCGGCGGCGCTCACCCCGCGCCTGCCCGACCAGATGCGGGTGCTGGTCGTCGAATGCCCGCCGGACCACCGCGACGCCGTGGCCCGGCGCTGCACCGACGTCTCCAGGGGCGCGGCGTGGGTGGTCCGCTGCCCGGTGTACGAGCGCCACCTCATCATCCTGGCCCCGACCACCGAGGACGACGAGGTCCGACCGGGGCCCTCCGCGGTGGGCAGGGCGCTGCGCGAACTGGCCGCCGAATCCGGGGAGATCCGGGTCGGCGAGGGCCTGGGGGTGCCGCTGCACGACACCCCGGCAGGCTACGAGCAGGCATTCCACGCCCTGGCCAAGGCGGGCGCCGACGCGGGCGGGCACGCGGTCTTCGACCCGCTGGAGGAACTGTCCCTGGTGCTGGGCGCCCGCGCCCACCCGTGGGCCCGCGCCCAGCTCGGGCCGCTGCTGGACTATCTTCCCGAGCGCAGGCAGGACCCCGGCGGCCGCGAGCTGATCGCGACCCTGCGGTCCTGGCTGGACTTCCGCGGCGGCACGGCCCGGCAGCTCAAACTGCACCGCAACACGGTCAGCGGCCGGCTCCGCCGGATCGAGGAGCTGCTCGGCCTGCAGCTGTCCGGCCTGGACGTGCTCGCCCGGCTCCACCTCGCACTGCGGATCCTCGCCGACCACCGGTGCACCCCCGTCGGCGGTACCGGCGGCGACACCGGCTCCGCCCCGGCCCCCGCCGTGCTCGACCTGGACGAACTGCTGTCGGACGAGCGGGTGGGGCACTGGGCCGACACCCTGCTCCGGCCGCTGACCACCGAGGGCCCGGACTTCTCCGAACCGACCCTGCGCGCCTGGCTGGAGCGGGACGCGGTGCTGGAGGACACCGCGACCGCCCTGGGCGTATCGGTCTCCGGCGCCCGGAAACGCCTGCTGAAGCTGGAACGGGTCCTGGGCCGCTCCCTGCTGAACGGGCCGTCGGCCCGCTACGACCTGGCCATCGCGGTACGCGCCACCGACCTGAGGGAGGGGCGAGCCTCGGCGGAGTGAGGTGTCCGGCCCCTGCGGGGAAGACGGCGTTCCGGGGCCGCAGGGAGGCAGGCGCGGCCCTGGGACTCCCATCCCTCATATCCCTCATAGGGCGAACGGCACCGCCGGTCCGCGGTGGTGACGCAGCAACGGTGCACCGGGGAGCGGCCGCACACTGTGCGCATCGTTCCTGGAACGGTACGTGCCGCACCGCCTAGGCTTGCGAGTACACGGGACGCCCTCCCCGCCTCCTCTCACTTCGGCCTGGGAGGGCGTCCCGGTCCGCAGCCGCGCGGTCGGACCGCGCCCGGCGCGGACGGCCTGCGGGGTTCCCTCACCCTGCGGGCCGATCTCTTCCGGAAGCGGAGGAGGGCGGCCCCGAGCCGGGGCGCGGGGACCGGCCGAAC
>NZ_ANBB01000093.1 GCF_000341105.1 Nocardiopsis potens DSM 45234
CCGGCCGAACCGCCGGGTGGCCGGAGCCCCGACCCGACTCGGAGCCGCCCCGCCCCCGCCCTCGCCCCGCCCCCGTTTCCGAGCCCGGGGACGCCTCGGGGCGCTCCGGTCCGGCGGGCCGCGCCGCAGCCCGGCAGGGGCGGCGTCCCCTCCCTGAGCACCGACCCGTCCTCCAGCGGAATGTCGACCACGGGGTACAAGACCGGGAAGTCGGTGAGCGGAATTCGGGGCGGTGCAGGGCCCCATGCGGGCAGGGGGGATCGGCGGTCGCGCCGATCACTCCTCGGGAACCGGGGACTGCGGGCAGGGGGCGGCGGGACAGGGCCGCCCGGTGCGCGGCGGGCGGCCGCGGCAGCGGGGCGCGGAAACGCGGTGGACGACAACGTGCACCGGCGGGTCGCGGAACCGTGCGCGGGCGGCGGCCCGGACGCCCCCCGCAGGCCCGCGCCGCGGCCCCGGCCGACCCGCGGAACCGGCGCCCACCAGGGGAGACGGCGGCCGGGTCGACCCCGGGGCGCGGCGCGGCCGGGGACGGATCGGCGGGGCGGCGCAGCAAACCCGCACCCGCCGGGCCGCACACTGTGCACATCGGCGCTCGCAGACCGTTCCCGACCTCCCTAGGGTCGGGGCTCGCAGGGCGGAACCGTCCCCGCCCCGGCCGGCGCGGCGCCGGCCTCGACGCCCGGTGCCGCGCCGCTCCCCGCATCCCGATCAAGGAGCAGCCTTGTCCCACCACCTGGACTCCCCGGAGGCCCGCCAGGACCCCCGCCTGGACATCAGCGACGTCTACCTCTTTCGGGGGTCCGCCGGCACGGTCTTCGTGATGAACGTGAACCCGCTCTCCGGCGGGGGCGGCTTCCACCACGAGGGCATGTACGAGTTCAAGGTGGACACCGACGGCGACGCGGTCGAGGACACCACGTTCCGGCTGGTCTTCGGGGAGGCGGACGCGGACGGCCGGCAGCCGGTCGAGCTGCGCCGGCTCGACGGCGCGGACGCCGCCGACCGGGACGCCCCGGGCGTCCTGCTCGGCGCCGGGCGCACCGAGGAGGAGATCGCCGCAGGGCAGGGCATCCGGCTGTGGGCGGGCGCCGCCGCCGACCCGTTCTACATCGAGGGCAGCGTGGTCACGGCCGTGGTCACCGCCATCGCGCAGGGCACCCGGCTCGACCTGAGCGGGTTCGACCCCGCCGCCCCGGCCAACCTGTTCGCCGGAACCGACGTCAGCGCGATCGTGCTGGAGGTCCCGGACGCCGCGCTGGGCGCCGACGAGATCGGGTTCTGGGGCGTCAGTGTGCTGGCGACCGACGCCGGCGGGTGGCGGCAGATCAACCGGTGCGCCCAGCCGCTGGTCAACACGCTGTTCAACCCGGCCGACTCGGAGCGGGCCGATGAGTTCAACCACCACACCCCCGCCGAGGACCGGGAGATGCACGGCGAGGTGTTCGCCCGGCTGGTCTCCCGCGCGGTCGCCGCCAACGGCACGGCCGGCGATCCGGACGCCTACGCGGAGCGGGTCTGCGCCGAGCTCCTGCCCGACCTGGTCCGGTACCGGGTGGGCACCCCGGCGCACTTCGGCTTCGCGCACCGCAACGGGCGCGGCCTCACCGAGGCCGCCCCGGAGGCGATGTTCGCCCTGGTCCTCAACAAGGCGGTCCCCCTCGGCCTGGACGCCTCCTCGGCGAGCGGGGAGCCGCGGGCGGAGTTCCCCTACCTCTCCCTCCCGGTGGGCGGCCCGGTCCCGGCGGCCTGAGCAGGGCGCCCGGAGCGAGCGCCCCGCGCCCACCCGCCCGCGGCACCGCCCTGTTCGCGCACCGACCTCGACGCCCGCCGGCGGGGCCGTCCCCGTCCCTGCACGCTTGTACGATGCCCGCTGCCGAAATCGATGTCCCACCCCCCGCGAGGCCGATCATGGGTGTCACCGCGACCTTCCGAAGCGTCGGCGAAGAGCAGCTGGAGCGTGCCAGGAAGGATCCGTTCTACGAGGACGACGAGGGCCCGCAGGCCATGGAACTCGCCCCCGGGCTCATCGGCGAGTCGGCGGACTGGTTGCGCGGCGTGCGGTTCGCCTACGTGTACGACGAGACCGACGAAGACGGTTCATCGAGCAGGACTTCGAGGAGTTCCGCGCCTTCGTCCTCGCGGCCGCCGAGCGGGGCGAGGGCGCGTTGTTCCATTTCGCCTGAGAGGGCGACCCGCGGTTCCGATTCCCCGTGACGGCCGCGGCCCGGCCTGCGGGTTCCGCCTTCACCGGGATCCCCGCGGGCCGGGGCCGGGAACCCCGTCGGCCGCGCGGCGGCGGGCCGCCCCCCCGCCCGGGACCGGGGCGCTGTCGGCACCGTCCGGTACGTTCGCAGGCTCTTGCAGCGACCGGACGGACGGGGCCGCGGCGGCGGGCCCGGCCGACACTCGAACGAGGTGGGAAACAGTGCTCCTGCACGGAAAGAACGCCATCGTCCACGGCGTCGGCGGCCTGGTCGGGAGGGCGGTGTCCCGCGCGTTCGCCCGCGAGGGCGCCACCGTCTTCCTGGCCGGGCGGACCGCCGACGGGCTGCGGCGCACCGCCGAGGAGGTCGAACGCGACGGGGCCGCGCGCACACCGCCGTCGTCGACGCCTACGACGAGGCGGCGGTGGATTCCTACGTCGCCGAGGTCGCCGACACCGCCGGCGGGATCGACGTCTCCTTCAACGCCGTGATGTACGGCGACGTGCAGGGCACCCCGCTTCTCGACATGCCCACCGACACCTTTGCCGCGCCGCTGGCCAACGCTGTGCGCGCGCAGCTGGCCACCACCCGCGCCGCGGCCCGGCGGATGGCCGCGCGCGGGTCGGGGGCGATCCTCACCGTGACCGGGTACGGTCCGCCGTTCCCCGGCCTGGGCACCACGGCCGTCACCTGGCAGACCGTGGAGAGCCTGTGCCGGCAGTGGGCGGTGGAGCTCGGCCCGAGCGGGGTGCGCGTCGCCTGGGTGCGCATCGGCGGCACCTACGAGGGAGTGGTGGACGCGCCCGACTACGGCAGCGGCTACACCGATGCCGGCGGCGAGGCGCTGCTGGAGGAGCTCCGCTCCGAGGCGATGCTGCGCCGCCTGCCGAACCTGGACGAGGTCGGCGACGCCGCCGCCTTCCTCGCCTCCGACCGGGCCCGGTCGATGACCTCCACCGCGGTCAACCTCACCGCGGGCACGGTCTCCGACTGACCTCTCACCGCTCCGCGCCCGGCCGCCGGTCCCGCCGACGGCCGGGGAACGGGCAGGCCGGGAGAGGGAGACCACCCCCGTCCCCTGATCCCCCTCCGACCTGCTCGAACAGAAGCATTTCCCTGCGAACCACGCGATCCGCGCGGTTTTTCGACCCGGCCGGTCACAAACGCGCGGCGCGCCCCGTCATGGGAGTGAAGGGCCGAACAGGCCCCGAGACCTGACGAGGAGCGCAAGCCATGTCCACCGCCTACATCGCCGTCACCGTCCTCGCCGCCGCGATGGTGGCGTTCTCCGCCGTCGCGGTCTTCGCCCGCTTCAAGTGGGTGGTGGGCCCGCTGGCCCAGTACGGCGTCCCGGAGTCCTGGTGGCCCTGGCTCGGCTCCGCGAAGGCGGCGGGCGCGCTGGGCCTGCTGGTCGGCCTGGCCGTCCCGGTGATCGGGGTCATCGCCGGGATCGCGCTGGTGCTGTACTTCACCGGGGCCCTCATCACCGTCCTCCGGGCCCGCTCCTACCCGCACATCCCCGCCCCGCTGATGTACATGGCGCCGGTGGTCGGGGCGCTGGTCCTCGGCGCGGGCGGCTGAGCGCCCCGGAGACCGACCGGGCCGCCGCCAGGGGCGCGGCCGCCGGTCCCTCGCCGGCGCCCCCGGACCGCCCCGGGGAAGTGCCGCCGCCCGCCCGGCCGGGAACGCCGAAGGTCGGAGGCGGCTGGCAGGATCGGCGCCATGAACACCACCCGCACCACCCCGCCGCGGCGGCTCGACGTCGCCGAGGCATTCCCCGAACTGGGCCCGCTGGCGCGCCCGGCGTACCGGCTGCACCCCCGCCCCGGTTCTCCGTCGGTGCACGAGAGCTCGGTCGGCGGGCCGCTGCTGTGGCCCGCCCGCCAGCAGTGGCCGACCTGCGACAAGTGGCACGAGGGGCCGCCCAACCCCCTGCTGCCGGTGGCCCAGCTGTACGCGCGCGACGTGCCCCTGCTGCGGTCGTTCGGAAAGGCCGACCTGCTCCAGGTGCTGTGGTGCCCCTTCGGGCACCCGCCGGACCACAAGCCGCCGACGGCGCTGTTCTGGCGGAACGCCGCCGACGTCACCGACGTCCTCGAAGCGCCGCCCCGGCCGTTCGAGGTGGAGGAGGACCACTACGTGCCGGAGCCGTGCGCGCTCGCCCCGGAGCCCGTCACCGAGTACCCCGCCTACCTCGACCTGAGCGGGGAGCTGCAGCGGAGGCTGTCGGACCGGGGCGCATGGCGGGTGGCCGGCGGCGAGGTGGACGGTTTCGACGAGATCGACCTGCAGAGCCTCTACACGGGCGAACTGTCCGTGGCCCCCGGCTGGAAGGTCGGCGGCTGGCCCCCGTGGGGCTGCACCGACCCCATCGCCCGGTTCTGCATCATCTGCGGCGCCGGGATGACCCCGCTGCTGACCATCGCGTCGGACGAGTGGGACGGCGGCACCACGGGCTGGATCCCCTACGAGGACCGGGACCTCGCCGAGCGCGGCGGCGGCAACGTGTCGAACCCGCCCGAGGTCCAGGTCGGCAGCGCCGACCACCTGCAGATCTACGTCTGCCCGAACTCCCCGGCCCACCCCTACCCGGGCGGGAGCCACCCGCACACCGACCTGATCCAGTGAGCCGCCGCCGTCGGTCCCCGGCCCTCTCGGCGAGGAATTCGTCGAAGGTCCGGGGCTCACGCCCGGTCGGCTCCCGTACGTCCGCCGTCACCTCGGACGGCGGGCCCGAGGCCGTGTCGGCGTAGAGCCGCAGGAGGTCGTCGACGAACCGGCCGGGCAGTCCTCGGGCGAGCGGCCGCGCCTCCGCTTCGGCGGGGGGCCGGCCGGGGAAGGAGACGCCGGGTTTCGCGGCGATCTCCTCGCGCGGCAGCGCTTCGGGGCCGGTCGGCTCGTACGCCCGTCCCGCGCCGGCCGGTCCCGTCAGCAGGACGGCGGCGAGGCGGCGACGTCGCGGGCGGTCGGTCAGGAGTCGAGGGGGTCGCGCCGGATGGGACACGTCATGCAGTGCCCGCCGCCGCGCCCGCGCCCCAGCTCCGCCCCCGGGATGGTGATCACCTCCACGCCGGCCCGGCGCAGAGCGGCGTTGGTCTGGGTGTTGCGGTCGTAGGTGAACACGACGCCCGGCTCGACGGCGACGGCGTTGTTGCCGCTGTCCCACTGCTGGCGCTCCGAGGCGTAGACGTCCCCGGCGGTCTCCACGACCCGCAGCCGGGGGAGTCCGAGGGCATGGGCGACGACGTCGGTGAAGCGGGCGTCTCCCTCGTCGGTGATCTCCACCTCCGGCGCCCGGTCCGAGGGGCGCAGGGAGAAGGCGTGGATCCCGTCCACGATGGCGGGGTGCACGGTCACCAGGTCGCGGTCGGCGAAGGTGAAGACGGTGTCCAGGTGCATCGCCGCGCGGAGCTTCGGCATGCCCGCGACGACCACCCGCTCGGCGGCTCCGGCGTCGAAGAGCGCCCTGGCCAGCTGGGTGATGGCCTGCCGCGAGGTCCGCTCGCTCATCCCGACGAGGACGGTGCCGCGGCCCGCCGGCATGACGTCGCCGCCTTCGAGGGTGGCCCGGCCCCAGTCCTTCTCGGCGTCGCCCCACCAGACCGTCGAGCCGGCGTGGTCGGGGTGGAAGCGGTAGACCGCCTGCATGAGCATGGTCTCGTCGTGCCGGGCGGGCCAGTACAGCGGGTTGAGCGTGAGCCCGCCGTAGATCCAGCAGGTCGTGTCCCGGGTGTAGAGGGTGTTGGGCAGGGGCGGCAGCAGGTACTCCCGCGCCCCGGTGGACTCCCGGGCCAGCGCCACGTACCCGGTCCGGTAGTCGCTCGGCAGGTCGGTGGTGGACAGGCCGCCGATGAGGTGGCGGGCCAGGTCCCGCTCGTTCAAGGAGTCGAGGAAGGCCCGGGCGCCGTCCATCAGCCCGAGCCCGACCCGGTTCGCCGTGATCCTGCGGTCCAGCAGCCACGCCCGCGCCTCCGGGATCGCCATGGTCCGGGCGAGCAGGTCGTGGAGTTCCACGACCTCCACGCCGCGGCGGGTCAGCTCGCCGACGAAGTCGAGGTGATCGCGCTGGGCGGCCTCCACCCACATCACGTCGTCGAAGAGGAGGTCGTCGGAGTTGGTGGGCGTCAGGCGCTCATGCGCGAGCCCGGGGGCGCAGACGAGTACTTTGCGCAGGCGGCCGACCTCCGAGTGCACGCCGTAGGTCGGCGCCGTTCCGTCCGTTCCCATTCCGGGCTCCTCCCCGATTTCGGTGAACCGTTCAGTCTGGTGCGGTGTTCTGTGCCCCTAAAGGGTGATCCACCCTGCGGCCAATGCGGCGACGCCGATGAGCGCACCGATCACGACGGCGCAGAACAGGGCGAATTCCGCTGAACTGAAGAGCTTTTTCCCTTGCTCGCGGCGGGTGATCAGGAAAAGGATCGTGGCCGGTGCGTAGAAGATGAACGAGATCAGGACGAATCTCAGCCCGGCTGCGTAGATCAGGAACGCGGTGTAGGCCGTCGCAGCGAGGGCGATGACCGCGTCCCGGCGGATGTCCGCGCCCCGCGCCTCGGCGTAGGCCTCCCGTGTCCACACCAGCTTCAGCGCGTACGCCGCGGCGAGCAGGAACGGGATCAGCGTCAGCGCGGCGGTCAGGTCGAGCGCGAAGTCGAACGCGTCCTCGGAGAACAGGGTGATGACCAGGACCAGCTGGGAGAGCAGGGTGCTGAGCAGCAGTGCGTTGACGGGGACGTCGCGTGGCGTCAAGGCGGACAGGAACCTCGGCATGTCCCGGTCCTGGGCGGCCACGTACAGCACCTCGGCGGCCATCAGCGTCCACGCCAGGTAGGCGCCGAGTACGGAGACGACCAGCCCGGCCGCGACGAACACGCTTCCCCAGGGGCCGACGGCGGCCTCCAGGGTGCCGGCCATCGACGGCTGCTGGAGCCCGGCCAGCTCGTTCACGGGCAGGATGCCGTAGGACACGATCGTCACGGAGGCGAAGACCGCCAGGACGCTGCCGAATCCCAGGAGCGTGGCGCGACCGACGTCCTCCCGGCGCGCGGCATGCCGGGAATAGACGCTCGCACCCTCGACGCCGAGGAACACGAACACCGTCACCAGCATGGTGCCGCGCACCTGCTCGAAGAGCGTCCCGGAGTCGGCGCCGCCGGCGAAGTTGCCCGCGAACACCTCCGGATCCAGCACGAAGACGGCCAGCAGCACGAAGACGATGATGGGCAGCAGCTTGGCGACCGTGACGATCCGGTTGATCGCCGCCGCCTCCTTGGTGCCCCGGCGGATCATGAGGAAGAAGAGCCACAGGCCCACCGACGACACCGCGACGGCGACGACCGTGTCGCCCGCACCGAGCGCGGGGAACACCGCCCCGAGGGTGGACATGATCAGCACCCAGTAGGTCACGTTGCCCACGCAGGCGCTGGCCCAGTACCCGGCCGCGGAGAAGAAGCCGATGTATTCCCCGAACCCGGCTTTGGCATAGGCGTAGACGCCCGCGTCGAGGTCGGGTTTGCGCACGGCCAGCCGCTGGAAGACCAGGGCGAGCGTCAGCATGCCGACGCCGGCGATCGCCCAGGCGATCAGCGCGCCGGCGACCCCGGTCTCCTGGGCGAAGCGCTGCGGCAGGGAGAACACGCCGGCGCCCACCATCGACCCCACGACCATCGCGGTGAGCGTCGGCAACGAGACTTTTGCCGCGCCGGAAGTGGACTTTTGCTGTTCCGCCATTACGGCAAACCCCTCGCCTGTACGCAAATTGTCGGGCGCAGTGTTTTAAAAGCGATATTCGGCCTCCAAGGCCGGCATTCCTTTCGGCGGTCGGCGAAGCGACACGCGGAGAGTCGCTTTTTCGCACGGCCCCTCGCCGGCGCCCGGTCCCCTCCGCGGCACCGCGCGGGCGGGTCAGTGCGCGGCCGGCGCGGGCGCCCCGGGTGTGTACGCGGCGGGCCAGGGCAGTGCGCGCGGCAGCGGGGCCGGGGCCGGGCCGGCGGCCAAGGTGTCGCCGGAGACCGCGGTGACCGCCAGCCCGTTGGGGACGGGGCGCTCCCCGTCCCCGCCGTTGCGGTTGCGCTTCTTCAGCCCCTCCTCGCCGAGGGAGCGGGCGAGCAGCGCCGAGGAGCCCCCGCCGTCCAGCTCCAGGGCCTGGTCGGCGCCGGCGTCGGCGAGCACCCGGGCCACCTCCGGCAGGGTCGCGCCGGGGACGCCGGAGATCCGCCCGTCCACGGCGGCCAGGAACATCCTCCGCCCGTCGGCGGAGAACCCGATCGCGGTGCGCGGGTGCCGCGCCCCGTCGCTCGCCCCGGTCGGGGCGCCGTCGCGGACCAGCACCCGGTGGCCGCCGATGACGGTGCGCGCCGGCCCGCCGGAGTCCAGCCGGTAGTCCACCGACACGGTGTCGCCCTTGTCCAGCTCGGCCACCCGGTCGGCGGCCTTCCCCAGGCCCACCAGGACCTCGGTGCCCTCCTCGATCGCGCCGCCGCCCGCCTTGCCGCGGACCTCGCGCACGACGTCGCCGGCGACGACCGCCTCGGCCACCCGCTTCGCGCCCTTCGCCGCGCCCTTCCGGGAGTGGTCGCCCCACTCGGAGGTGTACAGGCCCAGGCCGCCGTCCGGGATGACGTGCGCGTTGAGCGCGTCCAGCTCCACCTCGCCGCCGGGGAGGTCCGCGGTGCCCTCGAAGCGGACGGCGCCGATCCGCCCGGTGCCGTCCTCGTCGAAGACGGCGGCCTGCACCCGGTCGCCGGTGGGCGACTTCAGCACCTCGCCGCCCCGCATCGCGGCCCCGCGCGGGGCGCCGGTGGCCCCGATGTCGAAGAAGTCGCCGTTGACGGCGGCCACCACGTCCCGCCCGGCCGGCGCGGTGAGCGCCTTCGCCATCTTCGGCACGGTCGCGGTCGCGGCGACCGCCCCGGCGTCCAGGTACTCCACCCGCGCGCCGTCCTCGCCGCCGAGTTCGGCGGTGAGCAGCGCGGTGTCCTCCCGCCCGCCGGTGGCCGGGGACGCCAGCGACGCCAGGCGCACCCCGACGGCGACCGGTACGTCCTTCTCCGCGGCACCGGCCGCGGGGGCGCCGAGCGCCCCCGACAGCACCACTGCGGCGGCCCCCGCCGCCACGGCTCGCAGCGGACGGATGCGCGCAGAGCGGATCACGGCGACCCCTTCCAGCCGAGCGCCCGGACGAGCGCGGATCAGATGACTGAAAGTAGTCGAAAACCAACTCTATGTATCGCAATGGCGCGCGGACGGCCGGGAACCGGCATAGCGGGGCGGGACGGCGCCGCCCCGGTCGTCAGCGGAACGGCGGCTCAGGGCGCCGCCGGCACAGGACGCCGCCGGGGGACGAGTGCGGCGCCCCCGCCGGGCAGCGGCCGGGGGCGCCTCCGCACGGTCACAGGGCCCATTCCTCCCGGTAGTCCGGGTGGTCCGCGTACACGGCGGCAAGAGCGCGAAGGCCCGCATCGACCTCCGGCCGATGATCCGGGCACTCGCCGGCCGCGATCTCGTCGGCGCCGTGGCGGCAGCCGTATTCGGCGTCGACGGCCGCGGCCTGCGCGAGCGCGAAACGGGCCAGGCGCCGTTTCGCCCGGACCTCCCGCAGCACCCGCGCGGGGTCGTGGCGGGCGATGTGGCGGGCGACATCGGCCCCTCCGAAGGCCGTCCCCTCGGCGACCTGCCGGTTCTTCCGGTCTCCACCGGCCTCCCTCCGCACGACCTCGTGGTACTCCGCGCGCCACTCGGCTCCGTCGGCCATGGAGGCGGCGTACCTCGCCTGGTCGGTGTCCTCGTCGAGGCGGGCGTTCAGGAACTCCAGCAGGGTCATGGTGCTCATTCTGGCCGGGTGCTCCCCGCCGCCCCGGTGCCGGGCGGCGCCGGGGCCCGCTCCTAGACTCGCCTCCATGGCGAACCCCGTGGCTTCCCCGACCCTCTACCTCGTGGTCTCCGGCGCCCTGTCGCCCGAAGGCGTACCGGAGCTGGTGGAACTGCTCCAGGACGACGGCTGGAGCGTCACCGTGCTGTCCACCCCCAACGGCACCCGGTTCCACCAGCCCGAGCGGCTGGCCGAGCTGACCGGCGAACAGGTCCGGGTGGAGTACCGGATGCCCGGCACCGGCAAGTCCCTGCCCCCGGCGGACGCGGTGCTGGCCTGCCCGCTCACCTTCAACTCCACCAACAAGTTCGCCCAGGGCATCGCCGACTGCTTCGCCATCGGCCTGCTCTGCGAAATGGCCGGCTACGGCGTGCCCACGGTCGTGGTCCCGAGCTGCAAACCCCAGCTCGCCGCGCACCCCGCGTTCCAGCGCTCCCTGGAGACACTGGAGTCGATGCCGGCCGTCACGGTGCTGTACGACCCGGATGCCCCGCAGGACGCCCGGCTGCCGAAGTGGGGAGAGCTCGTGGCGGAGGTGCGGAAGGCGGCGGGGCTGGGCAGGTGACGGCGACCCCTGCCGCAGTCGCTCCCGGCAAGCCGGATCAAGGGCCGTCCGGTGGCCGCCGCCCGCCCGCCACCACCCCTTGAAAAAAGGGTGACCCGCCTCCTGCTCCGGTGGCAGGGTCGGGCGCGTGAGCATCCACGACTACTTGCCGAGGAACAGGCGGCTGGCCCGCAGGCTCCTGGGCCGGCGCCTCCGGGCGGTGCTCCGCCTGCACGATCACGAACTCGAAGAGGAGCCCCGCACCGAATACGGTGCCGTCCTGCTTCTCGGAGACGCCGGGGAGGAGTGGCTGATCGATCTGGAAGAGGGCTGGGGAAACCTCATATTCATCGGCGATCCGGCGCGGGCGATGTCGGAGAGCCTCTGGTACCGGGGCTTCTCCCGGCGCACGCCCGTTGTGCCGGCCTCTCCGGACCATCCGCTGAGATCCCTGGTGACCGAACCGATCACCGGTGTCGAAACCATCAGCCGTGAGCCGGAATGCGAAGAGGCACCGAATCACTTCGCGATGCGCGGGCTGCGGTTGACCACGAGCGGCGGATCGCAGACCTGCTTCGGTGGATATCTCCGCGGCCCCATCGTCACCAGTGAGCTGGCTTTCCTGGCCCCGGATGAGGTCGCCCCCGGACTGCGCTTCACACCGCTGTGAGTGGTCGAATCGCTGCAGTGGCGGGAGGTGCGGACCCCGCGGCTTCGGCCGCAGGGCCCGCACGATGGGACGAGCTCAGATGCGGACCACGATCTTCCCCCGAGTGTGCCCGCGCTCGGCGTACGCGTGCGCTTCCGCGATCCGTTCGAGGGGGTAGCTCCGCTCGATGCGCGGTGTGTAGCGGCCCTGCCGACCGAGTTCGCCCGCTTCGGCGAGGAGCGCGGAGTCGTTCTCCGCGTTGGCCGGATGCACACCCAGGCGCTGCGCATTGGCGTGGTCGGCGATCGTCGCCACGCGGGCAGGGTCGCCCGCGATCGCGACGAGATCGGCCAGGGACCCGGAGGCCGCGGTGTCGAGCACGATGTCGACGCCGTCCGGGGCCAGGGCGGCCAGGCGCTCGGCGAGGCCGGTGCCGTAGGTGGTGGGGACGGCTCCGAGGGAGGCGAGGAACTCGTGGTTGCGCTCGCGGGCCGTCCCGATCACGGTTGCGCCCTGAGCCACCGTGATCTCGACCGCGGCGCTGCCCACGCCTCCGGCGGCCCCCTCGATGAGGAGAGTGCGCCCGCGCAGGGGACCGAGCGCCTTCAGCCCGCCCAACGCGGTCACGGACGCCAGACCGGCGCCGGCGGCCTCCTCGACGCTCCACGTGCCGGGCGCAGGGGCCCAGGCCGAGAGCACGGCCAGCTCCGCCGTCGCACCGGTGACACCGCCCAGCCCGAAGACGCGGTCGCCGACGCCCACCCCCTGCGCCCCTTCACCGATCTCGTCGACCACACCGACGGCATCCCGCCCGGGAATCGCGGGCAGCTCCACGGGGAGCATCTCGTGCACCGCACCGGAACGCACCTTCCAGTCGACGGGGTTGACCCCGGCCGCCGCGACGCGGATGCGGATCTCTCCGGGCCCGGGATGCGGGTCCGGCACCTGCTCGACCACGAGGGTCTCCACACCGCCGTACTGGTGATATCGGACTGCGCGCATGGCGTTTTGCCTTTCCACGCGGCCTGAGGCGCGTTATGTGGGTTGACGCGGCGGACCTCCGGAGCGACGAGGAGAGTGACAAGCTT
>NZ_ANBB01000094.1 GCF_000341105.1 Nocardiopsis potens DSM 45234
CTACCGCACCCCGGCCGAGGCCCTCAACGACTTCCTCGTTGCAACAACCGATTGACATCACCGGGGCCGCACCGGCCCCACCGGTAAATAGATGACAAAAGTCCGTTTCCGTGCTGTGTTCGCCGCCCGGTCCGGGCCGCCCGGTTGGGAGGATCGACGGACAGGGCGGCGCAGAGACCACGGGGGGCCATGAGCGGCTGGCGGCTGGCGCGGCCGCGCTCGATCAGGGCGCGGATGACCGTGCGCGCCCTGGGAGTGGTCGCCCCGGTCATCCTGATCTGCATCACCGTCGTCTCCGTCGTGCTCCGGCACGAGATCGAGCGCGAGCAGGTGGACCGGGCCGCCCAGGCGGCCCGCCAGGTCGCCCTGCACCTGGCCGAGTCCGGCTACTCCGAGCCCATCCCGCCGACCGACGGAGTGCTCCGGATCCAGGTGGTGGACGAGGCGGGCGAGGTGGTCGCGGCCAGCGACGCGATGCAGGACCGTCCGCCGCTCACCGGCAAGCGGCCCGCCGAGAACGACTTCCGAGTCGACGACGAGGTCTGCCCGGAGCGCCTCTCCGGGCGCTGCCTGGTGGTGGCCGGCTTCGAGACGGACAGCAGCGCCTACGGCCCGGTCATCGTCTACGCCGCGGTCGTCTCGGCCGAGGTGACCGACGGCCTCCTGCTGGAGTTCGGCCTGGCCGCCGTCGCCCTCGTGGTGCTGCTCGTGGTCGGCTGGATCACCTGGTGGGGCACCGGCCGCATCCTGCGCCCGGTGGAGAGCATCCGCTCCGACCTGGAGCGGATGTCCGCGACCGACCTCGGCCGCCGGCTCACCCTGCCCGGAACCGGCGACGAGCTCGCCGACCTGGCGCGCACCGCCAACGCCACCCTGGACCGGCTGCAGACCGCCATGGAGCGGCAGCGCAGCTTCGTCTCCGACGCCTCGCACGAGCTGCGCAACCCGATCGCCGGTATGCGAGCCCGGCTGGAGGTGGAGCTGACCGACCCGGAGCTGGGCGACACCGCCGCGCGGCGGTCCCTGGAGAGCGTGCTCGGCGACGTCGAGCGGCTGCAGCGGATCGTGAGCGACCTGCTGGAGCTGGCCCGGCTGGACGCCGACGTCGCCCGCGCCGAGGAGCGGGTGGACCTGGCCGAACTGGCCCGGGCCGAGGCCGGGCACCGCGCCGCCGGGGCGGCGCGCATCGACACCGACCTGGAACCGGGCGCCGCGGTGCGCGGCAACCGGCTGCGGCTGGCCCGGCTGCTGGTGAACCTGATCGCCAACGCCGAGCGGCACGCCCGGTCGCGGATCCTCATCGCGGTCCGCACCGAGGAGGGCCCGGCCGGGCCGGAGGCGGTGCTGGAGGTGCACGACGACGGCGCGGGCATCCCGGAGGAGGAGCGGGAGCGGGTCTTCGAGCGCTTCGCCCGGCTGGACGAGTCGCGCCGGAAGGACCCCGGCGGCTCCGGCCTGGGCCTGGCGATCTCGCGCGGGGTGGCCGAGGCGCACGGCGGGACGCTGACCGCTCAGGAGAGCCCGCTGCTCGGCGGGGCGATGTTCGTCCTCCGGATACCGGCCGGGCCCTCGCAGGGCGGCGGGCCGGAGCCGGCGCAGGGGAGAACCGAAGGGAAGGAAAGGCGATGAGCGAGCGGAATCCGGAGTGGCAGTCGGAGAGGTCGGGCGGCGACGACGCCCGAATCCGCCGCGCACGGGACGAGGAGCGCAGGCTCCAGGCCGACATGGGCGACGACGAGCAGGAGAGCGATCTCTCCCTGTGGGAGCGCTACATCGACGACCCGCCGGAAGGCGAGGTCGACGTGGTCGACGACGACTCCGCCGGCGAGCTGGGCATCGACGCGGAAGTGGCCCAGGAGCGCCGCCCGGGCGAGCAGGAGGACGGCTACGCCGAGTACGCCGAGGAGGAGGAAGGGCCCGAAGACGAGGCGATGCACACCACCGAGCGCCCCTGACCGGCCCGGCCGGGCCTTCCTCGCGGTGGTCTTGACGCTGCGGCCCTGACACGGCGCGCTGGCAGGGCCGCAGCGTCAAGACCACCGCCCCGAGGGGCGGGCCCGGTCGGCGAGGCCCGTCACGCCCGGTGGTTCTCCGGTCCGCTGGACACGGCCGCCTTGTGGGCGGCCGCTTCGAGCCACGGCCCGATGCCGCCGTCGGTGGTGAGGTCGGCCCGGTAGGCCATCGCGATGATCAGGTAGCGGTAGTGCCAGCGCCGGTGGCACCAGCGGAAGTGCTTCCGGCCGGGGACGAAGGGCCTGACGTCGGGGCCGGACCTCCGGAACAGCGTGCCGATATGCCACTGCGGGCGCCACGTGGTCAGGTTCCAGTGCGCGGGGCCGCTCAGGAACTCGTACATCTCGACGGCCTTCGCCTTGTCCGGGAAGGGGAAGACCGACACCGAGACCGTGACCGGGTTGTGCGCCGTGGCGAGGGGGCCGGGCTGCTCCGTGTAGACCCCGGCCGCCAGCCGGGTGCAGCCCAGGGCGATGAACTTCTCGACCACATCGCCGGCGCTGGCGGATCCCTCACCGGTGGCGGCCAGGTCGCACGGCTGGATCCCCGACGCCACCCGGGCGAATTCGATCCCCTTGTAGGAGACGAACCCCTCCGGGAGCAGCGCGTCCACGGTGAACGGGGTCCGGTCGGTGCAGCTGCTGCGCCAGGAGCCCGGGTCGGCCGCGGGTCCGCTCCGATCGCCGCCGGCGGGGGCGGTGTACTCGGTGGTCGGCGTGTCGTCCCCGGCCGGCGGGGGTGTGCTGCGGCCGGTGAGGAGCATGTCCCACACCTGGCGCGCGGTGGGCCGCTCGGCGGGGTCCTTGGCGGTGCAGGCCAGGACGATGCCGAGCAGCGGGTCGGCGAGGCCGCCGGTCTCGGGCGGGCGGGTGAGGACGCGGTTGATGCGGGCGGCCTGGGTGGGGCCGGGGAAGGCCTCGGCGCCGGTGGCCGCGTGGATCATGACCGCCCCCCAGGCGAACACATCGGCTGAGGGCCCCAGGGAAGTGCCCTCGATCTGCTCGGGCGCCATGTAGCCCAGGGTGCCGATCCGGGTGGCCGAAGAGGTGTCGGCGTCCAGGGCCCGGGCGATGCCGAAGTCGATCACCCGGGGGCCGTCCGGGCCGAGCAGGATGTTGGCGGGCTTGAGGTCGCGGTGCACCACCCCGGCGGCGTGGATCGCGTTGAGCGCGGTGATGGTGTGCATGGCCAGGCGCTGCAGTTCGCCGCCGGTGCGCGGGCCGCGGTCGCGGACGTCCTCCTCCAGGGTGGGGCCCTTGACGTACTCGGTGGCGATCCAGGGCCGGGCGGCCCCGGCGTCGGCGTCCAGGACCTCGGCCAGGCAGAACCCCTGCACCTGGCGCATGCTGTCCAGCTCCCGGGCGAAGTACCCGCGCACCCGGGCGTCCTTGGCCAGGTGGGGGTGGAGCAGCTTCACCGCCGCCTGCCGGCCCGAGGAGTCCTCTCCCAGGTGCACCGTGCCGAACCCGCCCGAGCCGATCTCGCGCACCAGCCGGAAGCCGCCGACCTTCCGCCCTGTCCCCACTGGATCCCCTTGTCCGTCGGTCCTCCCGGTGTGCGTCGGAATCTATCCAGCAGAGAAGGGGATCCGCCACGGGCTTCCGGCTGCGGGCTCCTGGCCATGGGCTCCTGCCACGGACTTCCGGCCGCAGGCTCCTGGCCATGGGCTACTGGCGCGGACTCCCGGCCGCAGGCTCCCCGCCACGGGCTTCCGGCCGCAGGCTCCTGGCCGCGGGGTTCCTCCGGCCGTCCTGGCGGGACGCGGCCGTCGCGGGGCGGTCAGCCCGCTCAGTCCGCTCAGCCCGCTGCGGCGGCGTCCGAGGCGCGGGTGAGGGCGGCGCTCTCGTCGTCGGTGAGGACGGTGTCGGCGACGGCGAGCAGGGCCGGGAGCTGCTCCGGGCGGCTGGCACTGGCCAGGGCCGCGGCGACGCCGGGGCGGGTCAGCAGCCAGGCCAGGGCGATGGTGGGGATCTCCGCGGAGTGCGCGTCGGCGATCTCGGCCAGCACGTCGACCAGGGCGAGGCCGGCGTCGCTGAAGTACCGCTCCACGGTGGCGCCGCGGGACCGGCCCTCCAGGTCGGCGCGGGTGCGGTACTTGCCGGTGAGGAAGCCGCCGCCGAGCCCGTAGTAGGGCAGCACGCCCATGCCGGCGTCCACCGCGATGTCGCGCAGCTCCGGCTCGTAGGTGTTCCGGTGCACCAGGCTGTAGTGCGGCTGGAGCGCGACGGGCCGGTCGGCGCCGAGCCGGTCGGCGGTCTCCAGCCACTCCCGGAGCCGCTCCGGCGTGTAGTTGGAGAGCCCGATGTGCCGGACCTTGCCCTCCTGGACCAGGGCGGCGAAGGCGGCGACGGTCTCCTCCAGCGGGGTGTCCGGGTCGTCGAAGTGCGCGTAGTACAGGTCGATCCGGTCGGTGCCCAGGCGGCGCAGCGACGCCTCCGCGGCGGCTCTGACGTTCTTCTCGGACAGGCCCGGGAACTCGGGGTGGCTGCTCACCTTGGTGGCGATGGCGACGGAGTCGCGGCGGCCGCCCGCCTTCAGCCAGGAGCCGATGGTCCGCTCCGACTCGCCGCCGGAGTTCCCCGGGACCCACGCGGAGTAGCCGTCCGCGGTGTCGATGAGCGTGCCGCCGCCGTCCAGGTAGGCGTCCATGATCCGGTGCGAGGCGGCCTCGTCGCTGGTCCAGCCGAAGGTGTTGCCGCCCAGGACGAGCGGGTGCAGTTCGATGTCCGATCCACCGAGCACGGTCATCGGGGCCTCCTCTGCGGGGTCGTGTCCCGGCCGGGCAGCGGCCTCGGCCGATGGTTCTCGGCATCCGAGCCTATGCCTCACAGCAGCCCCCACTCCCGCCGGGCCCGTCGGCGACACGGGTGGACAGCAGAGGAAGAAGTAGGGACGGGGCAAAGGCGGTCGCCCGAGCGCGGCGCCCCACGGGGTCAGGGTTCAAGCGGGCGGCGACGGCGGGGAGGGGGACCGGCCGGTCGGTCGGGTGCGGCGCTTCACGGGGTGGCGGTTCAGGCCGGCGGCGACGGCAGAGGTGGGGGCGGGGCGGGCGCCTCACCCGGGCGCGGCGCCTCACGGAGTGCAGGTTCAAACCGGCGGCGACGGCGCAGGTGGGGCGGGGCAGAGGTAGTCGCCCGGGCTCGGCGTCTCGCGGAGCGAGGGTTCAAGCGGGCAGCGAAGGCGCAGGTAGGGGCGTGGCGGGGGTGGTCGCCCGGGTGCGGCTTCTCGTGGGGCGGGATCGCCGTGCCCGTGTCGCCCCGGGCGGCGGGGCCGGCCGTTCCTGAAACCGCTGCCCCTCTCTGACCTGGGTGAATACGCAGGGTGATGGTGGGGTGGGGTGCCCTGCGCACCGCGAGAGCACCCCGGTGATTCCTGGGCGCGCATCCCGGTCCGGATCGGCCCCTGGAAGCCCCGGATCGCCTCGATCGGGCCGGTGTTGGGGGGTTCGAGGCGCCCGGAAGGCCGCAAGGCAGGGGGCCGGAACCCGGGAAGGGGTAGCGGGGGAACGAGATGTCGTATTCGTCCCTCCGGTCGGCCACTCTGGGTGATCGGCGAGGGGGTGGTGGGGGTCTCGGGGCTTACTACTCGCTGGTAGATGTAATCGGGGTGCTCTCGCGGTGCGCAGGGCGCCCCCGCGCCCGCCCGTTCCCTGCCGCAAAACCGGCATAGGGGATAAGGCTCCCTGGTGGGCGCGGGCCGGGCCGGTGAACGCGGCGCCCGGCCCCCTCCCGCCCTCGCCGCCCGTTTGAACCCTGGTCCCGTGGGGCGCGCGCCCGGGTGAGACGCCCGGCCCTGCCCCTACCGCTGCCGTCGCCGCCCGCCCGAACCTGCACTCCGCGGGGAGCCGCGCCGGACCGACCGGCCGGTGCCCCTTCCCGCCGTCGCCGCCTGCTTGAACCCTGGCCCCGTGGGGCGCCGCGCCCGGGTGAGGCCTGCGCCCCGCCCCACCGGCGCCGTCGCTGCCCGTTTGAACCTCCGCTCCGTGAGGCGCCGCGCCCGGGTGAGGCCTGTGCCCTGTTCCTGCCTGCGCCGTCGCCGCCTGCTTTGGCCCTCGCTCCGTGGGGTGCCGCGCCGGACCGACCGGCCGGTCCCTCCTCCCGCCTTCGCCGCCCGCTTGAACCCTCGCCCCGTGGGGCGCCGCGCCCGGGGGACTACCTTCGCCCCATCCGTTCCGGTGCCGCCATCGGGGCGGACGGCCTGGGCGCTGCGCTTAGGCGGGGGCGGCTGCTCCGTGGGGGAGGTGGGAGCGTTCCAGGGCGGAGCGGGGGGCGGGCAGGCCGCCGGCCTGGGCGGGGGCGGCGCTCACCGACACCACTCCGGGCACGTCGTCGCGGTCGAGGCGGTCGACCAGGGCGCGGAGTGCGTCGTCGGCCACGGCGCCGTGCACCGGGCGGAGTACGGCGGCCAGTCTCGCCCCGGGGACCAGCAGGGCGGCGGCCCGGCGCAGGGCGGTGCGGGCGCGGTCCAGGGCCTCGGAGAGGCCGGCGGCGCAGTCGACGTCGATGACCTCCCAGCGCACCGGGGCGAGGTCGAGGTGGCGGACCCCGGTGACGGCGCCGCCCCCGGTGGAGACCAGCGTCGCGCCCTTGGGGCCGGACTCGTCGGCGCCGCGGCCCTGCAGGGCACCGGGGTGGACGATCCACGGGGAGGCGGAGGCGACGGTCCGCCGGTGCAGGTGCCCCAGGGCCCAGTACTGGTAGCCCAGGCCAGCCAGGGCGCGCTCGGCGGCCGGGCCCGCGCCGCCGGCCCGGCCGCAGTGCCAGACGCCGACGTTGACGGCGCCCGGGACCGGGGCGGGGAAGTCGGGGACGGGGGAGCCGGCGGCGTGCGGTCCGTGCCCGTGCAGGGCCAGCCCGAGGCCGTCGGGCACCCGGGTCTCCGGCCGCTCGTGGCCGAACCGGTGCACGTTGGGCGGCATCGGCCAGGCGTGCCGGCCGGGGTAGGCGGTGTCGTGGGCGCCGTCGGCGACGAACACCGCGACGCCGGCGTCGTGCAGGGTCCCCATGTGCTCCCGGAAGCGGCGCACCGTCTCCTCCCGGTGGTGCCCGCCGTCCCACAGGTCGCCGGCGATGACCAGGGCGTCGGCCGACTCGGCCAGCACGGCGGCCACGAGCCGGCCGAGCGCGTCGGTGGTGGCGTCCCGGGCCAGCCGCTCGGCCTCCGGGCGCTTCGGGGACAGCCCGCGCAGCGGGCTGTCCAGGTGCAGGTCCGCAGTGTGCACGAAAGTCGTCACGGGGCCGACGGTAGTGGCCGGGTCCGCCCTGTCCGGGCCGGTCGGGGGACGTCCGCGTGAATTCCGGAAGAACGCGCGGGGGCCGTTCCCAAGGCGGCCCCCCGCTGGTATCTTGCGCGGTGATTGAAATTTCTTGCAATCTCCGCAAGAAATTTACCGGGTGGCCGTCCTCGGCGCCGGGGCGGCCGCCGCACCCCCCGCTGCAAGGAGCGCGCAATGTTCCTCCGAAGAACCGCCGCGATCGCACTCGCGGCGCTGCTCACCGCCGTCCCCCTCGCCGCCGCGCCCGCCTCCGCTTCCGCCGCCCCCGCCTCCCCCGACTCCGTCGCACCGGGCGCGGGCGGCGCGGCCGCCGCCGGGAGCGGAGAGGGGCCCATCGTCCACCTGTTCCAGTGGCGCTGGGAGTCCGTCGCCCGGGAGTGCGAGGACTTCCTCGGCCCCGCCGGGTACGCGGCCGTCCAGGTGTCGCCGCCGCAGGAGCACGTCGTCCTGTCCGGCGAGGGGCACCCCTGGTGGCAGGATTACCAGCCGGTCAGCTACCGGCTGGACCAGACCCGGCGCGGCACCGCCGCCGACTTCGCCGACATGGTGGACCGCTGCCGCGGCGCCGGGGTGAAGATCTACGTGGACGCGGTCATCAACCACATGACCGGGACCGGGTCGGTCGGCTCCGGCCCCGGCAGCGCCGGCACCGAGTACGGGAAGTACACCTACCCCGACCTGTTCGGCGACGGCGTGTACGGCTACTCCCGGCAGGACTTCCACGCCGACGAGTGCGGCCGCGACATCGAGGACTGGTCCGACCCGTGGGAGGTGCGCACCTGCGAGCTGCTCGGGCTCAGCGACCTGTCCACCGGCGACGACTACGTGCGCGACCGCCTCGCCGACTACCTGAACTCGCTGATCGGAATGGGCGTCGCCGGGTTCCGGATCGACGCGGCCAAGCACATGCCGCCCGAGGACGTCGCGGCCGTGGTGGACCGGCTGGAGGGCACCGTGCCCGGCTGGGACCGGCCGCCCTACGTCTTCCAGGAGGTCATCGCCGACGGCGCCATCGGCGGCGGCGAGTACACCGGCATCGGCGACGTCACCGAGTTCGGCTACCAGCGGCGGATCAGCGAGCTGTTCGCCGCCGGCGACCTGCAGGCCGCCAAGGGGCTGGGCGAGGGGCTGCTGCCCTCGGAGAGCGCGGTCTCCTTCGTGGTCAACCACGACACCCAGCGGAGCGACCCGGTGCTCACCCACCGCACCGACCGCGACCGCTACGACCTCGCCCAGGCGTTCCTGCTGGCCCAGGGGTACGGCACGGCCAAGGTGATGTCCGGCTACGACTGGACCGGGAGCACCGACGAGGGGCCGCCGTCGGCCGCGGACGGGACCACCGAGCCGACCGACTGCGGCGGCGGCCGGTGGGTCTGCGAGCACCGCGCCCTCAACGGCATGCCCGGCTTCACCGGCGCGGTGGAGGGGACCGGGGTGACCTGGCTCGACGACGGCTCGGCCGCCGACCGCGCCGCCCTGGAGCGGGACGGCGCCGGCGCGGCGGCGTTCAACGCCTCCGCCGAGCCGTGGACCACGGTCCTGCCCACCTCGCTGCCGGACGGCGACTACTGCGACGTGGCCTCCGGGCTGGTCGAGGACGGCGGCTGCACCTCGCAGACGCTCCGGGTCTCCTCCGGGGAGCTGGCCGTCACCGTCCCGCCGGAGAGCGCGGTCGCCGTGCACACCGGGGCCGCCCTGTAAGGAACCGGCTCTTCGGCCGCCCGCCCTCCCCGCCGCGGCGGGGAGGACGGGCGGCGGACGCCTCCACCCCGCTCCGGAGACGTCCGAAGGCCGCCGTGCCCACGGCCCGCGGGCCGGACCCCGCGCATCCCGGAGCGCGTCCTCCCCGTTCGGGGCCGAGCCGGGGTCCGGTCGGTGATCCGGTGCCCGCCCCGCCGTGGCCGCCGCGGAACGGCGCCCTGTGCGTCCGGCGGCGGCGCGGTTCGCCCGCCGAGCGCGCGGAGTGCCGGTTCCCACCGGTCTCCGGTCCCGCCGCTCTCCGGCGCCCCCGGAACGGGCCCCGGAGGGCCGCGCCGTTACCGCACCGCGCGGCTCCGGTCGGAGCCGCGCGGCCCGCCGAGGTACCGGCCGCGCGGGCGGGGGCGCGCTAACGTGATCGCGTCGGCGGCAGTGGGGAGGCCGGAGTGGGCGATCGACAGGAGCCCGGTGCGGACGGGCCCGGGGCGGAGCGCCCGGGCGGTGCCGGGGAAGAGCGCCCGGACGGTGCCCGGCAGGAGCGGCGGGACCGGGCCGCGGAGGCGCCGACCGGCGGGGGCGCGGCGGGGGAGCCGGGGCCGGAGGGGCCGGAACGGAAGCCCCGGCCGGCGGCGGAGATCGCCGTGGAACCGCCCGGCCTCCCGACGGGCCGGCAGCGGCGGGTCAACTTCTTCATCATGGGCTTCACCGGCGCGCTCGGCGTGCTCACCGCCTGGATGCTGGTGGAGGCGCTGGCAGAGATACACGCCGTCTTCATCAACATCCTGGTCGCGCTCTTCATCGCGGTCGGGCTCAACCCGATCATCGAGTTCCTGCGCCGGCGGGGGCTGCCCCGCTGGGCGGCGATCGTCGCGGTGTGCGCCGCGCTCGTCCTGGCGGTGACGGTGTTCGTCTGGACCCTGGTGCCGCCGCTGACCGCGCAGATCAGCGAGTTCGCCGGCGCCATCCCGGGGTACGTGGAGCAGCTCCAGGAGAACCGGCTGATGGCCGACCTGGACCGCAGGTTCGGCCTGATCGAGCAACTCCAGGCCTTCCTGACCAGCGCCGACTTCGGCCAGCGGGTGTTCGGCGGGGTGTTCGGCATCGGCCAGGCCGTGCTGAACTCCCTGGCCGCAGGGTTCACCGTGCTGATCCTCACCCTGTTCTTCATGGCGTCGCTGCCCGGCATCACCGAGACCGCCTACCGGCTGGTCCCGCGCTCCCGCCGCGCGGGCGTGCGCGAGCTGGGCGACGAGATCATCCACCGGGTCGGCGACTTCATCGGCGGGCAGCTGCTCATCGCCGCGATCGGCGGGACGGTCGCCTTCCTCTACCTGACCGCCATCGGGTTCGGCTACGCGCTGACCGCGGCCATGGTGGTCGGGGTGACCGCGCTCATCCCGCTGATCGGCACCACCATCGGCGCGCTGGCCGCGGCCGGGGCGGTCGCCGTCGGCGACCCGGTCATGGGCGCGGTGACCCTGGCGTTCTTCCTCGTCTACCAGCAGATCGAGAGCTACGTGATCGCCCCGCGGATCATGCAGCGCTCGGTGGACGTCGCGCCGACCGCCACCATCACCTCCGCGCTCATCGGCGGCGCGCTGCTCGGCCTGGTCGGCGCGCTCCTCGCGGTGCCCGCGGCGGCCGCCGTCACGATCATCCTGCGGCGCGTCGTCTTCCCCCGGCTCGACCGGCTCTGACCCGCCCCGCCCGCAGGTCCGGCGCCGCTCAGCCGCCCGCGCGCTGCGGGACCAGGTGCCGGGCCACGTCCAGCACCAGCCGGTCCCACGGGGTGCGCGGGTCGCGCCCGGTGAGCTCGGAGGCGCGCCGCAGCCGGTAGCGCAGCGTCTGCGGATGCAGGTGCAGGAGCCCGGCGGCGGCCGTGGCCGAACCGGTGGACAGGAACGCGGCCAGCCCGTCCAGCAGGTGCCGGTTGTCCGGTTCGGTGAGCGCGCCCAGCGCGGTCCGGGCGACGGCGGCCGGGTCGGCCCCCGGGCGCGCCCGGAGCAGCGCCAGCAGGTGCGCGTCGGCGTCGGCGAGCACCGCCCGGTCGGCGAACGCGTGCTCGGGCGCCGCGTCCAGCGCGTGCGAGGCGAGCCGGTACCCGTCGGCGGCCCCGGCCGGGGAGTCCAGCCGGACGGCGCACCCGCGCAGCCCCCGGGCCCTCGCGGCCTCCGCCGCACCGGGCCGCCCGTCCGCGCGGAGCAGCAGCACGGCGCGCCGCCCGCGCAGCGTCGCCAGCGGGCCCGCGCCGGGGCCGGCCAGGTCCGCGGCGAGCTCCGCCAGGGCGGTGCGGCCGAGCGGTGCACCGGGCCCGGCGGCCTCGGCCACCAGCAGCAGCGGCTCGGCGGGCAGGTCGACGCCCAGCTCCCGGCCCCGGTCGGCGAGCGCGCCGGCGGAGCTGTGCCTGCCGTCGACCAGGTCGTCCACCAGGTCGCGCAGGGCCCGCCCGGGGTCGGCGGCGAGCCGCTCCCGGGCCGAGGCGTGGCCGCCGCTGATCGCCTCGGACAGGTCGTCGATGGCGTGCAGCACCGTCCGGGCCAGGGCGGCCATGTCCCCGGCGGTCAGCCGGTCGCCGCAGACCTGCGCGACGGCGTCGACGGCGGCGCCGGCCCCGACCCGGTAGGCGCGCAGCACCGCCGCGACCGGGCGGCCGTCCTCGGCGCGCGCCGCGCCGATCGCGCGGAACCGGGCCAGGTCCTGCTCGGTCAGCCGGTCGCCGCGCGCCCACGCGTCGGTCACCCGGGACAGCGTCCAGGAGGAGATGGCGGCGACGTCGCGGATCTGCTCGCCGTCCAGGCGGCGGTAGGCGGGGACCTCCGCGCGCACCGCCCGCACGGCGGTGGCGGCCAGCTCGCCCCGCCGGCCCTGCAGCAGGTCGGCCACGGCCCGCCGCCGCTCGGTGTCCACCGGCGCCTCCCGGGGCGGCCCGGCCGCCCGTCGCTTGTCACCCCGTGATGAACCGCGCCGGTCCGGCGCACCCCTGCACGCTACCCCGGAGCGGCCGCGGCGGCCCCGCCCGCGCCCCCGCGTTCATCACCCGGTGATGAACCTGCTTGTCCCGATGCGCGATCGCCATGGAACCGCCGGGCGCCCGCAGGGCAGGCTGTGGCCCTCGGCCCGCGACCGGCGGGCGGACCGGAGGGAGGCCGGGCGGATGGACGCCGACGCGATCGTGGTGGGCGGCGGGCTCGCGGGGCTGGCGGCCGCCGCCGAGCTGGCCGACGCGGGCCGCAAGGTGGTCCTGGTGGACCAGGAGCCCGAGAGCGGGCTGGGCGGCCAGGCGTTCTGGTCCTTCGGCGGGCTGTTCCTGGTCGGCTCGCCGGAGCAGCGGCGGATGGGCGTCCGCGACTCCGCCGAACTGGCCTGGTGGGACTGGCAGGGCAGCGCCGGGTTCGACCGGGGCGCCGACGACCCGCTCGGCGAGGACCACTGGGCGCGCCGGTGGGCGCGGGCCTACGTCGAGTTCGCGGCGGGGGAGAAGCGCTCCTGGCTGAACTCCCTGGGGGTGCGGTTCTTCCCGGTCGTCGGGTGGGCCGAGCGCGGCGGCGGCCTCGCCGGCGGGCACGGCAACTCGGTGCCCCGGTTCCACATCACCTGGGGGACCGGGCCGGGCGTGCTGGAGCCGTTCGAGCGCCGGGTCCGCCGGGCGGCCGAGGAGGGCCTGATCGAGCTCCGGTTCCGGCACCGGGTGGACGAGCTGGTGGTCGCCGGCGGCGAGGTGACCGGGGTGCGCGGCGCGGTGCTGGAACCCAGCGCGGCGGCCCGGGGCACGGCGAGCTCCAGGGCGGAGGCCGGCGCGTTCGAGCTCACCGCGCAGGCGGTGGTGGTCGCCTCGGGCGGCATCGGCGGCGACCCCGACCTGGTGCGGGCGCACTGGCCGGAGCGGCTGGGCCCGCCGCCGAAGCGGATGGTCGCCGGGGTGCCCGAGCACGTGGACGGGCGGATGCTCGCGATCAGCGAGCGGGCCGGCGCGCGCCGGGTCAACGCCGACCGGATGTGGCACTACACCGAGGGCCTGCAGAACTGGGACCCGATCTGGCGGGACCACGGCATCCGCATCCTGCCCGGCCCCTCGTCGCTCTGGCTGGACGCCCGGGGGCGCAGGTTCCCCGCACCGAACTTCCCCGGCTTCGACACGCTCGCCACGCTCAAGGCGATCGGGGAGTCCGGCCACGACTACTCCTGGTTCGTGCTCACCCGCAAGATCATCGAGAAGGAGTTCGCGCTCTCCGGGTCGGAGCAGAACCCGGACCTGACCGGCAGGCGCGTCGCCGACGTGCTGAAGCGGGCGCGCGGCGGGGCGCCCGGGCCGGTGCAGGCCTTCGTGGACAACGGGGCCGACTTCGCGGTCGCCGGCACCGTGCCCGAGCTGGCCGCGAAGATGAACGAGCTGACCGGCGACGGACTGATCGACGCCGCGGAGCTGCACCGCGAGATCGTCGCCCGGGACCTGCAGCTGGCCAACCCGTTCGGCAAGGACCTGCAGATGGCCGCGGTCCACTCCGCCCGCCGGTACCGCGGGGACCGGCTGATCCGCACCGCCGAGCCGCACCGGCTGCTCGACCCGAAGGCGGGGCCGCTCATCGCGGTCCGGCTCAACATCCTGACCCGCAAGTCCCTGGGCGGGCTGCAGACCGACCTGTCCGGGCGGGTGCTGCGCTCCGACGGCACCCCGCTGCCGGGCCTGTACGCGGCGGGCGAGGCGGCCGGCTTCGGCGGCGGCGGGGTGCACGGCTACCGGGCCCTGGAGGGCACCTTCCTCGGCGGGTGCCTCTTCTCCGGCCGCGCGGCCGGGCGAGCGGCGGCCGAGGCCACCGCGGTCTGACCGCCGGCCGGCGGCCGCGCGCCCCGCCGGCGTGCCCGGACCGGGCCACCGGGCCGTGCGCCTCCCAGCCGGACCGGTCCACCGCGCCGAAGGCGGGGCCGGAGCGGCCCGGGGCGCGGCCGCGGTCACACCCGGGCGGAGGTGACCGCGAACAGCCCCACCTCCTCGCGCTCGGTGGCCACCGAGGCGAAGCCGGCGCCCAGGGCCCACCGCTCGGTGAGCGCGGCCGGGCGGCAGTCCATCACCCACGGCTCGCCGTTCCGGTCGGTCAGCGCGTTGGCGATGAACTCCAGCTGCGGGTGGCGCTCCTGGGTGGTGAAGACCAGGACGCCGCCGGGAGCGAGCAGGCCGCGCAGCCGCTCCATCGAACCGGACACCAGGGCCGGGTCGCGGAGCAGCTCGTAGAGGCCGGAGACGACGATGACGTCGGGCGCCCCGCCGAGCAGCGGTGCGGGGGCGGGGTCGAGCGCGTCGCCGCGCTCGTAGGCGATGTTGGCCAGGCCGCGCTCGGCGGCGGCCGCCTCGCCGCGGACCAGCCCGTCGGGGGCCAGGTCGCGGCAGAGCACCCGGACCCGGTGCGGGTGGTCCTCGGCGAGGTCCTGCAGGTAGCGGCCGGGGCCGGCGGCGACGTCGAGGATCCGCACCACGTCCTCCCGGCGCTCGATCTCGGTGCGCAGGACCTCGGTCAGCAGCCGGCGCCGGGCCCGGATCGCCCGCCAGCCGACGGCGTTCAGGTACACCCGGTCCAGGAGCCGGCCGATGCCGAGCCGCCCGTGCGGTTCGTTCCGGTAGACGTAGTCCAGCATGGTCCCGCTGTCGAAGCCGTGCCGGTGGCCGATGGAGATGCCGGTGCTGAGCCGGCCCGCGGTGCCCAGGGCGAAGCGGACCGCCGCCCACTTCGCCCGGGTGACCGGGGCCGCCGCGACCGGTGCGCTGATCACGTTGGTGGTGTCCATGGCACCAGGGTGCGCGCCGCCGCCTCCGCCCGCCTGAGTACGCCCACCCAGGCGGGGCCGGTCCGCTACTCACCAGGACGGAGGCCTCGCGTCCGGGACGGCCCGCGCGGGAGGCGCGGGCACCGGCGGCCGGTTCCGGGACGGCGGGACACGGCCCGCACCGTCCTCTTCCGGCCGTCGCCGGGCAGGGGCGGCCGGATCCGGGGGAGGGCAGAACCCGCCGGTCGTGTCCGCGGTTGTCCACAGCCGGAGAAGTCCTTCCCCGCGGGCGGCCGCAGGTGCCTACCTTCGAGGCATGAGCAGTCCGCACGGCGCCCTGCCGCCGCCTCCCCGCCGCCGTCCCCTCTCCTCTCCCGCGCCCGCGCCCTGGAGGGAGCGGGTCGGGCCCCCGGCCCGGCCGGAGCGCGGCCGGCCCGGTCCCGTACGGCCCCGGGTGCGGCGGCCCGCGGTGCGCGGCGGCCGCGCACCGCCGCACGGCTCCGCCGGGCCGCGCCCCGCCCCCCCCGGGCGGGGCCGTCCGGGCCAGCAAGGGAACGACCGCCCTCTCGCCCCCGGAGGTGTCCGCATGTCCGTCTCCCCGCCGACCGCCGTCCGCCCCCTCGCGCACTGGGAGCCCCGGGCCTACCCCGGTGCGCTGCGGCACACCGCCCGGCTCCGCCGCGACGTCCGCGCCGACCTGGCCGGCTTCCCGGCCCGGCTGGTGGCCGACGTCGAGCTGTGCGCCTCGGAGCTGTTCGCCAACGCCGTCAGCTACACCGCGACCGGGGCCGCCGGGGGCCGGGCCGTCCGCGCCCTGTCCTGGGCCGGCGCGGACCGGCTCCGGCTCTCGGTCACCGACGCCGGCGGCGCCGCGACCCGCCCCCGCGTCCCCGCCTACCTCGGCCCCGAGTGGCTGGAGGCGGAGAGCAGCCGCGGCCTGCTCCTCGTCGCCTCCCTCTCGCTGGCCTGGGGCTTCCGCCCGGCGGATGCCGGCCCCGGCCCGTGCCCGGGCCTCACCGTCTGGGCGGACTTCCCCGCGCCGGCGGCGCCCCCGCCGCCCCGGCCGCCGCCGGGGCCGCGCACCGTCCCGGGGGCGGTGCGGGCGCACCGGGCGCCTCGGAGCGGCCGGGCGGGGACGCACGGGCAGGGCTCCGGTGCGGCCGGGGCCCGGCGTGCCGCAGGGCCGTGCCCCGGCCCGCGGCCTCCCCGGCGGTGACCGGTGAGGGGGCGTGCTCCGCCGCCGCGGCGGGCCGCTCGGTACTGCGGTTCTCCGCAGGAGGAAATGCGGAAACGCGCAATGGTGCGGCGGCGGTGCCGGTTCCTATCGTCATCGGCGTGAAGAAGGCGAAGAGGATCGGAATCGCGACCGCCGCGGCGGTCGCAGCGCTGGTGGTCGCCGCGGCGGTGGCGGTCACCGCATATCGGGAGGAGACCATCGGGTTCGTCGCCGACCGGATCGCGGGCGGGAGCGCGACCGGGGTGATCGTCCAGGTGACGGACTCCTCCGGGGAGAAGGTCTGGACCGCCGGGGAGGCGGTCCCCGGAGAGGGCGGCGGCCTCGGCGGGCGCACCCGGTTCCGGATCGGCAGCGTCACCAAGACGTTCGTGGCCGCGGTGGTCGTGCAGCTCGCCGAGGAGGGGCTGCTCGGGCTCGACGACCCGGTGGAGGAGCACCTGCCCGGGACCGTCCCGGGCGGGGAGGCGATCACCGTGCGGCGGCTGCTCGACCACACCAGCGGCCTGTACGACTACATGAAGGAACCGGGCATGTCCACGAACCGCTGGCGGGGCGGTGAGCGGTTCCGCTCCCATTCGGCCGGCGAACTGCTGCGGACCGCGTTCGAGAACCCGCCCTATTTCCCGCCCGGGGAGGGGTTCCGCTATTCCAACACCAATTACGTGCTGCTCGGGGAAGTGATCGAAGCGGTCACCGGGAACCCCTACGGAGAAGAGGTCGAGAAACGGATCATCGAACCGCTGGAACTGCGCGACACCGTACTCCCCGGCACCGATCCCGGCATTCCGGAACCGGCGCTCAGGGCCCAGGACGTCCTCGATGACGGGCGCACCGTCGACGTCACCGAGATGGACCCGTCACTGGACCGGGCCGCCGGCGAGATGGTCTCCAGCACCCGGGACCTGGCCGTCTTCCTGGACGCCCTGCTCTCCGCCGAGCTCACCTCGGCGGACGCGCTCGCCGAGATGCGCAGGACCGAGCCGATGGGCATGGGCTTCCACTACGGGCTGGGGCTGCAGCGGTTCGACGCCCCCTGCGGCGGCGAGCTGTGGGGCCACGGCGGGCAGCTGCTCGGGTACCGCACCTACGCCTACCGCTCCGACGACGGCCGGACCCTGACCATGGTCGCGGCCTCGGACCGGTCGCCCGACTACGCCACGCTCCTCGCCTCGGTCACCGCGGTGTTCTGCGCGGCCTGACCTGTGCGGGGGAGGGCCGGGGGCGTCCCTGGAGGAGGCGGGCCGGGGAGTCCCGGCCCGCCCGAGGTCAGCCGGGGGCGAGGAGGCCGGCCCCTCCCGGGGAGCCGAGGTCCTCCGGGGCGAGCGGGGCGGGAGCGGAGCCCCCGCCGTCCCCACCGGGGCGGAAGAACCAGATCGGGGCGGGCCGGACCGCCGTCCCGCCGTCGGCGGGGAAGGACGTGGTCACCGCGATCTCGTCGGTGCCGTCGCCGTCGGTGTCGAGCATCCGCAGCCCGGTCCGGGGGATCTCGTCGTAGGGGTCGTGGTCGGGGCCGGCGGGCTCCCCGCCGGGGAGCGGCTCGACCCCGGCGTCCTCCGGGCGCAGCAGCTCGGCGCCCTCGCCGGTGAGGCCGTCGGGGCCGCCGTGCAGCAGGACCACATCGGCCCGGTCCAGCATGGCCGGGCCTGCCGAGGCCGGGCGGTTCACGCTCGCGGCGACGTCGGCGCGGCCGTCGCCGTCGACGTCGCCCGCGGTGAGCACCGCGCCGAACTGGTCGCCGTCGGCCTCCTCACCGGGGACCCCCGGCGAGTCCAGGGTCAGCTCGGCGGACGGCTCGGCGGCCGGGCCGTCCGGGCCGCCGGGGAAGACCGCGATGCGGCTCGGCTCCCACGGCGGGTCCTCCACGGTGCCGCCGATGTCGCGCAGCACCAGGTCGTTGCGGCCGTCGCCGTCGACGTCGGCGATCGCTCCGGCGTCGGCGGTGGTGAGCCGGACGGCCTCGGCGAAGCCGCCGTCCTCGGCGAGCCACACCAGGGTGTCGAACGCCATCTCCTCGAACGAACCGAACCCGACGAGGTCGTCCCGGCCGTCGCCGTCGAGGTCCCCGGCGATGAGCCGGTACTCCGCCGCGTCGTCCGTCCTCGGCCCCGGGAGCGGCTCGGCCGCCGGGCTCCCGTCCCGGCCGAAGGGGCCGGGGAGCACCCGGCCCACCGTGTCGTCGTTGGGGTTGTACACCAGCAGGTCGGAGCTTCCGTCGCCGTCGAAGTCCCCGACCGCGAAGAGGTCGGCGTACTCCCCGACCGGGACCTTCGCCCCTTCGGAGCCCCCGTCCTCGCCGCCCCAGAGCAGGACCGGCGCGGCCTCGGCGTCGCCGGCGCCGTTCCCCGGGTGGTCCACGGCCGCGATGTCGGTGTACCCGTCGCAGTCGAAGTCGCCGGTCCAGGCCGCCGCGCGGAAGGCGGCCTCCGGGGAGGAGAAGTCCGGGACGCCCGCACCGGGTCGGAGGAGCCGCACCGCGCCCGGGGTCGGCCCCTCCTCGCCGCCGGGGGCGACGGCGAGAAGCCCCTGCTCCGGCCGGTCGCCGCCGGCGGGAAAGGCGGCGACCAGGTCGCCGCGGCCGTCCCCGTCCAGGTCGGCGGGGAGCGGCCGCCCGGTGCCGGGGCCGGACGGGGCGGAACCGCATCCGGCCGCCTCCTCCGGTTCGGCAGGGGAGCCGCAGCCGGCGGCCAGGGCGAGCAGGGCCGCGGCGGTGAGGGGGAGGAGGGGTCTGCGGGGGAGCGGCATGGGGGAGGCGGAACCTTTCGAAGAGGGGCGTACCGGGAGGAGACGCACGGCGGACGCGTTCCGTTGCCTTCCGCGCGATGAACGGCGCACTCACCGGAGAACGCCCCCGTCCCCGGCCCCTTCCCCCGATCGATGATCTTGACGCTGCGGCCCTGTCAGAGTGCCTCGTCGCCAAGTGGCCGTTGCAACGAGGAGAACGAGGAACAAGGGGAGGGGAGAGGAACGGGAGACGCCCCGCCCGGGCGCGGCGTCTCGCGGGGTCGGGGTTCAAGCGGGCGGCGAAGGCGGCGGTGGGGGACCGGCCGGTCGGTCCGGTGCGGCGCCCCGCAGAGCGAAGGTCAAGACGGGCGGCGAAGGCGGCGGTGGGGGACCGGCCGGTCGGTCCGGTGCGGCGCCCCGCAGAGCGAAGGTCAAGACGGGCGGCGACGGCACGGGTAGGGGCGGGGCCAGCCACTCCAGCCGGGCGCGGCGCCCCACCGGGTGCAGGTCCAAGCAGGCGCCGAAGGCGGCGGTGGGGGACCGGCCGGCCGGTCGGGCGGAGCACCCCGCAGAGCGAAGGCTCAGACCAGCGGCGACGGCGAAGGTAGGAACGGGGCGAAGACGATCGCCCGGGCGCGGCGCCCCACCGGGTGCAGGTCCAAGCAGGCAGCGAAGGCAGCGGTGGGGACCGGCCGGTCGGTCCGGCGCGGCACCCCGCAGAGCGAGGGTTCAAGCGGGCAGCGAGGGCGGGAGGGGGCCGGGCGCCGCGTTC
>NZ_ANBB01000095.1 GCF_000341105.1 Nocardiopsis potens DSM 45234
GTGGAGGGGTGGGCCCGGTCGGGTCCGCCCCTTTTTCACGCCTTTCTTTGTGAACATGTGAAAGTGATTTTCCGGCCCGCCGTGAAGCTCAAGCGAGAACGGCTGCGGCCACGGCCCAGGCGATATAGACGAGGTTGACCGCCACGCGGGCCGCGCCGCCGGCTGGGCGGTCGAGAAAGCGCTGGGCGTCGCGGTCGGCCCGGGCCACCGCGTCGAAATGGGATACCAGGTATCCGGTGATGAGAGCGGCCGCGCCCCAGGCGGCGGGGGCGCGGGTCTCCGGGATGAAGAGCAGCGCGGCGAGCAGGATCTCGACCACCCCGCTGACGAGGACGAGCGGTGTCGCGACGGGGGCCAGCCAGGAAGGGACCAGGGACCGGAAGTAACGTCGGAAGGCGAAGTGGCAGAGGCCGGCGGTCCCCAGGAAGCAGCCGAGGGCCATGGCGAGGGGAGCGCCGAGGCCGGCCTCCGCGGGGAGGAGCGAGGGCGGCATGTCCATGAGGAGCGTGTCCATGGGCGGAACGGTCAGGGCGGTCAGGGCGGGGACGGCGAAGTCGGTCATGAGGCGATGATGGCGGCCCGCCGGACCTGGGCGCTTGAACGGAACGATCGCCGGTCGGCGCTGGCCGCCGGCGCCGAGATGACGGTCTACGCGGAGGATGGCGGCTTCGGGGTCGGCCGGCACAAGGGGCCTGCCTGGAAGGTGGTCCTGGGGCGTGGCGGCCCGGTCGAGGCCCTCCTCGGGGGCGGCCGAAGGGGCGGCAGGGGCGGCAGGGTCGGCGGAGCCGGGATCATCGTCCCGCCGGAGACCGGGCACCTGTGCACTGCCGCGGGGGCGTTCACCGCGTTCTTCGTCGACCCCTGGCTGCTGCGCCCGGCGGCGGGGCCGGTGCCGCTGGACAGGGACGAGGTGCGCAGGCTGCTCGCCGCGCTGGGGCCGCCGGGCGGCGCCCCGGACACGTCTGCGGCCTTCGCGGAGCTCACCCGGGTGACCGGGGCGGGGGCTCCGCTCGACCCGCGGGTGGAGTACGCGGTCGGGGCGAGCATGAGCATGCGGGCCGCCGGAGAGGCCGGGCGGATCGGGGCGATCGCCGCGGATGTGGGGCTCTCCCCGGTGCGGCTGCGGGCGCTGGTCGGGGCCTCGGTCGGAGTGCCGCTGGTCCGGCTGCGCAGCTGGGCCCGGTTGCGATGGGCGATCGGCCGGCTCGCGGACGGGTCCGCCGCCGACGCGGCGGCCGAGGCCGGCTTCGCCGACCAGGCGCACTTCACCCGGACGGCCGGCGGACTGCTGGGCCGGACCCCGGGATCACTGCGTGAACACCTCTCCCGATGATCTTGGTGTTGTCGCTGTCTCAACCGGCGGTGGTTTCCAGCGTCTGCTGCAACACCGCACACCAGAGGAGAGAGAGGAGAGAGGGCAGGAGGGGGCTGGTCGGCCGATCGGGCGCGGCGCCCCACGGAGTGCGGGTTCAGACAGGCGGCGACGGCGGAGGTAGGGACGGGGCCGGGCGTCCCAGCCGGGCGCGGCGCCTCACGGAGTAAAGGTTCAAGCAAGCGGCGACGGCACAGGCAGGGGTGGGGTGCAGGCGGTCACCCGGGTGCGGCGTCTCGCGAAGCGAAGGTCAAGACGAGCGGCGACGGTGGGGAGGGGGACCGGCCGGTCGGTCGGGTGCGGCGCCCCACGGGGCGAGGGTTAAAGCGGGCAGCGAGGGCGGCGGTGGGCACCGGCCGGTCGGTTCGGCGCGGCGCCCCGCGGAGCGAAGGTCAAGACGAGCGGTGACGGCGGCGGTAGGGGCGGGGCGGAGGTGGTCGCCCGGGTACCGGGCCCCACGGGGTCGGGGCTCAGGCGGGCGGCGAGGGCGAGGGCGCCCCGGTGAAGGGGGCAGGCCCACTCGCCCCGACCCACCTGGGGGCCTTATCCCTATATGCCGGGTTTTTGCGGCGGGGAGCAAGCGGGGGTGAGGCGGCCTGCGCACCGTGGGAGCACCCCGATTACATCTACCAGCGAGTAGTAAGCCTCGAAGCCCCCACCACCCCCTCTCTGATCACCCAGAGTGGCCAAGGCGGGCCCTCCCGGGAGAATAAAAGCGGCATCTCGCCCCCGCCTCTGCTCTTCCCGGGTTCCGGTCCCCTGCATCCCGGCCTTGCGGGCGGCTCGAACCCCCGATCACCGGCCCGATCAGGGCGAATCAGGCCTTCAGGGGGCCGATCCGGCCCAGGAAGCGCGCCCGGGAATCACCGGGGTGCTCTCGCGGTGCGCAGGGCACCCCACACCACCATCACCCTGCGTATTTGCCTAGGTCAGGGAGGTGCGGCGGTTTCAACGGCGGCCGGCCACGCCGCCCGGGCGACGCGGAAACGGCGAACCCGCCACCCCGGCCCACCCCGACCACTCCCGCCCTGCCCTGCCGGACCCGACCGACCGGCCGGCCCCCACCGCCGTCGCCGCCCGTCTTGACCTTCACCCCGTGGGGCGTCGCGCCGGACCGACCGGCCGGTCCCCCTACTGCCGCCCTCGCTGCCGTCTTGAACCGCCACCCCGTGGGGCGCCGTGCCCGGGCGACCGCCTCCGCCACGACCCCGCCTTTGCCGTTGCCGCCCGTCTGAACCCCGACTCCGTGGGGCGGAGACGGGCGGGCGCGGTGCGGCTATCCGCTCGCCGCCGGGGAGGCCGCGGAGGCCCGGTCGCGTTGGGCGGGGACCGCTCGGTGGGGTGGGCCGCTGTAGGCGCTCAGCGGGCGGATGAGGGAGTTGGCGGCCTGCTGCTCCAGGATGTGCGCGGTCCAGCCGGTGATCCTGGACATCACGAAGATCGGGGTGAACATCGGGACGTCGAACCCCATCAGGCGGTAGGCGGGGCCGGCCGGGTAGTCGAGGTTGGGGTGGAGGCCCTTGCGGTCGGCCACCGCCCGCTCCACCGCCGAGTACAGCTCCATCAGGCCGTCGGCGCCGCGGGCCTCGGCCATCCGGGCCAGGGCGCGGCGCATGGTGGGGACGCGGGAGTCGCCGTGCGCGTAGACCCGGTGCCCGAAGCCCATGATGCGCCGCTTCCCGGCGAGGGCGCGGTCCACCCACTCCTCGGCCCGGTCGGCGGTGCCGATCTCGTTCAGCATGTGCATGACGGCCTCGTTGGCGCCGCCGTGCAGCGGGCCCTTGAGCGCGCCGATGGCCGCGGTGACCGCGCTGTAGGCGTCGGAGCGGGTCGAGGTGACGACGCGGGCGGCGAACGTGGAGGCGTTGAAGCCGTGCTCGGCGTAGAGCACCAGGGAGGCCTCGAAGCAGCGGACCACCTCGGGTTCGGGGACCTCGCCGAAGCACATGTGGAAGAAGTTCTCCGCGAAGCCCAGGGACGGGTCGGGCGGGATCGGGTCCAGGCCGTGCCGGCGCCTGCGGTCGGCGGCGACGACCGACGGCAGCCGGGCCATGAGCCGCTCGGCGGTGGCCTGGTCGGCGCCGTCGTCCTCGGCCGGGTCGTCGGCGCCGAGGTAGCTGATGGCGGTGCGCAGCACGTCCATCGGGTGGGCCGACTCGGGGACGCGGCGCAGCAGGTCGAGGGTGTTGCGGTCGAGGGCGCGCCAGGCCCGCTCGCGGGCGGTGAACGCGGCGAGCCGTTCGGGGCCGGGCAGTTCGCCGGTCCAGATGAGGTGGGCGACCTCCTCGAAGGCGCGGGTCCCGGCGAGGTCCTGTACCGGGTAGCCGCGGTAGGTGAGCGAGTCGGTGGCGGCGTCGACCGTGGAGATCGCGGTCGTGTCGGCGACCACCCCGGCGAGGCCCTTGCGGATCGCGGTGTCGGCCATGGCCGTCTCACCCCTTCCGTTCGGTGGTGTTCGGTGCGCCGCCGGGCCGGTCCGCGGCGGGCGGCGCGAAGTCGTGGACGTCGGTGTCGAAGGCGGTGTAGGAGTCGTAGTCGAGGAGTTCGTAGAGGCGGGAGCGGGTCTGCATGCGCCCGACCAGGCCGGGGGTCTGCACGCCGGCGTCGCGGAGCTCGGCCAGGCCCGCCTCGACCGCGCCCATGGCCAGCCGGAGCGCGGTGACCGGGTAGACGGCCATGTTCATCCCGATGGATTCCAGCCGCTCGGCGGTGAGCAGCTCGCTCTTGCCGAACTCGGTCATGTTGGCGAGCAGCGGGACGTCCACGGCCTTGCGGAACGCCTCGAACTCGGCGGCGTCCCGCAGGGCCTCGGGGAAGACCATGTCGGCGCCGGCGTCGACGTAGGCGCGGGCGCGCTCGATCGCGGCGTCCAGGCCCTCGACGGCGCGGGCGTCGGTGCGGGCGCAGATGACGAAGTCGGGGTCGCGGCGGGCCCGCACCGCGGCGCGGATCCGGCGGACCATCTCGCCGGTGCCGGTCACCGCCTTGCCGTCCAGGTGGCCGCAGCGCTTGGGGTTGACCTGGTCCTCCAGATGGCAGCCGGCCAGGCCGGCGTCCTCCAGGGTCTGCACGGTGCGGGCGGCGTTGAGGGGTTCGCCGAAGCCGGTGTCGGCGTCGATGAGGGCGGGCAGGCCGGTGCTGCGGGCGATCCGGCCGCCGCGGTCGGCGACCTCGGTGAGGGTGGTCAGGCCGATGTCGGGCAGGGCCAGGTCGGCGGAGAGCGCCGCGCCGGAGACGTACACCCCGTCGAAGCCGAGCTCTTCGATGAGCACCGCGGTCAGCGGGCTGAAGGCGCCGGGGACGCGCAGCAGCTGGCCGGAGGCGAGGCCGCCGCGCAGGGCCCGGCGGCGTTCGTTCGGGGTGGTGGCGGCGTGGCGCATGGTCAGAACAGTCCTTTCGAGACGGGCGGGCCGCCGGGGGCGGTGCCGGGGTCCTCGGGGAGGGCGAGCCGGCGGACCTCCTCGGGGGCCAGTTCGGGCAGCCGCTCGACCAGGTCGAGGAAGGCGTCCTGGTCGGGGCGGGAGACGGCGCCGGCGGCCAGGGTGCGGAACTTGGCGATGTAGTCGGGGCGGGTGAAGGGGCGGGCGCCCAGGGGGTGGGCGTCGGCCACCGCGAGCTCGTCGGCGATCACCGAGCCGTCGTCCAGCTCGATGGAGACGTGCCCGCCGAACGCCTTCTTCTCCGGGTCGGTGCTGTGGTAGCGCTCGGTCCAGGCGGGGTCCTCCACGGTGGTGATTCTGCGCCACAGGTCGACGGTGTCGGGGCGGCGGGCCCGCTCGGGGGCGTAGGAGCGCTCGTGGTGCCAGGCGCCGTCCTGCAGGGCCACCGCGAAGATGTACATGATCGAGTGGTCCAGGGTCTCCCGGCTCGCCCCGGGGTCGGTCTTCTGCGGGTCGCCGGCGCCGGTGCCGATCACGTGGTGGGTGTGGTGGCTGGTGCGGATGGTCACCGAGCGGATCCGGGAGGTGTCGCCGACGCGGGGGCGCATCCGCCGGGCCAGGTCGATGAGGGCCTGGCTCTGGTACTCGGCGGAGTGCTCCTTGGTGTAGGTCTGCAGGACGGCGCGCTTGGGCTCGCCGGGGGCGGGGAGTTCGACGGTGTAGGCGGCGCCGAAGCCGCCGAGGAGGCGGGCGATGAAGCCGTCCTCGCCTTCGTAGGCGGGGGAGGGGGCGCCTTCGCCGCGCATCGCCCGGTCGACGGCCTCCACCGCGGCCTTTCCGGCGAACGCGGGGGCGTACGCCTTCCAGCTGGAGATCTGGCCCTTGCGGGACTGCCGGGTGGCGGTGGTGACGTGCAGGGCCTGCTGCACCGCCTGGTAGATGTCGGCGACGGGCAGGCCGAGCAGGGCGCCGATGCCGGCCGCGGCGGACGGGCCGAGGTGGGCGACGTGGTCGATCCGGTGCTCGTGCAGGCAGATGCCCTTGACCAGGGCCACCTGGATCTCGTAGGCGGTGGCGACGGCGCGGACCAGGTCGGCTCCGTCCCGGCCGGTGTGCTGGGCGACGGCGAGCACCGGCGGGATGTTGTCGCCGGGGTGGGAGTAGTCCGCGGCGAGGAAGGTGTCGTGGAAGTCGAGTTCGCGGACGGCGACCCCGTTGGCCCAGGCGGCCCATTCGGGGGAGGCGCGGGTGGAGGCGGGGGCGCCGAGCACGGCGGCGCCGGGGGAGTAGGGGTGGCGGAGCGCCTGGGCGCGGGCGCTGCGCACCGGGCGGCGGCGGAGCGCGGCGGCGGCGACGGCCGCGTCGTCGATGATCCGGTTGCCGACCATCTCGGCGGTCTCGGCGTCCACCGGGACCGGGTCGGCGGCGGCCTCGGCGATGCGGTGGGCGAGCTGGGCGCTCTGCTCCAGGGGTTCGGAGCTCTTGTGGGCGCGGACCCGGTGTGCCTGCATGTGCGGCCTTTTCCGTTCGTTCTCCGATTCCTTTCCGGTGAGTCTGCCGAACGGAGTGTGTGCAGGTCGAGTGGGTTAAAAAGCCAATTCTCGTTAATTCGGGGCGGTGGTTCTGCGAATCCTGCGAAGATTGGCCGTGCGGGAAATGCGTATACTCCGGGGCATGCGCAAGGTGTTCGCGGGGGCCCGGTTGCGCGGACTGCGCCAGGAGCGCTCCCTCAAGCAGGTGGAGATGGCGCGCGAGCTCGGCGTCTCGCCCAGCTACCTGAACCAGATGGAGCGCAACCAGCGCCCGCTGAGCGTTCCGGTGCTGCTCCGGCTGGCCGAGGCGTTCGGCGTGGATCCGGGGTTCTTCTCCGAGTCCGGTACCGCCCGGCTCATCGCGGAGCTGCGCGAGGCGCTGCCCGAGGCGTCCGCGGAGGACCTGGACGAGCTGGCCGGGTCGCTGCCGTCGGTGGCCCGCTCGGTGCTGGCGCTGCACCGCCGGTACCGGGACGTCTCCGGGCAGGCGGCGGCCCTGGCGGAGGTGCGCGACGGCGGGGCGGGGCCGGTCGAGCCGATGGCCTACGAGCAGGTCCGGGACTTCTTCTACGCGCGCCGCAACTACGTGGGGGAGCTGGACGAGTCGGCGGAGGAGCTGGCCGCCGGGGGGACTGCGGAGCGGCGGCTGGCGGAGCGGCACGGGGTCCGGACGGTGACGGGGCCGCCGGGGGCGGAGGAGGGGCGCAAGCGCGGCTACGACCCGGCGGCGCGGGTGCTGACGCTGCCGGCGCGGCTCACCCCGGGGCAGCGGGAGTTCCAGGCCGCGACCCAGCTGGCGTTCCTGGAGCACGGCCCGCTCCTGGCGGAGCTGGCGCAGGGGGAGGAGCTGCGTACCGGGCAGGCCCGGCAGCTGGCCCGGATCGGGCTGGCGAACTACTTCGCGGGCGCGTTCATCCTGCCCTACGGGGCGTTCCTGGACGCGGCGGAGGCGGAGGGGTATGACATCGGCCTGCTCGGGGAGGTGTTCGGGGTGGAGTTCGAGACGGTCTGCCACCGGCTGTCCACGCTGCAGCGCCCGGGGCGCAAGGGGGTGCCGTTCTCCTTCGTCCGGGTCGACCGGGCGGGCAACATGTCGAAGCGGCAGTCGGCGACCGGGTTCCACTTCTCCCGGGCGGGCGGCACCTGCCCGCTGTGGAACGTCTACGCGGCGTTCTCCTCCCCGGGGGAGGTGCGGACGCAGATCGCGCAGATGCCGGACGGCCGGTCCTACTTCTGGGTGGCGCGGACCGTGGGCGGCGCCCCGGTGCGGCACGGGGCGGTGCCGAAGGTCTTCGCGGTGGGACTGGGCTGCGAGCTGCGCCATGCCCGCCGGCTGGTGTACTCGTCGGGGCTGGATCTGGCGGATCCGCGCGCGGCGGTCCCGATCGGCCTGGGCTGCAAGGTGTGCGACCGGCCGGCCTGCCCGCAGCGGGCGTTCCCGCCGGCCGGGCGGCCGCTGCTGGTCAACGAGAACACCAGCACGGTGGCGCCCTATCCGACGGGGCCCTAGGCGGTCACCCCTCGCCTTCGAGGAGGGCGTCGACGATGTCGTCGAGGACCCGGCGGCGCTCGGCGGCGGTCATCGCCTCCAGTTCGTCCAGGGCGGCGGTGGTGTCGACCCGGTCGCCGGAGCGGGAGCCGATGACGCACAGCCGGGCCGCTTCGCGGGTGGGGGCGGACAGCAGCCGCAGCTCGGCGGGGGGAGCGAGGTCGTAGAGGGCGGTGGGGTAGCGGGAGTGCCGGTCGCGCCATTGGGCGGCGCGCTTGAGGACGAACCCGCGGAGCAGGGAGTCGAGGACGTCGGGGTGGCGCAGGGCCTCGGCGTCGCCGGAGGCGCGGCATTCGGCGCAGTTGGCGAGCTCGGCCTTGAGCAGTCGGCGCGCCGAGGGGTGGGCGACGTGCTCGGCGTTGAGTCTGCTGGGATGTCGGTGCGCCATGCGGGTCAGGTTAGCCCCGCGGGGGCCCAGGGAGGGCGGATACGGGAATGTAGTTGAAAATTGAACCGTTGTTCCGGGTGCCGGTACCCGACCGCGCCACAGAGGAGGCCGCCATGGACGTCCGCCCGAACGGGATCCACCACGTCACCGCGATCGCAAGCGATCCGCAGGCCAACGCCGACTTCTACCTGAACGCGCTGGGCATGCGGCTGGTGAAGCGGACGGTCAACTTCGACGCCCCGCAGACCTACCACCTCTACTACGGCGACCGGGCCGGCAACCCCGGCACCGTCATGACCTTCTTCCCCTGGCCGGACGCGCCCAAGGGGCGGATCGGCGCCGGGCAGGCCACCACCACCTCCTTCGCGGTACCGGAGGGGTCGCTCGGCTGGTGGAGCCGGCACCTGGCCCGGCTCGGCGTCGAGGCGACCCGCCCCGCCGAGCGGATGGACGAGGACGTGCTCACCCTGCGCGACCCGGACGGCCTGGCCATCGAGCTGGTCGCCGCGGCCGACCACGCCGGGGCCGACCCGTGGGACGGCGGCGCCGTCCCGGTCGAGCACGCGATCCGCGGCATCCGCGCGGTGACGCTCACCGAGCACGACCACGAGGGCACCGCGCAGATGCTCGGCGGCACCCTCGGGTTCCGCCTCGCCGAGGAGCGCGGCGGCCGGTACCGGTTCCGCACCTCCGGCGCCGGCGACGGCGTGGGCACCGTGGTCGACGTGCTCGCCGACCCGCGGGCCGAGCGCGGCCTGGTCGCCGCCGGAACCGTGCACCACGTCGCCTACCGCGCCCCGGACGCCCCCACCCAGGAAGGGTGGCGGCGCACCCTGGCCGACGGCGGCGTGGACGTCACCGAGATCCGCGACCGCTCCTACTTCACCTCCATCTACTTCCGCGAGCCCGGCGGCGTGCTGCTGGAGATCGCCACCGACGGACCCGGCTTCGACTACGACGAGCCGCTGCTGGACCTGGGCCGGGCGCTGCGGCTGCCGCCGTGGCTGGAGCCGCGCCGGGCGGAGATCGAGCGGCACCTGCCCGAGCTGGTCGCGCCCGGGGCGGAGGGGCGGCGGTGACCCCCGGCGGCTTCGCCCACGTCCACCGCCCCGCCGAGCGGGACGGCGCCCCCACCCTGCTCCTGCTGCACGGCACCGGCGCCGACGAGCACGACCTGCTCGGCCTGGGCCGGGCGCTGCACCCGGGGGCGGGGCTGCTCTCCCCGCGCGGCCGGGTGGACGAGAACGGTGCCGGCCGGTGGTTCCGCCGGCTCAGGGAAGGGGTCTTCGACGTCGACGACGTGGTCGCCCGCGCCGCCGAACTGGCCGGCTTCGTCCGGGAGGCCGCGGACCGGTACGGCTTCGACCCCGGCCGGGTGGTCGCGGCGGGCTTCTCCAACGGCGCCAACATGGCCGCGGCGCTGCTCCTGCTCCACCCCGGGCTGCTGCGCGGAGCGGCGCTGTTCGCGGCCGCCGCGCCGCTGCAGGGCCGCGAACCGCCCGGGGCCGACCTGACCGGGACCGAGGTGTTCATCGGCGCCGGCGCCGCCGACCCGATCACCCCGATCGACCAGGCGCGGCTCCTCGCCGACCAGCTCGGCGCCCGCGGGGCCGGGGTGGAGCTCGCCGAGCACCCGGGCGGGCACTCCCTGCCGCCGCACCTGGTGGACGCGGCCCGGGATCGGCTGGCGCGGCTACGATGACGCGCATGGGCGAGGTGGAGTGGCTGAGCGATCGGGAGCAGCGGGTCTGGCGGAGCCTGCTGCGGGCCCAGGCGGGGATCGAGACCGAACTCGACCGCGACCTGCGCCGGACCGGCGGACTGACCCTGGTGGAGTACGGCATCCTGGTCGCGCTCTCCGAGTCGCCGGGCCGCCGGATGCGGATGCGCCGCCTCGCGGAGGAGGTCCTGGTCTCCAAGAGCCGGCTGACCCACCAGATCTCCCGGCTGGAGTCGGCCGGCCACGTCCGCCGCGAACCGTGCGAGGACGACCGGCGCGGCTTCTGGGCAGTCCTCACCGACCAGGGCGCGGAGACCCTGGAGCACGCCGCCCCGGGGCACGTCGCCGCGGTCCGCGGCCGGGTCTTCGACCGCCTGTCCCCCGCCCAGGTCGACGCCCTCGGCGAACTCATGGCGATCCTGGAGATCGACGACCCGGCGACCCTCCCCGGCCCCTCCGGAACCTGAACCCGCCGGTGGGACGGCGGCCTCGGCGTCCGTGCGGGCGGTCCGCTCTCACCGGGCGGCGGGCAGGGCGCCCAGTGCGGCCATGGCGGCGCCGCCCGCGGCGGTCACCGCGGTCTTGGCGATGCCCGAGGCGAGGCCGGCGGAGCGGTCGGGGGCCGCGCGGCGGGTCGCGATGAGCGCCAGCGCGTTCGCGGTGCCCAGCGCCAGGCCGCACGCGGTGAGCAGGGCGAGCAGCGCGGGCAGCGGCGCGGACGCCGAGGCGGGGAGCGCGGCCAGGCCCGCGCAGCCCGCCGCGGTCAGCAGGGCCAGTGCGGGCAGCGCCGGCAGCCGGTCGGCGATCCGCCCGGCGGCCGGCCCGGCCGCGGCCATGGCCAGCGAGGGGAGCGCGAACGCCGGGCCGGCCTGGGCCGGGGTCAGGTCCGCCGCCCCCTGCAGCAGCGCCGGCCCGGCGAACAGCCACACCACCGTCGCGGCGTTGGCCAGCGACCCCAGGGCGGTGCCCGCGGCGAACGCCCGGCCCAGCCCCGCACCGCGGCCCGGACGACCGCCTCCGGTGCCGCCTCCGATGCTCTTCCGGGGGCCGCGAGCGCCGCCTCCGGCGTCCTGCCCGGGGGCGCCCGCGGAGCCCGCGGCCGCCGCCGCGACCAGCGCGGCGGCGGTGATCGGCAGCACCCCCGCGAAGACCCACCGCCACCCGGCGAGCTCGGTCAGCATGCCGCCGAGCACCGGCCCGAGCGCCGTGGCCGACCCCGCCGCGCCCAGCGCCAGCCCCGCCGCGCGGGCGTCCCGGCCGACCAGGGCCAGCCCCGAGGGCATCACCAGCCCGCCGCCCACGCCCTGCAGCGCGCGGAAGGCGATGAGCAGCTCCCCGGTGGGGGCGAGCGCGCAGAGCAGCGAGCCCGCGCCGAACAGGGCCAGCCCGCACGCCAGCACCGCGCGGTGCCCGACCGCGTCGCCGATCCGGCCGCCGGGGACCATCGCGGCCGCGCACGCCAGCAGGTAGACGCCCACGGTCAGCGGCAGCCGGGCCTCGGACAGCCCCAGGTCGGCGCCGATCGCGGGCAGCGCGGTGTTCAGCGCGAAGGAGTCGAACTGCACGCAGAACGCGCCCGCGCCGAAGGCGAGGGCGGCGCGTGCCGGGCCGGTCGTGGGCGGGGTGCGCATGGTCGGGGTCCCTTCCAGGAGGATGCCGGTGTCCACGGGGCGCGGAGCCTGCGGCGGGCGTGCGGAGGCACGCCGGCGGACGGCTCCGCGCGGAGCCGGGCAGGGGCTGGAACCGGGAGGACCGGAGGGAAGCGCGGGAGCGCGGAGAAGGAGGGGCGCGGGGCGGCGCCGCCCTGGAGAATCACCCGGAGCGCCGCCTCCGCGGTGCGGAGCGCCGGCGGGGATCGGGGCGCGGAGCGGCGGCGCTCGACGCGGCCCGTCCACCGGGACGGCCCCACGCTACCCGAAACGCCCCGGGCCCGCTCTCCCGCCGCCCCCGGGCGATCATCTTGACGTCGCGGGGGTGCCAGAGCGCTCTGGCACCCCCGCGACGTCAAGATCATCGGGGCGGAGGCGCGCTCGGCTCCGCGGGGGCGGCCGAGCCCAGGACGGCCGGATGCCGATCATCGAAGCGACCCATGCGCCGGAGGTCGCCGAATCGAAGCTCCGCGAGCCGGCCTCGGTGCTGCCGCATCTGGTGTCCGTGGCCGTGGAGTGCCCCGAGGAGCCGTACGACGGGGACGTGAAGCCGGGCGACCTGGAGGTCCGCTTCCGGGCGCGCGGCCCGCTGGACCGGAGCGGCCTGGACGCGGTGATCGAGGTGAAGTCCGAGTGGTTCGAGAGCAGGGCCGCCGACCGCCAGGAGCGGGTGGACGGGCCGCGACGGGAGATCCGGGCCGCGACGGGGCTCCGCGGCTTCGGCGTCTACCCGGCGCTCCCGGTCTCCGCGTGGTCGCAGGGCGACTGAAGCGGCCCGACTCCGCACGGCGCCGCCCGGTGCGGTGCCGCCGTGGGGCCCGGCCGTCAGAGGCGGCCGGTGCGTTCCAGGCGGAGCAGGGTCTGCTTGCGGGGCAGGCCGCCGCCGTAGCCGACGAGGGAGCCGTCCGCGCCGACGACGCGGTGGCAGGGGATGACGATCGAGATCGGGTTGCGGTTGTTGGCGGTGCCCACGGCGCGGGAGGCGCCCGGGGCGTCCAGGGCGCGGGCGATGTCGCCGTAGCTCGCGGTGCGCCCGTAGGGGACCGCCGTCAGGTGCCGCCAGACCTGGAGCTGGAAGGCGGAGCCGGAGGGGGCCAGCCGGGCGGAGAACTCCCGCAGCTCGCCGGCGAAGTAGGCGCGCAGCTCCTCGGCGGTGCCGCGCAGCGCGCCCGGGTCGTGCAGCGCGTCCGGCGGGGGCGCGGCGTCCATGTGCACCCCGGTCAGCGACTCGCCGTCCCCGGTGAGCAGCAGGTCGCCCAGCGGGGAGGGGAGCACGTCGTAGCGGACCGGGCCGGGCAGCGGCGCGCGGAAGTCGGCCATCGGCGCCGGGGCGGGTTCGGGGACGTCCAGCGGGAGGGCGTCCTGGCCGGGAGGTGGAGTGGTCATCGCTGCTCCGTGGGTCGTCGGGCGGCCCGGCAGGGCCGGCATGATGCGGGGGCGGGCGGGAGCGGCCTCAAGTATCGCCCTCTCCGGCGGGATCCGGAGCGGTGCGGCGGCGGACGGCTTCAGGGGCCGCGAGGACTCCGGACGCCGCGGGCCTGCGGGGAGCCCGCCCTCGGGCGGTGATCTCGACGCCGCGGCCCCATCGGAGCGCTCCGATAGGGCCGCGGCGTCGAGATCACCGAGGGTTTCTCCCGCCGGTGGTCTCAGGCCGCGGAGGCGGAGGGCCGCGCGGCGGCGTCGGCCGAGGCCCACAGGTGGTGGGTGGCGTAGGAGCGGTACGGGCCCCAGGCCCGGCCCCGGGCGGCGGGGGCGTCCGCGGCCTGCGGGTCCAGCCGCTCCAGTGCCCTGCGCACCACCAGGTCCTGGTGGAGCAGGACGTCCGGGTCGCCCAGGGCGCGCATCCGGATGTAGGCGGCGGTCCACGGGCCGATGCCGGGCAGGCGCAGCATCAGGGCGGCGCTCTCCTCCCGGTCGGCGCCGGGGCCCAGGTCGATGCCGCCGGAGTCCAGCTCCGCGCAGAGCGCGACCAGGGCGCGGGCCCGGGGCGCCGGCATCGGCAGGCCGTCCGGGCCGGCTCCGGCCAGCGCCTCCGGGGAGGGGAAGAGCCGGTCCACCCCGCCGGGCAGCGCGGCCAGTGCGGGGGAGAGCGGCTTGCCGTACCGCTCGGCCAGCCGGCCGGCGACGGTGCGGGCCGCGGCGACCGACACCTGCTGGCCGATGACGGCGCGCGCCGCGTACTCGGCCGGGTCGGCGGCGCCGGGGGAGCGCAGCCCCGGGCGGGCGGCGACCGAGGGCGCCAGCAGCGGGTCGGCGGAGAGCACCCCGGCGATCGCCCCGGGGTCGCAGTCCAGGTCGAGCAGGCGCCGGCAGCGCTGCACGGCGGCGCCGAGGTCGCGCAGGTCGTCCAGGTGCAGGCGGCAGCGGAGGTGGGCGCCGCGGCCGGTGTGCGGGGCGGTGTCGATCTCGGCGACCCCGGCCCCGTGCGGCAGGGCGAGCGCGCGCCGGTACACCCCGCCGGAGACCTCCTCCACCCCGGGCACGGCTCGCGCCGCGAGGAAGGCGAAGAGCGGCCCGGCGTCCAGCGGCTCGCGGAACGGCAGCCGGAGCGCGATGCCGCCGGCGCCGGCCGGGTCGGCGCCGCGTGCGGCGCGCTCGCGCATCAGCGACGGGCTGCGGTCGAAGACCTCGCGGACCGTGTCGTTGAACTGCCGGATGCTGGCGAAGCCGGAGGCGAACGCGATGTCGGACATCGGCAGGGCGGTGGTCTCGATGAGGATGCGGGCGGTCTGCGCGCGGCGGGCCCGGGCCAGCGCGAGCGGGCCCGCGCCGAGTTCGGCGGTGAGCATCCGGTTGAGCTGCCGCTCGCTGTAGCCGAGCGCGCCGGCCAGCCCGGTCACCCCGTCCCGGTCCACGGCCCCGTCGGCGATCAGCCGCATGGCGCGGCCCACCGCGTCGGCGCGGGCGTTCCACTCCGGCGACCCGGGGGAGGCGTCCGGCCGGCACCGCTTGCAGGCGCGGAAGCCGTGCGCCTGGGCGGCCGCGGCCGAGGGCAGGAACCGGACGTTGCCGCGCTTGGGCACGGCGGCCGGGCAGCTCGGCCGGCAGTAGATCCCGGTGCTGGTCACGCAGGTGTAGAAGACGCCGTCGAACCGGGAGTCCTTGCCGGCCACGGCGCGGTAGCGCTGTTCGTCGCTCATGCTCACCCGCCCCATCCTGGTCCCGGGACGGGGGCCGTGCTGGCGGGTTTCAGCCACCGTGCTCGGTGAGGTACTCGATGTAGACGGGGCGCAGGACCTCCTGCACCCGGGGGTCGCCGTGCTCCGCGAGGGCCTCGCTGACCTGGGCGGAGGCGGTGGACACCCCTTCCGGTCCGGCCTCCCAGTGGCCGGTGGCGGCCTCCGCGGCGGGGATGCTCTTGATGATGCGCCAGAAGAACTGCACGTCCCACCGCTGCCGGGCGCGGGCGAACGCGCGCCGGCGGAGCTCCTCGGTGTCGAGGCCGTCGAGCTCGGCGGTTCCTTCGACGTCGTCGGTCATACCGGACAGATACCCCCCGGCTCCTCCGTTGAACAGGGGGTGATCCGGGTTACCCTGCAGCTGTGGTCCGCGGTGCGAGGGGAGGCGGGACATGGCGGCGAAGGCGCCGGTGCTGCGGGTGGTCATCGCCAAACCCGGGCTGGACGGGCACGACCGCGGGGTGAAGGTGGTCGCCCGGGCGCTCCGCGACGCCGGGGTGGAGGTGATCTACACCGGGCTGCGGCAGACCCCGGAGATGATCGTCGGCGCGGCCCTGCAGGAGGACGCCGACGCGATCGGGCTGTCGGTGCTCTCCGGGGCGCACATGACGCTGTTCGGCCGGGTGCTGGAGCTGCTGGAGGAGAACGGCGCCCGGGACATCACCGTGTTCGGCGGCGGCATCATCCCCGAGGAGGACATCCCGGAGCTGGAGCGGATGGGCGTCGCGAAGATCTTCACCCCCGGCGCCACCACCGCCGAGATCGGCGACTGGGTGCGGGGGAACGTCCGGGCGCTGCACACCGCCGGGTAGCCCGGGCGCGGGGCCGGTGGGCGGGCCGCCGGGGGCGCCGGGATAGACTCCGGCGCTTGTGACACTGGGGGATATAGGCGCCGACACCCTTATCGTCCTGCTCGCGGCGGCGGCCGCCGCCGGGTGGATCGACGCGGTGGTCGGCGGAGGCGGGCTGCTCCTGCTGCCCGCGCTGATGGTGGCCTTCCCGGACGCCCCGGTGGCCCGGCTGCTCGGCACGAACAAGCTGGCCGCGGTCTTCGGCACCGCGTCCGCGGCGGCGGCGTTCGTGCGCCGCGGCGGGCTGCGGCTCGAACCGCGGATCGTGTGGCCGGCCGCGGGCCTGGCGCTGCTCGGCGCCGGCGCCGGGGCCGCCCTGGCCGGGGCGATCTCCTCCGACGCGCTGCGCCCGACCGTGATGGCGGTGCTCGCGCTGGTGCTGGTGATCGTGGTCGCCCGGCCGTCGCTGGGCGCCTCCTCGCGGCAGGGGCCGCCGGGGCGCGGCCGGGTCGTCGCCGCGGTCGCGGTGGCCGGCTGCGGGATCGCGTTCTACGACGGCCTGGTGGGGCCGGGCACCGGGACGTTCCTGGTGCTGGCGCTCACCGGGATCGTCGGGATGGACTTCGTGGAGGCGTCGGCGTCGGCCAAGATCGTGAACACCGCGACCAACCTGGGCGCGCTGGCGGTGTTCGCCTCCAACGGCGACGTGCTGTGGCTGCTGGGCCTCTCGCTGGCGGCGTGCAACATCGCGGGGGCCCAGGTGGGGGCGCGGATGGCGGTGCGCCGCGGCGCCGGGTTCGTGCGCGGGGTGCTGGTGGTGGTCGTCGTCGCGCTGCTGGCCAAGCTGTCCTGGGAGCAGTTCTCCGGAATGCCGCCCGATCCGCTGTCCGCGCTGTTGTGACGGCCGGTGTGACTGGTCACACGAATTCTCACGCAAATCCCTGGCCGGAACCGGTGGCGTACCTCTCAGCGGGGTGTAACCGCCTGTCAGGCGAGGGCCGGTGGCCCTTCGCCGCACCCGGGAGGGCTAAGCTTTCGCATGTTGCGGGTGGATTCTTCGACGGAACTCATGTTCAACGCGGAGCGCCGGGCAACGGTTCCCGGCGGTGCGTCCGAGGCGCCGTTCGAGTGACACGACCCCCGCAGACCACTGCAGCCAGCGAGTAACAAGGACGGACCCTCGTGGACCTGTTCGAATACCAGGCGAAGGCGCTCTTCGCGGAGCATGGGGTGCCGGTACCCCAGGGAAAGGTGGCGAGCACGGCCGATGAGGCCCGTGCCATCGCCGACGAGTTCGCGGCGGCAGGGACCTCCCGCGTCGTTGTCAAGGCCCAGGTCAAGACCGGTGGCCGCGGCAAGGCCGGCGGTGTGAAGGTCGCCGACGGCCCTGAGGACGCCCAGGCCAAGGCCGAGCAGATCCTCGGCATGGACATCAAGGGCCACACGGTCCACCGCGTCCTGATCGAGGAGGCCAGCGACATCGCGGAGGAGTACTACTTCTCCTTCCTGCTGGACCGCGCCAACCGGACGTTCCTGTCGATCTGCTCCGCCGAGGGCGGCGTGGAGATCGAAGAGGTCGCAGAGACCAACCCGGAGGCCGTCGCCAAGGTCGCGATCGACCCGATCAAGGGCGCGCCGGCCGAGATCGCCGCGGAGATCGCCGCCAAGGGCAAGCTGCCCGAGGCCGCCGCCGCGGGCGCCGCCGAGGTCATCACCAAGCTCTGGGACGTCTTCGTCTCCAAGGACGCCACCCTGGTCGAGGTGAACCCGCTGATCCTCACCGGCGACGGCCGCGTCGTCGCCCTGGACGGCAAGGTCACCCTGGACGAGAACGCCGAGTTCCGCCAGGACCTGGAGAGCCTCTCCTCCGCCGCCGAGGGCGACCCCCTCGAGGTCAAGGCGAAGGAGAAGGGCCTGAACTACGTCAAGCTCGACGGTCAGGTCGGCATCATCGGCAACGGCGCGGGCCTG
>NZ_ANBB01000096.1 GCF_000341105.1 Nocardiopsis potens DSM 45234
CCTGGCCGGCCTGCGCCAGCACAAGACACGCCTGGCCACCACCGCCCTCGCCATCGCCCTCGGCGTCATGTTCGTCACCGGAACACTGGTCTTCAGCGGAACCCTCAAGGAGGCGTTCAGCGCTCAGGTGATGGGGGCGGCCGACAAGTTCGCCGCCGTCGCCCGCCCCGCCGCCGAGCAGGCCGACCCCGAGAAGCCGGCCGTACTGCCGGAGAAGACCCTGGAGCAGGTGCGCGGCCTGGACGAAGTCGCCGAGGCCGGCGCCGTGCTCCGCGGGGACGCGCCGCTGCTGGACAAGGACGGCCGCGCGGTCGGCGGCATGCCCACGGCCGGCCTGGGCCTGGAGGGCGAGACCCGCTACAGCGCCGACGAGGGGGCGCTCCCTTCCGCCGCGGACGAGGTCGCGCTGGCCACCACCAGCGCCGACGCCACCGGCTACCGGGTCGGCGACCGGGTGACCGTACTGGACGCCGAGGGCGCCGAGCACGAGTTCACCGTCAGCGGCCTGGTCGACTTCGGCACCGACATGGAACTGGCCTACCGCGGCGCCGTGGTGTTCCAGGCGGACACCGCCCGCGAGCTGACCGGGGCCGAGGGCTACGCCGAGATCGACGCCACCGCCGCCGCGGGCGCCTCCGACGAGGCGGTCGCCGATGCGGTGGCGGCCGCCGCGGGCTCCGCGGCCGAGGTCGAGACCGGGGCCGCCATGGGCGAGCGGCTCGCCGAGGACGCCGGCACGCAGGCCACCGCCTTCGCCGTCGCCCTGATGATGTTCGCGCTGGTCTCGGTCTTCGTCGCGTGCATCGTCATCTACAACACCTTCGCCATCCTGCTCGCCCAGCGGCAGCGCGAGATGGCCCTGCTGCGCTGCGTCGGCGCCGGCCGCGGCCAGGTCTTCCGCGGGGTGCTGCTGGAGGCGCTCGTCATCGGCCTGCTCTCCTCCGCGATCGGGGTGGCCGCCGGCATCGGCCTGGGCTGGGCCGGGATCCACTTCGGCTCGCAGGCCCTGGGCGCCGACGGCTCCGGAACGACGCTGGTCGTCGGAGTGCTGCCGGTGGCCGTCGGCCTGGTGGTCGGCATGGCGATGACGCTGGTCGCCGCCCTCGTCCCGGCGGTGCGGGCGACCCGGGTACCGCCGCTGGCCGCGCTGCGCACCAGCGCCACCGCCCAGGGCATGGAGAAGGGCATCGGCTGGAAGCGGATCGCGGTCGGAACGCTGTTCTTCCTGGTCTCCGCCGGGCTGGTCACCGTCGCGCTGATGGCCGCCCCCGACCCGGTCTCCCTGGTGCTGTCCGTCGTCGCCGGTCTGGTCGCCTTCGTCGGGGTGGTGGTGCTCTCCCCCCTGATCGTGCGCGCCGTCGTCGCCGCGGTCTCCCCGCTGATGAAGCGGATCGGAGTGCCGAGCATGCTCGCCGCGGACAACTCCCGGCGCAGCCCCAAGCGCGCGGCCGCCGCGATGATCGCCCTCACCGTCGGCGCCACGCTGATCACCGGGTACGCGGTGGTCAACGCCTCGCTGAGCAAGACCATGAACCACATGCTCGACGAGCAGTTCCCGGTGGACTACCAGATCGCCGCCCCGATGGACGGCGAGGAGGCCGCCATCCCGGCCCGGGTCGCCGAGGAGCTGCGCTCCTCCCCCGCGATCGGGACCGCCTGGGAGGAGCGGCTCACCTACGTCGAGTCCCCCGACGCCTCCGGCGACATGCCGGTGCGCACCTACATCGGCGCCGTCGTCGGCGAGGACGTCTCCGACACGGTCGAGTCCGGCGACCTGTCCGACCTGGGCCCGGGCAAGGTGGCCGTGTCCAAGGGCTACGCCGGCGGGCGCACCGCGGGCGACGAGCTGACGGTGGCCACCGCGGAGGGCGAGCGGACCTACGAGATCGCCGCGGTCACCGCCGACATGGGCACGCTGTGGGGCGCGACCCTGGCCCCCGAGGACTTCAAGGCGGGCTTCCCCGGGATCAAGGAGCCCGACACGATCGGGGTGCGCGGTGCCGACGGGGCCTCCGCCGCCGAGGTGCGCGACGCGGTCTACGACTCGGTCGCCGACGACCCGCTGCTGCGGGTGGACTCCACCGCCGAGATGCGCGGCCAGTTCGACGACATGCTGGAGCTGGCGTTCATCGCGATCGCCGCGATGCTCGGCCTGGCGATCCTGATCGCGGTGTTCGGCATCGCCAACACCATGGCGCTGTCGGTGCTGGAGCGCACCCGCGAGTCGGCGCTGCTGCGCGCCCTGGGGCTGAGCCGGGGCCAGCTGCGCCGGATGCTGAGCATCGAGGCGGTGGTGCTCTGCCTGATCGGCGCGGGCGTGGGCATCGGCCTGGGCGTGCTGTTCGGCTGGGCCGCGGCCTCCGCCATCCTGCCGAACATGGTGTTCGGTGTGCCGCTGGGCCAGATCGCGGTGTTCGTCGCGGTCGCCGTGGTGGCGGGCCTGCTGGCCTCGGTACTGCCCGGCCGCAGGGCCGCGGGCACCTCGATCAGCGGGGCTCTGGCCAGCGAGTAGGCGCCGGCCCCCTGCCCCGGGCCGACACGGGCGGGCGGCTCCCCTCAGAGGGGGCCGCCCGCCTTTAGTGTGGGCGGGGGATCGGGAGGGGGGG
>NZ_ANBB01000097.1 GCF_000341105.1 Nocardiopsis potens DSM 45234
CGGCATGGCCGAGGAGGACGCGGGCCCGGAGCGGCCGGGCGGGATCGCCTGGGGGACCCCGGCGGCGCGCTGGACGATGACCGCCACCGTGCTCGGGTCCGGGATGGCCTTCCTGGACTCCACCGTGGTCAACGTGGCACTGCCGGTGATCCAGCGCGACCTGGGCACCGGGGTGACCGGTCTGCAGTGGATCGCCAACGGCTACATGGTGACGCTGTCCGCGCTGATCCTGCTGAGCGGCTCGCTGGCGGACCGGTTCGGGCGGGTGCGGCTGTTCGCCGCCGGGGTGGCCTGGTTCGCCGCGGCGTCCGCGCTGTGCACGGCGGCGCCGACGCTGGAGCTGCTGGTCGCGGGCCGGGTGCTGCAGGGCGTGGGCGGGGCGCTGCTCACCCCGGGCAGCCTGGCGATCCTGCAGGCCGGCTTCCGGCGAGAGGACCGGGCGCGCGCGATCGGCGCGTGGTCCGGGCTGACCGGCGTCGCCTCCGCGATCGGCCCGTTCCTCGGCGGCTGGCTGGTGGACATCGGGTCGTGGCGGCTGATCTTCCTGATCAACCTGCCGCTGGCCGCGGTGGTCCTGCTGATCGCCTGGCGCAGGCTGCCGGAGTCCCGGGACCCGCAGGCGCCGCCGCGGATGGACTACGCCGGTGCGCTGCTGGCGATGCTCGCGCTGGCCGCGGCCACCTACGCGCTGATCGAGGCGGGCGCGGCGGCGGTCCCGCCGGCCCTGCCGGCCGCCGCGGGCGTGCTCGGGGCGGTGGCGCTGGCCGCCTTCATCGCGGTCGAGCGGCGCAGCGCGCACCCGATGCTGCCGCTGGGCGTCTTCCGCTCCGCCCGGTTCACCGCCACCAACCTGGTGACGGTGCTGATGTACGGGGCGCTGGGGCCGCTGCTCTTCCTGCTGGTGCTCTACCTGCAGGAGGTGATGGGCTACTCCGCGGTGCAGGCCGGTGCCGCGTCGCTGCCGATCACGGTGCTGATGCTGCTGCTGTCCGGGCAGTCGGGGCGGCTGGCCGAGCGGATCGGCCCGCGGGTGCAGATGTCGGTCGGCCCGGTGCTGGTCGCGGTGGGCATGGTGATGCTCTCCCGGCTCTCCGCCGACTCGACCTACCTGGCCGACGTGCTGCCGGGCGTGGTGGTGGTCGGGCTGGGCCTGTCCACCGCGGTGGCGCCGCTGACCGCGACGGCGCTCTCCTCGGCCCCGGAGCGGCACGCCGGGGTGGCCTCGGGGGTGAACAACACGGTGGCGCGCGCGGCCCAGCTCGTCGGGGTGGCCGCGGTCCCCGCCGCGGCGGGGGTGAGCGGGGCGGCCGGGATCGCCGGCGGGTTCGGGCCGTCGATGCTGATCATCGCCGCGGTGAGCTTCGGCGGCGGACTGCTGGCCCTGCTCCTGCTCCGCCGGGACGGCGGCCCCGCCCCGTCCCCCGAGCGCCCCTTCTGCGGCGTCTCCGGTCCGCCGATGTCCGCCTGCCCCGGCTCCTCGGCCGGCACCGCCGCCCAGAGCGGCCCGGAAGCCCCCGGCCGCCCCGGAAACCCCTGATCGGCCGCCGCCTTCCCCGCCCCGGCCGAACCGCCCGGTTCCCGCCGCCCGGAGCCTCCCCGTTCCGGGGGGACCGGCCAGCACCCGTACCGCCCATGGCGGCCCCTTCCCGCCCCGCGAAGGCCCCGCCCCGGAGCCGAACGGATCTCCTTCCCCGCCCAGCGGCCGCATTCCAGGGCCTCCCCGCTCCCAAGGGGACCGGCCGCCGCCCTCCCCCGGCCCCACGGCGAGCCCTCTCTCGCCCCGCGAAGGCCCCGCCACCGGGCAGGCGGTTCTCCTCCTCCGTCCGGCCGGCGGACCGCAGGGGCCCGGCCCGGGCCTCTCTTCCGCTCTTCCGCGCAGGGCGGGCGGGGGCGGTCGCCGCCCGGCCCCGTCCACAGGCCGTCTCCGTCCACAGGGGGGTTTCCACAGGGGGCGAGATCGCCCTGCCGCCGGGTGCCGCCGGTCCCTACCTTCGGGGGCATGGACGCACTCTTCGCCCTCGCCCTCCCCGCTCCCCTCCTCCTGCTCGCCATCGCGCCGGCCGCGGCCGGCCTTCGGCGCGCCCGGGCCGCTCCGGTCCGAACCTCCCCTGCGCGCAGGCCCCGGCGCCTAGACTCGCCGCATGAACGGGTGCGGGCCGCCGCTGATCGTCTTCGCCGGCGGCGGAGCGAGTGCGACGCTGGCCGCCGTCGCGCTGCTCCGCTCCACCACCTGGCTGCGCCTGGAGTACCGGCTGGTGATCGCCGACGAGCACGGGCGGCACGGCAGAGGGGCGGCGCTCGCCCGGCGGGGCCGGCTGGACGCGCCCGCCCGGGTGATGTCGGCCCTGCCCGACCGCCCCGCGCACCTGCTGGAGTGGGCCCGGCGCTCCGGGCTGCCCTGCAGTCCGGGCACCTTCCTGCCGTGCCGGGTCTACGGCGACTACCTGTCGGAGACGCTCTCCGAGACCGCCGCCTGGGCGGAGCCGTACGCGGTGGTGGCGCTCCGCACCGACCGGGTGCTGCGGGCCGCCCCGGAGGGCGGGGCGGTGGCGGTCTCCCTGGCCGCGGGCGGCATGCTGCACGCGGCCGCGGCCGTCCTGGCCACCGGCGATCCGGGGGCGGGCTCCCTTCCCGCGACCCGGCTGCCCCGGCCGCCCTCCTCCCGGGCCCGGCTGGACACCTGCCCGCGCGGTGCGGTGCTCGGCCCGGACGGCCGGGCCGAGCGGCGGCTGTTCGCGGTCGGCCCGGTCCGCCGGGACCACCCCGGTTCCGGGCCGGCCCGGGCCGGCGAGCAGGCCGAGCTGCTGGCCGGACTGATCACCGACACGGTGCTGCGCTCCGGGCGCCGCTGACCGCGCCGGCGGCCTCGTCCCCGGTGCCGGCCGACGAGCGCTCCGACCGCCCGCGCGCACGGCCGGTCCGCGCCGGGAGCGGAGGGATCACCGGGAGGGCCGGGGCGCCTCCGCCCCTCCCCGCCCTCCGCCCCGGCGGCTCTGTCCTGCGGGCGGCCCGGTCAGCCGCGCCGGCGGTCGGAGCGCTCGTCGGCGCGGAGGCGGAAGGGGCGCAGCGCCGATTCGATCTGCACCGCCAGGTCCATTTTGCTGACGCCTTCCTGGCGGTCCTCGAAGTGGATGGGGATCTCGACGATCTTCTGCCCGCGGCGGTAGGCGCGGAAGTGCATCTCCACCTGGAAGCTGTATCCGGTGCTGCGGATGCTCTGCAGGTCGAGGGCGCGCAGCGCGTCGGCCCGCCAGATCTTGAACCCGGCGGTGACGTCGTGCACCGGCATGGTGAGGATCGCCCGGACGTAGGCGTTGGCCCAGCCGCTGAGCATCCTGCGGCGCAGGTTCCACCGCTCGGACAGGCTGCCGCCGGCCACGTAGCGGCTGCCGATGACCAGGCCGGCCCCGGTGGACAGCTGGGTGCCCAGCAGCTGGGGGAGGTAGAAGGTCGGGTGGCTCAGGTCGGCGTCCATCTGCACGACGTGGTCGGCGCCGTCCTCCAGGGCCCGGGTCATGCCCGCGACGTAGGCCCGCCCCAGCCCGTCCTTGGCGGTGCGGTGCACCACGGTGACCCTGGCGGTCCCGTGGTCGGCGGCGAGCTTGTCGGCCACCTCCCCGGTGCCGTCCGGGGAGGCGTCGTCGACCACCACCACCCGCAGCCCGGGCAGGCCCAGCGCCATCAGCTCGCCGACCAGGACCGGCAGGTTCTCCGCCTCGTTGTAGGTCGGTACGACGACGGCCACGTTGGACCGGGCCCACGGGTCGGGCAGGGTCACCGGAGTCGGCATGGGGAGGGCCTCCTGGGATCGGCGGTCGCGGAGCCGGGGGTGCGGTCCCCGGCGGGAAGGGTCATTCTCCCCGGTCCGTGTCGAGGATCGCTATGTGGACCAGGGTGCCGGTGTCCTCCAGGGTCATCAGGACCTCCGGGTCGGCGCGGTTGTCGGTGACCAGGTGCGCGATGAGCTCGGGAGGGACGGTCTGCACCATGGTGTCGGTGCCGATCTTGCTGCTGTCGGCCAGCACCACCGCCTCCTCCGCGATGGAGACCAGGGTCCGGTCGACGGCGGCGACGGCGGGGTTGGGGTTGCTCAGTCCGCGCTCGGCGGTGACGCCGTTGCCGGACAGGAAGGCGCGGCGCACCCGCAGCCGGGACAGCGCCTCCTCCGCGCCGGCGCCGACCAGGGCGCGGCTGGGGCCGTTGAGCGTGCCTCCGGCCATCACCACCTCCACCCCCGGGGCGGCGGCGAGCACCTCGGCGGCCGGCAGCGACGTGGTGACCACGGTGAGGTTGGCCCGGCCCGTCAGTTCCCGGGCGAGCGCCTCGGCGGTGGTCCCGGGGCCGAGCGCGATGGCGTCGTCGTCCTCCACCAGGCGGGCCGCGGCGGCCGCGATGGCCCGCTTCTCCGCGGCGGCCTGCCCGGTCATCCGGGTGTAGTTCTGCTCCGGGCCGAGCCGGCCGGGCAGGGCCGCGCCGCCGCGCCGGCGGTCCAGCAGACCCTCGGCCTCGAGCGCCCGGACGTCCCGGCGGACGGTGACCTCCGAGGCGCTGACCCTGGTGGCGATGTCGCGGAGGGCCATGGCGCCGTTGGCGCGGACCAGTTCCAGAATGCGTTCGCGGCGCTCCGCCGCGAACGACGGCCTCGGTTCTTCGGCCATGGTCCCCACTCCGCTCCTCACCGCTTCTCCGGCGCACGCAGCCTAGCGAGGATACGGAGGGGGCACCGCCCCGCCCCGGCCGCGGGCCGTCCCCGGGCCGGGGGGCGACGCGGGGCCGTCCGCGGAGCAGAGGTCAGCCGATGTGCACCCCGTGCGCCTGGAACGCGGCGTCGATGGCCTCCTCGTCGGGGGCGTCCACCGGGTCGGCGGGGTCGGAGCCCTCGGCCTCCGCCGTACTGCCCGCCCCTGCGACCACGGCGATGATGAACACGACCGCCAGGACCGCCAGCGCGGCCAGGGATCCGAAACCGAAGAGGGCCATGAGGGACACGGGGGCCTCCAAACCGGGTGGTCACCTTTACGGATTCCCAGCGGAGACCCCGGTCACACCTTCCTCCGGCACCGGGTGCGGGAGAGCGCTCCCGCCCGGGGCTCAGCCGGCCGGCCGGATCCGGAGCGCGCCCGCCACCGCGACCGCGAACAGGATCAGCACCGCCGGGAAGAGCAGCGCCGTGCGCAGGTCCACCAGGTGGGCCACGGCGCCGATCGCGACCGGCCCGCTGAGCAGTCCGACGTAGCCGGCCGCGGCGACCAGCCCCAGGTCGCGGCCGGCCCGGCGCGGGTCGTAGGAGGTGGCCGCGGTGAACACCTGCGGCACCACGCAGGAGAGCCCGGCGCCCATCAGCCCGAACCCGGCCAGCGCGACCGCGGGGTGCGGCACCAGCAGCGCCAGGCCCAGGCCGGACACGGCCAGCAGCCCGCAGCCGCGCACCAGTGCCACCGGCCCGAACCGGGCGCTGAGCCGGTCCCCGACCAGCCGGCCGGCGGCCATCAGCGCGGAGAACACGGCGAAGCCCGCGGCCGCGACCGCACCGGAGGCGCCCGCGACATCGTGCAGGTAGACGCTGGTCCAGTCGACCGCGGCCCCCTCTGCGACGAAGGCGCCGAACGCCACCAGCCCGAAGAGCAGCACCTTCGGCCGGAGGCCGGGGGCGGGACCGGCGTCCGCCCCGGCCCCGTCCTCCGGCGCGGCCGGGGCGGTGTCCGGGCCGGGCAGCAGGCCGCGCCGGGCCGCCGCGGAGAGCACCGCCAGGACCAGGGCGACGGTCCAGAAGGTCGCGGCCGGGCCGATCCCGGCGAAGGCGCTGAGCGCGCCGATCCCCGCTCCGGCGAATCCACCGATGGAGAACGCGGCGTGGAATGAGGCCATGATGGGACGACCGTAGGCGCGCTCGACCCGCGCGGCGTGCACGTTCATCGGCACGTCGATCAGCCCGTGCCCGGCGCCGAGCGCGAACAGCGCGGCGAACAGCGCCGCCAGCGAGTGGGCGTGCCCCGGGCCGGCCAGGGTCAGGCTGCCGAGCACCGCGGCCGGGACCACCAGCGCGGCGCTGCCGAACCGGTCGGTCGCCCGGCCCGCGACCTGCATGGCCGCCAGCGCCCCCACGGCCAGCCCGAGCAGGCCCAGGCTCAGCTCGCCGTCACCGATCCCGACCTGCGCCTTGACCTCGGGGATGCGCGAGGCCCATGTCGCCAGCACCACCCCCGCGATGAAGAAGTAGGCCAGCACGGCCAGCCGCGCCCTGCGCAGCTCACCCGCCGGCCGCGCCGCGTCCACCGCCTGCGCCTGGGACGCCTCGGACACCATTCGGCCACCTCCGGACCCTCGAACGACGTTTCCTCGTAGACCGCCGGCGCGCCGGGACCGCCGGCCCGCCTCTCTTCCCTCTGCAACCCCGGAGCGGGGCCGCCGGTGGCACCCGCCGCCCCGGAGCCGGAGCGCCCCTCAGACGGTGGCGACGGCGACCCCGGCCGCGCGGATCTCGGCCAGCGCCTCCTCGTCCGCGCCGGTGTCGGTGACCAGGGCGTCGAGGTCGCCGACCGGGCAGACGTGGCCCATCGTGACGTGGCCGATCTTGGTCGAGTCGGTGGCCGCGACGGTGCGCCGGGCCGAGCGCATCGCGGCCCGCTTGACCGCGACGTCGGCGAGGTCGTGCGCGGTGAGGCCGTCGGAGGCGGACAGCCCGCAGCAGCCGAGCACCGCGACGTCGAACCGGACCGCCGCCAGCGCGGCCTCGGCGAGTGGGCCGTGCAGGTTGAGCTCGCCCGCGCGGACCTCCCCGCCGGGCATCAGCACCCTGGTCTCGGCGGAGGGCTCCAGCGCCTGGGCCGCCTGCAGGGAGAGCGGCATGACGGTGACCGGGCGGCCGTTGAGCAGCCGGGCGATCTCCACCGCGGTGGTACCGGAGTCCAGGACGACCGCGCTGCCCGCGGGGATCATCTCCCCGACCTCGGCGGCGATGCGGCGCTTGGCGTCGGCCGCCTGGCGCTCGCGCAGCCCGAAGGGCGGCTCCTGGCCGCGCGGGACGAGGCTGACCGCCCCGCCGCGCACCCGGCGCAGCACCCCCTGGGCGGCGAGCCGGTCCAGGTCGCGGCGGATCGTCATCTCCGAGTGCCCGGTGGCCTCGGCGAGTTCGACCACGCCCACCTCGCCCCGGTCCTTGAGCCGGGCGACCACCAGATCCGCGCGTTCCGCACTGTCCATGAGTGAATTCAAACACCGAACATGTTCAGATCGCAATCTCGCGAACGCGTGATCTGATTTCCCGCCCCCTACCGCCGCGGCGGGGGCGCCGCCCTTCGGCCCGGCCATCGGCGGTCTCGGCCGCGGCAGGGCGACCGGGTCCTGGCCGATGCCGGACACGGCGCGCCCGCGGACTCGCCCGCCTGCGGAGCAGGTCGGGGCGGGCACCGCGCCCCTGCCGAGGCGGGCCCCCGCCGGAACCCGCGCTGCGCGGATGGGAGGAGTCCCGGTCCTCCGGAGCCGGGAGGACGTCAGAATGGGACCGTGATCGAGGAATCGGTTGAATGCGAAGTGTGGTGGGCCTCCCCCGCCCAGTCCGACCCGGCCCTGCTGGAACTGCTGGACGACGCCGAGCGCGCCCGGCACGGGCGCTTCCGGCGCGCCGCCGACCGGGACCGCTACGCCGTCGCGCACGCGCTGGCCCGGCTGGTCCTCGCCGAAGCCGCCGGCTGCGGCCCGACCGAGGTGGCCTTCACCCTGGAGTGCCCGCACTGCGACGGCGAGGAGGACCGCGAACCGCACGGCAAGCCCCGCCCGGCGGGCCCGGCGGCCGGCCTGGAGCTGTCCATCAGCCACTCCGGCGACCGCGTCGCGGTGGCGCTGACCCGCGGCGCCCCGGTCGGCGTCGACGTCGAGGAGGTCTCGGAGCGGCGGGACGTCGAAGGGCTGGCCGAGATGGTGCTGGCCCCGGATGAGCGCGCGGCACTGGCCGCGCTGCCCGCCGAGCGGGCCGCCCTCGCCTTCCACGACTACTGGGCCCGCAAGGAGGCCCTGCTCAAGGCGTCCGGCGAGGGGATCTACGGCGGGCTGACCGGCGTCTCCGTCTCGCCCCCCGGCGGGCCGCCGCGCGTGCTGTCCTGGTCCACCCCCGGCGCTCCCCCGCTGGACCGGGTCCGCCTGCAGGACCTGGACGCGGGCCCCGGCTACCGGGCCGCGCTCGCGGTCCTCACCTCCGCGCCGGTCGCCGTCACCGTGCACGGGACCGCCCCGCTGCCGGCCGCGCGCCCCGCCGGGGAGGCCCCGCCGCGCTGACCCCGCCGGGTGCGGGGGCGGAACCGGGTCCGCCCCCGCACCCGGCCTCAGGCCGCCAGGGCCAGCGCGACGCCGAAGGCGGTGAGCGCGACGCCGCCGGTGAGCTCGATGCCCTGGCGGACGCGGCGGCGGCGCATGAACTCCGCCAGGGTGCTGATGCCCAGCACGTAGACGAGCCACCAGGCGACCACGACCGCCACCGAGACCGCGCCGAGCAGCGCGGTCTGCGCGGTGGCCGCCTCCGGGGCCGTGACGAACTGCGGGACCACCGTGATGAAGAAGACCGCCGGCTTGGGGTTCAGGGCGTTGTTGAGCAGCCCCTGCAGGAACGGGGAGCCGCCGCGGGAGGCGCCCGGGCCGGCGTCCTGGGGCCCGTCGGGGGCCTCCAGGCCGGCCTTCCGGGCCCGGCGCGCCCGCCACAGCCCGAGCACCGCGCTCACCCCCAGGTAGGTCAGGTAGGCGGCACCGGCCAGCTGGAGCACCCGGAGCACCTCGGGGTGCGAGGTGACCAGGACGGCGAGGCCCGCGGTGGCCAGCACCGCCCAGCCCGCGATTCCGGTCACCGATCCCGCCGCCGTCCCCAGGCCGGCCCGGCGCCCGCCGCGCGCGGTATTGCGGGTCACCAGTACGAAGTCGGGTCCCGGAAGGACCGCCATCAGCGTCGCCGTGGCGGCGAACCCGCCCAGGTGCTCCGGAAGCGGCATCACTGTGCCGCGCCCCCTCTCCCCTCGGTTCCGCTCCGGCGCCCCCGCGCCGGTGGATTCACGGAACAGGCCGGTCGATTCCGGCCGATGAACGAAACAGCAGCAGTAATTATGTACGACCACCGAGATCAAAACCAAATCGCCGTGATATATTCGACGGATGCCGCAGAATGTCGATCTGGATCCGGTGGACCTGCGGATTCTCCGGGTCCTGCAGAACGATGCACGGATCACCAACCGCGACCTGGCCGCCGAGGTCGGCGTCGCCCCCTCCACCTGCCTGGACCGGGTGAACCGGCTGCGCGCCGCCGGCGTCATCGAGGGCTACCGGCTGCGCGTCTCCCCCGAGGCGCTCGGCCTGCCCGTCCAGGCCTTCCTCACTCTGCGCACCCAGCACAGCCGGGAGGTGCTGGAGCCGCTGACCGAGCACATCCTGTCCCAGCCGGAGACCCGGGCGCTGTACAACATCGCCGGCGCGGCCGACTTCCTCGTCCTGGTCGCCTGCGCCGACGTCGGCGCGCTGCAGCGGCTCATCGTCGACGAGCTGACCGCCCGGCCGGAGATCCACCAGATCCAGACGATGCTGGTGTTCCAGGAATGGGAGGGCGGCCCACTGCTCCCGCCCGGCGCCCCCGCGGACTGACCCTGTCCCCGAGGCGAGGCCGGCCTTGCCCCGAGGACAGCGATTCCTCACTTGACCGGCGTCACGCACCGCTTGAACCATGTGATGGTGCGTAGCCGAATCGTCCGCAGAGCCCGGTTCGCCCGCAGTCCCCGGCCGGCCGCCCGGTGAGCGCCCCGGTCCCCCCGGCGGTGCCCGCCTCGACGGTGGACACCGTGCACGGCCGCCCCGTCCCCGACCCCTACCGCTGGCTCGAAGAGCCCGAGAGCACCGCCACCCGCCGCTGGCTGGACGAGCGCGGGCGCGAGTTCGCCGCGGCGCTCAAAGGGTGGCCGCTGCGGGACCGGCTCGCCGCCGACATCCGCCGCCTGGTCGACAGCGACCTGTGGTCGCCGCCCCGGCGGCGCGGCCGCACCGTGTTCGCCTCGCTGCGCCCCGCCGGCGCGGAGCACCCGCGCATCCTCGCCTTCGAGGGCCCCGACCCGGACCGGGCGCGCACCGTGTTCGACCCGGCCGCCGCCGACCCCGGCGGCCGCACCACCCTGGACGCCTGGGAGCCCTCCCCCGACGGCCGCCTGGTCGCCGTGCAGACCTCCACCGGCGGCACCGAGCGCGGGTCGCTGCGGGTGCTGTCCGCGGCCACCGGCCGCCCGGTCGAGGAGCCCCTCACCGGCCTGCGCTACACCCACGTCGCCTGGCTCCCGCCGGAGGCCGGCCTCGGCGACGCCTTCTACTACGTCCGCCGGGACGGCGCGGGCGTGCGCGGGCTGTGGCTGCACCGGGTCGCCGCCGGCGGCCCCGCGCCGGTCCCCGACGCGCTGGTGCGCCGGTGCGCCTCCCCCCGGACCGTGCCCGGCGTCCGGCTGCTCGGCGGCCGGCTGCTGCTCGCCACCGAGAGCCACGGCACCGGCCACCGCAACGACCTCTGGCTCGCCGACGTCTCCGCCCCCGGCGCGGCCGAGCGCCCCGACTGGGCGCCGCTGCAGGTCGGCGCGGAGGCCGAGACCTCGGTCGACCTCGGCCCCGACGGCCTGCTCTACCTGCGCACCACCCTGGGCGCGGAGCGCCGCCGGATCTGCGCCGCCGCCCCCGCCGCCCCCGGCCCCGAGCACTGGCGCGAGGTCGTCCCCGAGGACCCCGGCGCCACCCTGGACGGGTTCGCCGCCGCCGGCACCGCCGAGCGGCCCGAGCTGCTGGTGGCCCGCACCCGGCTCGGCATCAGCACGCTGACCGCGCACGACGCCCGGGACGGCCGCCCGCTGCGCACCGTCGAGACGCCCGGCGAGGGCATGGTCTCCGAGCTGGAGCAGGACGGGGCGGGCGGCGCGCGGTTCTGCTACGCCGACGTCTCCACCCAGCAGACCGTCCGGCTGCTCGCCCCCGGTGCGCGGCGCCCCTCCGCCTGGCCCCCGCCCGGCCCGGGGCGGCGGCCGCCCGAGCCCGCCGCCCGGGTCCGCCGGACCGTGCTGCACGGCCGGTCCGCCGACGGGACCCGGGTTCCGGTCACCCTGTTCTCCGCGGACGGCGGCGGCCGGCCCGGCCCCACCCTGCTGCACGCCTACGGCGGCTTCGGCCGCCCCCGCATGTTCGGGTTCAGCGCCACCGTGCTGGCCTGGCTGCGCGCCGGGGGCCGGTACGCCGTGGCGCACGTGCGCGGCGGCGGCGACGGCGGCCGGGAGTGGCACCGGCTCGGCGCCCGCCGGAACAAGATGCGCTCGGTGGAGGACCTCGCGGCCGCCGCCGACGCCCTGGTCGCCCGGGGCCACTGCACCCGGGACCGGCTCTGCCTGTCCGGCGGCTCGGCCGGCGGGCTGCTGGTGCTGGCCGCCGCGGCGCTCCGCCCGGGGATGTGCGCGGCGGTGATCGCCTCGGCGCCGCTGGCCGACATGGCCCGGTTCGAGCGGTTCGGCCTGGGCGCGATGTGGACCCGCGAGTTCGGCACCGCCGCCGACCCGGAGGACTTCGCCGCCCTGATGGCCTACTCGCCGTACCACGCCGTGCTGGAGGACGCCGGCCCGGACCACCCGGCGGTGCTGCTGACCGGGTTCCACTCCGACACCCGCACCGGCGCGGAGCACCCGCGCAAGATGTGCGCGGCCCTGCAGGGCGCGGGCGCCCCGGCGCTGCTCCGCTACGAGCGCGACGTGGGCCACGGCGCCCGGGCGGTGTCCCGCGCCGTGGACCTGGCCGCCGACGCGCACGCCTTCGCCGCGGCCCGGACCGGGCTGCCGCCGCGCCCGGGACCGCCGGGCCCCTGAAGCCCCTGCCCGCCCGGGCAGGGAGTCCGAAACCGACGAGGAAAGGACGGGAAGCGATGGAGCCGAACGAGCGGATCGAGGTGGAGGTCGAGGACCTCACCGAGGTGACCTCGCGCGACATCACCGCTGGCGGGGACAGCGACGGCACCGACGGCAGCTCGGACTTCATCTGAGCACCGGCGGCGCCCGCCGCCCCGTTCCGAGAACGGACCGACCCACGATCCGGTGAGAGCCACCGGAGCGCCGCCGGGGCGGGCCCCTGCCCCGGCGGCGCCTTCCGCGCGGACCCGCGGGAGGCGCCGCAGCACCGGCCCCTCCCGCACCGGGGCCGGGCCGCACGCCGGCCCGGCCCCGGACTCCCCAGCCCTGGAAGGAGCCCCTGTGCCCGCCTGCCTCTCGCTCAGCACACCGCGGCACCGCCTGCGGGACCGGGCCCGCCGGCCCCGCCCCCCGCACCGCGCCGCGGAGGGCCGGGCCCCCGCCCGCGCCGGCGGGCCCGCCGCCCCGGGGGAGGTCCGATGACCGACGCCCTGTTCACCGGCGCCGTGCGCGGCGCCGTCGGCCGGGAGGACCTGGCCGCCCGCATCTCCGAGGACGTGATCTTCGCCGACATCGGCGAGGAGGCGGTGCGCCCGCTGCTCGACTTCGACGCCCTGGACGAGATCCTCACCACCCGGCCGCTGGCCCCGCCCCGGCTGCGGCTGCACCGCGAGGGCTCGCCGGTCCCGGCCGACCGGTACACCGCCACCGGCGAGCTGTCCCGCTCCACCACCCGGGTGGTCCGGCCCGAAGGGCTCTACCGGGAGCTGCGCGCCGGGGCCAGCCTGGTGCTGGACAGCATCGACCGGCTGCACCCGCCGGTGCGCGCGGCCGCCGACGACCTGATGCGCCTGGTCCGCGAGCGCGCCCAGGCCAACCTGTACCTGATCTGGGGGGACTCGCACGGCTTCGACACCCACTGGGACGACCACGACACCTTCATCGTCCAGGTGATCGGCACCAAGGCCTGGAAGGTGCACGGCCAGGGCAGCCGCCCGTACCCGATGAAGGTCGACTCCGACCACGCGCACACCGCACCGGAGGACACGGTGTGGGAGGGGATGCTGCGCCCCGGGCACGTGCTGCACGTCCCGCGCGGATGGTGGCACACGGTCACCGGGACCGGCGGCGTCAGCGCCCACCTGACCTTCGGGTTCACCCGCGCCACCGGGATCGACTGGGCGCGCTCCCTGGTGGAGCGGCTCTTCGAGGAGGAGGTGTTCCGGCGCGACCTGCCCCGGTTCTCCGCGGCCGAGGACCGCCGCAAGCACCACGACCGGCTGGTCCGCATCCTGGCCGAGCTGGCCGAAGAGCACGGCGTGGACGGCTTCCTCGCCGACCGGGACGCCCGCTTCCCGCGCCGGCAGTCCTTCTCGCTGCGTGCGGCGGTCGAGGAGGACGCCCCGATCGGCCCCGGGTCCCTGGTGGAGTTCGTCCCGCTGCTCGCCCCGCCGGTCGAGCGCGACGGCGACCGGATCACGGTGGCCGTCTCCGGCCGCCGCTACCGCCTGCCCGCCTCGGCCGAACCGGTCCTGGCCGTCCTGGCCCGGGACCGCGAACTGAGCGCGGCGGAACTGGCCGAACGCTCCGGCACCTCCCCCGAGGCGACCGAAGCGATCCTGCGCGCCCTGGTCCGCCACCACCTGGTCCTGCTCCGCTGACCCCCTCGCCCGCCGTCGGCGGACGCCCGAAGGCCCCGGCCCCCACCGGGGCCTTCGACGTACCGGAACCGGCCGCACACCGCCGACGCTGGTGGACCGAAGGCGGTCACCCGAGCGCGGCGCCCCACGGGGCGAGGGTTCAAGCGGGCGGCGAGGGCGGCGGTGGGGGACCGGCCGGTCGGTCCGGTGCGGCGCCCCGCAGAGCGAAGGTCAAGACGGGCGGCGACGGCAGCGGTAGGGGCGGGGCCGGCCACTCCAGCCGGGTACAACGCCTCACGGGGCGGAGGTACAAGCAGGCGCCGAGGGCGGCGGTGGGGGACCGGCCGGTCGGTCCGGTGCGGCGCCTCGCGGGGTCGGGGTTCGGGCCAGCGGCGACGGCACGGGTAGGGGCGGGGCGAAGGCGGTCGCCCGGGCGCGGCGCCCCACCGGGTGCAGGTCCAAGCAGGCAGCGAAGGCGGCGGTGGGGGACCGGCCGGTCGGTCCGGCGCAGCACCCCGCAGAGCGAGGGTTCAAGCGGGCAGCGAGGGCGGGAGGGGGCCGGGCGCCGCGTTC
>NZ_ANBB01000098.1 GCF_000341105.1 Nocardiopsis potens DSM 45234
GGGCCTGGGGGCTTACTACTCGCTGGTAGATGTAATCGGGGTGCTCTCGCGGTGCGCAGGACGCCCCCGCCCCTGCCCGACCCCCGCCGCAAACCGGGCATACGGGAATAAGGCTCCCTGGCGGGTACGGGCAGGCGAGCCGGCTCCCTGCGCCGGGGCGCCGCCTCCCCTCGCCGGGAGCACGCGCGCCGGGCCCGGCCGGTGAACGCGGCGCCCGGCCCGCTCCCGCCCTCGCCGCCGGCCTGAACCCCGACCCCGTGGGGCCCGGTACCCGGGCGACCACCTCCGCCCCGCCCCTACCTCCGCCGTCGCCGCCCGTCTTGACCTTCGCTCCGCGGGGTGCCGCGCCGAACCGACCGGCCGGTGCCCACCGCCGCCGTCGCCGCTCGCTTTAACCCCGACCCCGTGGGGCGCTGCGCCCGGGCGACCACCTCCGCCCCGCCCCTACCGCCGCCGTCGCCGCCCGTCTTGACCTTCGCTCTGCGGGGCGCCGCGCCGAACCGACCGGCCGGTGCCCACCGCCGCCGTCGCCGCCGGTCTGAACCTTCGCTCCGCGGGGCGCCGCGCCGAACCGACCAGCCGGTTCCCCTCCCCGCCTTCGCCGCCCGCTTGAACCCCCGCTCCGCGGGGCGCCGCGCTTGACCGACCGGCCGGTCCCCCTCCCGCCGTCGCCGCCCGCTTGAGCCCCCGCCACGTGGGGCGCCGCACCCGGTCGGGGCGGCTCTCCTTCCTCGCCCCTTCCCGAGTCCTTCGGTTTCCCCGTCCTCCTTGTCGCAACGGCCGCTTGGCGACGAGCGCGCTGATAGGGCCGCACCGCCGAGATCATCGCTCATCGCTCCTCCCCGCCCGCGTACACCTCCAGGGCGATTGCCAGGGCCAGGCGCATGCGCGGGTCGTCCAGTTCCAGGCGGGTGTGCTCGGCCATCTTGCGGAGTCGGTAGCGGACGGTGTTGGGGTGCACGTCGAGCAGGCGGGCGGCGGCCGCCGGGTCGCCCTGGGACAGGAGCCAGGCGCGCAGGGTCGGCACGTACCGGGTGCCCTGCTCGGCGTCGTGCCGGGCGAGGTCGGCGACCGGGCCGTCGGCGGGGCGGCGGCCGGAGGCGGAGGCCATCCGGAGCCGGTGCAGCAGCACGTCGTCCCAGGATTCGTCGTAGGCGACCGGCGGCTCCGACGGGCGGGCGGCGTGCAGGGTCAGGCTCTCGTCGGCCTCCCGGCGGCTGGCCGGCAGCCGGGACAGGTCGGCCGGGCCGCCGATGCCGGCGTTGACCACCACGTGCTCGGGCAGGCCGCGCCGGGTCTCGCGGACCCAGTCCCGGGCCGGGGCGGGGTCGGCGCCGCAGGGCAGCACCGTGTAGACCGTGCTGCCGAAGACGGTGCTGCGGCCGGGCCGGGACCAGCCGAACCCGGTGGTGGCCCGCTCGAACGCCATCAGCAGCGCGGCGTGCCGCTCCCCCGGGGTGTGCGCCTGCAGCGCCACCACCCGGTACCGGTCGGCGGCCAGCCCGAGCCGGCCGGCCGCCTCGGTCGGGTCGGTCCCGCCCTCCAGCAGCCGGTTGACCAGGTCCGACTCGACCCGGCGCTCCAGGTCGGCGCTGACCCGGGTGCGCAGCAGGTGCAGCGCGACGGTGCGCGCCCCCTCGGCGAGGAGTTCGCGGCGGGCCGCGTCCAGCGGCCGGTCGCCGACGGCCCACAGCGACCCGAGCACCTCCCGGCCGACCCGGACCGCGACCGCGGTCCGCCCGGCCAGGCCGTGCTCGGGAGCGGGCGGCACGAACACCGGTTCGGCGGAGGACGCCAGGTGCGCGGTGACCCCGGTCTCGGTGAGGTGGCGCTGCAGGTCCTCGGGGACCCTGCGGCCCAGCACGGTGTCCAGCCGGGCCCGGTCGGCCGCCTCCTGCCGGTCGGAGTGGGCCAGCACCCGGAACCGGCGGTCCTCGATGGTGACCGGGGCGCCGATCCGGGCCGCGATGGTGTCGGCGAGCGCCGGCAGGTCGGCCGGCCCCCGGCCGGACTCGGTCTCGCCGCCCTCCTGCACCAGCCCGTAGACGATCCCGGCGACCTGCCCCCAGGGGACGGCCGGGTCCACCGCGAGCACCGCGATGCCGTGCTCGGCGGCGAGCGCCGCGCCCTCCGCGGAGCAGGGGCCGCGCAGCACGACCGCCACCGCGCGCGCCGCCGCCCCCAGCCGGACCGCCTGCTCGGCGGTGTCCGCGCCCACGGCGAGGAAGACGTCGCCCTCCTCCGGCCGCGGCGCGGTCGGGTCGTGCAGGGCGACGCCGCGAATGACCGCGCCGGGGTCCGGGCGCGGCCCCGCGGGCCGGGCGCCGTAGGCGCCGAGCACGTTGATCAGCCTGTCCAGCAGGACCACCGGCCGCCCCTCCCCCGCGCTTGTCCGGCCTGGACAGGAGCCTAGTAGGAGATTGTCGGGCGGGAACAATGCCGGTGCGGGCCGGGCGGGCGAGACTCGTGCGGAGGATTGCCGACCCATACGGTACGGAGGCTGTTGGTCATGGGTGGTGCCGGAGGCGCCGGGGCGCCGCGCTCCGCGGTCGTCGTCGGCGCGGGGATCGTCGGGCTGTCGACCGCGTGGTTCCTGCAGGAGCAGGGCGTCGAGGTGACCGTGGTCGAGCGGGACCGGATCGCGGCGGGCGCCTCCTGGGGCAACGCCGGGTGGCTCTCCCCCGGGCTGGCCGTCCCGCTGAACGAGCCGGCGGTGCTCCGCTACGGGATGCGCGCGCTGCTCGACCCGCGCGCGCCGCTGTACGTCCCGGCGACCGCCGACACCGAGCTGCTCCGCTTCCTGGCGCTGTTCGCCGCGCACTGCCGCCCCGCCGCCTGGGACCGCGCGCTCCGCGGCAACCTGCCGCTCAACCTGGCCTGCCTGGACGCCTACGACGAGCTGGCCGACGGGGGCGTCGCCGCGCCGACGCACGCGGCGCCGATCACCGCGCTGTTCGCCTCGGAGCGGGCCGCGGCCCGGCTCCTGGTCGAGCTGCGGCACTCGGCCGACACCGGACTGCCGATCGAGTTCTCCGCGCTGACCGGGGAGGCCGCCCGCGCGGCGATCCCGCAGGCCTCGGCGGAGGTGCGCGCCGCGGTCCGGCTGGACCGGCAGCGCTACGTCGACCCGGGCGCGTTCACCCACGCGCTGGCCGACGCGGTGCGCCGCCGCGGCGGGACCGTCGTGGAGGGCTTCGAGGTCACCGGCCTCAAGCAGACCCGGGGGTCGCTCTCGGTGCACTCCGCGCACGGCGAGGTGGAGACCGCCGACGCGGTGGTCGCCGCCACCGGCGCCTGGCTCGGCCGGCACGGCCGGTCCTGGGGGATCCGGGTGCCGCTGAGCGCGGGCCGGGGGTACAGCTTCACGGTCCCGCTGGAGGAGCCGGTGCCCGGCCCGGTCTACCTGCCGGAGGCCCGGGTGGCGTGCACTCCCTACAGCGGGGGGCTGCGGGTCGCCGGGACGATGGAGTTCCGCCGCCCGGACGCCCCGCTGGACCGGGCCCGGACCGACGCGATCGCCGCGTCCGCGCTGCCCTACCTGGACGGCGTCGACCTGTCCGCGCGCAGCGACGAGTGGGTCGGCCCGCGCCCGGTGACCGCGGACGGCCTGCCGCTGATCGGCGCGACCTCCGTGCCGGGGCTGTACGCCGCGGGCGGGCACGGCATGTGGGGGCTGACCCACGGCCCGGTCACCGGCCGGCTGCTGGCCCGCGCCATCGCCACCGGGCGCACCCCGGCCGAGCTGCGGCCCTTCGACCCGACCCGGTGAGCCCGGGGCCGACGCCGGCCCGCCGATCCCTTGTTCCCGTGCGCGCTCCGCCTTCGAGCAGGCGGAGCGCACCCGTATTCCAGGAGGACCCATGTCCCGTTCCGGCCGCACCTGGCTGACCCCGTCCACCCACGACCGGCTCACCCGGGAGCTGGCCCTGCTCTCCGGCGACGCCCCGGAGGAGGGCGCGGACACCGGCGAGTTCGACTACGTCCCGGACAAGGACGCCCGCGACGCGCGGATCGCCCGGATCCAGGACATCCTGAAGAACGCCGTGGTCGGCGAGGCCCCTCCGGACGACGGCATCGCCGAGCCGGGCATGGTGCTGACCGTGCGCTACCAGGGCGACGAGGAGCCGGAGACCTTCCTGCTCGGCGTGCGCGACCGGGCCGACTCCGAGGGGCTCACCGTCTACTCCCCGGAGTCCCCGCTGGGCACCGCCCTGGTCGGCGCCCGCCAGGGCGAGACCCGTTCCTACCGGGCCCCCAACGGCCGCACCTTCCAGGTCACCCTGGTCAAGGCGGTCCCCTACGGCGGACACCCCGCCTGACCGGCGGTGGGGCGCCGCGGTGGCGGCGCCCCCGCGCCGGGCCCGCCGGCGATCCGCTCCCGGCGGCCGGCGACGCCCCGCTGCGGCCGGCCCCGGCGGACACCGGCGACGGTGCCCGCGCCCTCGGGCGGAGCCGTGCGGGGCCCTGCGGCCGGAGGCCGCGCGGTCCCCCGCTCTCCCGGCTCCGCTCCGCCGCAGAGGCACCGGGGCCGGGCTGCGGCGGCCCTCCGGAAGCGGCCGGTCAGCCGGCGGCGAGCCAGAGGTCGGGGCCGAAGACCTCGTAGTGGACGGAGTCCGCGGGGACCCCGCGCCGCAGCAGGTCGGTGCGGAGGCCGCGCATGAACGGCAGCGGGCCGCACAGGTAGGCGGTGACGCCCTCGGGGAGGTCGAGGGCGGACAGGTCGGCACGGCCCCGCGCCGCCTCCGGGGCGGAGTCGCCCGGCTCCTCGTACCAGAGGTGCAGTTCGGCGCCGGGGATCGCGTCGACCAGGCGGCGCAGCTCGGCGCGGTGGGCGTGCGCGGCGGGCGTCCGGTCGGCGTGCAGCACGGTGACCGGGCGGGTCGCGCCGGTGTGGACGAGGTGGCCGAGCATGGCCAGCACCGGGGTGCAGCCGATGCCCGCGGAGGCCAGCAGCAGCGGGCCGTCGCCGTCCGCCAGGACCAGGTCGCCGAAGGGGTGCGAGACGCGCAGCCCGGTGCCGGGCCGGGCGTGCTCGTGCAGCCAGGCGGAGACCTCCCCGTCCGGGCCGTCCTCCGAGAGCTCCCGCTTCACCGAGATCGCCCACTCCTCGGCGCCGGGCCGCGAGGTGAGGCTGTACTGCCGGATCTGGTGCGCGCCGTCGGGCAGCTCCACCTGGACGCTGACGTACTGGCCGGGGCGGGCCGCCGGGAGCGGCGCGCCGTCGCGGCGGCGCAGGGTGAGCGCGAGGACGCCGTCCGCCTCCTCGCGGCGGCCGGTGACCTCCATCGCCCGGAACACGTCGCCGTCGGGGGCGCCGGCCTCCCGGTAGAGGCCGGCCTCCGCGCCGATCAGCGCCTCGGCCATCAGCCAGTACACCTCGTCCCAGGCCTCGGCGACCTCCGGGGTGACCGCGTCGCCGAGCACCTCGGCGATCGCGGCGAACAGGTGCTCGTGCACGATCTTGTACTGGTCGGCGGTGACGCCGAGCGAGGCGTGCTTGTGCGCGATCCGGGAGAGCATCTGCTCGGGGAGCTCTCCGGGGCGCTCCACCAGGGCGGCGGCGAAGCCGGCGATCGACCCGGCCAGCGCCCGGCGCTGCTCGCCACTGGCCTGGTTGCCCCGGTTGAACAGGTCGCGGAGGAGTTCGGGGCGGGCGGCGAACATCCGCCGGTAGAAGAGGTCGGTGATGTCCTCGATCGCGGCCCCGACCGCGGGGAGGGTGGCGCGGACGACGGGGGCGGACCGCTCGGAGAGCATGGGCACGGTCATGGACGGCTCCTTAGCCGAGACTCCTTAATTGGTATTTCATATTCGTATTTACCACCGGGAGCCGACCCCCTCGATCCGGGGTCCGGTTCGGCTCAGCCGCCGCGCCGCGGGCCGAGCGAGACCAGCACCGGCCCGGTGGGCGAGGCCACCAGGTCGGCCACGGTCAGCCCGTCCAGGGAGGCGTAGAAGGCCTGCTGCGCCTCGCGCAGCGCACCGCGCAGCCGGCAGGCCGCGCGCAGCGGGCAGGGCGCCTCGCCCTCGCACTCCACCACCTCGCCCTCCCCTTCCAGCTCGCGGACGAGCCAGCCGAGCGAGGCGCGCATGCCGAACGGGGTGAGCACCAGGCCGCCGCCGCGGCCGCGCCGGGCCTCCACCACGCCCAGCTCGCGCAGCCGGGTCACCGCCTTGGCCGTGTGCGTGTACGGCACGTCCATCCCCTCGGCCACCTCGCGCGTGGTCAGGGGCTCGTCGCCGCCGGAGGCCGCCAGGCGCATCACCGCGCGCAGGGACAGGTCCGTGAACTTGGTCAACCGCACGGAACGAGGCTAACAAACCCGTATCCCCGATGCGGATTATCCGGACGGCCGGGGTAGGCTCGGGGGTCCGCCCCGCCCCGGAACCCCGCTTGGAGGATCCCGTGCCGAGCGACCCCGCGCCCCCGCAGCGGCTCTGGCGGCTGGACGCCCTCCCCCGACCGCTGGACGCCGCATCCTTCCGGCTGCCGCCCGGCGGCACCGCGCACCCCGCCGGGGAAGGGCTGGACGTGCTGCTGGTGCCGCTCTCCGGCGGCGGCCTGCTGGACCTCGGCGACGGCGGCGCCGAGGTGCGGGCCGGGGCCCCGGTCTGGCTCCCGCACGGCTCCCCGGCCGAGCTCACCGCCGGCCCGGACGGACTGGAGTACCTGGCGGTGCACCGCCGCCGCCCCGCCCCGGCCGGGTCCGGCGGCGCGGAGCGGGGCGGGGACCCGGCCTGCTGGCTGGACCGGGTCTGCGCGCTGTGCGGCCGGCTCTCCGAGGAGTCGGACGCCCGCTACTGCGCCCGCTGCGGCGCCCCGCTGGACACCGACTGACGGCGGCGGAGCACCTCGTCGGCGGCGCGCCGGGCGCTGGTCAGCGCCCCCTCCAGGGTGCTGTTCTCCGGGAAGCCGGAGGTCTCGGCCGCCGCCCAGTGCACCGCCCCGGAGGGCTCGCGCAGCAGCGGCCCGTACTCGGTGAGGAAGCCGGGCGGCATCGGCGACTGGTAGGCGCGGCTGTAGGTGCCCGGCGAGGCCACCGACTGCGCCAGCGCCACCGGCTCGGCGGCCTCGTCGCCGAACGCGCCCTCCAGGTTGCGCAGCAGCACCTCGCGGTGGCGCTCCGGCGACTCGGCGATGCGCTGGTCGGCGCCGAGCGGGCTGGCCGCGCCGAAGGTGTAGGTGTGCGCGATCAGCCGGCCGAAGCCGTCCCCGGGCGGGCTGTCGTCGATGGTGTAGGCGGGGATGCCCTCGTCGAAGTAGGCGTCGCCGGAGAGCCCGGCCTCGCGCCAGAACGGCCGCTCGTAGATCACCTCGGTGCGGATGATCTCGGCCTGCGGCCACTCCCGCTGGAAGCGCCGCCGGCTCGGCGCCTGCTCCGGGTGGAAGGCGACCCGGTAGGCGTCGGCCGGGGAGACGGCCATGACCACCTGGTCCGCCTCGATCCCGCCCCAGTCGCCGGAGGCGCGGATCCGCTCCCCGGAGGTGTCCACCGCCGCCACGTGGTGCCCGGTGCGCACGCTGATCCCCGGGTCCGCGCCGACCTCGGCGGCCAGCCGGCCGGCCAGCAGCACCGGGTCCAGCCGGAGCGGGTGGGCGTCCGGCACCGGGGTGGGGCCGATGTGCGCGAGCAGCCACAGCATGCTGATCCGCTCGGCCGGCGTGCAGGCCTCCACGGTGAGGTTCTCCTCCAGGAGGGTGAGCAGCTCCCGGTCGGAGGAGTGCTCGCGCAGCCAGGCGTGGACCGAGCGCTGGTCCAGCTCCTCGGCCTTGGGGTGCCGCCAGGGGCAGACGAAGTCCATCTTCTCCGCCATCCGCACCACCCTGCTGATCAGCAGGTCCTTGCGGAGGCGGGTCCACCAGGTGACGTCCAGCGGGATGTTGTCCCGGCTGACCCGGGTGTCGCCGTCGTCGTCCATGCACAGGTCGTCGTAGGAGCGGTCCAGCGCGGTGTCGCGCACCGGCACGCCCAGCTCCTCCGCGAGCCGGATCAGCTCCCGGTCCGCTCTGCGCAGCCACATGCTCCCCGGGGCGTACCCCTTGAGCGGGGCATCGGCCATCACGGTCGCCCGGCCGCCCGGCCGGGCGGCTCCCTCCAGGACGGCGACCCGGGACACCCCGGCCGCGCGCAGCCGCCGCGCCGCGGCGAGCCCGGACAGCCCGCCCCCGACGATCGCGACCTCGACCTGCTCCATCGCCACTCTCACCCTCTCGCCGCCCGGTGGACGCCGGACCGCCCAGGTCCGGTCCTACCGGGACCGGAACGGCCGATGGTAGCCGTTCCCCGCGCGTTCCGCCCGGCGCCCGGCCCCGAAGAGGGTCATACCGCAGCGGACCCCGGATAACCCCGGATCGGCCCCCCGACCGGGACCGCGGAGGGGCCTCCGCGGCGGGCTCAGGCGACCTTGGCCTGAGCGGATCCGTCGTCGTCGCCGGACTCGGCGGACGGCGGGTCGGCGCTCCAGAAGCTGCCGCCGTACCAGGGCCACCACATGGTGGTGCGCCCCCCGGGGATGAGCGCGTCCAGGCGCATCACGATGCGCAGCGACAGGCCGCCGGCGATCATCCCGGTGGCCAGGTCGGTGAACCAGTGGAAGTGCAGGTAGGAGGAGACCAGCGACTGCAGGACCGCGATGCCGACGATGCAGTAGCCCAGCCGGCGCACGATGTGCGGGCGGGCCGCCTCGTACCGGATGATCAGGAACAGCACCAGGCCGTAGATGAGGATCGCGTTGGCGCCGTGCCCGGAGGGGAAGGAGACGCCGCCGGCGTCGCCGAAGAACGCCGGGTCGCCGGTGCGCGGGTGGTTCCGGGCCAGCAGCAGCTTCATCGACGCGACCAGGCTCATCATGCCGACCACGCCGACGCCGCTGAGGATGATCGGCCGCCAGGAGCGGTGCCAGTAGGCGAGCTGGAGCGCGGTCACCGCGAGCACCGGGATCGCCACGAACCGGGAGGCGACGGTGTCCGGCCAGATGATCAGGAAGGTGCGGAGCTCGTCCCAGTACGGCCGGGGTGCGTTGTTGATCAGATTGTCGATAGGGTGCAACGGGCCGGCTGAGAGCATCGTCATGGTGATGAGGAGCACGGCCATCACGATGGCGATCTTGTCCGACGCGATCCCCCAGGCGATCTCGCTCACACTGGGCCACGTCACGCGCGGCGCGCCCGACCCCCGCGAGACCCTTGCGGGCAGGCGGGGAACCGCGTCCAGGACGCGCAGCGGTCTATGGGGAGAGGGTGTCGAGCCGTCCCTACTCAGCGACGGGGTCGACCTGATCCGCGATATGTGCATCATGTGTGCTCAGTGCTGTCTCACGTTTCGTGGGCTGGCCTGCGGCACTGCTGTGCTTTCGGGGGGACGGGCTCGCCGCTCGGACTGGGCTCGGCAGGGGGCTCGGGGTCGGGGAGTAGGGGCGCGAGGTCAGAGCGCCCGGGCCGCCGGGAGGGCCGCCTCGGCCACCGCCGCGGTCAGGGGGCGCGCGGTGCACCGGGGCCGTCTCGGCCCGCAGGGGGCGGGGCCGGTCGGCTGCCGGTCCGGGGCCATCGGTCCACGGTACCCGGCTTTGATCGAACATTTCCGACAGGAGAGCATAGCGCTCCGCGGTGTAACGGCACGCGACGCCCTGTTGAATACGATCGTTCCAACCTCGTACTTTGCCGTGCGGTCAGCGACTCCGCAGGTGAAGTTCACCTGCGGGCACCCCTGCCGTGCGCGTCCGGCCGGCCGGGAGCGCCCCGGCCGCGGCCGCTCGGCCCGGTGCGCACCGAGCCCGTCCTTCGAGCAGAAAGGCCGTTGATGGTCGACCGATCCGTGACCCCGGACGACGGGGCGGAGATCGCCCGTAACCCGCTGCGGGAGCAGATCCGCCGCGTCCTGGTGGAGGGTCTGCTGTCCGGCCGCTGGAAGCCCGGCGAGCGGATCGTCGAGCGGCGGATCGCCGTGGAGCTCGACGTCAGCCAGGCGCCGGTGCGGGAGGCCCTGCGCGAGCTGGAGACGCTCCGGCTGATCGAGTCGGTCCCGAACAAGGGGGCCCGGGTGCGCGAGTTCGGTGTCGCGGACATGGCGGAGATCTATCCCGTCCGGGCCGGTCTCGAACGCGTCGCCGCCGAACTCGCCGCCGACCGGCTGGCGTCCGACCCCGCCCCGCTCCTCCGCGAGGTGGACGCGCTGCGCCGGGCGACCGCCGCCGGGGACGTGGAAGAGCAGATCAAGCACAGCGTGGAGTTCCACCGCGAGATCGTGCTCGCGGCGCGCAACGGGGTGCTGATGCACACCTGGGAGTCGCTGGGCGTGGAGGTGTGGACCCGGCTCTCGGTCCGCTGGCTCAATATGGAGCTGCACGCCAAGGCCGCCGACCACGCCCAGATCACCGAGGCGTTCATCGCCCGCGACCCCGCGGTCGGCCGGATGCTCAGTGACCATGTGCACAACTACGTGGACGCCGCGATGAAGTCCCGCAGCGCCGAGCACTGAGCGCCCGGCACCGGCCGGCCGCCGCGGCGCCGGGGAAGGTTGCGCGAGGTTTCTCCGGACATTTCACTTAGGGTCGGATTGATCGATCATCGATCAATCCGTAGAGTGTGCGCGATACAACATCACAGGCACCCGCCCCGCGGGACCCCCGCACCGGTTTCCTCCTCCGGCGAACGGGGCCGAGGCATGTCCGCGGCCGCGCGGGGAACCGAGCTGTACAGACGGCTCGGACCACAACTTCACACCAGCCACCGAGCGCCGAGCCGTTGAGCCCGGCCCCGCGCTCTGCGCCCTGGTCCACGCCCACAGCGGACCACGGCAGCGGACCCGGAGGGCCGAAACCGCCCGCCCCGGGACCGATCCCGCACGTAGAAAGGCACCAGCATGGCTGACACGGCCAAGCCGAAGGGCGGCGGCACCGCCAGGAGCACGGGCGGCCGCCGACGGAGCCGCAAGGGCGACGCGCCCCTCAGCGACGAGCAGCCCAAGGTCCTCCTCGACTACTACCGGCAGATGCTGCTCATCCGCCGCTTCGAGGAGCGCACCTCCCAGGCCTACACCCAGGCCCGGATCGGCGGCTACTGCCACCTCAACCTGGGCGAAGAGGCCACCGTCGTGGGGTTGATGACCGCCCTCAAGGACGAGGACTACCTCTTCACCAACTACCGCGACCACGGCTACGCGATCGGCAAGGGCATGAGCCCCCGCCGGGTGATGGCCGAGCTCTACGGGCGCTCCACCGGCGTCTCCAAGGGCTGGGGCGGCTCCATGCACATGTACGACACCGAGACCCGGATGCTCGGCGGGTACGGCATCGTCGGCGGCCAGCTGCCGCTGGCCACCGGCGCCGCGCTCGCGGTGTCCTACCGGGGCGGCGACGAGGTCGTCATGTGCCAGATGGGCGACGGCACCACCAACATCGGCGCCTGGCACGAGTCGCTGAACATCGCGGCGCTGTGGAACCTGCCCATCGTCTTCGTGGTGATCAACAACTTCACCGGCATGGGCACCACGGTGGAGATGTCCTCCGCCGAGCCCGAGCTGCACAAGCGCGGCTCCGCGTTCCGCATCGAGGGCGTCCGGGTGGACGGCCGCGACGTGCTCGCGGTCCGCGACGCCGCCGCCGACCTGGTCGAGCGCGCCCGCTCCGAGCAGCGCCCCTTCCTGCTGGAGGCCACCAGCTACCGGATGAAGGGCCACTCCGTGGTGGACCCGGCGAAGTACCGCACCGACGAGCAGTGGGCCGAGGCCAAGGACGACCAGAACGACCCGCTCGTGCTGTTCCGCGCCCGGCTGACCGAGGCCGGCGTGCTCACCGAGGAGCTGGACGCCGAGATCGCCGAGTCGGTCAAGGCCGAGGTGGCCGACGCCGCCGACTTCGCCGAGAACAGCCCGCACCCCGAGGTGTCCACGCTGTTCGACTACACCTACGCCACCCCCGTGGCGAACGAGTCGCGCCGCATGCCCGCCGACCCGGTTTTCGCCGAGCAGTAGAAGGAGCGGGTTCATGTCTGTCATCACCTACCGCCAGGCCCTGCGGGACACGCTCCGCGCCGAGATGCTCCGCGACGACGACGTCTTCGTGATGGGCGAGGAGATCGGCGTCTTCGAGGGGTCCTACAAGATCACCGAAGGCCTGCTCAAGGAGTTCGGCGAGAAGCGGGTCCGGGACACCCCGATCGCCGAGGAGGGCTTCGTCGGCGCCGCCATCGGCGCCGCCATGCTGGGCCTGCGCCCGGTCGTCGAGCTCATGACGATCAACTTCTCGCTGATCGCCATCGACCAGATCGTCAACCACGCCGCCAAGATCTACGGCATGTTCGGCGGCCAGACCAGCGTCCCCATGGTCATCCGCACCCCCGGCGGCGGCGGCCAGCAGCTCGGCGCGACCCACTCGCAGAACATCGAGCTGTACTACTCCTTCGTCCCCGGCCTGAAGGTGCTCGCCCCGAGCACCCCGGCCGACGCCGCGTCCATGCTGCGCGCGGCCGTCCGGGACGACGACCCGGTGCTCTTCCTGGAGAACCTGGGGCTGTACAACACCAAGGGCGAGGTCCCCGAGGGCGACGAGTCCGTCGCCGAGATCGGCCGCGCCGCGGTGACCCGCGAGGGCACCGACATCACGCTGATCGGCTACTCCCGGATGGCCATGGTCGCCGGCCAGGTCGCCGAGCGCCTCGCCGAGGAGGGCATCAGCGTGGAGGTCGTCGACCTGCGCAGCCTGCGCCCCCTGGACCGGGAGACGGTCGTCGAGTCGGTCCGCAAGACCAACTGCGCCGTCATCTGCGAGGACGACTGGCTCACCTACGGCATCGGCGCCGAGATCGCCGCCTCCATCCAGGAGGGCGCGTTCGACTACCTGGACGCGCCGGTCCGCCGGGTGGCCATGGCCGAGGTGCCGATGCCCTACGCCAAACCGCTGGAGACCGCGGCGCTTCCGTCGATCGACTCGATCACCGCAGCCGTGAAGGAGACCCTGGACGCCGTCGGCCGGCGCGTGGGTTAGGGGGAGTACACATGTCCGAGATCTACATGCCGCGCCTCTCCGACACCATGGAGGAAGGCGTCATCAGCTCCTGGGTCAAGAAGGTCGGCGACAAGGTCGCCTCCGGCGACGTGCTGGTCGAGATCGAGACCGACAAGGCCGTCATGGAGTACGAGGCCTACGAGGACGGCTACCTGGTCAAGCAGGCCGTCTCCGAGGGCGAGACGGTGCCCATCGGCGCGGTGATCGGCTTCATCGGGGACAGCCCGGACGCCGTTCCGGACGACTCCGCCGGCTCCGGCTCCGCCGCCCCCGCCGAGGAGAAGGCGGAGGAGAAGGCGGAGAAGCCCGCCGCGGAGGAGAAGCCCGCCGCGGCCCCCTCCGCCCCCGCGGCCGCCCCGGCCGAGGGCGAGGAGGCGGCCCGTCCGCGCACCTCCCCGCTGGCCCGCCGGCTGGCCAAGGAGTACGGCCTGGACATCGAGAAGATCCAGGGCAGCGGCCCCAAGGGCCGGGTGGTCCGGGCCGACATCGAGGCCGCCCGCGAGCAGGGCACCGCCGCCGCTCCGGCCGCCGCCCCCGCGGCCCAGGCCCCCGCGGCCGCCGCTCCCGCCGCCTCCGCCGACGACCTGCGCGCCTCCGAGGAGCTCAAGGTCACCCAGATGCGCAAGACCATTGCGCGCCGGATGGTGGAGTCCAAGCAGGAGGCCCCGCACTTCTACCTGCGCCGCACGATCGACGCGGAGGAGCTCAAGGCCTTCCGGGCGCAGATCAACGCCCAGCTCGCCGACACCGGGGTCAAGATCAGCTTCAACGACCTGATCGTCAAGGCCGCCGCCACCACCCTCAAGGCCCACCCCGAGGTCAACCGGTCCTGGGTGGACGGCAAGCTGCTCCAGCACCACCGGATCAACGTCGGCGTCGCGGTCGCGATCGACGAGGGCCTGGTCGTTCCGGTCCTGCACGACACGGACAAGGCCACCCTCTCCGACATCTCCTCCTCCACCCGCGAGCTCGCGGGCAAGGCCCGGGACGGCAAGCTCAAGCCGCAGGACATGAGCGGCGGCACGTTCAGCGTCAGCAACCTGGGCATGTTCGGCATCGACAGCTTCTCCGCGGTGATCAACACCCCGGAGTCGGCGATCCTCGCGGTGGGCGCGATGAAGCCCTCCGCGGTGGTGCACGACGGCGAGCTCGCCGTGCGCAACACCATCGCCCTGGAGCTGTCGGTGGACCACCGCGCCGTCGACGGGGCCGTCGGCGCGGCGTTCCTCAAGGACCTGGCCGAGGTCCTGGAGAACCCGATGCGGATCATCCTCTAGCAGCGGATTCCCCATCAGCGGGGCGCCCCGGCCGTCTCCCGGCCGGGGCGCCCCGCCCGTTTCCCCGGGGGGACTTCCGCTGGGACTTCCGCGGAGCGGCCGCCCCGGCGCCCGCCCGCCGGTTCCACGTGAAACATCGGGGCGGAGGGCTCAGATCTCCGCCTCCGCCTCCTCCGTGATCCGCTCGCACAGCTGGTGGGTGCGGAGCGCGTCCCGGACGTCCACCGGCGCGCCGGTCCGGACCGCCTCCAGGAAGGCGGTGCAGATCTGCTCGATGCCGCGCTGCCGGGCCACCGGGGTCCAGTCGCCGCGGCGGCTGACGCGCAGGTCGCCCTCGTAGGAGACGGTCTCGGCGAGGCCGACCACGGTGAGCTTCCGCCCGCCGCCGGAGACCTCCAGCCGCTCCTCCTTCGCGCCGCTGGCCCGGTTCATCGCGCCGATCGAGGTCCAGCCGGGGCCGGCCAGGCGGAGCAGCACGTGCTCCAGGACGCCGCCGGCCGTCCGCACGTCCACCGAGACCTGCTCCGGCTCCCCCGGGGCGAGGAAGCGCAGCGTGTCCACCACGTGGATGAAGTCGTCGAAGACCACCTCGCGCGGGGCGGCCGGGATGCCGGGCTGGTTCTTCTGCATGATCACCAGGTCCCGCGGATGCTCCCGGGCCGCGGTGTAGCCGGGCGCGTAGCGCCGGTTGAAGCCCACCATCAGCGGGGTCCCGGTCCGCTCGGCGAGGGTCGCGATCCGCTCCGCCTCGGCCAGCTCCGGGGCGATCGGCTTGTCCACGTAGGCCGGTACGCCCGCCTCCAGCAGCCGCTCCAGGATCGGCCCGTGCGCTGCGGTGGCGGCGTGCACGAACGCCGCGTCCAGCCGGTTGCGCAGCAGCCCGTCCAGGTCGGTGAAGCAGCGCTCCTCGGGGATCCGGTAGGCGTCGGCGGCCTCCGCCAGCCGCTCGCCCGAGCGGGTCATGAGCCAGGGCTCCACCCCGGGTCGGACGGCGATGGTCGGCAGGTACGCCTTTCGGGCGATGTCGCCCAGGCCGATCACGGCTACTCTCATGCCGCGAACCTACCGCCCCGAGCACGACGGCCCCGCGGAGGCCGCGGCGGTCGACCGGACCGAGCCCTTCCCCGCTGCGGCCGCTCCGCCGCCGCACCGGCGCTCTTCCCCTCCCGCCGTGGGCGGGGTGCATGTCGGGGCGGCCGGGCCGGCCGCCTTCGGTCGGGCGGTGCGCGGACGTCGCAGCCGTCCGGCATGATGCACCCCGTGAACGAGAACGAGCTCTACCGGAACCCCCTGCCCGCCGTGCTGAAGCGGCACGGGTCGCGTACCCCGATCGAGCGTCCGACCGCGGAGCAGCTCTCCGAGGCCGTCGAGGCGGTCGGGGCCTCCTTCTACGACACCTGGGTGGTCTGCTCCCCGCTGCCCGAGCGGGAGGAGACCTCCATCTCGGTGATGCGGAAGGCCGACGGCGGCTACATCGTGGAGACGCGGTACGGCCCGGGGGTCCGGGCCGAAGAGGTGGAGATCCCCCCGGGCGACGAGGCGACCGAGCTCTTCCTGGAGCAGATCCGGTCCTGGGCCCCGGAGGAGGAGCGCGCCGCGATCCCGGCCGCCGCCCCGCCGGACGTGCCGCTCGACCCGGAGGTCCGCGAGCGCGCCGAAGAGATCGCGGTGAACGGGGTCCGCGGCGGGTTCCAGGACTTCCCCGAGACCGTGGACGACATCGTGGACGCGGCCGAGTACGGTCGGCCGATCACCTCGCTGCAGGCCCGGCGGCTGCTCCAGCCGATCTGGGAGGCGCGTGCCGCCGAGCAGGAGCGGTGGACCGGCACCTCGGACAACGACCGGCTGGACGCCGCCTTCGCCGCCCTGGACGACGCCGGGATCACCGCCCGGCAGAACTTCTCCTGCTGCAGCAGATGCGGGCTGTCCGAGATCGGCGCCGAGCGGGAGGGCGCCCGCGGCTTCGTCTTCTACCACTGCCAGGACACCGACGCCGCGGCCGCAGGCCACGGGCTGCACCTGGCCTACGGCGGCTTCGACGGCTCGGAGGAGACCACCGCCGCCGTCGGCCGGGAGGTGG
>NZ_ANBB01000099.1 GCF_000341105.1 Nocardiopsis potens DSM 45234
TCGGATCTTGAAGTCCATCGCATTCCCCGGTCCGGGGTGTTGCGACGACCGCTAGAACTCAAGCGCGGCTTGATAGGGCCGCAACGTCAAGATCATCGAGGAGAGGCCGGGGAAGGCGCGCCCCGGCGGTGCGGGCGGGCCCGCCCACGCCCACCAGGGTGGCCTTATCCCTATATGCCCGGTTCGCGGCGGAGGGTGGGCGAGGGCGGGGGCGCCCTGCGCACCTCGGCGGCACCCCGATTACATCTACCAGCGAGTAGTAAGCCCCGAAGCCCCCATTGCCCCCTCCTTGGTTACCCAGAGTGGCCAAGGCGGGCCCTCCTGGGAGAACAAAAGCGACATCCCGCCCCCGTGGTGCCCCTGCCCGGGTTCCGACCCCCTGCTTTGCGGCCTTCCAGGCGGCTCCAACCCCTCATTGCCGGCCCGGTCAGGGCGATTCGGGCCTGCCGGGGCCGGATCCGGGCCGGGATGCGCACCGCGACGTCACCGGGGTGCTCTCGCGGTGCGCAGGGCACCCCACCCCACCATCACCCTGCGTATTCACCTAGGTCAGGGAGAGGCGGCGGTTTCAAGGGCGGCCGGCCACGACACCCGGGGCGACGCGAGCGCGGCGACCCCGTCGCCCGGCCCGCTTGAACCCCGCACCGCGAGACGCCGCGCCCGACCGACCAGCCGGTCCCCCTCCCCGCCGTCGCTGCCCGTCTGAGCCTTGGCCCCGTGGGGCGCCGCACCGGACCGACCGGCCGGTTCCCACCGCCGCCCTCGCCGCCTGTTTGGACCTTCGCTCTGCGGGGCGCCGCGCCCGGCCGACCGGCCGGTCCCCTTCTGTGCTCTGGTGTGCGGTGTTGCAACAGGAACTGGAAACCACCGCGCTCTGACAGGCTCTGACAGGGCCGCAGCGTCAAGATCATCCTCCTGGGGCGGGTTTCTCCCGGCAACGATCTCAGGCGGGGGCGAGGAGGTCCTCGACGGTGCGGCGGGCCTTGTCCGGGGCGGTGGCGTCGCCCAGCCGCAGGGCGGTGTTGGCGGCGGTCAGCACCGCGTCGATCTGGAACGCGGCGAGGTCGGCGTCGCGGAAGGCCGCCGCGCCGTCCTCGGCGGCGCGGCGCAGTTCACGGGTGAGCAGGGCGAGCCACTCCCGGCGGTGGTCGAGGAGCGCGTCGCGGACCGGGCCCGGCCGGCTGTCGAACTCGGGGAGGTTGGCCGCCCAGAAGCAGCCGCCGGGGAAGAGCGGCGCCTCGGCGTAGGAGATCCACCGCTCGGTCAGCGCCCGCAGCCGGGCGGCGCCGGGCGGAGCCTCGGCGGCGGGGCGCGCCACCGCGCCGATGAACGCCTCACGCGCCGCGTCCGCCGCGGCGAGCTGCAGCCGCTCCTTCGATCCGAACAGGGTCGCCACACCGCTCTTGCTGAGCCCGAGGTCGGCGGCGAGGCGGCCGATGCTGAGGCCGGTGAGCCCGTCCAGCGAGGCGACGTCGGCGGCGTGCCGGGCGATGGTCCGCCTGGCGCGGGCGCCGCGCAGCAGGCGACGGTCGGTCGGCTGCGCGCCGCCGGTGGACGGGGCCGGGTCGGGGCCGGGCCGCCGGAGGTCCGGTTCACTCATGGCCCGATCATGCCATGCCCTACCCAAAAAGCACGAACGGTCGTACGTTTACTTCATGGCGACTCCGAACACCCCTCTCACCGAAGAGTCCGACCCCTTCTGCCTCCCCCCGGCGCGCGCCGCGGAGCTGCTCGCCGGCGCCCCCTGGCGCCGCTTCGCGGTGATCGGCGACAGCCTCTCCGCCGGGACCGGCGACTCCCGGCCGGGCTACACCACCCTGGGCTGGGCCGACCGCGTCGCCGGCGCGCTGCGCCGCGCCCGCCCCGGGGCGGCCTACCTGAACACCGGCCGGATCGGCGCCACGACCGCCGACACCGTCGCCGAGCAGATGGCGCCGGCCCTGGCCTTCCGCCCGGACCTGCTCCACCTGCCCAGCGGCGCCAACGACCTGTTCCGCCGGGAGCCCGACTTCGCCGAGGTGTGGCGGGGGATGCACCGGATGTTCGCCCTGGCCGCCGAGAGCGGCGCGCGGCTCTCGGTGTTCACCCTGGGCAGGGCCTTCACCGTGCCGGGCTTCCCGGACTGGGCGGAGCGGGTACAGCGGCTCAACGCCATCGTCCGGGAGCTGGCCGACGCCTACGGTGCGGTCCTCGTCGACATGTGGGACCACCCGGCCAACTCCCGCCCGGACCTGCTGAGCGAGGACCGGATCCACTTCGCCGTGCCCGGCCAGGCCCTGCTGGCCGCGGAGGTGGTCCGGGCGCTCGCGGCCGCACTGCCGCCGGAGGCCGCGCCGCGCTCCTCCTCGGCGGAGGAGGCCGGCTGACCGGAAGGGCGCCGATCCCCGGGGGCGGCTCCGGGATTACCTCGCTCCCAGGAGGGGAGAGGCGGCATAGCGGGTTCTTCGCCGTCCGTCCCGGCGAAGAACCCGCGGTCTCCGGTGCGCCGGCTCCGGCGCTCAGCGCGCCGCGTCCGCGGCGGGCTCGGGGGGCGCCTCCTCGCCGACCCGCACCCGGCGCAGGTTGATGAACGCCAGCACCCCCATGACCAGCATGATCACCGCGCCGGACCAGGCCGCGGTCTGCATGCCGGCCACGTAGGCGGAGCGCGCCGCCTCCGCCAGCGCCGCGCCGGTGCCGCCGGCCAGCTCCCCGGCGACGGCCAGGGCCCCGCCCAGCGTCTCACTCGCGGCGGCCCCCTGCTCCGCGGGCAGCCCGGCCGGCATCCCGTCGGCCAGGGCGGAGCGGAACACCGCCACGCCGATGCTGCCCAGCACCGCGGCGCCCAGCGCCTGCCCGAACTCGGTGGCCGACTCGAACAGCCCCGAGGCGGAGCCGGCCTTCTCCGGCGGCGCGGAGGAGACCACCGTGTTCGAGGCGAGCGCCTGCACCGAGCCGATGCCCCAGCCCAGCAGGAGCAGCCCGGCGAAGAGCAGCGGCAGGTCCGCGGCCGTTCCCAGCCGGGCGACCAGCACGAACCCGGCGGCGCCGAGGAGCATGCCGGAGCCGATCACGTACCCGGGGCGGAACCAGCGGGTGGCGGCCGCGCCCAGCAGCGACCCGGCCACCGAGCTGACCGCGGTGGGCAGCGTCATCAGCCCGGCCGTCAGCGGCCGCATCTCCAGCACCGACATCAGGTACTGCGTGATGAAGTAGAACGTCCCGACCAGGGCGAACACCGCGATGGCCGCGGTGATCAGGGAGACGCCGAAGGCCTTGGACCGGAACAGCCCCAGGTCCAGCATCGGGGTGGCGAGCCGCCGCTGCCGGCGGGTGAACAGCACCGCGAAGAGCACGCCGACCAGGGCCGCGGCCAGGGTCTGCGGCCCGTAGTCCTGCTCTGCGGCCTTCTTCACCGCGTACACGGCCGGGAGCGCGGCGAGCAGCACCCAGGCCGCGCTGACCAGGTCGAACCGGCCGGGGGACGGGTCCCGGTACTCGGGCAGCAGGATCGGCCCGAGGACCAGCAGCACCGCCATGACCGGGACGTTGATCAGGAAGACCGCGCCCCACCAGAAGTGCTCCAGCATCCACCCGCCGATGATCGGGCCGACCACGCTGCCCAGGGTGAACACCGAGGCCCACACCGCGATGGCCGTCTGCAGCCGGCGCGGCTCGGTGAACATCACCCGGATCAGGGCCAGCGTGGGCGGCATCAGCGTGGCGGCCGCGGCGCCCTGCAGCGCGCGGGCGGCGATGAGCAGCTCGGCCGTCGGCGCGTAGGCCGCGACCGCGGAGGTGGCCCCGAAGGCGGCGGCGCCGAGCAGCAGCAGCCGCCTGCGCCCGATCCGGTCGCCCAGGTTGCCCATCGGGATCAGCAGCCCGGCGAGGAGGAAGGCGTAGATGTCGACGATCCACAGCTGCTGGGCGCCGCTGGGCTCCAGTTCGGCGGTGAGCGAGGGAAGCGCGAAGAAGAGCACGGTGACCGTCACCGAGATGAGCAGGACCGGCAGCATCAGCACCGCCAGGCCGGCCCACTCCCGTCCGCCCGGCCGCGCGGCGCTTTCGGTGGATTTCATGAGAACACATCCTCCCGTACAGCGTATGTGCGAGTTGCTGTACAAGATACGGTTACCGTGACGATTTAGCAATCACACGGCGGCGCCCCTGCTACCCGACGCTGAAATGAGCAGAGTTCCCAGTAGACAACCGGTCGAGTCGCAGAGAGCGAGGACGGGTCATGTTTTCATCACGCGAGACCATCCCTTTTCGTCACAGATAAAGTCGTGATAGCATTTCGTCACGAAAAAGCGAGCGTGATGAAAAGGGGCCGCCCATGCCGACCTGCGTGCAATGCGGAAAGGAACTCGCGGTGCCCGCCCGCGGCCGCAGGCCCCGGTACTGCTCGCGCTCCTGCCAGGCCCGCGCCTACCGGGCGCGCGCCGCCGCCCGCGACCGCGACGAGCACGGCGCGGACGCGGCCGCCGGGCCCGCCGAAGAGCGGCGGGAGCCCGCCCCGGCCCCCGGCGCGGAGCGGCCGCGCGCCGGCGGCCTCTCCCGCGACCGAATCGTCCGCGCCGCCGTCCGGATCGCCGACTCCGAGGGCCTGGACACCATGTCCATGCGGCACGTCGCCCAGGCGCTCGGCGTGCAGGTGATGTCCCTCTACCACCACATCGACGGCAAGGACGAGCTGATCGACCTGATGGTGGAGGCGGTCTTCGGCGAAGGCGGCGAGGCGGACGGCGGCGGGGACTGGCGGAGCGGGCTGGAGGCCTCCGCCCGCTGGGAGTGGTCGCTGTACTCGACCCACCCGTGGGTGCTGGAGGTGCTCGCCTCCGTACAGCCGCCGCTGGTGCCCGGCGTGCTCTCCGGGGTCGAGCGCGGGCTGCAGGCGCTGGACGGCCTCGGCCTGGACACGGTCACCGCGCACCGGGTCTACCTGAGCATCAGCGGCCTGGTCCAGGGGCTGGCGCTGCTGCGGGTCAGCGAGATCACCGCGGAGCGGCGCGACGGCGGCGCCTCCCTGGCCCGGTGGCGGGCGGTCCGCGTCCCGGCCGTGCTGGAGAAGCTGGGGCCCGACCGGTTCCCCCGGCACGCCGCGCTCCGCGACGACGTCGACTCCCTGACCGACCTGGAGGAGGTCTTCGAGTTCAGCCTCCAGCGCCACCTCGACGGCCTCGCCCTCTTCCTGGAGGGGGCCGGGGACCGCGCCCGGACCGCCGCCGGGGAGGAGCCGGGCTGAGCCCCCGGGCACGGCGCGGGCGGCGGCCGCGCCGGCCCCGGCTCACCAGCCGCGGGCCTCCCGGAGCAGCAGGTCGTGCACCCGGTCGACGTCGGGGCCGCTCGGCGGCCCGGGCCTGCGGACCAGGTAGCAGGTGTTGAACGGCGGGTCGTCCGGTTCGCGCAGCGCGACCAGGGCCCCGGAGTCCAGCGCCTCCCGGCACAGGTAGCGCGGCAGCACGCTGAACCCGGCGCCCGCGACCACCGCGGAGAGCACCCCGCGCAGGTCGGGCAGGGTGAGCGCGGCGCGCCAGGACAGCCGCCCGCCGAACACGTGCCGCCAGTAGCGCCGCACGATCGGCAGGTCCTCGGCGTAGGCGACCAGCGGCACGCCGCGCAGCGCCGACGGCCCCTCCGCGGCCGCCCGGTCCGCCGCCCGCTCCGCCCACGAGGGGGCGGCGACCAGCACGAACTCCTCGTCCATCAGCGGGACCGCGACCAGGCTCCGCCCGCGCGGGCGGACCGTCGCGATGACCAGGTCGTGCCGGCCCGCGCGCAGCTCCTCCAGCAGCGGGCCGGTCAGGCCGGTCGCCACCCGCAGCCGCACCCCCTCGGCCGCCAGCGGGGCCAGCGCCGGCATCGCCCGGGTGCACAGCAGCTCGGCCGGGCCGGCCAGGTGCACCGGGGCGGAGCCGGCCCCGCCCTCCCCCGGCGCCGCGGCCGCCGCCAGCTCGTCCAGGGGCGCGGCGACCCGCGCCGCCAGCTCGTCGGCGACCGGGGTCGGCGCCGCGCCGCGAGGCAGCCGCTCGAACAGGTCGCGCCCCGAGCGCCGCTCCAGCGCGCGGATCTGCGCGGTCACCGTCGGCTGCGACAGGCCGAGCAGCTGCGCGGCGGCGGTGAAGGACCCGGACCGGTAGACCGCCAGGAACGTCCGGAGCAGGTTCAGGTCGGCCGGCCGGGCCGCGCCCGCCGGGGCGGGCGGCGCCGCCGGATCATCGGTCTCCCCATCGCTCACCGCACCGACCCTATCGGCCGCCCGATGCCCCGGCCCCGTCCGCGCCCATCGGAGGACCGATGGCGGCCATCGGCCCGGTCATTGGAGAACCGGTGGCCGGAGGGCCTACCGTCGGCGGCATCGCCGCACCGGCGCTCCGGGCGGGCCGGAAGGCCCGAACGCCCGGCGGCCGGACCCGCCCACGGGGCCCGCACGGGCCCGCAGCATTGGAGACGCACACCATGTCGAAGATCCTCGCCGTGCTGACCGGCGCCGACCACTGGACCCTGGCCGACGGGACCCCGCACCCCACCGGCTTCTGGGCCGAGGAGCTGGTCGCCCCCTACCGGGCCTTCACCGGGGCCGGCCACGAGGTGGACATCGCCACGCCGGGCGGGGCCGCCCCTCCCGTGGACCGGGCCAGCCTGGCCCCCGAGGCCAACGGCGGCCGGGAGCGGGCCGAGGAGGTCGCGGCCGCGCTCGATTCGATCGCCGGGCTGCGAGCCCCGCTCCGGCTGGAGGAGATCGACCCCGCCGACTACGACGCGGTGTTCTATCCCGGCGGGCACGGGCCGATGGAGGACCTGGCGGTCGACGCGGACTCCGGCGCCCTGCTCGTCCGCGCCCTGGAGTCGGGGCTTCCGCTCGGCGTGGTCTGCCACGGGCCGGCGGCGCTGCTCGCCGCGGTCCGCCCGGACGGCTCCAACGCCTTCGCCGGCTACCGGCTGACCGGGTTCAGCAACGCCGAGGAGGCCCAGGCGGGGCTGGCAGACCGGGCGAAGTGGCTGCTCCAGGACCGGCTCACCGGCGCCGGCGCGGACTTCCGGGAGGGCGACCCCTGGGCGCCGCACGTGGTGGTCGACCGCAACCTGGTCACCGGGCAGAACCCGGCCTCCTCCGCGCCACTCGCCGCCGAGCTGCTGAAGCTGCTGGGCTGACCCGGGCCGCCCGCGCCCGGGAGGGGCGGGGCCGGTGCGCTCCCCCGGCCGCCGCCCCTCCCGCCTCACCCCTCCCGCCTCCGGGCGCGGAAGGCCGCCGCCTTGGCCCGGTTCTGGCAGGCGGTGGAGCAGAACCTCTTGGTGCCGTTGCGCGAGGTGTCGGCGAAGACCCGGTCGCACCGGCCGGCCGAGCAGACGCCCAGCCGCTCGGCGGCCGCGTTGCCGAGGACCGTGGCCAGCGAGGTGGACATCGCCGCGCCCCAGCTCAGGGCCCAGGGCGCGTCCGGGGCGTGGAAGTGCAGGTGCCAGGGCTCGCTCCCGTGCCGGGAGAGCACCGGGACCGCTCGGGTGCCGGCCATCACCTCGTTGGCGGTGGCGCAGGCCCGGTCCAGGTCGCCGGCGTCCACCGCCGCGAAGACCGCGTACAGCCGGCCGGTGACGGCGCGCAGCTCGGCGGTCTCGGCCCCGTCGGGGAGGTGCTCGGCGTACTGGCTCCCGGCGAGGGCCAGGACCGCGGCGATCTCCTGCGCGGTCGGCTCTCCGGCGTACTCCCGCCCGCGGCGCTCCCCCGGTGTCAAGAGGTTGACCAGCCGGACGGTCGTCTCCACAACGTCACTCATGTGACTGTCGAATTGCACTTGACCAGTCACCCTTCAGGCCGTAATTTCGTCACTGCCCAAAAGCTTATCGACGGTTATGGAGAGTGGCATGACGGCATCGACCGGTACCGCGGGAATCCCCTCCGACGTGGCCGCGGAGTGGGTGGAGCGCTGGGACGCCCAGCAGGAGGGGTACGTCCCGCAGCGGGAGGAGCGGTTCGCCGTGCTGGCCGACGCGGTGGCCGGCGCGCTGGCCGGCGTGGCGGACCCGGTCATCGTCGACCTGGGCTGCGGCCCGGGGTCGCTGACCGCGCGGCTGGCCCGGCGCCTGCCCGGCGCCTCGTTCATCGGCGTGGACGCCGACCCCCTGCTGCTCGGGCTGGCCCGGGCGCACTACGGGACGGCCGCCGCCTGGGTCCGGGCCGACCTGGCCGACCCGGCCTGGGCCGAGGCCCTGCCGGAGACGATCCACGCCGCGGTCTCCTCCACCGCGCTGCACTGGATGTCCCGGGCCTCCCTCGCCCAGCTGTACCGGACCCTGGGGGCGCGCACCGCCCCCGGCGGGATCTTCGCCGACGCCGACCACATGCCGCTCGCCGACGACCGGTTGAACGGCCTGGCGGACGCGGTCGGCGCCGGCCGCGCCGAGCGGGCCGGCACCACCGGCCGCGAGGAGTGGGGGCCCTGGTGGGAGGCGGCCCTCGCCGACGAGCGGCTGGCCCCGCTGCGCGCGAGCGCGCGGCCGCTCCCCGAGGCGGACTCCACCGGCGGCGCCGAGCACCACCACGGCAGCAACCTGCTCACCGCCGACGAGCACGCCGGCCTCCTCCGCGCGGCGGGCTACCGCTCCGCCGGCACCCTCTGGCAGGCCGGCGACGACCACCTGGTGGTCGCGGTCCGCTGACCGCCCACCGGGGAAGGGCCGCCCTCCCCCGGCCCCGGCGGAGCGGCCGCCCGGGCCGGGGTCACCCCCAGGTGCGGCCGGCCGGCTCCCTGATGGCGGCGTTGATCCTGTTGAACATGTTGGTGAGGGCGATCATCAGGGTGAGGGCGGCGAGCTGCTCGTCGTCGAAGTGCTCGGCGGCGGCCTCCCAGACCTCGTCGGAGACCGCGTCGCCGGAGCGGTCGGCCACCCGGGTCACCGCCTCGGTCAACGCGAGTGCGGCCCGCTCGGCGTCGGAGAAGAACGGCGCCTCGCGCCAGGCCGCCACCAGGCCCAGCCGCTCGTCGGTCTCGCCCGCCTTCTTCGCCGCCGCCACGCCCTGGTGGATGCAGGCGCTGCAACCGTTGATCTGGCTGGCCCGCAGATGGACCAGTTCCAGCGTGGCCTTGGGGACGCCGCCCCTGGACACCGCCTTCACCAGGGCCGCGACGCCGTCGGCCGCCCCCGGCAGCAGCTCCGCGGGGTTCGCCATCCGTGCTTCCATGGTTCTCTCCAAACAGGGTCTCGGAGGCGGCCCGTCACATCGGCCGCGCCTGCTCCGTCACCCCCATGACGGAGACCGAAGATGGGATGTGACAGTGAACGACGGGGATTTCCTCGCCGGCAGGTTCGAAGAGCACCGGCCCCGGCTGAAGTCGGTGGCCTACCGGATGCTCGGCTCGCTCGCCGAGGCCGAGGACGCGGTGCAGGAGGCGTGGCTGCGGCTGGCCCGCGCCGACGGAGAGGACATCGGCAACCTGGGCGGCTGGCTGACCACCGTGGTCAGCCGGGTCTGCCTGGACATGCTGCGCAGCCGGGCGTCCCGGCGCGAGGAGCCGCTGGAGGACCGGCTGCCCGACCCGGTGGTCCTCCGCGACGACTCCGCCGGCCCCGAGGAGCAGGCGCTGGCCGCCGACGCGGTCGGGCTGGCGCTGCTGGTGGTCCTGGAGTCGCTCTCCCCCGCCGAGCGGCTGGCGTTCGTGCTGCACGACCTGTTCGGGCTGCCCTTCGACGAGATCGCGCCGATCCTGGACCGGTCGCCGGCCGCGGCCCGGCAGCTGGCCAGCCGGGGGCGGCGCCGGGTGCGCGGGGCCGCCCCCGCCCCCGACTCGGGCCTCGCCGCGCAGCGCCGGGTGGTGGACGCGTTCCTGGCCGCCGCCGGCAGCGGCGATCTGGAGGGGCTGCTCGCCGTGCTCGACCCGGACATGGTGCTGCGCGCGGAGAGCGGCCCCGGGCCGGTCCGGACGATACGCGGCGCCCGGAGGGTCGCCGGGCAGGCGATGGCCTTCCACCGGTTCACCCGGACGCACGACGCCCGGCCGGCGCTGGTCAACGGGGCCGCCGGGCTGGTGGACCTGGTGGACGGCCGGCCCCGGGCGGTGCTCGGCTTCACCATCGTCGACGGGCGGATCGCCGAGCTGGACATCATCGCCGACCCCGAGCACCTGGCCCGGATCGACCTGTCCGACTTCACCGGCTGAGGCCGTGCTCCCCGGTCCGGCCGGACCGGGGAGCGGAGGCGGCGGGACGCCCGCCCTCCGCATCGATCCCGGCGCCGCCGCCTCGACCGGCTTCGAGCCGGCGGCGCCGGGATCGGCGGGGAAGCGGCCCCGTCCGCCTCGCCACCGGAGCAACGGCCCAGGACACTAGGGTGGAGGCATGAGTACGACCGCCCCGGACGTCGCGCGGTGCTGGCGCCACCCGGGGCTTCCCGGGGTCGAGCTGCTCCAGGCGCACTTCGTCCGGCACGCCTTCACCCGGCACTCCCACGACGCCTACACCCTCGCCGTGATCGACTCCGGGCTGGAGGTCTACGACTACCGGGGCAGCACGCACCGGGTGGGGCCGGACGGGATCGCCCTGGTCGAGCCGGGCGTGGTGCACACCGGGCACTCCGGTGCCCCGGAGGGCTGGCGGTACCGGGTGCTCTACATCGACGAAGAGGTGGTCTCCGCGGCAGCGGCCGACCTGGGCATGGCCGCCGCGCCGGCGTTCGCCTCCTCCTCCGCGCACGACCCCGGGACCGCGGAGGCGCTGCGCGCCGCGCACCGCGCCGCCGAGCGCGGCGACCGGCTCAGCGCCTCCTCGCTCACCCGGCGGGCGCTGCACCTGCTGCTCGCCGGGCACGCCCTGGGGCGGCCCGGCGGCGCGCCGACGCCCGCGCCGCACCGCTCGGTCGACCGGGCCCGGGAGATCCTGCGGGAGCGGCTGGCCGACCCGCCCCCGCTGGAGGAGCTGGCGGCCGCCGTGGACGCCTCCCCGTTCTCCCTCGTGCGGGCGTTCCAGCGGAGCCTGGGGCTGCCGCCGCACGCCTACCTCAACGACCTGCGGGTGCGGCGCGCCCGCAGGCTGCTCGCCGACGGCGTGCCGCCCGCCGAGGCCGCGGCCCTGCTGGGCTTCGCCGACCAGGCGCACCTGACCCGGCACTTCAAGCGGAGGACCGGGGTGACGCCGGGGGCGTTCCGGCGCGGCGTACACGGACCGGCCCGGCGCGGCTGAGCACCCCGCCGGGCCGGTCCGCCGTTCCGCCTCTCACTCCGAGGGCTGTGCGTAGCCGGGGGCGTCCTGCCAGTCGACGAGGACGACCGGCTCGTCGCCGAGCACCCAGGCGTCGTGCCCCGGCGGGATCCGCGCCACCTGGCCGGCCTTGGCGTCGAACTCGGTGCCGTCGGCCATCCGGATCCGCAGCGCCCCGGACTCGACGTAGCCGAAGTGGGGGAACATGCACAGCTCGGTCCCCGCGACCGGCTTGACGCTGGTCGACCAGCGCCAGCCCGGCTCGAAGACGGCCCGGCCGAGCTCCCCGCCGCCGACGTGCAGGACCTCCACCCGGCCCAGGTCGATCCGGCGCACCTCCTCCGGGTCGGCGAAGTCGGCCACCTCCGCCTCGGTGATGCCCTCGTCCCAGGCCTGGACGCTGATCTGGCGCGCGATCCGCCCGCCGCTCAGCTCCAGCATGGACATGGAGGTCACCTTGGTCCCGTCCGGGTAGGTGCAGGTCTCCTCGTAGGCGACGTGGTCGCCCTGGACGACGCACCGGTCGAGCCGGTGGGTCATCGGCCGGGAGTACACGTCGCGCAGCATCTCCCCGATGGCCTGCCGCCCGTGCAGGGTCATCGGCGCGCTGGGCGGGGTCCTCCGGTCGATCATCTCCAGGTCGGCGTCCTCGGTGAACTGGCCGAGCATCGCGTCGACGTCCCCGTCCTCGATGGCGTGCCGGAGCAGCTCGTCATCGAAGGGCTGAGCCTCCTGAAGCGCCATCCCGCTCCCCTTCTCTCTCCTCTCCGCCCCGCGGCCCGGTCGCCTGGGGTCCGTCTCCAGATTCCGCCCGCGGCGCGCCGGCGCACCTCAAACTCCGGTCATCTCTTCTTCTCCGCCCGGTGCCCGGCGGGGGCCGGTCCGGTTCCGCCGCGCAGCCGGCGCAGATCCCGGAGAGCTCGAAGGAGTAGCGGAGCGAGCGATAGCCGCCGGCCGCGCCGATCCGCTCGGCCAGGGCGGTCAGCTCGTCCGGTTCGGGGACCTCCTCCACCTGCCCGCAGAGCCGGCAGAGCAGGTGGTGGTGGGCGGCCCCGCCGCACAGCCGGTACAGCAGCTCCCCGTCGGAGGAGTGGACCGTGTCCAGCACCCCCTCCGCCGCCAGCCGGCGGAGCGCCCGGTAGACCGTGGACAGGCTCGGGCCCCGGACGCCGCCCGCCGGGGCGCCGCCGAGCAGCCCGTGGACCTGCTGCGCGCTGCGGAAGTGCGGCTCGCGGCCGAGCGCCCGCAGAACCGCGTCGTCGTATCTGGCCACCCGCTCCTCCGCCCGTTCCGCCCGCGGCCCGGCCCTCGCGCCCGGGCGAGCGCGGCCGGGTGCCGCCCGCCTTCCGGGCCCGGCGGACAGAGTGACAACGATTATCATACCCGTACGGTGATTTCCACCGCCCCCGCGGCGGCGGGGGCCGTCCCGCCCGCCCCGGGAGGCCCGTGGATGCCCGTGGAAACGGAAAAGGGGCCGCGCCCTCCGCCGAGCGGAGTCGCGGCCCGAGCCCTTCCCGCCCGCGCGGCGCGGGCGGGAAGGGCTTCGCCGGGAGACCCGGGCGGGGGCGCCGCACCTCCCCGGCGGGGAGCCCGCCGGGGAGGAGGGGGCGGGCGAGGGGTCAGGGCGCCCGCCGCGCCGCGGTCACACCCCGCCGCAGACCATTGCGCGGAGGGTGATCTTGCCGACGATCCCGTCGTCGTCGATGCCGAACTCCCGCTGGACCTCCTTGACCGCGGTCTCGGTCCCGGCGCCGTAGACGCCGTCCACCACCACGTCCTTGCCGTAGTCGACGGCGAGGGAGTACTGGATCGCGCGGACCGGGTCCCCGCTGTCGTTCGGCAGGCCCCGGCCCCACTCGCCGAACACCGCGCCGCGCAGCGCGGTCCAGGTCTCCTGGTTCAGGGTGCCGGTCACGTGCAGGTCGGCCTCCTCCTGGAAGGCGGTGACCGCGTCCTCGGTGTAGGTGGTGAAGTGGTCGCGCGGCTCGCCGGTGAAGTGGCCGAGGTGCCGGAGGAGGTAGCCGGCCACCGCGACGTCGGTGTCGGTGTCGCCGAAGGAGTACTCCGGCCACTCCAGCGCCTCGATCTCGGCGAGCACCTGCGGTGGGGTGTCCGGCCCGTCGGCCAGCGCCGCCGGGGCCCCCGCCATCCCCGCCGCGAGCGCCAGCGCGCCCGAGGCCAGTACCGCCACCGCCCGGTCGATCTTCGTTCCCATGTCCCGTCCTCCCGCTCGGTCCCTCGCCGCGATCCTCATCGCGCGGACATTGAAGGAGACGTCCGCCCCGGCCCTCCCGTTCAACCTCAGAGGGTGAATACAGCGCCTGGGACATACCTTGATCACTTTGCTTTCCGCAGGTGAACCCGGGTACGCGGGTGCGCGTCGGGGGTCCGGCCGCGGGAGTCCGCCCCGATGCTCCGCGGCCCGGGCGGCCTCCGCGGCCCCGCCCCCGAGCGGCGCGCCGGGCCGTCCCGGGAAACGCCCCGGGGAGGTGCCGCCGGCTGCGGAAACGGGAATACCAGGAGCAGAACGACCTCTCCGCCGCCCACACGCCCCTTCCCGGCGGCGGGTCCGCCGGCGCCGACGGGGTGCGGACCGCGGGGATGCCGGTCTCCGATCGCGTCCGCGGCCCGCGGGCGCGCTGAGCCGGGGAGGCGGATGACATGTCCACGATCGCCCACGCACGCTCCCACGCGCTGACGCACGCCTGGCGCGGTGTGCTGGCCGGCCTCGCCGGGGGCATCGTCTTCGGTGTGCTGATGGCGATGACCGGCATGCTGCCCATGGTGGGCATGCTGATCGGCACCGACAACGCGGTGGCCGGCGGCGTGGTCCACCTGATCATCTCGGCCGGTATCGGCCTGGTCTTCGGCCTCCTGGCCGGCGCCTTCGCCGACCACGCCTGGACGGTGCTGGCCGCCGGCGCCGTCTACGGCCTGGCCTGGTGGGTCGTCGGCGGCCTGCTCGCGATGCCCGCGATGCTCGGCATGCCGGTGCTGCAGATGGACCAGACCGCGGGGATGAGCCTCATCGGCCACCTCCTCTACGGCCTGGTGGCCGCGGCCGCGCTGTACGCGCTGAGCCGCCGCGAGGTGTAGCGGAGCACCCCACGCGGCCCCGCCCTCCCTGGAGGACGGGGCCGCCTTCCGGACCGGCCCCGGGCAGCCGCCGCCGGACCGGCCCGGGCACGGCACCCCACGAGGGTGGGCTTAAGGCGGGCAGCGAGGGCGGCGACGGGGACCGGCTGGTCAGTCCAGTGCGGCGCCCCACGGAGCGAAGGTTCGAACAGGCGGCAACGGCAACGGTGGGGGGCGGGCGTCGGTCGGGCGCAGCGCCCCACGGGGCCGGGGTTCAGACAGGCGGCGAGGGCAGGAGTGAGCGGGGCACCACGTTCACCGGCCCGGCCCGGCGCGTGCTCCCAGTGGGAGAGGCGGCGCCCCAGCGGCGCGGGCGGGCCCTGCACACCCCCACGGCGCCCCGAATTACATCTACCAGCGAGTAGTAACCCATGAGGCCTCCACCACCCCCTTATCGGTTACCCAGAGTGGCCAAACGGAGCCTCTCGGGGGAACAAAAGCGGCATCCCGCCTCCGCGCCGCCCCTCGCTGGGTTCCGACACTCTGCTTTCCGGCCATGCGGGCGGCTCGAACCCCCGATCACCGGCCCAATCAGGGCCATTCGAACCCTCAGGCGCGTTATGTGGGTTTGTTGGCCGGTCTGAGCAGGACCAACCGGATCGTGTGCGCGC
>NZ_ANBB01000100.1 GCF_000341105.1 Nocardiopsis potens DSM 45234
CCGTTCCCCCCTCTCCGGTTACCCGGAGTGGCCAAGGCGGGCCCTCTCGGCAGGACAAAAGCGACACCCCGCCCCCGCCTCTGCTCCTCCCTGGTTTCGGGCCCCTGCTTTGCGGCCTTGCGGGCGGCTCGAACCCTCCAACACCGGCTCGATCAGGGTGTTTCGGGCCCCGAGAGGGCCGATCCGGGCCGGGATGCGCGCCCGGGAATCACCGGGGTGCTCTCGCGGTGCGCAGGGCGCCCTGCCTCGCCATCACCCTGCGTATTTGCCTAGGTCAGGGAGGGGTAGCGGTTTCGCGGGCGGCCGGCCACGCCGCCTGGGCGACGCGGGCACGGCGAACCCGCCGCCTGCCCCCGCCCCGACCGCCGTGCCCTGCTCTGCCGCACCCGACCGACCGGCCGGTCCTCGCCGCCGCCCTCGCCGCCCGCTTGAAGCCCGGTCCCGTGAGACGCCGCGCCCGGGTGAGGCGCCGGAGCCCGCTCCTGCCTGCGCCGTCGCCGCCCGTCTTGACCTTCGCTCCGCGGGGCGCCGCGCCCGATCGGTCGGCCGGTCCTTTGGGCGCCGCCGGGTGAGGCGGCGACAACGCCGAGATCGACGCCTGGGTCCGGAATGGGCGGCGGGTCAGGAGTCGGTGGCCTCCAGCAGGATCCGGGCCAGTTCCTGTGGGCGGGAGAACATCGGCCAGTGGCCGGTGTGCATCTCCACCAGCCGCCACCGGTCGCTCTTCAGCAGCTCGACCACGTCCGGGTTGGGCACGGCGCCGTCGAGCAGGCACTTGATGTAGGTGGCGGGGAGCTCGGAGAGCGGGCGGTCCAGCACCGCCCGGTCGGTCAGTGAGGCGCCCGGGTGCGGGGTCGCCTCGCGGGCGAACCGGTCGAGCTGCTGGGCGGTGAGCCCCTGGTCGCCGAGCTCGGACACGTCCGGCGGGGGCCAGGCGCCGCCGTTCGCGGCCATCTCCGCCTCCAGCTGCGCTCCCTCCACGGGGAACGGGGAGACGAAGGACTCCCCGTCGGCCGGGACGTTGGAGTCGACGAACACCACCCGGGCCAGCCGGTCGCCGATCCGCTCGGCGGCCTGGCCGACCGGGATCCCGGAGTAGCTGTGCCCGACCAGCACGACGCCGCGCAGGTCGCGCCGCTCTACCTCGGTGACGATGTCCTGGACGTGGGTCTGCGGGCCGACCGGCTCGTCCTGCCGCTCGGCGACGCCGGACAGGGTCAGCGGGTGGGCGCCGTGGCCGGCCGCGCGCAGCTCCGGCACCACCCCGTCCCACGCCCACGCGCCGAGCCAGGCCCCTGCAGTGAGTACGAATTCCGCCATGGCGGCAGGGTAGGGCGCCGGTCCGACAATCCGGCGGGGGCGCACCGGCGGCCGGCTACCCGACGGCCTGCAGGGCGTCGGCGGGGGCGCCCTCGGCGGTGACGCGGCCCGCGGTGAGCAGCAGGCAGTGGTCGGCGCGGCGGGCGGCGCGCGGGTCGTGGGTGGCGTGCACGACGGTGGTGCCCTCCGCACGGACCTCGTCGATCAGGTCGAGGATCGCCTCCTGGGCGGCGGAGTCCAGGCCGGTGGCGGGCTCGTCCAGCAGCAGCAGGTCGGACTCCTGGGCCAGGCCCTGGGCGAGCAGCGCGCGCTGGCGCTGGCCGCCGGAGAGCTCGTCGAGGCGGCGCCCGGCCAGGTGGGCGATGCCGAGCCGGTGCAGGCAGGCGTCGACCACCGAGCGGTCGTTCGCGGTGAGCCGCCGCCACGGGCCGCGGATCGCCCACCGCCCCATCGCGACGGTGTCGCGGACCGTCACCGGGAGCGCGTCGGGCACCGCGCTGCGCTGCAGGACCAGGGCGGGGCGGTGCCGGTGGTCCCGGTGCACCGAGCCGGAGGCGGGGGCGTGCACCCCGGCGAGGACGGCCAGCAGGGTCGACTTCCCGGAGCCGTTCGCGCCGACCAGGGCGGTGGTCCGGCCGGCGGGCAGGGCGGTGTGCACCCCGTCGAGCACCCGGTGCGGGCCGTAGCCGGCGGACACCGAGCTCAGCCGCACGGCGGTGGGCGATGTGTTCACTTTTCCTCCAGTTGACAATGATAATGATTTTCATTGTACTGTGTCCGGCATGGAGTGGTTGATCGCCCCTTTCGAGGTCTCCTTCGTCGCCCGCGCGCTGGTCGGGGGCCTGCTCGTCTCCGGTGTGTGCGCGCTGGCCGGGACCTGGGTGGTGTTGCGCGGCATGGCGTTCCTCGGCGACGCGATGTCGCACGGCATGCTCCCCGGCGTCGCCCTGGCCTCGCTGCTCGGCGGCAGCCTCTTCCTCGGCGCCGCGGCCAGCGCCGTCGCGATGGCGCTCGGGGTGACCGCGCTGACCCGCAGCGGCCGGCTCTCCCGGGACACCGGCATCGGCCTGCTGTTCGTCGGGATGCTCGCCGCCGGGGTGATCATCGTGTCCCACTCCCGGTCGTTCGCGGTCGACCTGACCGGCTTCCTCTTCGGCGACGTGCTCGCCGTCCGCGAGCGCGACCTGCTCGTGCTCGCCGCGGCGCTGGCCGCCGCGGCCGCGATCGCGCTGCTCGGGCACCGGGCCTTCGTCGCCCTGGCCTTCGACCCCCGCAAGGCCGAGACGCTCGGCCTGCGCCCCCGGGCCGCGCACCTGGCCATGCTCGCCCTGGTGACGCTGGCGATCGTCGCGTCCTTCCACGTGGTGGGCACCCTGCTGGTGTTCGGGCTGCTCATCGCCCCGCCCGCGGCGATGTCGCTGTGGGCCCGGCGGATCCCGGTGATCATGCTCGGCGCCGCCCTGCTCGGAGCGGCCTCGGTCGCCGCCGGCCTGCTCGCCTCCTGGCACCTGGGCACCGCCGCCGGCGCCACCATCGCGGCCGTCGCGGTGGCCCTGTTCTTCCTGTCCGCACTGGCCTCGGCGGTGCGCGACCGCGGCCCCGCCCGCCCCCTCCCCGTCCCCGACCACGCCCCCGAGCACGGCAAGGAGCACGAGAGCATCCGATGAGAACCGACAGTGCGACAAGGGCGGCCGCGGCCTTCGCGGCGGCCGGGCTGCTCGCCGCGGGCTGCACCGCGCAGAGCGGGGAGCCCGAGGCGGCGGAGGAGTCCGTCCCGCACGGCTACGTCGAAGGCGCCGAGGAGACCGCGGAGGCGCAGTGGCGCCTGGTCATGGCCGACCCCGGCGGCGGCCTGCACATGCTCGACCCGGCCACCGAGGAGGTCGCGCCGGCCGGCGAGGCCCCCGGCGCCGAGCACGCCGCCACCGACGGCCGGTTCGCCTACATCGGCGGCGACGCCGGCACCGCCGTCTTCGACAGCGGCACCTGGACCGTGGACCACGGCGACCACGTGCACTACTACAAGGCCGAGGCGCGCACCGTCGGCGAGGTCGGCGGAGGCGCCGGGGCCTGGGCCGCCGGCGACACCGCCGTCACCGTGCTGGGCGGCGGCGACCGGCTGCGCGCGCTGGACCGCGCCGCCCTGGAGGACGGGAAGGTCGAGGAGAAGGCGGCGCCCGCCGGCGAGGCCGCCCTCGCCTACGCCGGGCACCTGGTCACCGCCGACCGCTCCGGCGACGTCGCCGTGCTGGACCGGGACGGCGAACCGGCCGGCGCCGGGGTCGGCGAGGACTGCCCCGACCCCCGCGGCCAGGCCGTCACCCGCCGCGGCGCGGTGCTGGGCTGCTCCGACGGCGCCCTGCTGCTCACCGAGGGCGACGGCGAGGATCCCGGGATCGCGGCGGAGAAGATCCCCTACCCGGACGGCGCCGGCGCCGGACCCGCCCGGGGCCTGTACCACCGCCCCGGCGCGCCGGTGCTGGCCGGCCCGGCCGACGGCGGGGTGTGGGTGCTCGACGTCGGCGCCGCCGAGTGGACCCTGCTCGACACCGGCCCCGCCCTCGCGGCGAGCGCCGCGGGCGAGGACATGCCGGTGCTGGTCCTCGGCGAGGACGGCGCGCTGCGCTCCTACGACCCGGCCACCGGCGAGCAGACCGCCGAGACCGAACTGATCGGGGACCCCGGCGGGGACGGGCCGCCGCCCGCCGTCGCCATCGACACCGCCCGCGCCTACGTCAACGACCCGGAGGGCAAGGCCGTGCACGAGATCGACTACAACGACGACCTGCGGACCGCCCGCACCTTCGAACTGGACTTCGCCCCCGCGCTCATGGTCGAGACGGGGTGGTGACCGCGATGGCCTCCGCACCGCGCACCGCGCGCGCTGCCGGGGCGGCCGCGCTGGCCCTGGCGCTGGGCGCCGCGGCGTCCGGCTGCGCCGCGTTCGGCGGCGAGCGCTCCGGCATCGTCGTCACCACCAACATCCTCGGCGACATCACCCGCAACATCGCCGGCGACCAGGCCGAGGTGACGGTGCTGATGAAGCCCAACGCCGACCCGCACTCCTTCGGGATCTCGGCGAAGCAGGCCGCCGCCCTGGAAGAGGCCGAACTGGTCGTCTACAACGGCCTCGGCCTGGAGGAGGGCGTGCTGCGCAGCGTCGAGTCCGCCGAGGAGGCCGGCGTGCCGGTGCTCGCCGCCGGCGAGCACGCCGACCCCCTCGACTACACCGGGGGCGAGACCGCCGGCGAACCCGACCCGCACTTCTGGACCGACCCGGTGCGCACCGGCGACGTGGTCGACGCCATCGCCGAGCAGGTGGTGCGGAACGTGGCCGGCGCCGACCCGGAGCGGGTCCGGGCCAACGCCGAGGAGTACCGGGAGCGGATCGGCGAGGTGCACGCCGAGGCCGAGGAGCGGTTCGCCGGGATCCCCGAGGACCGGCGCCGCCTGGTCACCAACCACCACGTGTTCGGCTATCTCGCCGACCGCTACGGCTTCGAGGTGGTCGGCGCGGTCGTCCCCAGCGGCACCACCCTGGCCTCGCCCAGCGGCTCCGACCTCAAGTCGCTCGCCGACGCGGTCGAGGAGGCCGGGGTGCCCGCGGTCTTCGCCGACTCCTCCCAGCCGGACCGGCTGGCCCGGGTGATGGCGGAGGAGGCCGGCCTGGACATCGAGGTGGTGCCGCTCTACTCGGAGTCCCTCACCGAGGAGGGCGGCGGGGCCGCCACCTACCTGGAGATGACCCGCGCCAACACCGAGGCCATCGCGGACGGCCTCACCGGCTGAGCCGCCCGCGCCCCCGCTCCCCCCGCTCCCCATCCCCTCCGAGAGAACGGAAGCAGCACATGACGCACCACCCGCACCGGACCCGGCGCCGCGCGGCGCTGCCGGCCGCCCTGGCCGCGCTCGGCCTGGCCGCCACCGCCTGCGGCGGCGGGGGCTCCGCCGGGGAGGCCTCCGGGGAGGAGGCCCCCGCCAAGGTGGAGGACCCCATCGTCGCCACCTACGACGGCGGCCTCTACATCATCGACCCCGAGACCCTCGACGTGGTCGAGGACATCGGGCTGGAGGGCTTCAACCGGCTCAACCCGGCCGGCGACGGCCGGCACGTGCTGGTCTCCACCTCGACCGGCTTCCGGGTGCTCGACGCCGCCGGCGCCGAGCTGACCGATGACGAGTTCGAGGCGCCCGAGCCCGGCCACGTGGTGCACCACGCGGGCAGGACCGCGCTGTTCTCCGACGGCGCCGGGGAGGTCACCGTCTTCGACCCCGCCGACCTCGGCGGCGGGCTGCCGGAGGCGGAGAAGTACACCACCGAGCACCCGCACCACGGCGTCGCCCTGGTGCTGGAGAGCGGCGAGATGGTGGTGACCCTGGGCGACGAGGAGGAGCGCCCCGGCATCCAGGTGCTCGACGCCGACCGGGAGGAGACCGCGCGCAGCGAGGAGTGCCCCGGGGTGCACGGCGAGACCACCGCCGAGGGCGAGGCGGTCGTCATCGGCTGCGAGGACGGCGCGCTGGTCTACTCCGGCGGGGAGATCACCAAGATCGACAGCCCCGACGACTACGGCCGGATCGGCAACCAGGCCGGGCACGAGGAGTCCCGCTACGTGCTGGGCGACTACAAGACCGACCCGGACGCGGAGCTGGAGCGCCCCGAGCGGGTCTCGGTCATCGACACCGAGGCCGGCGAGCTGGAACTGGTCGACCTGGAGGCCGGCTACAGCTTCCGGTCGCTGGGCCGCGGCCCGGACGGCGAGGGCCTGGTGCTGGGCACCGACGGCGCGATCCACGTGATCGACCCCGAGTCCGCCGAGGTCACCGACTCCTTCCCGGTCATCGGCGAGTGGAAGGAGCCGCTGGAGTGGCAGGAGGCCCGGCCGACCCTCTACGTCCGCGGCGGCACCGCCTACGTCACCGACCCCGGTGAGAAGAGGCTCTACGCGGTGGACCTCGGATCCGGCGAGGTCCGGGCGGAGACCGAGCTGCCCCAGGCGATCAACGAGATCACCGGCGCCTGACCCGGTCCTGTTCCCCCGGCCCGGCCCGGCCACCCGTGCGGCGGCCGGGCCGTCCGCGCTCCGGGCGGCGGTCGGGGCCCGGCGGCGCGCACCGCCGGGCCCCGACCGCCGTGCGGGAACTCACGCCCGCGACCGGGGGCGCACCTCGCAGGAGGCGGCGGTGCGCAGCCGGGTGCGCAGGGCGGCGGCGAGGAGGGCGAGGCCGGCCAGGGCGAGCAGCGGCTGCAGCGGGGCGAACCAGTTGAGCGCCCCGGAGGCGCCGACGGCGAGCAGGACCAGCTTGTTGCAGACCGGGCAGCCGATCGCGAACCAGGTCAGCACCGTTCCGCCCAGGCCGCGGCGGTCCGGGCGGGTACCGTCCGGAGCGGCGCCGTTCTGCGGGGCGGGCCCGGTGCGCACGTAGGTGGCGAGCAGCAGCCCGGACAGCACGGCGGCCGCCGCCCACACCGGGTACGACCACCAGGTCGGCTCCATCTCCCGGATGAACAGCGTGTTGGGGATCAGCACGGTCGGGATCCCCAGCACCACCAGGGCGGCCGCGGTCCCGCCGGCGGCCACCGCCCACTGCCTCTTCGTCCACTGCCGCATCGCCCTGTGCGCCCCTCGGTACTCGGAGTGCGGCGGCTCACCCGGTGAACGGGCGGCCGCCGCGGAACTTCTATGTAGCATAGAGGAACTTCTATGGTGCATAGAAGAAGTCCGTCGATCCGCCGACCGGAAGGTGTCCGATGCCGCGTCAGAAACCCGCCCAGCGGGACCCCGGCCTGCTCTGGCCGCTGCTGCTCAGCGCCCTGGTGGTGCTGGCCATCGCGGCCGGGATCGCGGTCCAGATGACCGGCGGCGACGAGGAGGAGACGGCGGCCACCGGCACCACCTCCACCGGCAACGCCGACGGCCTGCGGGAACTGGGCGAGACCCTGGCCCGCCGGGACGCCGATGACCCCACCGCGCTCGGCGAGACCGACGCCCCCGTGGTGCTCATCGCCTACTCCGACTACCAGTGCCCGTTCTGCGCCACCTGGGTCAACGAGACCCAGCCCGAACTGGTCGAGCGCTACGTCGACTCCGGCGACCTGCGCATCGAGTGGCGCGAGTTCCCCTACAAGGGCGAGACCTCCCGGATCATGGCGGTCGGCGCCCGCGCCGCCGCCGAGCAGGACGCCTTCTGGGAGTACCACGAGGCCGTCTACGCCGCCCACGAGGACCTCGACGGCATCGCCCCGGACGAGGCCCGGGAGGAACTGGCCGCCATCGCCGCCGACGAGGGCCTGGACGCCGAGCGGTTCACCGCCGACCTGGACGACGAGGAGCTGGCCGCCGCGGTGGAAGCGGACTTCGCCGAGGGCCAGCAGGTCGGGGTGAGCGGAACCCCCGCCTTCCTGATCAACGGCCGCCCCGTCATCGGCGCCCAGCCGCTGGAGGTCTTCACCGACGCCATCGACACCGCCCTCGCCGAGGCGGAGGGCTGACCCGTGGACATCGGCTACCTCGCGGCCCTGCTCGGCGGACTGCTGGCGCTGCTCAGCCCGTGCAGCGCCCTGCTCCTCCCGTCGTTCTTCGCCTACGCCTTCCGCGACCCCTTCGGCCTGCTGGTCCGCACCGCCGTCTTCTACGCCGGGCTGTGCGCCACGCTGATCCCGCTCGGCGCCGGCTCCGCCCTGGTCACCGGGTTCTTCTACGGCAACCGGGAGCTGCTGGTCGCCGTCGCCGGCTGGGCCGTCATCGCCCTGGGCGCCGCGCAGATCCTCGGCCTGGGCGTCTCCATCGGCCCGCTCGCCCGGCTGCAGGGCCGCTTCTCCGGGCGGACCGGCAAACTCCCGGTGTTCGGCCTGGGCGCCGTCTACGGGCTGGCGGGCTTCTGCTCCGGCCCGATCCTCGGCGCGGTGCTCACCGTCGCCGCGACCGGCGGCCCGCTCCGCGGCGGCCTGCTGCTGGCCTGCTACGCCCTGGGCATGGCGCTGCCGCTGTTCTTCCTCGCCCTGCTCTGGGACCGCTTCGACCTGGGCCGCAAGCGCTGGCTGCGCGGCCGCCAGATCACCCTGGGCCGGATGCGGCTGCACACCACCAGCCTGCTCTCCGGGCTGATGTTCATCGGCATCGGCGTGCTGTTCCTGCTCTACGACGGCACCGCAGCACTGCCCGGCACCAGCGGGCTGGAGGACCTCGCCTACCGGATCCAGCAGCCGCTGTCCCACCTCGGCGCCCGCACCGACCTGGTCTTCCTCGGCGCGCTGGCCGTGCTGCTGCTCGGCATCGCCGCCTACCGCGCCCTCCGGCTCCGCCGCGGCGCCGCGGACCGGACCGCCCCGGAGGACGAGGACGCGCCGGAGAACGAGGAAGCGGCGGGCGAGGGGTCCGCACCGGACGGCGAGCCCGCCCGGGACGGGGGAGGGGACCCCCGGTGAACCCGCCGGACGAGCGGGACAGGCGGGCCCCCGCACGGCGGCGGGCCCGCCCCCTCCGCCCGGCGGCCCGCGCCGCCGCGCGCCGCGCCCCCGCCGCCGCGGCGGCGGGGGCCGCCCTGCTGCTCCTCGCCGCCTGCGGCGGGCCGGGCGACCCGGCCGACGCCGAACCCCGGGACGACCCGCCCGCCCCCGCACCGGAGGTGCCGGCCGACCGCGTCCCGCCCACCCTGGCGGCCGAACCCGCCTGGGCGGCCCCGTTCTCCGCCCCGCCCAAGGCCTCCGGCGACGGCTTCGTCGGCCCCGTCATGCCCGAGGAGAGCGGCGGCGACCTGCTCTTCCTCGGCGTCGGACCGGACGGCGCCACCCGCTGGTCGCTCTCCCGGAACCCCAGCTGCACCGCGTTCGCCGCCACCCGGGACGCCGACGGCGGCGACCTGGTGGTGGTGCTGGACAGCGACGCCGACCCCGAGCGCGCCCTGCTCGCCTCCACGACCACCGCCGCCGCCTACCGCCCCGACGACGGCGCCCTGGCGTGGGGCCCGGTCGAGGTCCCCGGCACCCTGGTCGGCCCCGGCCTGGTGTTCGGCGCCCCGACCAAGTCGATCATGAGCACCGACACCGGCCCCAAGACCGCCCTGGACCCCTCCACCGGCGCGGTCGCCGCCGACGAGGAGGACGGCGGCCCCGCGGTCCTCCACGAGCACCAGGGCGCCCTGCTCACCGAGGAGGACGGGGAGCTGCGCGCGGTCGACACCGGCACCGGGGAGGAGCTGTGGAGCACTCGCGGCCTCGAACCGCCGGAGCACGCCCCCGGCACCTCGCCGGCCCCCGGGCCGCGGCCGGAGACCGACGCCGGCGCCGCCACCGTCCTGGAATGGCGCGCCGACGGCGCCGAACCGGCCGCCTACACCGTGCACGACCTGCGCACCGGGAAGCTCCTGGCGGAACTGGGCGGCGGCGCGGAGCCGCGGCTCATCGGCACCCCGGAGGGGCCGGCCGCCGTCACCGGCGCCGACCCCGGTGGCGGCACCGGTGGCGACACCGTCCTGATCGGCCTGGACGCAGGCTCCGAGGACCCGCGGGAACTCTGGCGCCGGGACCGCCCCGACGACACCCCCCGGACGGAGGCGATCACCGGCGGCGTGCTCTACCTCAGCGACGGGAGCACCACCCGCGCCGTGGACATGCGCACCGGCGACGACCTCGGCAAAGGCCCCTGGCCCGCCCCGGTCGCCGCAGCCCCCGACGGCACCGCCCTGCTCCCGGTGCCCTCCGACGGTCCCGGCGACGCCTTCGCCGCCCTCCCGGCCGCCCCATGACCCCCGGGCCCTGCCCCCGCCCGGGACCCCGCAGCAGAGGAGAAGCGGCAGAGGAGACGCAGGTGAGAACGGAACCGGACGCCCGGCCCGGCGCCGCACCGCGCCGAACCCCGCCCGTTCGGCGGCCGGAGCGGAACCGGCCCGGACGGCCCCGCGCGGTCCGTTCGCAGGGCGGTCCCGCGAGGCTTCTAAGGTGAAACCGGAGACAGAGAGGCAACAGGAGGTGGCGAGGGCGATGGAGGACACCGGTCCCGGGCTGGGGCCGCTGGAGGCGTCCGTCCTGGACGTGCTGTGGGACGCCGGGGAGGAGATGAGCGTCCGCCGCGTCGTCGACGCGCTGCCCGGGCGCACCCCCGCCTACACCACCATCTCCACCGTGCTGGAGAACCTGCGCCGCAAGGGCTGGGTGGACCGGCGGCGCACCGGGAGAGTCTGGTTCTACCGCCCGCTGCGCGACCGCGCCTCCTACGCCGCCCGGCGGATGCACGGCGCGCTCACCGACAGCGGCGACTCCCGCGCGGCGCTGCTCCGCTTCGTCGGCGACATGTCGCCCGAGGACGTCGACGTGCTCCGCACCCTCCTCGCCGACGTGCCCAAGGAGGCCGACTCATGACCGCGGTCGCCGTGGCCCTGGCGGCCGCCCTGCTGCTCACCGTCGCCGGACCCGCCCTGCTCGGCCGCGCCGCGCACGCCGGCGGCCTGCGCCCCGGCGCCATGCTCGGGCTGTGGACCCTGGCCACCGCCACCTGGCTGCTCACCTGGGGCGCCATGCTGGCCATGCTGGTCGCCGAGGTGATGGGCCCCGGCATCAAGGGGTTCGTCACCGCCTGCGTCACCCTGATCCAGGCGATGCGCGGCAACGGCGCCGGCACCGCGATCGCGGTGCTGGCCCTGCTCACCGCGGCCGCCCTGGCCCGGTTCGGCTGGGTGGTGCTGCGCCGGAGCCGCGACACCGCCCGGTGGCGCCGCGACCACCACCGCCGGCTCACCGCCCGCGCCCGCCGCCGCACCCTCGCGGGCCGCCCGGTCTGGCTGGTCGACACCGACCGGCCGGACGCCTATTGCGTCCCCGGCCGCGGCGCCGGCGTCGTGGTGACCCGGGGCGCCCTGGACGCGCTCTCCGCCAAGGAGATGCGCGCCGTCCTCGCGCACGAGCAGGCGCATCTGCGCGGCCGGCACCACCTGCTGGTCTCCTGGGCCCGGCTGCTCAACGCCGCGTTCCCCGGCGTCCCGCTGCTGCGCGCCGCCGCCCGCGAGGTCCCGGTGCTGGTCGAGTGGGCCGCCGACGACCACGCCGCCCGCTCGGTGGGCGCCGCCTCCCTGCTGCACGCCCTCGGCGCGATGGCCGTCCCCGCGGAGCGCTCCCCGGAGGCGCTGGCCGCCTCCGGAGCCTGCACCCTGCAGCGCGCCCGCCGGCTGCTGGACCCCTCCCGGGCCGGCGGCGACCTGCGCCGCCGCGCCGTCGCCGCCGGGGCCGCCGCCGTGCTGCTGCTCGCCCCGCCGGCCCTGGCCCTCGGATCGGCCGCGATCACCGTGGCCACCTCCCCGCCCTGCGCCTGCACCCTGTGAGAGAAGAAGAGGACGCCATGGACAGCGACGCCTGGGACGAGCGCTACCGCGCCGCCGAACTGGTCTGGGGCGCCGCCCCCAACCGCTTCGTCGTCGAGCAGACCGAGGACCTGGCCCCCGGCCGGGCGCTGGACGTGGCCGCCGGCGAGGGCCGCAACGCCGTCTGGCTGGCCGAGCAGGGCTGGCGGGTGCGGGCCACCGACTTCTCCCCGGTGGCGGTGGAGCGGGGCCGCCGCCTCGCCGCCGAGCGCGGCGCCGAGGTGGAGTGGGACGTCGCCGACGCCCGCACGGACGCCCCCGAGGCCGGCGGCTACGACCTGGTGCTCCTGGCCTACCTGCACCTGCCCGCCGAGGAGCGGCGCCGCGCCCTGGCCGGCGCGGTGCGCGCGCTCGCCCCCGGCGGCCGGCTGGTCAGCATCGGCCACGACCGGAGCAACATCGAGCACGGCACCGGCGGCCCGCAGGAGCCGTCCATCCTGCACGATGCGGAGGAGATCGCCGCCGACCTGACCGCGGCCGCCCGCGACCAGGGCATCGCCCTGGACATCGGCCGCGCCGGGAGGGTGCTCCGCCCGGTGCGCACCGAGGACGGCGAGGCCGAGGCGATCGACACCCTCGTGGTCGCCGAGCGCCCGGAGGAGCAGGCATGACCGGCGACGCACCCGATCCCGGCGCGGACGGTGGCCCCGAGGCGGCCGAACCCAGCGAGGGGAGCGGCGCCTCCGCAGGCGCCCTCGGCCGCACCGCCGTCCCACCGGCCGCCGGGAGGCCGCCCCGGCCCGGGCGGCGCCTGCCGCGCCCCGGCCGCACCGCCCTGGTCATCGGCGCCGCACTGCTGCTCATCGCCGTCGCCGCCGTGGCCACCGTGCTGGACACCGGCGGAGGCGGAGGAAGGGCGGCGGAGCCGTCCGCCGCGCCCAGCCCGTCGCCGAGCGCCTCGCCCTCCGACGCCCCCGAGGTCGCCGGCCCGCGCCCGCCGGAGATCGTCCCCGAACTGCGCCTGGGCTCCGAGGACGCCCCGGTCAACATGGTCGTCTTCGGCGACTACCGGTGCCCCTACTGCGCCGTGTTCACCGAGGAGCAGCAGCCCCACCTGGTCGAGAAGTACGTGGAGGAGGGGCGGCTGCTCATGGTCTGGCGCGACTACCCCTACAAGGGGGGCGTCTCCGAGGACGCGGCCGTCGCGGCGCGCGCCGCCGGACGCCAGGACGCGTTCTGGGAGTACCACGACGCCCTCTACGCCGACCCCGACGCCTGGACCGGCGCGGAGGGAGCCGACGACGAGGCCTTCACCGCCATCGCCGAGCGGCTGGGCCTGGACACCGAGCGGTTCCGCGCCGACGCGGCCGACCCGGAGCTGCGCGAGGCGGTCGACGCCGACCTGGACTTCTCCCTCTCGCTCGGCGTCCCCGGAACCCCGGCGTTCCTCATCGACGGTGAGGCGTTCTTCGGCGCCCAGCCGGTCGAAGAGTTCGAGAAGCGGATCGAGGAGGCCGAACAGGCCGGCTGACCGGCGACGGCGGAGAGGGGACCGGCCAGTCGGTCAGGCGTAGAGCCCCACAGGGTGAAGGCTCAAACCGGCGGCGACGGCGGATGAAGGGGCGGGGCGCAGGCGGTCGCCCGGGCGTGGCGCCTCGCGGAGTGGGGGTTCAAGCGGGCGGCGAGGGCGGGCGGGGGACCGACCAGTCGGTCGGGTGCGGCGTCTTGCGGAGTGCAGGTTCAGGCGGGCGGCGACGGCAGCGGTAGGGGCGGGGCGAGGGTGGTCGCCCGGGTGCGGCGTCTCGCGGGGCGGGGTTCAAGCGGGCGGCGAGGGCGGGCGGGGGACCGGCTGGTCGGTCGGGTGCGGCGTCTCGCGGAGTGCAGGTTCAGACGGGCGGCGAGGGCGGGCGGGGGACCGGCTGGTCGGTCCGGTGCGGCAGAGCGGGGCGGGAGTGGTCGGGGCGGGCAGAGG
>NZ_ANBB01000101.1 GCF_000341105.1 Nocardiopsis potens DSM 45234
CCGGCCAAGGACGGGCGGCGGCTGGCCAACGACCCCGTCGGCTCCCGCCGCATCGGCGCACTGACGTCCGCGCTCCGCGAGTTCGCCCAGGACCTGCTCCCCGACTACATGGTGCCGTCGGTGATCGTCGGCATCGGGGAGATCCCGCTGACCTCCAGCGGAAAGCTGGACCGGCGCGCGCTGCCGGTGCCGGACTACGCCGCCCCGGTCTCGGGCCGGGCGCCGCGCACCCCGCAGGAGGAGGTGCTGTGCGGGCTCTTCGCCGAGGTGCTGGGGCTGTCCCGGGTCGGCGCCGACGACGGCTTCTTCGACCTGGGCGGCCACTCCCTGCTCGCCACCCGGCTGGCCGGCCGGATCCGCGCGGTACTCGGCACCGAGGTGCCGGTGCGGGTGCTGTTCGAGCACCCCACCCCCGCGGCCCTCGCCGCCGAACTGGGCGGCGGCACGGACGCGGCGGTCCGCACCGCGGTCGCGCCGCGCCCCCGCCCGGAGGCGGTGCCGCTCTCCTTCGCCCAGCGCCGGCTGTGGTTCCTGTACAAACTGGAAGGCCCCTCCGCCACCTACAACATGCCGCTGGCGCTCCGGCTCTCCGGCCGGGTGGACGCCGAGGCGCTGCGCGCCGCGCTGGACGACGTCGTCGGCCGGCACGAGTCGCTGCGCACCGTCTTCCCCGAGCGCGACGGCGAACCGCACCAGCGGGTCATCCCGGCCGATGAGGCGCGGATCGCCTGGCGGACCCGGGACGTCACCGAGGCGGAACTCGGTGATGTGCTGGAGGAGGCCGCCGGCCACCCCTTCGACCTGGCCGCGGAGATCCCGGTCCGGGCCGAGCTGCTGCGGCTCGGCGCGGAGGAATCGGTGCTGCTGGTGCTGATGCACCACATCGCCGGCGACGGCTGGTCGATGGGGCCGCTCGCCCACGACCTGGTGGCCGCCTACACGGCGCGGACCCGCGGCGCGGCCCCGGAGTGGGCGCCGCTCCCCGTCCAGTACGCCGACTACGCCCTGTGGCAGCGCGAGCTGCTCGGCGCCGAATCCGACCCGCAGAGCCTGCTCAACGCCCAGCTCGACTACTGGCGGACCAGGCTCGACGGGCTGCCCGAGCAGATCGCGCTGCCCGCCGACCGGCCCCGCCCGGCCACCGCCACCTACCGCGGTTCGCACCTGGAAGTGGAGGTCGGGGCCGACGTGCACCGCGCGGCGGCCGAGTTCGCGCGCGCCTCCGGCAGCACCGTGTTCATGGTGCTGCAGGCGGCCATGGCGGCGCTGCTCACCCGGATGGGCGCCGGCACCGACATCCCGCTCGGCGCGCCCGTCGCGGGCCGCACCGACCAAGCGCTGGACGACCTGGTCGGGTTCTTCGTCAACACCCTGGTGCTGCGCACCGACACCTCCGGGAACCCGCCGTTCGCCGACCTGGTGGCCCGGGTCAAGGAGACCGCCCTGGAGGCCTACGCCCACCAGGACGTGCCCTTCGAATACCTGGTGGAGGACCTCAACCCGCGCCGCTCCGCCGCCCACCACCCGCTCTACCAGGTGAGCTTCGCACTGCAGAACGTGGACGAGGCCCGGTTCGAGCTGCCCGGGCTGCGGGTCGGCGGCGAAGGGGTCAGCACCGGGGTGTCCCGGGTCGACCTCACCGTCCTCGTCGGCGAGCGGCACGGCGCGGACGGCGCCCCCGGCGGGCTGACCGCGACCGTGGAGTACTCCACCGACCTGTTCGACCGGGCCACCGTGGAGCGGCTGATGGCCCGCTGGGCCCGGCTGCTGCGCGCCGCCGTGGCCGACCCCGCCCGCCCCATCGGCCACCTCGAAGTCCTGGAGGGCGGCGAGGCGGACCGGGTGCTGGCGGCGGGGCGGGGCGCCGAACCGCGGGCCGCCGCCTCCACCCTGGCCGGGGTCTTCCGGGAGCAGGTGCGCAGCGCACCCGGCGCGGTCGCGCTCACCGCGGACGGCACCGAACTGACCTACGCCGAACTGGACGCGCGCGCCAACCGGCTCGCGCACTGGCTGATCGGCCGGGGCATCGGCCCCGAGCGGCGGGTCGGCCTGTCCCTGCCGCGCACCGCCGACCTGGTGGTGGCGATCCTCGCGGTGCTCAAGGCCGGCGGCGTCTACGTGCCCATCGACCCCTCCTACCCCGAGGAGCGGATCGCGTTCATCCGCGCCGACGCCGCACCCGCGCTGGTACTGGACGAGGAGGCGCTGCGCTCCCTCCCCGACGGGCTGCCCGACGGCGACCCGGGGGAGCGGTGCGCACCGGACAACGCCGCCTACGTCATCTACACCTCGGGGTCGACCGGCACCCCCAAGGGCGTCGTGGTCTCGCACCGCAACGTCACCGCGCTGCTGGAGACGGCGCACCGCTGGTTCGACTTCGACGGCACCGACGTGTGGGCGCTGTTCCACTCCACCGCGTTCGACTTCTCGGTGTGGGAGATCTGGGGCGCGCTGTCCCGCGGCGGCCGGCTCGCCGTGGTCCCCTTCGACGTCAGCCGGACCCCCGCGCGGCTGCTGGAACTGCTGGTCGAGCAGGGGGTGACGGTGCTCAACCAGACGCCGTCGGCCCTCTACCAGCTGCTCGCCGCCGAACCCGAGGACGGCACCCCCGGCCTGCGGCTGCGCACCGTCGTCTTCGGCGGCGAACCGCTGGACTCGGCGCGGCTGGCCGACTGGTACGCCCGGCACCCGGCCGACCGGACCCGGCTGGTCAGCGTGTACGGCATCACCGAGACCACGGTGATCGACACCGGGTACCGGCGGGAGCCGGGCGACACGACCGGGGTCGCGGCGATCGGCCGGGCCTTCCCCGGCGTCCGGGTGTACCTGCTGGACGAGCGGCTGCGGCCGGTCCCCGACGGCGCCCCCGGCGAGCTGTACGTGGCCGGCCCGGGGGTGACCCGCGGCTACATGGGCCGCCCCGGGCTGACCGCCGAACGCTACGTCGCCGACCCGTTCGGCGCCCCCGGCGAGCGGATGTACCGCTCCGGCGACCTGGCCCGGTGGAACGCCGGCGGCGAACTGGAGTTCGTCGGGCGCGGCGACGACCAGGTGAAGCTGCGCGGCTTCCGGATCGAACTCGGCGAGGTCGAGGCGGGGCTGCTGGCCCACCCGGACGTCGCCGAGGCCGTGGCGGTGGTGCGCGAGGACGAGCCGGGCGACCGGCGGCTGGTCGGATACGTGGTGCCGGAGCGGCGCGGCGGCGCCGACCTGGACCGGCTGGCCGAGGAGGCGCGGCAGGCGCTGCGGGCGCGGCTGCCGCAGTACATGGTGCCCTCCGCCGTCGTCGGACTGGACGCGCTGCCGCTCACCGTGAACGGCAAGCTCGACAAGCGGGCGCTGCCCGCGCCCGCGGGGGCGGGCCCGGCCGCCGGCCGGGCGCCGCGCACCCCGCAGGAGGAGCTGCTGTGCGACCTGTTCGCCGAGGTCCTCGGGGTGCGGCAGGTCGGCGTCGACGACGGCTTCTTCGACCTGGGCGGCCACTCGCTGCTCGCCACCCGGCTGGTCGGCCGGATCGCCGCGGTGCTCGGCGTGGAGCTGCCCATCCGGGTGCTGTTCGAGGCCCCCACGGTCGCCGGGATCGCCCGCCGGCTGGAGGTCGACGGCCAGGAGAGCGCGTTCGACGTGCTGCTGCCGCTGCGCGCGCACGGCGACCGGGCGCCGCTGTTCTGCGTGCACCCGGCGGGCGGGATGAGCTGGCCCTACACCGGCCTGCTGCCGTACGTGGACCGGGACGTGCCGGTCTACGGGCTGCAGTCGCGGCACCTCGACGGCCGGGACCCGCTCCCGGAGACCCTGGAGGAGATGGTCGGCGACTACGTCGAGCAGATCCGCCGGGTCCGCCCGGACGGCCCCTACCACCTGCTCGGCTGGTCCTTCGGCGGCCTGGTGGCGCACGCCGTCGCCGCGCGGCTGGAGGCGGAGGGCGCGGAGGTCGGCCTGCTCGTCCTGCTCGACGCCTACCCGCCGCGCGAGGCGGAGCGGGTGCTCGCCGAGCACGCGCCGGTCACCGAGCCGTCCGTCCTCTACCGGGAGCTGCTCCAGCTGTTCGACATCGACGCCGCGGAGATCGGCGAGGGCGACCTCGACCACGACCGCTTCCTGGACCTGCTGCGCACCCGGAACACGGCGCTGCGCAGCCTGGACCGCGAGCAGGTCGAGACCCAGATCGCGGTGATGATGAACAACATCCGGGTGGGCGCGGAGTTCCCGGAGGCGCAGGTCGCGGCCCCGGCGCTGATCGTCGCCGCCGGCGAAGGGCCGGACCGGGTGCTCACCCCCGATTCGTGGCGGGAGCTGCTGACCGGCCGGACCGAATTCCGCGCCGTCCACTGGCCGCACGCGCGGATGCTGCAGCCCGAACCGCTGCGCGACATCGGCCCGATGGTCGCGGACGCCCTCGACCGCGCCGACGGCCGGAGCTGAGCACCGGGCGGGCCGCCCGCGCGGCGGCCCGCCCGGCCCCGCCCGTTCCCACCCCACCTCACCCCACCACGCCCTCACGCTGGGAGAACGCCATCCTTCCCCGACCGCTGACCAACGCCCTCTACGGCCTCTACGCCACCCACGTACTGCACATGGCCGACCGGCACGGCGTGTTCGCGCACCTCGCCGCCGGACCGGCCACCGCCGCCGAGACGGCGGCCGCGCTCGGCCTCGACCCGGACACCCTGGAGCGGCTGCTGCTGGTCCTGGAGGCGTTCGAACTCGTCGAGCGCGACGACCGGGACCGCTATGGGCTCCCCGTCGAACTGGCCCCCTACCTGGACCGTGGCGGGGACCGGCACATCGGCGCGATGAGCGCGCACATGGTCAACGGCGCCGCCGCCCAGCTGGGCCGCCTCGACGCCTACCTGACCCGCGGCAAGGCGGCGGTCGACGCCGACCTCCCCGCGCCCTTCGACGTCATCTACGCCACCCCGGAGTCGACCCGGGAGTTCCTGGACGCCATGTGGCAGATCGGCTTCGACGTCTCCGCCGAACTGGTGCGCCTGGCCGACCTGGGCGGGGTGCGGCACCTGGTCGACGTCGGCGGCGCGAGCGGCGCGTTCTGCGTCAGCGCGCTGCGCGCCCACCCCGGGCTCGCCGCGACCGTGTACGACCTGCCGCAGGTCGGCCCCTACCTGGCCGAGCGCACCGAGGAGTACGGCCTGGCCGGGCGGCTGGAGTTCGCCCCCGGCGACTTCTTCCGGGCGGCGGAGCTGCCCGAGGCCGACTGCCTGGCCTTCGGCTACATCCTCTCCGACTGGACCGACGACACCTGCCGGGAGCTGCTCGCCAAGGCCCACCGGGCGTGCGCCGACGGCGGCCGGGTGCTGGTCATGGAGCGGCTGTTCGACGAGGGGCGGCGCGGCCCGCTCGCGACCTCGGTGATGAACCTGTCGATGCACGTCGAGACCGAGGGGCGGCACCGCACCGCCGGCGAGTACGCGGACCTGCTGTCCGAGGCCGGGTTCGGCGACTGCCGGGTGCTCCGCTCCAGCCAGGACAAGCACCTGGTGGTCGGGTACAAGACCCGGCCCTGAGACGCGCCCCCCGCCCCGCACGACCCCCGAGACACCCCACCCGATACGGCGGTGAGTGAACCATGGAACGGATCCGTGCCCCGCGGTCCCTGTCCGACGAATGCGAAGAGGCCATCCGGCTCCAGGCGGCCGGCGGCCGCCTCGCCCTGAGCGGGCGCGACCGGCGGCGCCTGGCCCTGCTGCACGCGGCCGCGTCGGCCGGCACCGGCGAGGACGACGAGGTCCTGGCCCTGCTGACCCGCTCGTTCCGCACCGGGCGGCCGATCCCCGCCTACTACCGCTACACCGACCTGCACGCCTTCGACTGGTTCCTGCGCCGGCACGGGGACCCGGTGCCCGCGGCGGCGGTGGCGCTGGACGCGGTGCTGGCGGAGCTGGCCGGCATCGAGGAGCGCCACGCCCGGGAGGCGGCGCCGGTGCCCGAGGTCATCGCGGAGCGCATCGCCCTCCTGGCCGAGCTGCGCGCCTGGATCGCCGACCTCCCGGTGGACCCGGGCGCCGGGGCGGCGCTGTCCGGCGCCGCCGCGGCCGCCGCGGCCGACCCCCGGACCGCGCTCGGGCTGGACGTGCTGCGCCGCGGCACCGGCTTCCCCATGTCGGACCGGCACGACGAGCACGTCTTCCTCCGCTCGGTGCACGCCTGCGAGCTGGTGTTCTTCCTGATCCGCCGGGCCGCGCTGCACGCGGTCCGGGCGATCGCGGCGCCCGGCGCCGACCGGAAGGAGGCGCTGCACTGGCTCGGCGCCCTGGGCCGCTACGCCGAACTGCCCAACCGGATCTTCGCGGTGCTGCGCACCCTCACCCCCGCGTCGTTCATGGAGTTCCGGGAGGCCACCGGCGACGCCAGCGCCGTGCAGTCGCTCAACTACCACCTGATGGAACTGGTGCTGTACGGGTTCGACCCGGAGAAGGAGGAGGTGCTGCGCCGCTTCGAGCACCTGAGGCCGCTGGCCGAGCCGCCGCTGCGGGACGCCTTCCCGCTGCGCGCCGCGGTCGCGGCGGACGGCGGCGCGGAACTGGCCGCGGCGCACGCGGCGGCCGAGCGCCCGCTGCTCGCCTGGCGCGGCCGCCACTACGGCTTCGGCCGCCGCTACCTCGCCGACGTCGAGGGCTCCGGAGGCACCGAGGGCGCCGCCTACCTCAAGCGCTTCGTCGCGAAGGACTACCCCCCGCCCACCCGCCCGACCCCCGAACCGGACCCCCTCGCCGCCTTCGGCCACCGCTGACCGCCGCCCCGGCCGGGGAGCCTCCACCGCCCCCGCACGGACTTCCCGGCCGGCACCAGCGTGCGATCCGGAGCACCAGGCCGGCCCGCCGGGCCGAGCCCGACAGCCCCGCCCCCTGGAGGCGTACGCCCCTGTGCCGCGAGCGGGGCGGGCGGCGCGGGGACGCCGCCCCGCGCGGTCGGGGCCGGCGGTCAGAGGGCCGGGACCTCGGGGGCGCCTCCGGGGGCGTGCAGCAGCGCCTCGGGGAGGTAGTCGGAGGCGACTTCGAGCCGCCAGCCGTGCGCCTGGACCGCCAGGGCGGCCAGTGCGATCACCCCGACCGGGAGCAGGGTCCCGGGTGCGGCGTCTCCGTCGGCCTCCATCGCTTCGCGGTGGCGCACCAGATGCTCGGCCAGGGCCCGCTCGAACGCGGCCCGGTCGTCCTCCAGCAGCACGCGCAGCAGGCGCTGCTCGGGGCTCAGCCCGCCGGCGGCGTCCAGCCCCCGGGCGGCCCGGGCGCGCTCTTCGGCGCCGGGCCTGCACAGCACGCTCCGGGGGCGGCCGGGGCGGGCGCCGCCGCCGTCCAGGTAGATGCGGAGCGCGTCCATCTGCGCCAGGCCGGCCGGGTCCGGTTCGGGCTTCATCCGCGCGTAGGGCAGCCCCTCGTGGAACTGGGGCGCGAAGTCCTCGCGCAGCAGCGGGCCGATCATCCGGACCGGTTCCCAGAGGACGCGGCCGACCAGGCACATCGCGAACGCCTCGGCCCAGAGGCCGGGGCTGGGGGCCAGGTCGATGCCGTACTCGAGGGTGATGTTCTCCTCGGGGTCGTCGTCCATGTTGGTGAGCCGGCCGTAGACGAGCGGGAAGGGGATGTCGAAGTCGCCGTCGGGGAAGAGGCTCCGGTCCAGCGCGCCGAAGCAGGCCTCGGCCGCGGTGGCCAGCACCTTCCGGGTGAAGGCGGGGTCGGAGGCGAGCGCGGGGTCCTCCACGGAGCGGGCGGCCACGTGGTCGAAGAGGTCGCGTCCCATCGCCCGCATCGCCTGCAGCCCCGACGAGTTGTACCTCAGGCCGATGTAGTGGCGGTCGGCCCGCTTCTCAATGTCCGCCAGGGCCTGGGCGATCCGGTCTTCGCCGACACTGTGGCGCTCGATCCGCTGCACGTTTCCGCTCTCCGTCCTCTGGGCCGCGTGGCAACGGCGTGCACACTATCGGCACCCGCGGACGTTCCCGGCGGATGGGGCCGGGCGCCTCCGCCCGGGCCCGCCCGCCGGTGGGCGGGCCCGAGGCGCGGCCGCCGGCGCCGCGCTCACCCGAGCGGCCGGACCGCCTTCGTGCGGCGCAGGCTCGCGGAGATGAGCCTGTGCCGTGCGCGGTCCGGAGCCGGCTGCGCGGGGGACTCCCGCAGATCACGGTTCTCGCCCGCGTCCGGGCCCGCGGCGAAGGCCTCCGAGCGGACCATGGCGGCGGTCTCCGTGCGGCTCGGCAAGGTCATTGCTGTCACTCTCCTGCAATCCCCGAGGGGGTCCCGGCCCGCCCTGATGCGGACCCTCATCCATGACGACGCGGGCGAGGACGGCCTATGACGCGATATGCGGCGGAAACAGAGGAAAGTTCCCGCCTCCGGCCGCTGGGCGGGAGAGGCGGCCCGCCGGATGCGGAAAGGGGACCCGGGAAACCCGGATCCCCTCTCTGAGCCGCGTCGGGACGGCGGGATTTGAACCCACGACCCCTTGACCCCCAGTCAAGTGCGCTGCCAAACTGCGCTACGTCCCGTGTGTCCGCCGCGGCGCCCTGCGCCGCCTGCCGACAGGGACGACTCTACCGTACTTTCAGGGGTTCCCGTGACGTGTGCGCGGGCGGGAGGCGGTGCCGGAGCGTCGCTCTGCGTGATCATGGTCGTGACAATGCGCGACGTGCGAGGCATGATGAAGCATGGAGCGAAGCAGGGAACAGCAGGTGGCGGTGCTCGACGCCCTCGGGCGGGGGGTGCTGCCGCGGCAGGCGCGGTTCGTGGCCGCGGTGTCGCGGAGGTACTCCAAGGACGAGCTGGAGACGCCGGGGCAGCGCGAGACCGCCTCGGCCGCGGGGCGGACCTCGGTCTCGGAGGAGATCGAGGAGCGGTGGCCCGGGGCGCCGTTCGCGGTGCGGTGCGGGACCGCGGGGGAGTTCCCCGGCGCGGTCCCCGGGGCCGACCCGGAGGACGAGGTGGTGATCGGCGTCGTCTACCGGATGACGGAATGAATCGGAAACAGGACGAGCAGGTCACATACGGGTGTCGAGCGGAGCGCTCCGGTTGCGGCGGGCGGTGGTTTCGAAGCAAGGTGGGGCGTCGAACCCGAGGCAGGCCGCCAGGGGAGGGCGAGGGGAGCCCGGCGGACGGGCGACGGGGGCGCCGGGGGCGCACTCGCCGGAGGAGTCCCGGAGGGGCCGGGGCCGAGGGGCGGCGGACGAACGACCGCAACGGGGGAGAAGAGCATGTTCGAGATGCCTGAGGTCACGCTCGGCAACGGGGTCCGGATGCCGCAGCTGGGGTTCGGCGTCTGGCAGGTGGGCGGCGACGAGGTCGTCGGCGCCGTCGGCACCGCGCTGCAGGCCGGGTACCGCAGCATCGACACCGCGGCCGCCTACGGCAACGAGGAGGGCGTCGGCGAGGCGCTGCGCCGCTCCGGACTGCCCAGGAACGACGTCTTCCTCACCACCAAGCTGTGGAACCGCGACCAGGGCTACGACTCGACGCTGCGCGCCTTCGACGCGTCGCTGTCCCGGCTGGGGGTCGAAGAGCTCGACCTGTACCTGATCCACTGGCCGCTGCCGATGCGCGACACCTACGTGAGCAGCTGGAAGGCCCTGGAGCGGCTCTACGCCGAAGGGCGGGTGCGCGCCATCGGCGTCTCCAACTTCAACGCCCCGCACCTGGAGCGGGTGATGGAGGAGGGCGGCATCACGCCGATGGTCGACCAGATCGAGCTGCACCCCGCGCTCACCCAGGCGGAGCTGCGGGCGTTCAACGCCGAGCACGGCATCGTCACCGAGGCGTGGAGCCCGCTCGGCCAGGGGAACCTGCTGGACGACCCGGCGATCGCCAAGATCGCCGAGGCCTACGGCAAGACGCCCGCGCAGGTGATCATCCGCTGGCACCTGCAGCTGGGCAACGTGGTGATCCCGAAGTCGGTCACCCCGGAGCGGATCCGGTCCAACTTCGACGTCTTCGACTTCACGCTGAGCAGCGCGGACATGGAGGAGGTCTCGGGGCTGGACGCCGGCCGGCGGTTCGGCCCCGACCCCGACTCCTTCGACGCGGACTGAGAGCGGGCGCGGCTGAGGGCGCCTCCCGGTCCGGGAGGCGCCCTCAGCCGTTCTCTCAGGCCAGTTCGCGGCGCTTGCGGGCGGAGGCGAGAACGGCCTCCGGCCCCTTGCGCGCGATGCGGAGGGAGTAGACGGCGAAGCCCCCGAAGATCGAGACGGGGACCGCCATGATGAGCGCCAGCGCGACAAGGCCGGCGATTCCGAGTTCACCCATGGGGCCCATGATAGACGCCGGTCCGGCGCCGGCCCCGGCGGGAGCGCGCCCGCACCGGCCGGGTGCGGGCGCGCGGGGCGGTGCTCAGACCATCCCGAAGACGAACCCGCCCGCGGACTCGGTGTCGTCGCCGAAGAGGAACTCCCGGGCCGACTGGATGAACTCCTCGCGGCCGATGGACCCGTCGCCGTCGGTGTCCAGTGCCTTGAACCGGGCCTGCGCGGTGTCCGCGGCGGCGCCGAGGACCTCCGCGTACCGGAGGTACTCGGCCTCGCTGATCGAGCCGTCGCCGTCCTCGTCGAGCAGGTCGAACACCGCGTCGGCCAGGCCCTCGGTCGCGTTGAACCGGCTGCCGTCCTCGGCCACCGCGCGCATGGCCCGGACGAACGCCTCCCGGTCCGGGAGGCGGGACCCGGAGAGCCCCGAGTGGCGGAGCAGCTCCACCCAGAGCATCTGGTAGGAGGCGCGGAGCGCCTGCGCCGTGCGGTCCTCGGCCTCCAGGGAGTAGCCCTGCGCGCAGCGGTCGACGAGGCGCTGGTAGTCCCCCCAGTCGATGGCCCCGTCGCCGTCGGAGTCCAGCGTGTCGAAGAGCCTGCCGAACCGCTCGGTGATCGCGGCGGCGGAAACCGTCTCCACGGGCGTTCCTCTCGTCTTGCCGGGCGGGCCTCTCCCGCCCCGTGGTCCTTGGAGTCTCCCGTGGCGCAAGGGGTTCCCGGTAATCGCCGCGGGTTTCGCGGCCGGTGTGCGGCGGTCCGTCCGGGTTCCGGCCGGTGCGGCCGCCGCGGGGCCCGCCGACCGGTTCATGTCGGATTCGTGACGGGGGTCATGATCGAGTGATAGCGTGCGCCACATGGAGAGCGCCGCGCGGATCGCCGTGGTGACCGGCGGGGCCGGCGGGATCGGCCGCGCCGTGTGCGCAACGCTGGCCCGCGCCGGGCTCCGGGTCGTCGCGCTGGGGCGCGACGCCGGCCGGCTCGCCCGGCTCGAACGCGACCTGGGCGGTTCGGGCGTGCGCGGGGCGGTCTGCGACGCCGCCGACGAGGAGCAGGTGGAGCGGGTGCTGGCCGGGCTGGACGGCCCGGTGGAAGTGCTGGTGAACAACGCCGGCGCGGCCGAATCGGCGCCGCTGCACCGCACCTCGCTGGCCTCCTGGAACGAGCACTTCGCGGCCAACGCGACCACCGCGTTCCTGCTCACCCGGGCGGTGCTGCCCGGCATGCGGGAGCGGGACCGCGGCCGGATCGTCGCGGTCGCCTCCACCGCCGGGCTGGTCGGCGCCCCCTACACGGCGGCCTACACCGCGGCCAAGCACGCCATGGTGGGCCTGGTCCGGGTGACCGCGGCCGAGCTCGCCGGAACCGGGGTGACCTGCAACGCGGTCTGCCCGGCGTTCGTCCGCACCCCGATGACCGAGCGGTCGGCGGCCCGGATCGCCGAGCGCACCGGGCGCAGCGCCCAGGAGGCCGAGCGCGCGCTGGCCGGCGCCGCGCCGCTGGGCAGGCTGGTGGAGCCGGAGGAGGTCGCCGCGGCCGTCGGCTACCTGGCCTCCGAGGCCGCGGGCTGCGTCAACGGCCAGACCATCGTCCTCGACGGAGGAGGCGTCCAGCAGTGAGCCCGTTCCGCGCGTCCGCGCCCTTCACCGACTCCTGGGAGCACTTCGACCTGTCGCTGCGCGGCGGCGTGGCCACGGTGGAGTTCACCCGGCCCGACCGGCTCAACGCGCTCACCTTCGACGTCTACGCCGACCTGCGCGACCTGCTGCTGGAGCTGCCGCACCGGGACGACGTGCGGGCACTGGTGCTGCGCGGCCGGGGCCGCGGCTTCTGCTCCGGCGGGGACGTGGACGAGATCATCGGCGCCACCCTGGAGATGGACCCCGACGGCCTGCTCGACTTCACCCGGATGACCGGGGAGACGGTCCGGGCGATGCGGGAGTGCCCGGTGCCGGTGATCGCGGCGGTGCACGGGGTCGCCGCCGGCGCCGGGGCGGTGCTGGCGCTGGCCGCCGACTTCCGGCTGGTGGAGCGCTCGGCCCGGTTCGCGTTCCTGTTCACCCGGGTCGGCCTGGCCGGCGGCGACATGGGCGCGGCCTACCTGCTGCCCCGGGTCGTCGGCCTGGGCCATGCCACCCGGCTGCTGATGCTGGGCGACACCGTCGGCGCCGAGGAGGCCGACCGGATCGGCCTGGTCAGCGAGCTGGTGGAGGACGGCGGACTGGACGGGGCCGCGGCGCGGCTGGCCGAGCGGCTGGCCACCGGCCCCGCGTTCGCTTACGCCCAGACCAAGGCGCTGCTCTCCCGGGAGCTGGACATGGGGCTGTCCGCCTCGGTCGAGCTGGAGGCGGTCACCCAGGCGCTGCTGATGAAGACCGAGGACTACGCCGAGTTCCACGCGGCGTTCACCGGGAAGCGCGAGCCGGAGTGGAAGGGGAGGTAGCCCGTGGCGGAGGAGCGGACGGAGGCGACGGAGGCGGAGGTGCGCACCCCGCACCGCCTGGTCGAGGCGGAGGGGCTGGCGCCGGCCGTGGGCTTCGCGCACGCGGTGGTGCCGGCCGCTGGGCGCACGGTCCACCTGGGCGGACAGACCGCCCAGCTGCCCGACGGGTCGATCGGCGGCGGAGGCCTGCGCGGCCAGTTCGATCTGGCGATGGCGAACATGGTCGCCGCGCTGCGCGCGGCCGGCGGCGAGCCCGGCCACCTGGTCTCCCTGATGGTGTACACCACCAGCGTGCCCGACTACCGGGCCGACCTGAAGGGCATCGGCGCGGTCTACCGCCGCCACCTGGGCCGGCACTACCCGGCGATGGCGCTGTTCGGGGTCGCCGAGCTGTTCGACCCGGAGGCGCTGGTGGAACTGGTCGGCACGGCGGTGGTCCCGGAGTAGGGCGGGGCGGGCGGGGGAGGGGCGCGGTCCCCGGTCCCCTGGGGCCCGGGGACCGCCGCCGCCGTCGGTGCGGTGCTCCGGGCCGCTGCGGGACGCGGTCAGGCCGACTTCTCCTCCGG
>NZ_ANBB01000102.1 GCF_000341105.1 Nocardiopsis potens DSM 45234
GGCGGCGTCCCCGCGCCCGCGCCCGTAGACGGCGAGCAGCGCCTGCGCCTCGATCGGGTCGCCCAACCGGGTCCCCGTGCCGTGCGCCTCCACCGCGTCCACGTCCGCCGCGCCGACCCGGGCGTCGGCCAGCGCGGCGCGGATCACCCGCTGCTGCGCAGGCCCGTTCGGCGCGGTGAGCCCGTTGGACGCGCCGTCCTGGTTGACCGCGCTGCCGCGCACCACCGCCAGCACCCGCCGCCCGCTGCGGCGCGCGTCCGACAGCCGCTCCACCGCGAGCAGGGCCACGCCCTCGCCCCACCCGAACCCGTCGGCGGCCGCCGCGAACGCCTTGCACCGCCCGTCGACCGCCATCGCCCGCTGCCTGCTGAACTCGATGAAGGCGCCCGGCGTCGCCATCACCGAGACCCCGCCCACCAGCGCCATGTCGCACTCGCCGCTGCGCAGCGCCCGCACCGCCAGATGCAGCGCCACCAGCGACGACGAGCACGCCGTGTCCACGGACAGCGCCGGCCCCTCCAACCCCAGCGCGTAGGAGATGCGGCCCGACGCGACCGCCGAGGCGTTGCCCGTGACCAGGTACCCCTCGGTCTCCCGGGGCGCCCGGCGCGGGTCCGCCCCGTACGCCTGGTTGCCGACGCCCAGGTAGACACCGGTCCTGGTGCCGCGCAGGGCGGCCGGGTCCAGGCCGGCCCGTTCGATCGCCTCCCAGGACGCCTCCAGCAGGATCCGCTGCTGCGGGTCCATGGCCAGCGCCTCGCGCGGCGAGATCCCGAAGAACGCGGCGTCGAACCCGCCGGCGCCCTCCAGGAACGACCCGTGGCGGCCGTAGCTCTTACCGGAGGCGTCCGGGTCGGGGTCGTACAGCGACTCGACGTCCCAGCCCCGGTCGTCCGGCATCTCCCCGACGGTGTCGCGGCCCTCGGCCAGCGCACGCCACAGCTCCTCGGGGGAGTCGATCCCGCCGGCGAACCGGCAGCTCATGCCGGTGATCGCGATCGGCTCGCTGCGGCGCTCCTCCTCGGCACGCCGCTCGCCCTTCAGCTTCTCGTTCTCCTTCAGCGAGGCGCGCAAGGCCTCGACCAGCTGCTCCTGGGACGTCGTCACCGGGGCCTCCGTGCATCGTCGGGTCGCGGGGATCGGTCATGGGCCGCGCAGGGGCGCGCGGACCCGGTCACGTGTCGGCTCCGCCGAGCGCCATCCGCACGAGGGAGTCGGCGTCCAAGGCGTCGATGTCGGGGCCCTCGGAGGCGGCCGCGCCCTCCTCCCCGCCCTGCGGAGCGGCGGAGGACGGAGGGCCCTCCGCCCCCTCCGCCAGCTCCAGGAGCCGGTCCAGCAGCCCCGCCTCGCGGAGCCGTTCGACGGGGATGCCGGCCAGGGCCTCCCGGACCCGGGCGTCCTCGGGGGAGTCCCCGCCCGCCCCGCCGCCGGGCGCCAGCAGCCCGTGCAGGTGGGCGGCGAGCGCGCGCGGCGTCGGATGGTCGAAGACGAGCGTGGCGGGCAGCCGCCGCCCCGTGGCCGCGTTCATCCGGTTCCGCAGCTCGACCGCGGTGAGCGAGTCGAACCCGATCTCCTTGAACGCCCGGTCCCCGTCCACCCGCGACGGCGACGCGTGCCCCAGCACGGCGGCGGCCTCCGTCCGCACGAGCTCGACCAGGAAGGGCTCCCGCTCTCCGGCGGCCAGCGCGCCCAGCCGCTCCGCGAGGGAGGACGCCGAGCCGTCCCGCGCGCCCTCCGCCGCGACCCCGTCGAGGGCACGGGCGGCCTCGGGAACACCCCTGATCAGCCTGCTGGGGCGGCCCACCGTGAAGGCGTCGGCGAATCGCTCCCAGTCCACGTCGGCGACGGCGACGAACGTCTCGCCGCGCGCGACCGCGGACCACAGCGAGTCCGTAGCGGCCTCCGGCGGCATGGGGCGCACCCCGCGGCGGTGCCAGTAGTCGCCGTCGGCCGCCCCGCCCATGCCGTCCCCGGCCCACAGACCCCAGGCCACGCTCAGCGCGTGCTCGCCGGCGGCGCGCCGCCGCTCGGCCAGCGCGTCCAGGTAGGCGTTGGCGGCCGCGTAGCCGGACTGGCCGCCGCTGCCCCAGACACCGGCGTTGGACGAGAACAGCACGAACGCGTCGAGCCCGATGCCGCGGGTGAGCTCGTCGAGGTGGCGGGCGCCGGCGGTCTTCGCGCGCAGCACCCGGTCGAGTGCGTCCCCGCCGAGATCCACCAGCGGATCGCCGCCGGGCACGCCCGCGGCGTGCACCACGGCGGAGAGGCGGGCGTCACCGGCCCGCACCCGGTCGAGGAGGGCGGCGACCTGGTCGCGGTCGCCGACGTCGCAGGCGGCGGCGGTCACCTCCGCGCCCGCGGCCCGCAGCTCGGTGATCAGCCCGTCGGCGCCCGGCGTCTCGGCGCCGCGCCGGCCGACGAGCACCAGGCGGTGCACGCCCTCGGCGGCGAGCCGGCGCGCGACATGGCCGCCGAGCGCCCCGAACGCGCCGGTGACCAGCACCGCCCCGGCCGCCCCCGGCGCGCCCGCCAGGCGGGGCCCGGAACCGGGGCCCGCACTCGCGGGGGCGCGGGTCAGGCGCCGGGCGAGCACGCCCGGGCCGCGGAGCGCGATCTGGTCCTCCTCGCCGTAGGCGCCGCCGAGGACCGCCGCGAACGCCTGCTCGGCCTCCCCGCCGAGAACGTCGGACAGATCGACGGGCAGGTCGATGAGGCCGCCCCAGAGGTCGGGGTGTTCCAGGGCGGCGACGCGGCCCAGGCCCCAGACCGCTGCCTGTGCTGGGTCGGCGGCGGGGTCGGTGCGGACGGCCGAGACCGCTCCGCGCGTCGCACACCACAGCCGGGCGCCGAGTCCGGCGTCGACCGAGGCCTGGACGGCGGCGACCGCGGTGCGCACACCGACCGGGACGGATGGGACGGAGGTGGGGTCCTCCTCCTGGTCACCGGCGGGAACCAGGAGGAGGACGCCGCTCACCGGCCCGGACGCCGAGGCCTCTTCCAGCCGCCGCGCGAGCGCGGCACGGTCGGTCCCGGCGGCGTCGGACCGGAGGACCTCCGGGATGGCGCCGTAGGACTTCAGCAGGTCGGCGGCGGCCGACGCGTCGGCGTCCCGGACCCCGGGGGCGATGACGAGCCACCGGCCGGACGGGGCGGGATGCTCCGCCTCCGCGCCGGAATCGGCCGCGCGGGCGGGCGCGACCGGGGTCCAGGAGACCGTGTAGCGCCAGTCGTCCAGGGACGACCCGGAACGCCGGGGGGAGGGGACCGAGTCCAGCCAGTAGCGTTCGCGCTGGAAGGCGTAGGTGGGCAGGTCGACGGTCTTGGCGCGGGTGTTCGCGAACAGGCTCGCCCAGTCGATGGTGAGGCCGTTGGTCCAGGCTTCTCCGGCGGAGAGGAGGAGGCGGTCGAGTCCGCCTTCGTCGCGGCGGAGCGACCCCGTTCCCACGACGTCGTCGGGGAGTGCCATGAGCAGGACGGGATGCGGGCTGGCCTCGACGAAGAAGAGGTGGCCCTGCTCCTTCAGCGCCTCCACGGAAGGACCGAAGAGGACGGGGTGGCGCAGGTTGCGGTACCAGTAATCGGCGCTCAGAGAAGAAGTGTCCTCGATCCAGCCGCCTTCCAGCGAGGAGAAGAACCGGACCGAAGAGGAACGCGGCCGGATCTTGGCGAGCAGTTCGTGTAGCTCGTCCTGGATGCGTTCGACGTGGGGGGAGTGGGAGGCGTAGTCGACGGGGACGCGGCGGGCCCGCAGGCCCGCGTTCTCGCATTCGTCGATGAGTCCGTCGAGGAGGTTCGCGTCGCCGGAGACGACGGTGGCGCTCGGGCCGTTGACCACCGCGATGGACAGGCCGTCCTTGTCCGCGATGATCTGCTCGACGTGGTCCTTGGGAGCGGCGATGGAGACCATGCCGCCGGACCCGGCGAGCGCGCGCAGCGCCTGGGAGCGGAGGATGACCACGCGTGCGGCGTCCTCCAGCGAGAGCGCCCCTGCCACGTGGGCGGCGGCGATCTCGCCCTGGGAGTGGCCCAGAACCGCGTCCGGTTCCACACCGAGCGACCGCCAGACCTTGGCCAGGCCGACCATCATTGCGAACAGGGCCGGCTGGACCACATCGACCCGGTCCAGGGAGGCGGCGCCGTCGGCGCCGCGCAGCACATCGGTCAGCGACCAGTCGACCAGCCCGGAGAACGCGGTCTCGCATTCGTTGATGGCTTCGGCGAAGACCGGGGAGGAGTCGAGCAGTTCGGCGCCCATCCCGAGCCACTGCGAGCCCTGCCCGGGGAAGACGAACACCGTCCGCCCCCGCCCTGCGACCGAGCCGCGCACCCACTCCTCGCCCTGGACCGACATGGCCCTGTGCTCGAAGACCGAGCGCCCGGTGGCCAGGGAGAAGCCCACGTCGACCGGGTCCACACCCGGGTTCTCGGTCAGAAACCTCCCCAGTCGTTTCACCTGGGCGCCGACGGACTCTTCGGTCTTCGCGGAGAGCGTCCACGGAACGGCGGACCCGAACGGGGCGGGAGCCGCCTCCCCGGTCTCCTTGGTCTCCTCCGGCGCCTCGGCGGCCGCCGGGGGCTCCTCGATGATCACGTGGGCGTTGGTGCCGCTGATCCCGAACGAGGAGACCCCGAACCGGCGTGCCCGACCGGCGTCCCCACCCTCCCCGGCGGGCCAGGGCACCTCCTCCGTCAGTACCTCGACCGCGCCCGCGTCCCAGTCGATCCGGGGCGAAGGCTCGTCCACGTGCAGGGTTCTCGGCAGCACGCCGCCGCGCAGCGCCATCACCATCTTGATCACGCCCGCCGCGCCCGCTGCGCCCTGCGTGTGGCCGACGTTCGACTTCAGCGACCCGATCCGCAGCGCGCCGCGCCCGCCCCGGTCGCGCCCGTACGCCTCCTGGAGCGCCTGCACCTCGATCGGGTCGCCCAGCGGTGTCCCCGTTCCGTGCGCCTCCACCGCGTCCACGTCGGCCGGCTCCAACCGGGCGTCGGCCAGCGCGGCGCGGATCACCTTGCGCTGCGCGCGCCCGCTGGGCGCGGTGAGCCCGTTGGACGCGCCGTCCTGGTTGACCGCGCTGCCGCGCACCACCGCCAGCACCCGGTGGCCGTTGCGGCGCGCGTCCGACAGCCGCTCCACCAGCAGCGTCGCCGCGCCCTCCGCCGGCCCGAAACCGTCGGCGGCCGCCGCGAACGCCTTGCACCGGCCGTCCGGGGCCAGCCCGCGCTGCCGGCTGAACTGGACGAAGAGGTCCGGGTTGGGCATGACCGTGACCCCGCCGGCCAGCGCCATGTCGCACTCGCCGCTGCGCAGCGCCCGCACCGCCTGGTGCAGCGCCACCAGCGACGACGAGCACGCCGTGTCCACGGTCACCGCCGGCCCGTCGAAGCCCAGCACGTAGGAGACCCGGCCGGCGACGAACCCGAGCGCCGCCCCGCTGACCAGGTGGCCTTCGAGGCCGGCGGGCGGCTCCTCCAGCCCGGCCCCGTAGCCGGTGTGCCAGGCGCCCATGAAGACGCCGACCCGGCCGCCGCGCACCGAGCGCGGCACGATGCCGGCGCGCTCGATCGCCTCCCAGGCCAGAGTGAGGGAGAGCCGCTGCTGCGGGTCCATGGCCAGCGCCTCGCGCGGCGAGATCCCGAAGAAATCCGGGTCGAAATCGGCCGCGCCGTCCAGGAACCCGCCGCTGCGGCAGTAGGTCCTCCCGGCGCTGTCCGGGTCGGGGTCGTACAGCGACTCGGCGTCCCAGCCGCGGTCGTCGGGGAAGCCGGTGACGGCGTCGGTGCCGGAGGCGACGAGTCGCCACAGGTCCTCGGGGGACTCCACGCCGCCGGGCAGGCGGCAGGCCATGCCGGTGATCGCGACCGGCTCGTGGGCGCGATCCTCCAGCTCCTGCACGCGCCGGCCGCTCTGCTGCAGCTCGGCCGTCACCCGCTTGAGGTACTCGCGCAGCCGGGCCTCGTTGCCGCCGTTCGGGTTCTCCACGGTCCTCGCACCGTCCGTCACTCGGTTCCCGCCTCTTCCGTCTCCGCCGGGGGCCGCCGTCTTCTCCGCCATGCCGTCCGCCACCGCCTCACGCCCCGCCGAGCTGCCGGTCGATGAGGGCGAACAAGTCGTCGTCGGACGCCGAATCGAGGTCCTGCTCCGGTGCGCCGCCGTCCTCGCCCGCCGGACCGCCCGGGGTCCCGTTCGGGGTCCCGTTCGCGGCTCCGTTCGCCGGTGCGGGCGCCCCGCCGGGGGCCGGGCCGGCCGGGCCCAGTCCGTCGGCGATCCGGCGCAGCCGCGCCGCGAGCGCGACGCGGTCCCCGCCGTCCGGGGCGGCGGCCGCCAGGTCGGCCTCGATGCGGTCGAGTTCGGCCAGCACGGCGGCGGCCCGCTCGCTCGCCCGCCCGCCGTCCCCGGCGCCCGCGTCCTCCGCGCCGCCCGCCGGCGCCAGCTCGGCGAGCAGGTGCTCGGCCAGTTCGACGGGCGTCGGGTGGTCGAACACCAGCGTCGGCGGCAGCCGCAGACCCGTGTCGGCGTTGAGCCGGTTCCGCAGCTCCACGGCGGTCAGCGAGTCGAAGCCCAGGTCCCGGAAGGCGCGGTCGCCGTCCAGCGGCTCGGCCGGGGGCAGCCCGAGGACCGTCGCCACGTGGCCGCGCACCGCGGCCAGTGCCGCGTCGGCCCGCTCACCGGCCGGGACAGCGGCGAGCCGCTCCCGCAGCCCGCCCGGAGCGGCGCCGCCCGCTCCGGCGGCCTTCCTGCGGGACCGCGCGGCGGGCGCCGCCGCGAGCCCGCCGAGCAGCGGCGGGAGCATCCCGGAGGCGGCCTGGTCGCGCAGCGCGGCGCGGTCCAGCCCGATCGGCACCAGCACCGCCTCGTCCCTGGCCAGGGCCGCGTCGAGCAGCCCCAGCGCCTGGCCGGTGGGCATCGGAGCCGCCCCCGAGCGCGCCAGGCGCGCCCGGTCGGCCCCGTCCAGCCCGCCGGTCAGCCCGCTGGCCTCGGCCCACAGCCCCCACTCCAGGGAGACCCCGGGCAGCCCGCGGGCCCGCCGGTGCGCGGCGAGCGCGTCCAGGAAGGAGTTGGCCGCCGCGTAGGCCCCCTGGCCGGCCCCGCCGAAGGAGGCGGCGGCCGAGGAGAACAGGACGAACGCGGCCAGGTCGGCGCCTGCGGTCAGCTCGTGCAGGTGCAGGGCGGCGTCGGCCTTGGGCCGCAGCACCCGCGACGCCTGCTCCGGGGTCGCCGCGGCCACCGTCCCGTCGTCCAGTACGCCCGCGGTGTGCACGACCGCCGTGAGCGGGTGCCGCTCCGGGACGGACGCCAGCAGCGCCGCGACCGCGTCCCGGTCCGAGACGTCGCAGGCGGCGACGGTGACCGACGCCCCCGCCTCCTCCAGCTCCGCGCGGAGCCCCCGGGCGCCGGGGGTCTCCTCGCCGCGCCTGCCGGCCAGCAGCAGCCGGCGCGCCCCGTGCTCGCGGACCAGGTGCCGGGCGACCAGCCCGCCGAGCGTCCCGGCGCCCCCGGTGATCAGCACGGTGCCCTCGGGGTCGATCCCGGCCGGCACGGTGAGCACCACCTTGCCGACGTGCCGCGCCTGGCTCACGTGCCGGAAGGCGTCCCGGGCGCGGCGCACGTCCCAGGTCGAGACCGGCGGCAGGGCGAGCGCCCCGCTCTCGAAGAGCCCGAGGACCTCGGCCAGGATCTCGCCGATCCGCTCGGGGCCCGCCTCGCCGAGGTCGAACGCCCGGTAGGCGACGCCCGGGGCGTCCGCGGCGATCCGGTCGGCGTCGCGCACGTCGGTCTTGCCCATCTCCACGAACCGGCCGCCGGGCCCCAGCAGCCCCAGGGACGCGTCGACGAACTCGCGGGCCAGGGAGTTGAGGACCACGTCCACGGCGGGGCCGCCGTCCGCGGACCCGAACGCGCCGGCGAAGTCGAGCGTCCGCGAGGACGCCACGTGCCGCGCGTCCAGCCCCAGGCCGTGCAGCGCCTCCCACTTGCCGGGGCTCGCCGTGCCGAACACCTCCGCACCCCAGTGCCGGGCGAGCTGCACCGCCGCCATCCCGACGCCGCCCGCCGCCGCGTGCACCAGCAGCCGCTCGCCGGCCTTCAGCCCGGCGAGGTCCCGCAGCGCGTAGTAGGCGGTGGTGAAGGCGACCGGGACCGACGCGGCCTCCGCGAACGTCCACCCGTCCGGGATGCGGGCCAGCCGGCGGCCGTCGGCGACGACGTACGGGCCGTAGGCCCCGCTCAGCACGCCCATGACGCGGTCGCCCGGGGCGAGGCCGGTGACACCGGGCCCCACCTCGGTGACGATCCCGGCCCCCTCGGTGCCCATCACCGCGGGCTCGGGGTACATGCCCAGCGCGATGAGGACGTCGCGGAAGTTCAGGCCGACCGCCCGCACGGCGATCCGGACCTCACCCGGGCGCAGCGGCGCGTCCAGGGCCCCGGGGTCGGCGGCCAGCGCCAGCCCCTCCAGGGTCCCGCCGTCCTCAGCCGCCCCCGGCTGCAGCCGCCAGGACCGCATCCCCGGCGGCGGGACCAGCGGAGCCCCGGCGGCCGCCGCCGGGGCGGCGGCGGAGACCAGGCGCGGGACGAGCGGCACCCCGCCGCGCAGCGCGACCTGCGGCTCGCCGGCGGCCGAGGCCGCGGCGACGGCGGAGGCGACGGCCGCGTGCGAGGCGTCGGCGTCGTCCACGTCCACCAGCAGGATCCTGTCCGGGTTCTCCGCCTGGGCCGACCGGAGCAGGCCCCACACGGCGGCGAGCGCCGGGGCCGCGACGTCCTCGCCCCCGCCCGCACCGGCGCCGGCGGCGACGGCGCCGCGGGTGGCGATCACCAGCCGCGAATCGGCGAACCGCTCCTCGGCCAGCCAGCCCTGCACCAGGGCGAGGGCGGCGTGCACGGCGCCGTGCGCGGACTCCGCCGAAGGCGCCGAGGCCCGCGCCCCAGGCGCGCCGCACGCGTCGGTGAGCGGAACGACGACGAACGGAGGGGCGGCCCCGCCGGACCCGCCGGCCCCGTCGGCCCCGTCCGCGGCGGCGGCCGCCAGCGCGGCCAGGTCGGCGTGGGCGGCGACGTCGTGCCCGGCCGCCTCCAGCGCCGCGGCGACCTTGTAGTCGTCGGCGCCGACAACGGCCCACCGGGACGGCGCGCCGCCCTCGGGGCCGCCGCCGGAACCGGGGTCGGCGGGCGCCTGCGGCCGCCACTCCACCCGGAACAGCGCCTCGTCCGCGCCGCCCCCGGGAGCGGTCAGCGCCGCGGCGTCGACCGGGCGGACGGTCAGGGACTCCGCGGAGAGCACCGGCTGCCCGGCGGCGTCGGCCGCATCGATCGAGACCCCGTCGGCGCCGGAGCGCGCGACGCGGACGCGCAGCACCGAGGCGCCGACCGCGTGCAGGGCGACGTTGCGCCACGCGAAGGGCAGCCGGATCGCCCCGTCGCCCCCGCCGAGCAGGGGGGCGGTGCTCCGCCCGTCCGCACCGCCGGCCGGGTCCGCGCCGCTCTCCAGGCCGCCCGCCTGCACCGCCGCGTCGAGCAGCGCGGGGTGCAGCCCGAAGTCACCGGCGGCGTCCGCGGCGCCGTCGGGCAGCGCGACCTCCGCGAAGACCTCGCCGCCGCGGCGCCACGCGGCGCGGACGCCGCGGAACTCGGGGCCGTAGGCGTACCCGCGCTCGGCCAGGCGCTCGTAGACCCCGTCCAGCGGGACGGGCTCCGCGCCCGCCGGCGGCCAGGCCGCCAGGGCGGGAAGAGCGGGGAGGGCGGTCGCGTCCGCCCCGGAGCCGGCGGCGAGGACGCCGCCCGCGTGCCGGGTCCACGGCGAGCCCTCCGGCGCGTCCTGGAGGCGGGAGTGCAGCTCGAAGGAGCGCAACCCGTCCTCGTCGGGCGCCTCCACGGAGAGCTGCAGGCGCACGGCCCCCTGCTCGGGCAGCACGAGCGGCGCGCCCAGGGTCAGCTCCTCCACCACCTCGCACCCGGTGCGCTCGGCGGCGTGCAGGGCCAGCTCCAGGAAAGCAGTGCCGGGGAGGAGGACGGTCCCGGCGACCGCGTGCGAGGCGAGCCACGGGTGGCTCCGCAGGGAGAGGCGCCCGGTGAGCAGGAGCGCACCGGTCTCCGCCACCTCCACGGCGGCGCCGAGCAGCGGGTGGGCGTCGGCGCCGAGCCCGGCCGAGGAGACGTCGACGGCGTCGCGGCGCAGCCCGTCCGGCCAGTAGCGGCGGCGCTGGAAGGCGTAGGTGGGCAGGTCGACCGTTTTGGCGCCGGTGTTCGCGAACAGG
>NZ_ANBB01000103.1 GCF_000341105.1 Nocardiopsis potens DSM 45234
TTGCCCGGCACCCTTCATCCCCCTTCGTCCCGGCCGTGTTGCAACACAAACTAGAACCCACCCTCACCCGAACCACCTGGGCACCCCTCCCCCGCCGGAAGCACGCGCCCGGCCGGGCCGGTGAACGCGGCGCCCACCCGTTCCCGCCCTCGCCGCCCGCTTGGACCCCCGCCCCGCGAGACGCCGCACCCGGGCGACCACCGGCACCCCGCCCCTACCGCTGCCGTCGCCGCCCGCTTGAACCTCCGCTCCGCGAGACGCCGCGCCAGACCGACCAGCCGGTCCCCCTCCCGCCCTCGCTGCCTGCTTGAACCCCGACCCCGCGAGACGCCGCACTCGGCTGGGGCGCCTGGCCCGCCCCTACCCGGGCCGTCGCCGCCGGCCTGAACCTGCACCCCGCGAAACGCCGCGCCCGGCTGGGGTCTCAACTCCAAGCGGACACTCCCGGTCAGATCGTCCCGGTCGGGCCGGGCGGAAGGTGTCGGTCAGAGCCGGTGCAGCCGCTTGAGCCCGCTGTCCACCAGGCCGGGGACCGCCTCGCCGATCCGCTCGAAGTCGGCGCCGACGGTCTTGCCCTGGGTGAACCGGAAGTGGATGCCCTCCAGGATCACCGCGAGCTTGAAGAAGGCCAGGGCGGTGTAGAAGTCGAACCGGCCCAGGTCCCGCCCGGAGCGCTCGGCGTACCGCTGGACCAGCTCGTCCACCGCGGGGAAGCCCTCGGCGCGGGAGGCGTCGCCGACACCGGGGACCGAAGGCTGCTCGGCCCCGCTGTACACCGCGATCAGCGCGAGGTCGGTGAGCGGGTCGCCCAGGGTGGACATCTCCCAGTCGAGCACCGCGGTGATCCGGTGCCGGCCCCCGGCCTCGGCGACCAGGGCGTTGTCCAGCCGGTAGTCGCCGTGCACGATGGTCGGCGCGGGCGAGGCGGGCAGCCGCTCGGCCAGTCCGGCGCGGAGCTCGTCGATGCCGGGCAGGTCCCGGCTGCGCGAGGCGTCCAGCTGCTTTCCCCACCGGCGGACCTGGCGCTCCAGGAACCCCTCGGGGCGGCCGAAGTCGGCGAGGCCGACCTCGGCGGGGTCCACCGCGTGCAGCTCGACCAGGGTGTCCACCAGTTCGAGTACGACCGCCCGGGTGCGCTCCGGGCCGAGTTCGGCGAGCTGCTCGGCCTTGCGGTAGGGGGTGCCCTCGACGAAGTCCATCAGGTAGAACGGCGCGCCGAGCACCTCGGGGTCGGTGCAGAGCAGCCGGGTGGCGGGGACCGGGACCGAGGTGGGCGCCAGCGCGGTGATCACCCGGTGCTCGCGGCCCATGTCGTGCGCGGTGGGCAGCACGTGGCCCAGCGGCGGCCGGCGCACCACCCAGCGGGAGGCGCCGTCGGAGACCTCGTAGGTGAGGTTGGACCGCCCGCCGGCGATCAGCCGCGCGCGCAGTTCCCCGGCGACCGTCCCCGGCAGCTCGGCGTCCAGGTGGGCGCGGAGCCGCGCCAGGTCGAGTCCCGGTGGGTCGATCCCGCCCTTGTCCACACGTGCCTCCCGTTCGCTCGTCGATGCGGCGGCGACCAACATACCACTTGGTCTGTCGGTGCCCCGGAGCCTCTCCCGCCCCATCCGGACCCCCGCGCCACGGAATCCGGGTAGGAGGATTGCGTTTCTTCTTCGCGTAATGAAGGTTTCTTTCTAGGCTGGCACTCTCGGCACCCGGCCGCTCACCCGCCGGGGCCCGACCTTCGCCGGAAGGAGCAACGTTGGCGAACCCGCACCGGGCCGCCGGACCGTCCGGACAGGACCGTCCCCGGCACCCGATCCCCCGCGACCGCGCACTTCCCCGCTTCGGCGCCCTCGGCGGCGTCCTCGCCCTGCTGATGACCGGTTCCCTGCTCGGCGCCCCCGGCGCGCACGCCGCGCCGGAGGGCGACGGGAAGGACCGGGCCTGCTCCCCCTCCCCGGACGCGCCGCCCAAGCGGCAGATGCGCGCCGAGTGGATCGCCGGGGTGCAGAACATCGACTGGCCCAGCGAGTCCGGGCTCAGCCCCGAGGCCCAGCAGGCCGAGCTGACCGACCTGTACGACGAGGCCGCGTCCAACGGCCTCAACGCGGTCTTCGTGCAGATCCGGCCGACCGCGGACGCCTTCTGGCCGTCCCCGCACGAGCCGTGGTCGGAGTGGCTCACCGGGGAGCAGGGCCGCGACCCCGGCTACGACCCGCTGGCCTTCGCGGTCGAGCAGGCGCACGCGCGCGGCCTGGAGTTCCACGGCTGGTTCAACCCGTACCGGGTCGCCATGCACGACGACCCGTCCCGACTGGTGGCCGACCACCCCGCCCGGCGCAACCCGGACTGGGTCTTCCCCTACGGCGGGAAGCTCTACTACGACCCCGGCCTGCCCGAGGTCCGCGCGTTCGTGGTCGAGGCGATGATGGACGCCGTCGAGCGGTACGACATGGACGGCGTCCACTTCGACGACTACTTCTACCCGTATCCGGTGGCGGGCGAGGAGATCCCCGACGGCGACACCTTCGCCGAGCACGGGCGGGGCTTCGACGACATCGGGGACTGGCGGCGGGACAACGTGAACCTGCTGATCCGGGAGATGGACGCCGCGGTGCACGAGGCCAAGCCGCACGTGAAGTTCGGCGTCAGCCCGTTCGGCATCTGGCGCAACTCCTCCAGCGACCCGAACGGCTCGGACACCTCCGGCTTCGAGTCCTACGACGGCATCTACGCCGACAGCCGGACCTGGGTGCGCGAGGGCTGGGTCGACTACATCAACCCGCAGGTCTACTGGGAGATCGGGCTCCGGGTGGCCGACTACGCGGTGCTCGTCCCCTGGTGGGAGGAGGTGACCGAGGGCACCGGCGTGCACCTCTACATCGGCCAGGCCGCCTACAAGGCCGGCAACGAGGGCGCCTGGTCCGACCCCCGGGAGCTCGCCGACCACCTCGCCTTCAACCGGGACCACCCGGGGGTGCAGGGCGACGTGTTCTTCAGCGCGACGTCGCTGCGGACCAACGCCGCGGAGGCGATGGAGATCGTGGCCGCCGAGCACTATGCGCACCCGGCGCTGATCCCGATCAAGGAGGACCTGGGCGGCGAGGCGCCCCCGGCCCCGTCGGTGGTCGGCGCCGAGGCGGGCGAGGGCGGAACCGAGCTGACCGTGGAGGCCGGCCCGGGCGACGCCCCGGCGGCCTACGCCGTCTACGGCTTCGACGGCGTCCCCGATCCCGGCGAGCAGCTCTGCGGCCTGGACGACCCGCGCAACATGGTCGGCACGGTGCCCGCGGAGGAGGGCCGGACCGTCTTCACCGCCCCCGGCGACACCGGGGACCGCACCTACTACGTGACCGCCCTGGACCGCCTGCACCACGAGAGCGACCCGAGCGGCCCGCGCTACGTGCGCTGACCCGCCCCGAAGGGCCCGCCGCGCCACTGCGCGGCGGGCCCTTCTTCGCGGGCGGGCCCCTCCGGCGGCGGAGGCGCCCCGCCGCCCGGGGTCCGGGCCTCTGCCGCCGGACCGGCCCGCCCGCCGAGGCCCGGCCAGCCTGCGGCACGGGCGGCCCCTCCCTCCGCCCCGTCTTCCCCGAGGCGGGCACGGCACCGGGAAAGGGCCTCCGCCCGGCCCCGGGACGCGCCCGCGCCCGGGCGGTCACGGTCGGAGCACGAAGCCGGAAGGGGAGATTGACATACCGGCCAGTCGGTTTCACGCTGTTCCGAAACCGGAAGCGCCCCGGCCGCCTCCGGTTCCCCCAGGTCGCGCCGACCCCAGGAGGCCCGGTCATGTCCGAACCCCCCACCGGCGAGCCCACATCCCCCGCCGAAGCGGTCCCGCTGCGGACCCGCAGGATCGTCGCCGGAGCCGCGGCGGCCACCGCGACGGTGGAGTGGTACGAGTTCTTCGTGTTCAGCGTCGCGGCGGCCCTGGTGTTCGGGTCGCTGTTCTTCCCCGAGTTCAGCCCGGTGGCCGGCGTGCTGGCGTCGTTCGCGACGTTCGCGGTGGGCTTCCTGGCCCGCCCGCTGGGCGGTGTGATCGGCGGGCACCTCGGCGACAAGTACGGCCGCAAACCGGTGCTGGTCTGGGCGCTGGTCGCCATGGGCATCGCCACCACCCTGATCGGCCTGCTCCCCTCCTACTCCGCCATCGGGGCGGCCGCGCCGGCCGCCCTGGTGGCGCTCCGCCTGGTGCAGGGCATCGCGGTCGGCATGCAGTGGGGCGGTGCGGCGCTGCTGGCCACCGAGTACGCGCCGCCGGGCCGCCGCGGGCTCTACGGCAGCATGGTGCAGATGGGCGTCCCGATCGGCCTGGTCCTGGCCTACGCCCTGTTCTTCGCGGTCGGCTTCGCCACCGGCGACGCGGCCTTCCTCGCCTGGGGATGGCGGATCCCCTTCCTGCTCGGCTCGCTGGTGCTGGTGCTGGCCTGGCTGATCCACCGCTCCGTCGAGGAGACCCCCGACTTCCGCGCCGCCGCGGCGAAGCAGGCCGGGCCCTCCTCACCCCTCCGCGACGTGCTCCGCCGCCACAAGGCCACCGTGCTGCTGGCCGCGTTCAGCTTCGCGGTCAACACGGCGACCTTCTACATCCTGATCACCGGGATCCTCGACTACGCCACCCGCGAGCTCGGGGTGGCCTTCGAGTCGATCCTCGCGGTCGCCCTGGGGCTGAGCCTGCTCCAGCTGCCGCTGATGCCGCTGGCCGCCGCGGTCTCCGACCGGATCGGCCGGATCAGGGTCTACACCTTCGGCATCGCCGGGCTGTGCCTGTGGGCCGTCCCGCTCTTCCTGATGGTGGACACCGGCGAGATCTGGATCATGGCGGCGGGCATGCTCGTCGCCGGGGTCTTCCTGAGCATCATGTACGCGCCGCAGGCGGCGCTCTTCGCCGAGCTGTTCGACGCCGAGGTGCGCTACACCGGGGCCTCGCTGGGCTACCAGATCGCCTCGGTGGCCGGCGGCGGGCTCGCCCCGATCGTGATGGTGGCGCTGCTGGACGCCACCGGCACCTCGATGGCGGTCTCGGCCTACCTGATCGGCCTGGGACTGCTGGCGCTGCTGTCGGTGTGGCTGCTGGTCAGGAACCGGGACCGGGGGGAGCGGCTCCGGGCCGGGAGCCCGGCGGCCTGAGTCGGGGCCCGGAGCCCATCGCCCGCAGGACGAGGTCGATCGCGCGGTGCAGGTCGACCTCGTCCCGCAGCGCCTGGACCGGAAGCCCGTCCTCCTCTTCCAGCACCGCCAGGAAGATGTGCTCCACCCCGACGACCGGGCGGCCGTCCCGCTCCGGCATGCCCTGCAGGGCGGCCAGGCGGGCCGCCTCGTGCAGCACCTTCGCGGCCCGCGGGGTGAGCGGGGCGTCCGGGGGGCTCGGCTCCGGGAGCGGGCCGCCCTCCCCGGCGGGCCCCGCCCCGGGGCCGCTCATCCACCCATCGCGGCCGCGCCTCCGCCGGGCCGCAGGGCGTCCAGCAGCAGCGTCGCGTAGTGGCCGCCGATCTCCTCGGCGGTCAGCTCGCCGTCCGGCCGGTACCAGGTGCTCAGGTGGTGCACGCTGCCGAAGTAGAAGTCGACCACGATGTCGGCCGGCACCCGGTCGGTGAAGACGCCCTGCTCCTGGCCCTCGGTGACGAGCGAGCGGAACAGCTCGTGGTAGCGGCGCCGCTCGGCGCGGACCTCGCGCTGCTTCTCCTCGCTGAGCTGGTGCAGCGAGCGGAAGAAGATGGTGGCGTCGTCCAGGTTGGCGATGGTGGTCACCACCACGTCGGCGGCCGCGCGGCGGACCCGCTCCTGCACCGGGCCGCCCTCGGCGGCCACCGCCTCCAGGCGCTGCATCTGCATCCGCAGCACCCGGGCGTAGACCTCCGCCAGCAGGTCGTCCTTGGAATCGAAGTAGTGGTACATCGCCCCCTTGGTGACCTCCGCCGCAGCGACGATCTCCTGGACCGAGGTGCGATCGAACCCCTTGTCCGCGAAGAGTCGGGTGGCGACCGCCAGCAGGCGGCGCGGAACGGGGCTCTCGGGAGGAGCGGCGGCGAGCAGCGCGGTGTCGGACGCGGCAGGCTGCTCGCCTCGACCGCCGCGGGTACGCACGGCCACGGCACGGCCTTTCTGTCGGGACGGAACGGACCGCCTGGCCCGTCGGGCTGGTTCAGCCCCGCCGAAGGGCTTGACCACACAATAGACCGATCCGCGGGGCATGATCGGCCGCAGAGGGTGACGCCGGTCACTCTGATCGGGGGAGGACGCCGCGACCAGCGGGTTTCCGCCCGGTGGGCGCCGGGTGTTACTACTGGGTTCGGGACGACCACCCGCTCACGTCCCGCTAAGGAAGATGACGCAGACCCGCCCCTCTCCCTCCGCCCCGCCCTCCCTCCGCCGCGCCCGCGCGGCGGAGCCGGCCGGTCCGGACCCCCGCCCCTCCAGCGCGGACCCGGAGCGCCCGCCCGCGGCCCGGGACCGGCTGCGCGGCCTCGACCTGGCCCGGTGGATCGCCGTCGCCGGGATGCTGGTGATCCACTTCGGCCCGCCCTTCCTCGACCGGGAGAGCCCGCTCGGCGTCATCGTCGCCACCTACGCCTGGGGCAGGTCCACGATCCTCTTCGCGTTCCTGGCCGGGGTCTCCCTCGCCCTGGTCACCGGCGGGGCGGCGGTGCACCGGGGGCGGCGGGCCCGCACCGGCGCGGCCCGGGTCGCGGTGCGCGGCGCCGCGCTGGTGCTGATCGGCTGGGGGCTGCACGCGGTGGTGACCGCGGGCGGCAGCAACCTGACCGTCATCATCACCTACTACGGGCTGTACTTCCTGCTGGCGATCCCGCTGCTGCGGCTGAGCGCCCCCTGGGCGGCCGCCGCCGCGGCGGCGGCGTTCGCCATCGGCCCCCAGCTGCTGTTCGCGCTGCGCCGCTCCGCCGAGGAGGGCGGCGCGATGGCCGGCCTGACCAGGGCCGTCGAGGCGCACGACCCGGGGCACCTGGTGGCCGGGCAGGGCCTGATGGAGCTGGCCGTGCACGGCTACTACCCGGCACTGGCCTACCTGCCCGCGGTGCTGGCCGGGCTGGCGGTCGGCCGGCTCGACCTGCACTCGCCGCTGGTCCGGGCGCGCCTGGCCGCCTTCGGCGCGCTGGTGGCCTTCCTCTCCTACCGGACCTCCTGGCACGCCTGGTACAACTACGGCCTCATCGGGGAGCTGGGCGCCCGGGAGGAGAACATCGGCTCCGTCCCCACCGGCGACGCGCGCTGGCTGCTCACCGACATGCCGCACAGCGCGACCACCCCCGAGGTGCTGGGCGGGACCGGGGTGGCGATGGCGGTGCTGGCCTGCTGCCTCGGCCTGGCCGACCGCCTGCCCCGGCTGACCGCGCCGTTCACCGCCGCCGGCTCCATGGCGCTCACCGTCTACGCGGTGCACGCGGTGGTGATGGCCTGGCAGGCGGCGCTGCCCGAGGACCCCGGCGGCCTGATCGGGGCGGTGAACCGGGAGATGTCCGAGATCTACCTGGTGGGGTCGGTGGCGGTGGCGCTGCTGTGGCGCCGCACACTGGGGCGCGGCCCGCTGGAGGCGGGGGTGTCCGAGCTGGCGAAGGCGGTCGCCCCCGGCCCGCGCAGCCCGGCGCACGCCCGCCGGAGGGCGCGCCGGCGCCTGCTCCGCCGCTGACCCGGCCCCGCGCGGCGCCCCGGGAGGGTCAGACCCAGCCGGCGTCGTGCGCCAGGATCGCGGCCTGCACCCGGTTGGTCATGCCCAGTTTCGACAGGATCCGGCTGACGTGCGCCTTGACCGTGGCCTCCCGCATGCCCAGCTCGCGGCCGGCCTCGGCGTTGGACATCCCGCGGGCCACCGCGACCAGCACGTCGCGCTCGCGCCCGCTGAGCACCGCCAGCCGGGTCCGGGCCTGCTCGGAGGAGGGGGAGGCCGGGGTGGCGAACCGCTCCAGCATCCGCTTGGTGACGCTCGGCGCGAGCATCGCGTTGCCCTCGTGCACGGTGCGCACCGCCCCGATCAGGTCGCGCGGCGGGGTGTCCTTGAGCAGGAAGCCGACCGCGCCGACGCGCAGCGCCTCGTGCACGTACTCGTCGAGGTCGAAGGTGGTCAGCAGGACCACCTTGGGCGGCTCCGGCAGCTCGGCGATGCGCGCCGCCGCGGCCAGGCCGTCCATCCCGGGCATCCGGATGTCCAGCAGCATCACGTCGGGGCCGGTCTCCCGGGCGATCCGCACCGCTTCGGCGCCGTCCGAGGCCTCCCCCACGACCTCGATGTCCCCGGCCGAGTCGAGGATCATCTTCAGCCCCGAGCGGACCAGCTGCTCGTCGTCGACCAGGACCGTGCGGATCACGGCGGCTCCCCTTCTCCGTTCTGCGGACGCCCTGCTCTGCGCGACGCTAGCGCACCCCGGGGCGGGCCGCGCCGTACGGGGCGACCCGGTGAGCGGCCTCACGGCGGCCCCGGGGCCGCCGGGCGCCCGGCCGGGAGCACCGCGCGGATCTGCCAGCCGCCGTCGGGGTAGGGGCCCGCGGTGAGCTCCCCGTCGGCCAGGGCGACCCGCTCGCGCAGCCCGGCCAGGCCGTATCCGCTGGCCGGGGGCGCTTCGGTGCGCGCGCCGGCGGGCGGCGGTTCGTTGGCCACGGTGATCTCCAGGTCGTGCTCGCCGTAGTCGATCCGGGCCCGGACCCGCGCCCCGCGGGCGTGCTTGCCCGCGTTGGTCAGCCCCTCCTGGACGATCCGGTAGGCGGTCCGCTCCAGCTGCGCGGGGAGCGGCCGGGGGCGGCCGCCGACCGCCCAGCCGACGTCCATGCCGGCCGTCCGCCATTCGGCGATCATCCGCTCCACGTCGGCCAGGACCGGCTGCGGCGCGGTGGGGGCGCTCCCGCCGGCGTCCCCGGGCCCGGCCGCGCCCGGGGTCTCCCGCAGCACGCCGAGGATCTCGCGGAGCTCGGAGAGCGCCTCGCGCCCGGTGTTGCGGATCAGCCCGGCGACCTCGGCGGTGCGCTCGTCGGCGGCGGAGACCTCCAGCCCGCCGGCCTGCAGCACCATCATGCTGACCCGGTGCGCGACCACGTCGTGCATCTCCCGGGCGATGCGGGTGCGCTCGGCGCTGATCGCCCGGTCGGCGAGCAGGTGCTGCTCGCGCTCCAGCCGCTCGGCCCGCTCGCGCAGGTTCCCGATGAGCTGGCGGCGGGTGCCGACCCACAGCCCCAGGGTGAGCGGCAGCGCCACGCAGACGAGCAGGAACACGACGATGGCGGCGGTCGGGAGGTCGCCGAAGGTGTAGGCGGCGGCCCCGACCACCGCCATGACCGTGCTCCACATCGCGAGCCGCCGCCGGTCGCTGAACCAGGAGGCGTAGGAGTAGAGGGCGATCATGCACGGGGCGGGGTTGCCGAGCAGCAGCAGGACGGCCGCGGCCCCCCACAGCAGCCAGTTCGGCCGGGAGCGGCGGAACAGGATCGCCACCGAGATCGCGCCGGGGATCCCCGCGCCGAGCAGCAGCAGGGCGGCCATCTGCAGGGGCACCGGGGCGGAGGGGCCCGTGGGCGCCTGCCCGATCAGGAGGACCGACAGCGGCATGAGCAGCATGCCCGCCCCGGCGGAGTTGAGAAGCGCGGTCCAGGGGAAGGCGCAGATCGCGATCGCCCAGTCGGCGATCCGGTGCCGCCGGTCCCACCACCAGCGCCACATGCCGACGAGCCGGTCGCCGAAGGCCTCGCGCAGCCGCTCCTCTTCTCCGTCCCCGTAGAACATGCCAGGAGTCTATGGGGCCGCTCCGCCCTTCATCGCCGCAGGTGAAGCCGGGTTTTTCCGGGCCGACGAAGGTCGGTGCGCACCCGGCGGGCAGGTCGCGGCGGGTGCGGAGGGCGCCGGCGGCCGGTCGGAGGGGGCGGAAGGGGGCCGGCGGTACCGACGAAAGTCGGTGCCCGCACCCCGCCGAACGCCCCGGGCCCCTTTCCGCCCCCTCCTTTCGGCCATCTCGGAAATCGGCTGTGCGACCGAGGTGTCCGGGGGGCCCGCGGCCATACCGTTTTCTTGCCCGATCGAGAAGTTCAACCGATATGGGCAGAAAATCCCGTTCTTCGGGTTCCGTCAGCAGATCGCACGTCAGGAGAGTCGCCCGTGAGCCACACCGCAACGGTGTCCGTTCCCGACCACACCCAGGCCCCGCCAGCCGTCGTCGCGCGGGGGTTGGCCAAGACCTACGGCTCGGGCGACTCCGCGGTCACCGCCCTGCACCACGTC
>NZ_ANBB01000104.1 GCF_000341105.1 Nocardiopsis potens DSM 45234
AGCCGGTGCCCTCCTCGCCCTCGCCGCCCGTCTTGACCTTCGCTCCGCGAGACGCCGCACCCGACCGGCTGGCCGGTTCCGGCTGCCGCCTTCGCTGCCCGCTTGAACCCCCGCTCTGTGGGGCGCCGGGCTCGGGCGGGGCCTGTATGCACTCTGGGCCTCCGCCGTCTTCGCATGCGGGAGGTGGAGAACCGGGCGGCCTGGAAGTGGTGGGGGAGGGGCTGGAGCACCAGGTTGCCGGAACCGGCCGGAAGGCGGTTGCGCGATCGCGGAATATTGACAACGCGATATCCGGGGTCAATGCTGTGCGCGTCGGCAGTGCACGGCAGGACGGGGGTCCCGCTGCGGGCGGTTCCGCACTCCGCTTCACCACCGGGTCGGCGGCTCGGGCAGGGGGCGGCTGCGGTCGGCCGCAGGGTGTCCGCCTCACCGGAGCCTCCGACCGCGTACCCGGTCCACCGACCTTCACCGGCGGTCCGCGGGGCCAGGCCCCGCCGGCACCGCCACGGCGTTCCGCGGAACGGCCGGTGTTCGCCGCCCGGAGCGGCGTCCCGTCCACACCGGCGGGCTCCGCGGGACGGCGCGGACCGGGTCCCGGAGACGCCCGGTGCGCCTGCGGGGCCCGGTCCCGCGCGCCTCTCGGCTCCCGGAGAGGGGAGCGCCCCCGGTCTTGCTACCGTGCGGAGTGACGTACACGTGCCGCGCCTCTGCCCGCAGGGGCGGGCGCCTCCCTTCGAACCGGAGAGTCCCCCGATGCGCCGCTTCCCGCCGACCGCACCCATCTCCAGGACCGCGCTGCTGGCGGGCGTGCTCGCCGCCTCCGGCGTCCTGCTCGCGGGCTGCGGCGACCTCTCCTTCGGCGGCGACGAGGCCCTCGGCGACCTGGAGCTGCCGGACCTGGGGGCGGTCCTCCCGTCCGCCTCCCCGGAGGCCGAGGAAGAGAAGGCCGCCGGCGACCTGCCCTCCACCTGCGCGGAGGCCGGCGCCGAGGAGCTGGCAGGCGGGTACATCCCGTCCGGCGCCTCGCTCAGCGAGGACGACGGGGCCCCGGAGGGGGCCGGCGAGGACGCCCGGCAGCTCTCCTGCGTGTGGACCGGTTCGGGGGAGGGCGACGGCGGCGCCCCGGTGCTGGCCCTGGTCTTCACGCTCAACGCCGACCCGGCCGACGCCGCGCAGGTGATCCAGGAGGCCGGCGGGGAGAAGGAGGCCAACTGGGAGGTGGACGTCGACGTCTACGGCGACACCTACCACTCCGCCGAGGCCGACGAGCTCGACGGCGAGCTGGAGTACCTGACCACCGCCGCGGGGAACACCCGCTACGTCATCCTGACCCTCCCGGGAGACCTGCACGTCACCGCCTCCGCCCTGAACACCGACGTCGCCCAGGAGGACCTGGAGCAGCTCGCGGTCCAGGCGGCCCAGCGGGTCCGCGAGTAGCGCCCGCCGGGCTCGCGGTCGGCGGTTCCGGCCCGTGCCCGACGGCTCCGGGCGGCGCGGCCCGCACCGGAAAACCCGTCGACAGCGCCGGCCGCCCCGGGTGAGGGTGGGCGGCATGCGACAGGATGAGATCTGGGACACCGAGACCGCCCTGGAGTACGACACCCCCGGCACCGGCATGTTCGCGCCGGAGGCGGTGGAGCCGGCGGTGGACCGCCTCGCCGCCCTCGCCGGGGGCGGCAGAGCGCTGGAGTTCGCCATCGGGACCGGCAGGATCGCGGTCCCGCTCGCGCGGCGGGGCGTGCCGGTCAGCGGCATCGAGCTGTCCCGGCCGATGCTGGAGCGGCTGCGCACCAAGGCGGACGAGGAGGAGATCCCGGTCGTCCTCGGCGACATGGCCACCGCCCGCGCGCCGGGGGAGTTCCGGCTCGTCTACCTCGTCTACAACACCATCTCCAACCTGCTCACCCAGGACGAGCAGGTGGAGTGCTTCCGCAACGCCGCCCGCCACCTGGTCCCGGGCGGGCGGTTCGCCGTCGAGCTGGGCGTCCCCGAGCTGCAGCGGCTGCCGCCCGGCCAGCAGGCCCTGGTCTGGCACTCCGAGGACGGCTACATCGGCATGGACACCTACGACGTGCTGCACCAGCGGCTCGTCTCGCACCACTTCCGGTTCGGCGAGGGGCGGGAGGCGCGGCTCTCCCGCAGCCCGCACCGGTACATCTGGCCGGCCGAACTGGACCTCATGGCCCGGCTCGCCGGCTTCGATCTGGAGTCCCGGCACGCCGACTGGCGCGGGACCGAGTTCATCGCCGAGTCGGGCTCGCACGTCTCCGTCTACCGGCTCCCCGGCTGACCGGCCCCGGGCGGCGGGTCCCCCGCCTGGTTCGTCCCGGTGCACCGATGGGCCGGGACGCCGGACAGGGAGCGGCCGTGTGTCCGCGGCGGTGCGGAGGGGCCGGGCGGTGCCGGTGCCGGCCGGTGCACCCGGCCGTGCTCCGCTGGCCGCCTCCGGGCGGCGGGCCGTCGTCGGCGGACACGCGCAGAGCGGGCCGTCCGGGCGGACCGTCCGGGCGGTCTCCGTGCCCGGAGCGGATGGGAGAGCGCGAGAGCGCGGGCACACGGGAAACGCGGGCACGCGGGAAACGCGGGAGGGCGGGCGCTCCGCAGTGGAGCGCCCGCCCTCCCAAAGGTGCGGCCGGTGCCGGGCAGGGCCGGCGGCAGGGGTCAGTTCTGCACCGGGATGCCCTCCAGCTCGCCGAACGGGCCGGCGCGCAGGGTCATCTCCTCCACGTCGGCGGAGGGCGCCGGGAAGACCGCGACCAGCTCGTAGGTGTTGCCGGGCTGGAGCCGGTGTACCTCCTCGGCGAAGCCGCTGCGCTTGCCGTCGCCGAAGTTCATCTGCGCCACGTAGCGCACCAGGCCCTTCTCCGGCTCCAGGAGCTGGAACCCGCCGAGGGTGCCCTTGCTGAACTGCTCCGGGCCGCCCGCCGGCAGCGCGTCCAGGCCGCCCATGTCCGGGGTGAGCGCCTCGTCGGTGGTGTTGGTGATGTCGACGGTCCCGATCACGTAGGCGCCGTCCCGGCGCAGCGGGTAGACGTCCAGCTTCACGCCGTCCTTCTCCGCGCTGGCCGCCACCGAGCCGTTGTCCGCCTCGAACGGCGCCGGCCAGCTCACGTTCCGGTCGGCCACGCCCAGCCCTTCGCCGTCCGTCTCGTCCTCGGTGTCGGCCTCGCTGGACCGGGTGACGGTGTAGGAGAACTCCACCCGGCGGTTGCGGGCGCGGGCCTGCTCGTCGTCGGGGCCGCCCTCCCGGGCCACCGGCTCCTTGCTGCCCCGGCCCTCCACCACGTAGGAGTAGTCCCCGCCGATCTCCTCCCGGAGCAGGTCGCGCACGGTCTCCGCGCGCTTCTCCGACAGGGTCTGGTTGTAGGCGTCGGTGCCCTTGCCGTCGGTGTGCCCGATGACGGTGATCTCCGGGTCGTCCGGGTCGACGTTGGCCGCCAGCGATGCCGCGGCGCGCCGCACCACCTCCTCGGCCTCGGCGGTGAGCTCGTACTCGTCGAACTCGAACATCACGTCGGAGTGGAGCGAGATGGTCTCGGTGTCGCCGTCGCGGGTGGTGGAGGCGATCTCGGAGTCGACGAAGCTCTCCACCTCGCCCTCGTCGGCGGAGGCGTCCTCGCCGGGCCGCCGGTTCTCGAAGACCAGGTTCTCCCCGCTCGGCGGCGGGTCGTCCGCGGTGAGGTGGTCGGGCCCGTTCGGGTCCTCCGGGTCGGGCCGCTCCTCGTCCACGTCCTGGATCGGGATGCCGGTCATCGCGCCCAGCCCGCTGCCGATGAAGGTGACCTGCTCCACCTCGTCGGGGATGCGCGGGAAGTACCGCCGGTACTCGTTGACCGCCCCGTCGTGCACCGGGTACAGGCCATCGCCGTTCGGGCTGACCGAGCCGTACTTGAGGCCGTCGGCGTCGTGGTACTGCCGCCACACCCGCCCGGACACCGGGTCGACGAGGGTGTGCGCCATGCTCAGGTTCCGGTTGGCGCCCTCGAACCCGTCCGGGTACTCGATCTCGTAGTACATGACGGTGTGGTCGTCGGTGCGCTCCAGCCCGGTGATGGAGAAGCGCATCTCGTCGTCCTGCCCGGTGTCCTGGAAGATGACCCCTTCCTTGGTGTAGGGGAACTCCTCGGTCACCTCGGGCGGCCCGCCGCCCCCGAACCAGCCGGTGCTGCAGCCGCTCAGCAGCAGAGCACCGGAGGCCAGCAGCGCCGTCGCCGAGAGGGCCCTCTTCCGCGCCATGCGGGTGAACTCCGATCAAGTGGGGGACGTGTCGGGGACATCCTCCGCCACCCCCGGGCGGAAGGCGAACCGGGCCGGAGGCGGCGGCTCCGCTCAGTCCCGGGCGGACAGCAGGCGCTCGGCGGCCGCGGCGTAGCGGGCGGCGAGCGGGTGGGAGCCGCTGAGCGGCACCACCACGTGCACCGGGACCTCGGGGGCGTTCTTCAGCCGGATGTACCGGACGCCGGGGTGGGCGTACCGGCGGACCGCCTCCGGGGCGACGCCGACGCCGTGCCCGGCGGCGATCGCCTCCACCCACTCGTCGACGTTGCCCGCGGTGCAGCGGACCGCCGGCCGGGCGTCCTCGGGCCACAGGCCGGGGCGGGCGGTGCCGGTCACGGTGTTCACCACCAGCGGGTGGTCGGCCAGCTCGGCCCAGTCCAGCACCCGGCGCGCGGCGAGCGGCGAGTGCCGGGCGACCGCGGCCACCCGGCGCTCGCCGGAGAGCCGCCGGGCCCGCACCTTCGCGCCGTCCGGGACGTCGCCGCGGACCACCGCGACGTCGGCCTCGCCGGTGTCCAGCCCGGCCAGCGGGCTGTCCCCGCGCACCAGCCGGATCCCCGCCCCGGTCTCCTCGGTGAAGGAGCGGTTCACCCCGGCCCAGCCGTCCGGGAGCTGCCAGCCGAAGCCGAGCCGGAGCACCAGCCCGGCGCAGGGGGCGCGCAGCACGTCGTCCAGGCGGGGCAGGAGCGCGGACAGCTCGGCGTAGAGCCGGCGGCCCCCGTCGGTGAGCTCGACCCTGCGGGTGGTCCGGTCGAACAGCCGGGCGCCGATCGCCTCCTCCAAGGCCCGGACGGTGCGGGTGAGGGCGGGCTGCCCGGTGCGCAGCCGCGCCGCGGCGTAGGTGAAGCTGCTCTCCTCGGCGACCGCCAGGAACGCCCGCAGGTGCCGCAGCTCCACCCCCGGGGTGCCGAAAGCGGCCGCGCCGGACTCCGTCCCGTTCATGCCTCCCGAGCATAGAAGGCCTCTCCGGGGCATTTCCCCGCAGGTCCCGGCGGTGCCTACGCTCGCCCGGCGGTTCCCGGCCGCGGCGGCCGGGACACGGAGTGAGGAGTGCACGTGCGCAGAGTCGCCGTTCTCGCAGCGGGGGCGTTCGCCCTCGGACTCGACGCCTACGTCATGGCCGGGCTGCTCCCGGGGATGGCGCGGGACCTGGGGGCGTCGGAGGCCGCGGTGGGCCAGTCGGTCACCGCGTTCACCCTGGCCTACGCGATCGCCGCGCCGCTGTTCGCCGCGGCGCTCGGCCGGGCGCGCCCGCGCGGCCTGATGGTCGCGGCGCTCGCGGTGTTCACCGCGGGCAACGCGCTCACCGCGGTGGCGCCCGGGCTGGGCGCGCTGATCGCGGTGCGGGCCGTGGCGGGCGCGGGGGCCGGGCTGTTCTCCGCGCTGTCCAGCGCGGCGGCCGCGCGCCTGGTCCCCGCGGAGCGGCGCGGCCGCGCGCTCGCCGTGGTGATGGGCGGGATGAGCGCGGGGACCGTGCTGGGCGTCCCGCTCGGCGTGCTCCTGGCCGAGCAGGCCGACTGGCGGGCCACCATGTGGCTGGTCACGGCGCTGGGCGCGGCCGTCATGGCCGGCACGGCCCTGCTGCTGCCGCGGCTGGAGCCGGCCGGGGCGGCGGCCCCCGCGGAGAGGCGCGCCGCGCTGCTGCTGGACCGCGCGGTCGCCCCCGTGGTGGGGGTCTCCTTCCTGGCCGCGGTGGCCAGCCTCGGCCTCTACACCTACCTGGCGCCGGTCCTCGCCGACGCGGGCGGCGTGCGCAGCGTCGTCCCGCACCTGTGGGCCTGGGGCCTGGGCGGGGTCGCGGGCAGCCTCGTGATCGGCCCGCTCACCGACCGGTTCGGCCGGCTGCGCGGCACGGTCGGGGCGATCATGGCGGTGCTGGTCCTGGCCCAGGCACTGGTGCCGGCCGCCGCGCACCTCCACCCGGCCGCGGCGGCCCTCCCGCTGCTGCTCTGGGGCGCGGTCGGATGGGCCCTGCAGGTCCCGCAGCAGCAGCGGCTGCTGGGCATCGCCGGGGAGCGGCGCGGAGGCGTGGCCGTCGCGCTGAACAACTCCGCCCTCTACCTGGGCAGCGCCACCGGGGCGGCGCTCGGCGGCGCGGCGCTGTCCGCCGGGGTCCCGGCGGGGGTGCTGCCCTGGGCCGCGTCGGGCGTCGCCGCCGCCGGACTGGTGCTGCACCTGGCGACGGCCCGGCCCCGGGCGCGGCTCCGGGCCGGTGCCGGTGCCGGGGTCCGAGAGGGTGCCCGGGAGGGCGCCGCGGAGACCCGCTGAGGCCGGCCGCGCCCCGCGCCGGGCCGGCGGCGCGGGGGGGGGCGGCGGGGCGGGGGCAGTCGCCCGGGCGGCGGGGG
>NZ_ANBB01000105.1 GCF_000341105.1 Nocardiopsis potens DSM 45234
ACGGCGACCGCGGCGGCGGGTGCGCCCAGCAGGAGGCAGCAGGCGAGCCAGGCGAGCACGGACGGCCCGCCGAGGCCGAGGGCGGTCGCGGGCGCCACCCACAGCACGAACGCGATCGCGGAGAAGAGCGCCCAGGCGTGCAGCGGGCTCACCGGGGCGCGCCGGGCGGCCGGGGCCCGGTCCGGCAGGTCGGCGAGGAGCGGGGCGAGGTCGCCGCGGGTGCGGGCGGCGAGCGCCTCCCCGGCGCGCCGCTCGTGCTCGGAGCCGGTCAGCATCCCCTCCTGGTAGGCGGTGCGCAGCCGGTCCAGGGCGGCGTCCCGCTCGCGGTCGGAGGCGCGGAGTGCGTCGTCGGGCACGGGCATGGGGGCCGCCTCTCCTCGTGGGTGCGCCACTCGCCCTTCCCGACGGCCGGCGGCGGCCGCGGGTTCCGCGATCCGGTGTCCGATCGCTGACACACGGGGTGACCGGGGCGTTTCCGGGAGTGGTGGGCGGAAGGGGGCGGGAGGGCGACGAGAGTCTCCTGATCCGCCCTTTTCAAGGAGTGTGCGACGTTCCACAATGGCGGAGGTCCACAGCGGCGCGTCGAGCACGGGCGGAGAGACATGACCGAGACCGAGGCCGGGCCGGAGAGCGGCCGGCAGGGCGGGTCGGATGCGGTGCTCGGGGCCGCGCTGCGGGGCTCCGGGGAGCGGGCCTCGGCGGCGCTGGACGGCCTCTACCGGCGGCACTGGAAGGCCGTGCTGGTCTACGCCAAGACCTGCTGCCGGGACCCCCACACCGCGGAGGACCTCGCCTCGGAGGCGTTCACCCGCACCCTGGAGGCGGTGCGGGGCGGCGGCGGGCCGGAGGAGGCGTGGCGGCCCTACCTGCTGGCGGTGGTCAGGCGGACCGCCGCCGAGTGGGCGCGCACCGAGCGCCGCACCGAGCTTGCCCCCGACTTCGAGCGCTGGCTGGAGCGGGCCCCCGCCGAGGAGAGCGGCGAGGAGAGGGTGATCCGCCAGGAGGACGGCGGCATGGTGCGCGCCGCCTTCCGGTCGCTCCCGGAGCGCTGGCAGGCCGTGCTCTGGCACACCGAGGTGGAGGGGGAGGCGGCCGGCCGGGTCGCCCCGCTGCTCGGCATCGGCGCCAGCGGCGTCGGCTCGCTGGCCTCGCGGGCCCGGGAGGGGCTGCGCGAGGCCTACCTGACGGCGCACGCGGCGACGGCCGACGCCGAGTGCCGGCCGTACGCCTCGCTGATGGGCGCGGAGGTGCGCCGGGCCAGGCAGCGCCCCAAGCGCGCCCTCGGCCGGCACCTGGACGAGTGCCCCCGCTGCCGGGCCGCCTTCGCCGAGCTGACCGGGATGAACCGGCGGATGCGCGCGGTTCTGCCCGCCGCGGTGCTGCTCTGGGCCGGGCCGTTCGCCGGCGCCACCGCCCTGCACACCACCACCGCGGCGGTCGGCGGCGCGGTCGGCGCGGCCGGGGCCGGGTCGGCGCTGGCGGCGGGCAAACTGTCGTCCGGTCCGCTGCTGGCCGGCGCGGCGGCGCTGGGCACCGCGACGGTGGTCGGCGGCGCGGCCGTGCTGGGCGGCGTCCCCGCACCGGACGCGGACCGGCCGGACCCGGGCGCGGCGGCGACCGACCGGGTGGAGGCGGGCACCGGCGGGGGCGCGCCGCCGGACCCCGGCGCGGCCTCCCAGGAGCCCGCCCCCGACTCGGTCACCGAGGAGACGCCGGAGGACGGGGGCGAGGAGGACGAGCGGAAGGACCGGAAGGACGAGGACGAGACCGACCCCTCCCGGGTCGAGGGCGACGACCTGGGGCCGGAGGCCGACGAGGCGCGGCTGATGAACGCGGGCACCGGGGCGTGCGTCCTGCCCGAGGGCGACCAGGTGGTGTTGCGCGCCTGCGCGGGCGGCGAGGACGAGGTGTGGGAGACCTTCGCCCTGGAGCCGGGCGACGACCGCACCTGGCTGCGGAACGCGGAGACCGGCGGCTGCCTCGACTACGGCTCGGGCGGCGGCGACGGCGACGCGGTCGTCCACGGCCCCTGCCGGGCGGACCGGGAGGGGCAGATGTTCCGCTTCCTCCAGCACCCGGACGGCACCTACTACGTCGTCACCGAGGAGGCCGACCCGGAGGGCAACACCTTCCAGCTCGGGGCGGAGAACTGGGACGAGGGCTTCGGCGGCTGGTGGGGCGAGCCCGATCCGCCACCGGAGGACGACTCCTCCCTGGTGACCGTCTACAACTACTACGACGCGATCAGCCTGCGGTTCACGGTGTCCGAGTGACCCCGAGGAGTGAGGTCTCACGCGGTCTCCACGAGGCGCTTCGGTTCTCCGGGCGACTTCCCGGCGAGGGGGCCGATGGCAGGGGGCTCTCTTCGAGCATCTCGGAGAGCAGGCGGCGACGACGGAGGAAGGGCCGGGGCCGGGTGCCCCGGCCGGGTGCGGCGTCTCGCGGAGCGAAGGTCAAGACGGGCGGCGAGGGCGAGGAGGGCACCGGCTGGTCGGTCTGGCGCGGCGCCCCACGGGGTGAAGGTCAAGACGGGCGGCGACGGCGCCGGTAGGGGCGGGGTCGGGCTCCTCGGCCGGGCGCGGCGTCTCGCGGGGCGGGGGTTCAAGCGGGCAGCGAGGGCGGGGAGGGGACCGGCTGGTCGGTCGGGCGCGGACCCCACGGGGCCGAGCTTCAGGCCAGCAGCCACGGCGGAGGAAGCAGAGGGGCAAAGCCGATCACCCGAGCGCGGCGTCTCGCGGGGCGGGGGTTCAAACGGGCAGCGAGGGCGGGGAGGGGACCGGCTGGTCGGTCGGGCGCGGACCCCACGGGGCCGAGCTTCAGGCCAGCAGCCACGGCGGAGGAAGCAGAGGGGCAAAGCCGATCACCCGAGCGCGGCGTCTCGCGGGGCGGGGGTTCAAGCGGGCAGCGAGGGCGGGGAGGGGACCGGCTGGTCGGTCGGGCGCGGACCCCACGGGGCCGAGCTTCAGGCCAGCAGCAACGGCGGAGGAAGCAGAGGGGCAAAGCCGATCACCCGAGCGCGGCGTCTCGCGGGGCGGGGGTTCAAGCGGGCAGCGAGGGCGGGGAGGGGACCGGCTGGT
>NZ_ANBB01000106.1 GCF_000341105.1 Nocardiopsis potens DSM 45234
CCCCCTCCCAGCGTACGACGGCGGCCCCGGCCGGGAGGGGTATCCCGGCCGGGGCCGCGAGTCGGGGCCCGCACCTCCCGGTGCGGATCCTCAGAGGGCCTTACGGCGCCTTACAGTGCTTTGAAGCCCGTGGCCTCGGGGTGGAACCTCTTCCCGTTGACCCGCTCGGAGACGCCGGCGTAGTCCAGGTACGGCGTGATGCCGCCCAGGTGGAAGGGCCAGCCCGCGCCGGTGATCAGGCACAGGTCGATGTCGGCCGCCTCGGCGACGACGCCCTCGTCCAGCATGATCCGGATCTCCTTGGCCAGGGCGTTCAGCGCCCGGTCCAGGATCTCCTGCTCCGAGAGGCCGTCGCCCTCGGCGGTGAACAGCTCCTTGACCTTCGGGTCGAGCTGGAAGTCCGGCCCGTACAGGTCGGTGATGCCCGCCTCGACGATCTTGCGCTGCTGCTCGGAGACGTGGAACCGGTCGGGGAACGCCCCGGCCAGGGTCTCGGCGACGTGCAGCCCGACGGCCGGGCCGACCAGCTGGAGCAGGAGCAGCGGGGACATCGGCAGGCCCAGCGGCGCCACCGAGCGGTCCGCGGCCTCGGGCTCGGTGCCCTCCTGCACGGCGCCCAGCACCTCGCCCATGAACAGGGTGAGCAGCCGGTTCACCACGAACGCCGGGGCGTCCTTGCACAGCACCGCGGTCTTCTTCAGTTTCTTCGCGGTGGCGAACGCGGTGGCCAGCGCCGCGTCGTCGGTCTTCTCGCCGCGGACCAGCTCCAGCAGCGGCAGCACCGCGACCGGGTTGAAGAAGTGGAAGCCGACCACCCGCTCGGGGTGCTTCAGCTTGCTCGCCATCTCGGTGACCGAGAGCGAGGAGGTGTTGGTCGCCAGGATCGCCTCGGGGGAGACGACGGCCTCCACCTCGGCGAAGACCTGCTGCTTGACCTCCATCTTCTCGAACACGGCCTCGATCACGAAGTCCGCGTCGGCGAAGGCGTCCTTGGTCAGCGAACCGGTGACCAGGCCCTTGAGCCGGTTGGCCTTGTCCTGGTTGACCCGGCCCTTGGCGAGCAGCTTGTCGATCTCGCCGTGCACGTAGCCGACGCCCTTGTCCAGGCGGTCCTGGTCCAGGTCGGTCAGGACGACCGGGACGTCCAGCCGGCGGGCGAAGAGCAGGGCCAGCTGCCCGGCCATCAGCCCGGCGCCGACCACGCCGACCTTGGTGACCTTGCGGGCCAGCGACTTGTCCGGCGCGCCGGCCGGCCGCTTGGCGCGCTTCTGCACCAGGTCGAAGGCGTACAGCCCGGCCTTGAGCTGGTCGCTCATGATCAGGTCGGCCAGCGCGTCGTCCTCGGCGGCGAAGCCCTCGTCGCGGGTGCGGTCCTTGGCCGCGGCGACCAGCTCCAGGGCGCGCACCGGGGCCGGGGCGGCGCCGTGCAGCTTGCCCTCCAGCAGGAACCGGGCGTTGTTCACCGCCTGGTCCCAGGCCTCGCCCTTGTCCACCTCGGGGCGCTCGACCTTGATCTCGCCCTTGACGACCTTGGCCGCCCAGCGCAGCGACTCCTCGACGAAGTCGGCCGGCTCGAACATCGCGTCGGCGATGCCCATCTCGAACACCTTCGGGCCCTTGAGCTGCTTGTTCTGGGCCAGCGGGTTCTCGATGACGACCTTGAGCGCCTTCTCCGCGCCGATCAGGTTCGGCAGCAGGTAGGTGCCGCCCCAGCCCGGGACCAGCCCGAGGAAGGCCTCCGGCAGGGAGAAGGCGGGCACGCCCGAGGAGACGGTGCGGTAGGAGCAGTGCAGCGCCACCTCGACGCCGCCGCCCATCGCCGCGCCGTTGACGAACGCGAAGGTCGGCACGTTCAGCTCGCCGAGCTTGCGGAAGACGTCGTGGCCGAGCTTGCCGATGGCGTGCGCCTGCTCGCGGTTCTGCAGCAGCGGCACGCCGGTCAGGTCGGCGCCGACGGCGAAGATGAACGGCTTGCCGGTGATCGCGACCGCGGTGATGTCGGTGCGCGCCGCGGCGGCGTCGATCGCCTCGCCGAGGCTGAGCAGGCCGCCCGGGCCGAACGTGTTCGGCTTGGTGTGGTCGTGCCCGTTGTCCAGGGTGATCAGCACGGCCTTGCCGGCGCCGTAGGGGAGTTCGACGTCGCGCGCGAGGGCCTTGGTGACGACCTCGCCGGCGAAGAGCTCCCGCGCCTCTTCGATGGGGCTGCTCACTTGGCGTTCCCTTCCCAGTTCGTGTTCTCCCACAGCACGGTCCCGCCCATGCCCATGCCGACGCACATGGTGGTGATGCCGTAGCGGACGTCGGGGCGCTCGGCGAACTGGCGGGCCAGCTGCATCATCAGCCGCACGCCGGAGGAGGCGAGCGGGTGGCCCAGCGCGATGGCGCCGCCCCAGGGGTTGACCCGGGCGTCGTCGTCGGCGATCCCGAAGTGCTCCAGGAACGCCAGCACCTGGACCGCGAAGGCCTCGTTGATCTCGATCAGGCCGATGTCGTCCATGCCCAGGCCCTGGCGGGCGAGGAGCTTCTCGGTGGCCGGGACCGGGCCGACGCCCATCACCTCGGGCTCGACGCCGGCGAAGGAGAAGTCCACCAGCCGCATCCGGGCGTCCAGGCCCAGCTCGGCGGCGACGTCCTCGGCGGCGATGATGGCGCCGGTCGCGCCGTCGTTCAGGCCGGCCGCGTTGCCCGGCGTGACGTTGCCGTGCGCGCGGAACGGGGTCTTCAGGCCGGCCAGGTTCTCCATGGAGGTGCCGGGCCGCGGCGGCTCGTCCGCGGTGGCCAGGCCGTAGCCCTGCTCGGCCGAGCGGACCAGCACCTCGACCAGGTCCTGCTGGATCTTGCCGTCGGCGTAGGCCTTGGCGACCTTCTCCTGGCTGCGCACCGCGTAGGCGTCGGCGCGCTCCTTGGTGATGGAGGGGTAGCGGTCGTGCAGGTTCTCCGCGGTGTTGCCCATGACCAGGGCGGAGGGGTCCACCAGCTTCTCGGAGAGGAAGCGCGGGTTGGGGTCGACGCCCTCGCCCATCGGGTGCCGGCCCATGTGCTCCACGCCGCCGGCGATGACGACGTCGTAGGCGCCGAAGGCGATGCCCGCGCCGCTGGTGGTGACCGCGGTGAGCGCGCCGGCGCACATCCGGTCGATGGCGTAGCCGGGGACGCTGCGCGGCAGCCCGGCGAGGAGGGCGGCGCTGCGGCCGATGGTCAGCCCCTGGTCGCCGATCTGGGTGGTCGCGGCGATGGCGACCTCGTCGATGCGCTCGGGAGGCAGGCCGGGGTTGCGGCGCAGCAGTTCCCGGATGACACGGACCACGAGGTCATCGGCGCGCGTCTCGGCGTACAGGCCCTTTCCGGCCTTGCCGAACGGGGTGCGGGCGCCGTCGACGAACACGACGTCGCGGGCGGTTCGCGGCACGATTGCCCCTCCTTCTCACACGGATGGGTGACTTTCCCCCACATGCTACTCGTCGGTAACTACTGCTGCGAGCAGCGGGGCGCCCGACTCTCCGGGAACCGCCCCGCGGCGCCCTCGGGACCGCCCGGGACCGCCCGCGCCGGAAGGCCGCCCGGCGGAGGGCGGGCGCGCACCGGGCGGGCCCGGTGCGGAAGGGCGTCTGGGCCGGGCCTGGGGAGAGGCGTGGACAAGGAGGCCTCGGGCCGCCGCCGCGGCGGGGAGCGCGCCGCGGTGCCCGCAGGGCGTCCCGGAGTCGGGAGGGGCGGTCCGCGGAGGCACCGGGGCGGGCGCGGTCCGGAACGGGAGGAGCGCGGCGGGCGGGTGTGCCCGCCGCGCTCGGAAGGGGCGCGGGAGGGGCCGCTGGGCGGCCGGGGCGGCCCGGAGCCGGGTCAGAACAGGGAGGCGGCCTCGCGGTGCCGGCCCGCGGCGCTGAAGGCGCCGGCGAGGTCCCGGCGCATCTTGAAGGTCAGCATCCGGATCTCCGGGTCGCCGACCGCGGTCAGGCCGTGCCGGTAGGCGTCGCGCAGCGCGTCGATCGCCTCGGCGTGCATGCCCGCCTGGGAGTAGACCCGGCCGAGCCGGTGGTGGATCACCAGGGTGTCGTGGTGCCGGGCGCCCAGCCGGCGGCTGCGCTGGGCCAGTACCAGGCGCAGGTGGCGGATGCTCTCCTCGTAGCGGCCGGCCGCGTTGAGCGCGGTGCTCAGCCCCACCCGCAGCTTCTCCCGCTCGGCGGGGTCCGCGGCGTCCTCGATGGCGCGCTGGTAGTGCGCGATCGAGGCCTCGTGCTCACCGGAGCGGCGCAGCGCCGAGGCGAGCCGGGTGCGCGCCTCCACGGTGTCGTGCGCGACCGGGCCCAGCCGCTCGGTGCGGCTGCGCAGCAGCGCCTCCCACTGCGCCGCCGCGTCGGCCGGGCGCGAGTCGTCGCCGTAGCACCAGGCCAGGTTCTCCCGGATCACGTCGGTCTGCGGGTGGTCCTCGCCGAACACCCGGACCGCGTCCTGCAGCGCCAGCTCGAACTGGGAGATCGCGGCCGCGCGCCGGCCGATCTGGGCGTACTTGCTGGCCAGGTTGTTGCGTGCGGCGATGCTGCGCGGGTCGTCGGCGCCGAGCCGCTGGACGAGGTCGTCCAGGGTGCGCTCCAGGGACGCGGCGCGCTGCCCGGGGGTGTGCCCGGACGGGGCGGGCGCCGGCGTCGGCGGAGCGGACGCCTCGGTGCGCCCGGTCATGACGGAACCCCTGCGCATCAGGTTGCGCCAGATGGCCAACAGGCCCACCTCCCCTTCCCGGTGTCCGGCGTCCTCCCCCGGAGCAGGGCTCGGGGCGGGAACGCCTGCCTCTCCGGTCCTGTGGAGCTTTCCGCTCCGCATCGACAACAGCACGATTCCATAACTTAATCCGCCCCGCAGGGCGGGGGAAACCCTCACCTGGGGGTGTGCCGATGTGAATCATGCCACTTATGGCAATTTTATGGCCAGAGAATGTTTAAGTCGTTTCGTGTCCGCTTTGTGGTTGCTTTGTGCGGTCCTCGGAGCCGGGGCCCGGACCTGCGCGGAGACCCGCCCCCCGGCCGCTCCCCGGACGGACCCGGGGGCCGGGGCGGCGGGAGGGCGACGGCGAGCGGCGCCGCGCCCGGGACCCGGGCACGGCGCCGCCGCGCGTTCTGCGCCGGAACCCGTCCGGCCCGCCTCCGAGGGCGCCCCGGAGGACTCAGTCCCCGCCGGCCGAGCGCAGCGCCTCGGCCAGCCCCTCGGCGGTCAGGCCGAGCTGCCACTCCCGGGCGCCGTAGCCGCGCAGCCGCTCGCGGACCGCCTCCGGCTCGGTGCTCTCCAGCGGAGTCCAGGCGAGCCGGCGCACCGCGTCCGGCTGCAGCAGGTTCTCCGCGGGCATGCCGACCTCCTCGGCGACCCGGGACACCAGGGCCCGGGAGGCCTCCAGCCGGCGGGCGGCCGCCGGGTCGCGGTCGGCCCACCGGTTGGTCGGCGGCGGGCCGTCGCCCGGAGCCGCGGGCCGGGGGAGGTCGGACTGGGCCATGTCGCGCACGCGGTTGACCGCCTTGATCCACTGCGGCACGTACCGGCGGGCCATCCGGACCCCGAACTGGCGGATCGCGGTCAGCTCCTGCGGGGTGCGCGGCATCGCCGTGGCGGCCTCCACGATGGCGGCGTCCGGCAGCACCCGGCCGGGGGAGACGTCCCGCTCGCGGGCGATCCGGTCGCGCTCCAGCCAGAGCTCGCGGACCACGCCCAGGGCGCGCTGGTTGCGCACCCGGTGGATGCCGGAGGTGCGGCGCCACGGATCGGGCCGGGGCTCCTTGGGCGGCGCGGCGAGCTCGGCCGCGAACTCCTCCACCGCCCACTCCAGCTTGCCGGCCGCCTTCAGCTCGTCCTCCAGAGCGTCGCGCAGGTCGACCAGGACCTCCACGTCCAGGGCGGCGTAGGTCAGCCAGTCCTCGGGCAGCGGGCGGGTGGACCAGTCCACCGCGGAGTGCTCCTTGGCCAGGCGCATGCCCAGCACGCCCTCCACCATCGAGCCCAGGCCGACCCGCTGGTAGCCGAGCAGCCGCCCGGCCAGTTCGGTGTCGAACAGCGAGGCCGGGCGGAACCCCAGCTCGGCCAGGCAGGGCAGGTCCTGGTGGGCGGCGTGCAGGACCATCTCCGCGCCGGACAGGGCGTCGCTCAGCCCGGACAGGTCGGGGCAGGCGACCGGGTCGATCAGCGCGGACCCCGCGCCGGAGCGGCGCAGCTGCACCAGGTAGGCGCGCTGGCCGTAGCGGTACCCGGAGGCGCGCTCCGCGTCCACCGCGACCGGTCCGGAGCCGGCGCTGAACGCGCCGACGGTCGAGGCGAGGCCTGCGGCATCGGTGACGACGGGGGGAAGGCCCTCGCGTGGCGCGCGCAGCAGAGGGGCCTCACCGGGCCGCCCGTCGTCCGGTTCGGGGGTGTCAGTCGTTGAATCAAGCACGTTCGCCACAGCACTACGGTATGCGCTCCGGGGAGCGCGCCGGTGATCCGCACCCTCCGTGACGGTGGAGAACGCCGTGGTCAGTCGCTGCCGGGACCCCTGCGGGCGGTGATGTCGGCGACATCGGCCGGGGGCAGGCCGGAGGCGGCGGAGAGCAGCGCGCACCACGCCGCCATGTGCCCGGACAGGTCGTCGCCCTCCGGCGACCACGAGGCGCGCAGCTCCAGCTCGGTGCTGACCGGCTCGTCGGCCTTGGCCGCGAACCCCTCGGTGGTCGCCCGGGTGACGGTCCCGCTGAGCGCCCGGTGCTCCGCGCCGCAGGCCTCCAGCGCGTCGGTCAGCCAGCTCCACGCGACCTGGCCGAGCAGCGGGTCCGCGGCGATCTCCGGTTCCACCTCCGCGCTCACGTAGGCGACCACGCGGAACGGGCCGGGCCATCCCCGGGTGCCCTCCGGGTCGTAGAGCACGATCAGGCGGCCCAGCGCGATGTCGTCCTCGTCGCCGTTCACCCGGGCCGACAGCGCCGCGGCGTGCGGGGCGAGCCGCTTCGGAGCGGGCATCGCCTCCACGGAGATCTCCGGCCGGACGGCGGTCGCGCGCAGACTTTCGACCGCGCGCCGGAACGGGGGAGGCGCGTCGTCGACCCGGCCGAGAGGGGGCATGTTGGACACGTCTGCCTTAACCATGGTCGTCGGCGGGGCGGCAGCCGAGGGGGGGCGGGCGGCCGACCCGGCCTGCACCGCGGCGGCCGCGGCGCGTGACTGGAGCTGATCACCTGCCACCGTGGCACGAGTCACGCCCCGGTCCGCGGAGTTTTCCCGGCGTGTCGGTGTTTCGTGATGATCTTGGGGTCCGGTCCGCGACGAAGTCGTTACACCCGGCCCGCAAGGCGGGGTGCGTCGTTTCGGCTCCGCGCGCATGGCACGATCGGAGGGTGACGCTGCAAGACTCTCCTTTCCTCCGCGCCTGCCGGCGCCTCCCGGTGTCCCGGACACCGGTGTGGTTCATGCGCCAGGCCGGGCGCTCCCTGCCCGAATACCGCAGGGTCCGCGCGGACGTCCCCATGCTGGAGGCGTGCGCCCGGCCCGACATGATCACCGAGATCACCCTGCAGCCGGTGCGCCGGCACGGGGTGGACGCCGCGATCTACTTCAGCGACATCGTCGTCCCGCTCAAGGCGATCGGCATCGACCTGGACATCAAGCCGGGCGTGGGCCCGGTGGTGGCCGAGCCGATCCGCACCGCCGCCGACCTCAAGCGCCTGCGCGAGCTGGAGCCCGGCGACGTCCCCTTCGTGACCGAGGCGGTGGGGTCCCTCGTCGGCGAGCTCGGCGACGTCCCGCTGATCGGCTTCGCCGGGGCCCCCTTCACCCTGGCGTCCTACCTGATCGAAGGGGGGCCGTCGAAGAACCACGAGCGCACCAAGGCGCTGATGTACGGCGAGCCCGAGCTCTGGAACGACCTGATGGCCCGGCTCTCCGCGATCACCCTCGAGTTCCTCAAGGTGCAGATCGACGCCGGCGCCTCCGCGGTGCAGCTCTTCGACTCCTGGGTCGGCGCGCTGAGCGCCGACGACTACCGCACCTCGGTGCTGCCGCACAGCGCGTCGATCTTCGAGGCGCTCGCCGACCGGGACGTGCCGCGGATCCACTTCGGCGTGGGCACCGGCGAACTGCTCGGCCTGCTCAGCGAGGCCGGCGCGGACGTGGTCGGGGTGGACTGGCGGGTGCCGCTGGACAAGGCCGCCCAGCGGGTCCAGGCCGCCACCGCGCTGCAGGGCAACCTCGACCCGGCGGTGCTGTTCGCCCCCTGGGACGTGGTCGCCGAGCGCACCCGGGACGTGCTCTCCCGCGGCCGCGTCGCCGACGGGCACATCTTCAACCTCGGCCACGGGGTGCTGCCCAGCACCGACCCGGACGTGCTCACCCGGCTCACCGAGTTCGTGCACGCCGAGACCGAGGACTGACCGGCGTCCCCGGCCCCGCGCCCACCTCGTCGAGCCCAGGGGCACCGTCTTTCCCGCCCCCGGCCCCGCGCCCGCCTCGTCGAGCTCAGGGTCGTCGTCTTTTCCCGGCCCCTTCCCGCTCGGGGATGAGGGGACCGCCTCCGGTGGACCGGGCAAAGATGACGACGCGGAGCTCGACGTTATCGCGGTGGTACCACGACGGTGTTGAGCCCCGGCCTGTTGCTTTTGCCCGGCCCACCGCCCCGGCGATCC
>NZ_ANBB01000107.1 GCF_000341105.1 Nocardiopsis potens DSM 45234
GGCGTTGCCGGCCACGTTCACCGGGACGTTCCCGTCGACGACCAGCTGGTTGCCGCCGAGGATCGAGCCGTTGCCCGAGGTCTCCACGGTGCCGGCGTCGGCGAAGGAGACACCCGCGCCGAGGGCGACGAAGCCGGTGGTGAGCAGGACGGCCTTTGCTGAGATTCGGGCCCACTTGCGCATGTGGGATTTCCTTTCAGGGACGTGAAAGCGGATGAGATGGAATCAATGGGACTGCGTGACTGCGGGACCCCGGGGGGCCGGCGCCCGTGGGAGGGGCGCCGGGCCTCGCGGTCGGCGGGCGTCTCGGCGTCCGGCGTGCCTGGCGGACACGCTCCGTGGTCAGCTCCGCTCCGGGGAGCGGCGGCTGACGTGAACCCCGCGAACGTGGCCGCGCCCGCGGGACTCGCGTCAGCCCCCGGTCACGAGGACCGGGAGGCCGATCCGGTTACCTGCCGATCCGGCTCTTGCGGCGCCCCATGACCAGGGCGCCCAGGCCGGCCACCACCGCGGCGGCGCCGGCCGCCGCCATGGCCAGCACCGCGGATCCGGTCAGCGGCAGCGCGGGCTCGGTGCGGTCCTCGGCGACCGGGGCGGGGTCCTTCTCACCCGGCTCCCCGGGGCCGCCGGGGTGCCCCGGGCCCCCGGGCTCGTCGCCGCCGTCGTCGTGGCCGCCGTCGTCACCGCCGTCGTCGTGGCCGCCGTCATCGCCGCCGTCGTCGCCACCGTCGTCGTGGCCGCCGTCGTCGTGGCCGCCATCGTCGTGGCCGCCGTCATCGTCGCCACCATCGTCGTGACCGCCGTCGTCGTGGCCGCCGTCATCGCCGCCGCCGGTGGAGGCCCCGGAGTCCTCGCAGACCGCCCCGGCGTTGCCGGCCACGCCCACCGCGTTGCCGCAGGCGTTCACCGGAGCGTCCACGTCGGCGTCGATCTGGTTGCCGCCGAGGATCGAACCGTTGCCCGAGGTGGAGGAGGACGAGGAACCGGAGTCCTCGCTGACCGCCCCGGAGTCCTGGCAGGCCGCGGCGGCGTTGCCGAGCACGGCGATCGCGTTGCCGCACAGGTTGATCGGCAGGTCGACGTCGAGGTCCGTCTGGTTCCCTCCGCCGATGGAGCCGTTCCCGCTGGTGCTGTTATCGGCGATGGCCGGAGTGGTGGCGAGCGCGAACGGTGCCGTGGAGAGCACACCGGCCGCGATGAAGGCGGTCACTGCGGTCCTTGTGGTGCTGGGCATGATGCTGGTCCTTTGCGTTGCGGCACAAGCCGAGCGGGGTGTTGAGACGGGATGCGCGTGCCCCCTGCGGGCACGGAGAACAGGCGGAGGCGCTGGAGCGGCCGCACGGCATCGCCGGGGCGCGGCGGCGCCCGCCGCCTGGAGAGGTGGAACTAGTCGGGCGAGAACGACGGGTCGTCCGCGGCGTCGCGGACCACCAGGGTCGGGTCGCCGGGCAGGTCGACGCGGTGCGCGAACGGGCGCAGCGTGTCGGCGCGCTGCTGCAGCAGGAAGCCTGCGGCGGGCGCGGGGACCGGGGACGAAGGTCCGCCGGTGGAGTCGGATCCGGAGGTGCGGGGGTGGCCGGGCGCGCCGATCGCGCCCTGCTCGCCGCCGTCCACGGAGTCCGCGGGGACGGCCGCGGGTATCCGGGCGGTGCCCGGTGCGGCCGGGGCCTGCGCGGACGCGGAGGACGCGCGCTGCTCGGCGCCGTCCTTCTCCTCGCCGCGCTCGTCCCCGCTCCGGTCGCCGGAGCGCTCGGAGGAGTCCTCGGAGGCGCCGTCGGACGGCCGCTCGGTGAGGTCGGCGGCGCCCTCGACGGTGCGCTCCAGACCCTCCTGCAGCCGGCTGCCGGTGCTCCCGATGCCGGAGACCGCGTCGGCGAGGTCGCCCTCGGCGAGCGATCCCCCGGTGACCGAGCGGCCGGCCTCGACGGTGCCGGAGACGACCCCTTCGGCCTGCTCCTCCACGGCGCCGACGGTTCCCCCGACGGCGCCGCCGGTGCGCTGGACCGTGTCCTGCACGCCGCCGACCGCGCCCTGCACGGTGCCGCCGACGGCCTCGCCGACCGGCGCCCTGCCCTCGGTGCCGGCCTCGGACGGCACCGCGGCGCGCAGGCCGCTCAGTCCGGAGCCGTTCAGCCCGGAGCCGTCCGGCCCGGCCCCCCTGAAGGAGGGGCCCTGCTTCCCGGCGGAGGAGACGAGGCGCTCGCTCTGCTCGGCGGCGCCGTCGACGATCGCCTCGGCCCCGGCGGTGCCGGGGGCGTCGGGCACGTCGGCCTGGGCGGCGGACGCGCCGAGGAGCCACCCCCCGGCCACCAGGCCGAGGAGGACCGCGGCCCGCCCGAGCGCCCGGCTCCCGCGCAGACGCGCAGCAGCGGGGAGCCCCCGCCGTACGCGTTCGTTCTGCGCCATGAAGCCACCTCGTGCACACCGATGGACGGATACGAGCGGCCGGATTCCGGCCGTCGGCAGAGGCCCTCCTCCGCCGACCGAGAGTCACGCTAGCACCACTCTGGGCGATCGTCCGGGTAAAAACGGGGAACCGGAACGGATTTTTTTCGGGTTCTCCCTCCTCCCCTCCCCATCCGATTCACCGCCCTCCCCCGTGCCCGGACACCGAAAAGGGAGGGGCGGCACGGCGTGCCGCCCCTCCCCTCCCTGCCGTGCCGGGGATCAGCTCAGATCGATGAACCGGTCCAGGACCCGGGCGCCGAAGCGGAGCGAGTCGACCGGAACCCGCTCGTCGACGCCGTGGAACATGCCGGAGAAGTTGAGCTCGGGCGGGAGCTTCAGCGGGGCGAACCCGAAGTTGCGGATGCCGAGCCGCTGGAAGCTCTTCGCGTCGGTGCCGCCGGACATGCAGTAGGGCACCGCCTTCGACCCGGGGTCCTCCTCCTCCAGCGCCCGGCCCATGGCCGAGACCAGCCCGCCGGAGAACTCGGTCTCCACCGACGGCAGGTACTGGATGAACTCCCGGTCGACCTTGGGGCCGAGCAGCCGGTCGATCTCGGCGAAGTACTCCTCCTCCATCCCGGGCAGGAACCTGCCGTCGACCTGCGCGGTCGCGGTGCCGGGGATCACGTTGGCCTTGTAGCCGCCGGAGAGCACGGTCGGGTTGACCGAGTTGCGCAGGGTGGCGCCGATCATCCCGGCGACGGGGCCGAGCCGCTCCAGGGCGGCCTCGGGGTTCCGCTCGTCGAAGGGGATCCCGAACTCCTCGCAGACCTCCTCCAGGAAGGTCCGCACGGTCTTGGTGAGCCGGACGGGGAACTCGTGCCGGCCCAGCCGCGCCACCGCCTCGGCCAGCTCGGTGACGGCGTTGTCGTCGTTGACCATCGAGCCGTGCCCCGCGGTGCCGCGCGCGGTCAGCCGCATCCAGGCGATGCCCTTCTCCGCGGTCTCGATCAGGTAGAGCCGGCGGCCCTCCTCCACGGTGACGCTGAACCCGCCGACCTCGCTGACCGCGTCCGAGCAGTCCGCGAAGAGCTCGGGGTGCCGGTCGACCAGCCACTGCGCCCCGTAGCTCCCGCCGGCCTCCTCGTCGGCGAGGAAGGCCAGCACGATGTCGCGCGGCGGCTTGCGCCCGGTGCGCATCCGCTCCCGGACCACCGCCAGCATCATCGCGTCCATGTCCTTCATGTCGACGGCGCCGCGCCCCCACACGCACCCGTCGGCGACCTCCCCGGCGAACGGGTCATGGGTCCAGTCCGCCGCGTCGGCCGGCACCACGTCCAGGTGCCCGTGGAGCAGCAGCGGCGCCCGCGAGGGGTCCTCCCCCTCGATCCGCGCCACCAGGCTGGTCCGCTTCGGCGCGGACTCGAACACCTGCACCTCCACCCCGACCTCGTCGAGCTTGGCCGCGGTGTACTCCGCCGCCTCCCGCTCCCCCGGCCCGGACCCGTCCCCGTAGTTCGACGAGTCGATCGCGATGAGCTCCCGGCACAGCTCCACGACCTCCTCCTCCGCCCCCGCCTTCCGCTCCACCGGCTCCGCCATGGATCCCAGCTCCTCTCCGCACTCCGCGACTGCCGTCCCCAGAACCCTCCCACCCCCGCCGGGAGAAAACGATGTCCGCCCACCCCCGGACCTTTGCTATGGTTGACCCTGTCCGGCGCTGAGGCGCCGTCCACACCGGTCCGGGTGGCGGAATAGGTAGACGCGCTAGCTTGAGGTGCTAGTGCCCGTTAAGGGCATGGGGGTTCAAGTCCCCCCTCGGACACCAGCTTCGGCTGATACGGCGGAGATCCGGTTCGATCCGGGCCTCCGCCGTTCGTGTTCTCCGGGGCGGCCCGGTGCGGCCCTCCCGTCTCCGCCGGCTCGGCGCGGCCCTTCGGCGGCAGTACCCGGTGTGCCGAGAGCCGCCCCGTCCTCTCTCCGACCGCGGGGATTCCCTTCCCCTTCCGGGAGGAGCGAATTCGGGGATGGTCCGGGCCGCCACCCCGGAGTAGAGTCCCGGGCCGATTCCCGATCAGGTTGGAAAAGAATCCCCGGCGGGCCCTCGAGGAGACCGGGAAGGTGACGTAGCCTCCGATCCCCGGTTCAGCGGAGGCGGACGCCCCCGAACGGACCGGAACCGACCGCGGATTCCGGCGGAGAATCCCAGGACCGGACTCCGCCATGAGGGAGAGCGCATGCCGAGGAAAGACGGAGAGAAGCCGAAGACCGAGGCGATCATCCTGCACGACGATCCGGGAACCGGGCTCAGGAGGGGCGACAAGACGACCAGCCGGGAACGGGCCGAGAGGTCCATGGTCCCCCGCCGGGTCGAGAATCTGCGCGACTCCCAGAAGAAGGGGAGATCCCGATAAGAGGAGGGCGCGGCGGCCGCGTTCCCGCCGCAGGGCGGCCCGGGGGTCCGCGGGCAGTGCGGCCGGCAGCGGAATCCGTTGTGCGCGCGGGCGGCGCCCCGCGGCTCTGCGACGCCGAGACGGCGGGGACACCGGGGCGGGCCCCGTCCGCGACCGGGGGTGGGGTGCCGCGCCACCCCGCGGTGGTGCGCCGGAACCGTTCTCCGGCGGGGATCCCGATCATGCGCGTGGGCGCAAAGTCCTTGCGCGGGAGACCACGTCCGGACCGGTCCGGCGTGGATAGATTCCGGGCCATGACCCCCTCCCTGGTGCACGCCCCCACGTGGCCCTCCGACGGAGCGGACCGGCGGCCGATGCTGTGGCTGCAGAACTGGCTGCACGGCCACGAGGCCGCGCTGCGCGGCCGCATCCTCCGGCGCCTCCGCCTCGACGCCACTGATTCCGAAGGGGCGGCGCAGCCCGCCGAGGCGCGCCGCGCCCAGCTCGTCACGCTCCACCTGCGCACGCTGGCGGAGTACGCCGGGCACCCGCGCGAACCGGTGCCGGTGCCCTCCGACGTCGAACGGCACGCCCGGTTCGCCGGCACGATGCCGGGATCCACGCTGTCCCCGCTGCTCCACGAGGTGGAGACCGTCCAGACGGAGGTCTGGCTCCATCTCACCAAGTCGCTGCGGGACACCCGCCAGGGGCTGTCGGAGGCCGGGCGCACCGCGGTGCTGGAGCACGCGGCCGCGTTCCTCTCCGGCTACTTCCAGGCGGTGTCGCGGCGGATCGCACTCGTGTACGCGGAGCGCTCCGCCGAGTCGCCCGCCGCCGACCGGATCAGCGTCCGCGACGTCCTGACCCGGCTGCTGTCCGGCGAGATCGACCAGGCGCGCGCCGAATGCCTCGTCGACTACGACTTCGGCACCCCGCACGCGTGCTTCGTCGTGTGGAGCGGCACCGCGCCGGCGGAGGTGCTGGAGAAGGCGGCGGCGCGCCTGGTCGACCGGGCGGGCCCGCACCAGCAGATCACCATGCGCACCTCCGACAACGCCGTGTTCACCTGGGTCTCCTGCGCCGATTCGGACCTGCGCGCCGCGATGGCGGGCCACCGGCTGCCGCACGGCGTGCACGCCGCCTGGGGCATCCGCCACGTCGGCGTGGAGGGGTTCCGCACCACGCACCGCGAGGCCCTGGAGGCCCGCCGCATCCACGTGGCCGCCGGCCGGTCGGGGATGGTCTTCTTCGAGGACGTCGCCGTGGTGGCGCTGGCCTCCCGGGACCTCCGCGCGTGCAGCGACTTCGTCGAGCGGGAGATCGGCGCCGTCGCGCCGTCGGCCGACCCGTCGGGCCGCCTCCTGGAGACCCTGCGGATCTACCTCGACGAGCGGGCGAGCCCCACCCGCGCGGGCCGCCGCCTCAACGTCCACCCCAACACCGTGGTCAAGCGGATCGCCCGGGTCGAGCAGCTCCTCACCCGCCCCGTCGACCCGGCGAGCCTCACCCTGCGCCTCGCCGTGGAACTGGCCCCCCTCACCCGCCAGGCGGGAGCGGCGCCGGCGGACCCCGGCACGTCCGCGGAGGAAGTGCTCACCGGGGGCCTCTCGCAATATCCCTGAAACCCCGCGATCCGTATACTGAACCGCCCGGCGCCCGGATTCATCTCCGATTCATCTCCGGCGCGAATTCCCGAGTGCCGCACCGCCCCCGCCGGTGCGGCCCGCGAAAGAAGTGAGCGGACGGCAGAACGGACCAGGGACCAGGACCCATGCCCACTGTCAGGACTGAGACCACGGCGACAGGCCACCTCCCCCTCGAGGAGGCGTTCCAGATCTGGCACGAGCGAGTCAGCGGCTACCATCACGGCCTGGATTCCGTTTTCCCGGGCGGCGGGCCGCGCTTCCACAGCGATGCGCTCCGTGTGTGGACCGACAACCACCAGGTCCTCACCTGGCGCTCCGACCGCGTCCGCCATCGGAGGACCGAGCGCCACCTGCGCGATGCGCCCGGCGGAGACCCTTTCCTGATCGTCTGCAGCTCGGGGACGATCGTCATCGAGCAGAACAGGGAGCAGATCCTCCTGAGAGCGGGGGAGGCGTGCGTCTTCACCATGGCCAGGCCGCTCATGTTCGAGCATATGGAGCACTCCGGCGCGCTGGCGCTTTCGCTGGAGCGCCGGCCGCTGGAGACCACCTTGTTCGGGCGGCTGCCGCCGTGCCCGGTGGACCTCGGCACGGGGGTGGGGCGGATCGCCAGCGCCATGGTGACCGGTCTCACCGACAACGCGCCCGAGCTCACCCCGGACGAGTTCGACGCCGTGGCCGAGCGCACCACCGACCTGGTCTGCATGGCCCTGCGCGGGCAGAGCGGCGGAGCCGAGCCCGGCGGGCGGCTCGCCGAGATCGCCGCGGCGGCCCAGCGCCACGTGCAGCTGCACGCGGGCGACCCGGGGCTGCGCGGTGAGACGCTCGCCGCGGACCTGGGCTGGTCGCTGCGCCAGCTCCAGCTGGCCCTGCAGACCGTGGGGACCACCCCGCGCCGGCTCATCAAGGACATCCGGCTGGCCCAGGCCCGGGAGCTGCTCACCGACCCGCGCAACACGTCGATGCCGGTGTCCGAGGTGGCCCGCCGCACCGGCTTCACCTCGGCCAGCGCGTTCAGCGCGGCGTTCCGCGAGCGCTACGGCGCCTCGCCGCGGCTGCTGCGCAGCGCCCGGGTGAACGCGGCGGACCCGGTGTGACGCTTTCAGGCCCCGCCTCCCCGGGCACGGGGGCGGCGGGGCGCGGCGCACCGGCACCGGCCCGTCAATCGGCCGCGGGAACGTAACCGCAGACCACTTCCTTGTAGGAGTCGATCTCCTCCGCGTAGATCTCGGCCCATTCCAGGGAGTTCTGGCATCCGTAGACGATCTGCAGCGCGTACGGGTCCCCTTCCAGCTCCGGCGGGACGTCGTCCTCCGTGGGGGGTTCCGGGCAGGAGAGCGGGAAACTGTACTCGAACCCCGGGGACGGGGCAGGGGTGTAGAGCGACGGGCAGGCGTATTCGGCCCAGATCCAGTCCTCTTCGTGGAATTCGCCGTCGTAGCATGCGGAGCCGGGGATCCGGTTCGGCGTGGTCGGGGAGACGTAGCAGTATTCGTAGCAGTTCTCCGACCAGTCCGATCGGCACCGGGGGTCGTCGGGCCCCGAGATCGGAACGGTGTCCTCCGCGGCCTCCCACCCTTCGTCGCCGGGGCAGACCTGCGCACTCGTCTCCGGGTCCTGCAGGCAGTCCTCC
>NZ_ANBB01000108.1 GCF_000341105.1 Nocardiopsis potens DSM 45234
GCACAAGGCGTTCAACCATCGACACACGGCCAGGCTACCGAGAATCCAAATGAGATGATCTCTTATCCGGCGCTGCTGGCGCGGCTGGCCTCGGCGGAGTCGGTGCGGTCCTGGAACGCCCGAAGGCTGGGAGTCGGGGCGGGGGTGCCGCTGCCGCCGGGGCCGCCGGAGCCGCGCGGCGATGACGCCACCGGCCTCACCGGTCCCGTTCGCCTCCCCGCCTCTCCCGCCTCCGTCGGGGACGGCGGGGATGGACGGGGGATCTGGGAGGCTGCGGACACCGCCCCCGGATTCATCACCGATTCCGGCGGCAGAGCCGCCCGAACCTGCCCGGCCCATCCCTCGGTCCGCAACATTCCGGGCGAAAGCTGCGCGGTGTGTGGGGAAGCGTGCCGCAGCTTCCCTGGGCAGGACCCGCCACCACCTGTGGTTCCGGAGGCAGGGCAGGAGGTGCGGCCCTCTGCGGAGACCTCGCTCGGAGACGACGCGGAAGAGCACGAGGTCGACCCGGAGGGCCTGAAACGCATCTCCGACTCCCTCGCCGCCGCGGCCGGGCGCCGGAACACCCCGGCCCCGCGACGGGGGCGAGGACGTGCGCCCACCCCGGCCGCCCGAGCGGCCGCCGACGGCGTGCGCGGCCTCCTCGCCGGACTTCGGGAAGGCGGTTTCCGCTCCTCATAGGGCTGATGGCGACAGGAGGGCAGTTCAGGAAGGGCGTGCCAGCGGCGCTTCACCCACCGGCCGCGGAGATCCGGGTCTTCTTCATGTGCTGCGGCACCCTCGCAGGGGCGTCCTCGGCGGGCCGGCGCGACGATCCGGTCGGGCGCCGGCGCGCCGGTGTCGAGCGAGGCCGGGATGACGAGCTCCCCGCCGGCCACCCGGACCGCCCCGACCGTCACGCGCGCGACCCGGGCCACGATGTCACTGGCGTTGGCCAGGTCGGCGGTGCTCTGCGCCTCGGAGATGAAGAGCTGGACCTCGGAGATCCCCATCATCACCAGCTCGCGCGTCCCTTTACCTCACCGGCCGGTACGGAAATATAGCGTTTCGACACGGAGCGTGTGCTGGGATGGCCGGATCTGTCCAAGGCCGTGCAGGGAGGCGCAGGATTTGCCGCGCGGCCGTCGCGCTGGAGAGAACACCCGCCGTGCTCGTGCTCCGGCTCCGCGAAGCAGAATGAAAAGTCCTCAAGTGGCGGGATTCCGGTATCCGTTGGCGGTTTAAGGCGTACCGGAGGCCGGTGCGGACGCTCTAGATTCGGCTCATGGAAGAGATCAGCCGCCAGGCGGCCGACGGCTGCACCCTGCACGCCACCGTCACCGGCGAGGGGCAGGCCCTGGTCCTCATGCATGCCGGCGGCCCCGACCGCGAGAGCATGCTCCCCCTGGCCGAACGGCTCGCCGATCGTTTCATGGTCGTACTGCCCGACCTGCGAGGCTACGGCCGGTCGGTCTGCAAGGACCCGGCCCGCCATACCTGGGACCAATATGTCGAGGACGTGATCGGGCTCCTGGACCACATCGGCGTCTCCAGTGCCGTACTCGCCGGCGCAGGCCTGGGCTCCACGATCACGCTCCGGACGGCGGCGGCATACCCGAACCGGGTCCGGGCGGCCGTGCTCATCGGGGTCGAGGACATCGAGGACGACGAGGCCAAGGAGGCCGAGATCCGCTTCCTCGACGCGTTCGCCGCCCGCGTCGAGGCCGATGGCATCGAGGCGGGTTGGGAGCCCATCCTCGCCGGGTTCCCTCCCGTCGTCGGCGCCATGGTGCGCGACGCCATCCCCCGATCGGACCCCGCCAGCATCGTGGCCGCGGCCTCCATCGGCCATGACCGCTCTTTCCGGAGCGTCGGCGAACTCGCGGCGATCACCGTGCCGACCCTCGTCTTCCCGGGCACCGACCCACGCCACCCCACCGCTCTCGCCGAAGAGGCCGCCGGCTCCCTCCCCAACGGGCGGCTGGCCGCGGTCTCGATCGGCGACGACCTCCGGACCGCCGCGGACCTCGCCCGCGCCACCGCTCCCGCCATCCGCGAATTCCTGACCGGGCCGGTCGCGTCGGCGTTCGGCACCGGGTGAACGCGGCGGCCGGATGCGAGGTGGCGTCCGATCAGGCCGCTGGAGGTCTGGAGGTGCGGTGGCCGGGACACGCTGCCGGGCGGCCGCGGCGCTCACCGCGAATTTCCGGTGGCCCGGTGCTCGACCGGTGGCGTACGGTCGGACCGCCGGTACCCCAGATGGGACGAGTCTTTCCTGATGAGCCTCCAGAGTGCTGAAACGCCGGACCGTTCCCGGCTCGGCCCCCCGATCGACGCCCGCCCCCTGTTCGCCCCGGAGCAGGCCGCGCTGACGGCCACGCTGCGCGGGCTGGCCCCCGCCGACTGGGGCAGGGAGGCGGTGCCGGGCTGGAGCGTGCGCGACCTGGCCGCCCACATCCTCGGTGACTTCTACGGACGCCTCGCCCGCGACCGCGACGGGCACGAGGAGGGGCCCGCCTTCGCGCCCGGCGAGACGCTGGAGCGGTTCATCCACCGCATCAATCAGGAGTGGGTCGACGCCTACCGCCGGGTCAGCCCGGCCGCGCTCACGGACACCCTGGACCTGATCGGCCGGCAGGCGGTCCGGTTCTACGAGGAGGCCGACCCCGAGGCGCCGTCCCTGGGGGTCTCCTGGGCCGGCGCCGACCCGTCGCCGATGTGGCTGGACAGTGCCCGCGACTTCACCGAGTACTGGACCCACCGCCAGCAGATCCGCCACGCCGTCGGCCAGGGAACCGACCCGGACCAGCGGCCGCTCTCCACGGTCCTGGACACCTTCATGCGCGCCCTGCCGCACACCCTGCGCGAGGTCGGGGCGCCCCTCGGCACACAGATCCGGGTGCAGGTCACCGGGGCGGCCGGGGGTGCTTGGACCGCCACCGCGACGGGGGCGGGATGGTCCCTGGCCGAGCCGGACGCCGGCGCCCCTGCGGCCGTCCTCCACTTGGACGCGGAGACCGCCTGGCGCCTGTGCACCCGGGGCATCCGACCGGACGAGGCCTGGGAGCGCGCTCAGGTGGAGGGCGACCGGGAGCTGGCCCGGGCGGCCTGCCGGATCGTGTCGATCATCTACTGAGCTTGGCTGAGCGGCGGGTGGGTCGCTGTCCCTCATAGGGCGGATGGCGACCTGGACGCACAGATGGCCATCGTGTGGGTCTACTGGTTTCTATCCCTCATAGGGCGGATGGCGACCCCAAGGTAAAGCCCAAGGCCAGAGCCCAGGTCACCCAGTGGCTCCGATTCCAGATTTCAGCGAACCTCCGGTAGTGCGGCCGACCCCGGTGTGTCGCTGAAACGAGCGCCGCCGTCGCCGGGACCTGCTGCGGCAGCGGCGCCATCCTACGGGCGGCCGCGCTCGCGCGGCAGGGGCGGGGGTTGACGCGGAGCCCTCGAACACCCCACTATTCCTACTTAACAAGTCGGATAGGTAGCGGCTCCCGGAAGGCCCCATGCGAACCCTCGTTCTCCTGGCCATCGTCGGCTTCTTCGCGCAGCTGGTCGACGGCAGTCTCGGCATGGCGTACGGCGTCACGTCCACGACTCTCCTGCTGATCATCGGGACCAACCCCGCCGCCGCGTCCGCGACGGTGCATCTGGCCGAGATCGGGACGACGCTGGCCTCGGGGGTCGCGCACTGGCGGATGGGCAATGTGGACTGGAAGGTGGTGCGGCGGATCGCGCTGCCCGGGGCGGTCGGGGCGTTCTCCGGGGCGACCTTTCTGAGCTGGCTGTCGACCGAGGTCGCGGCGCCGCTCATGTCCGGGATCCTGATGGCGCTCGGTGTCTACATCCTGGTCCGGTTCACCGCCTGGGGCATGCCCACCCGGAACCTGGGCAAGCCGCTGCGCAAGCGGTTCCTCGCCCCGCTCGGCCTGGTCGGCGGGTTCGTCGACGCCACCGGCGGGGGCGGCTGGGGGCCGGTGGGCACCCCGGCGCTGCTGGCCAGCGGGCGGATCGAGCCGCGCAAGGTGGTCGGCTCCATCGACACCAGCGAGTTCATCATCGCGCTCTCGGCCAGCCTCGGCTTCCTGGTCGGGCTCGGCTCCGGGGGCATCGACCTGACCTGGGCGGCCGTGCTGCTGGTCAGCGGCGTCGCGGCGGCGCCGGTCGCGGCGTGGATCGTCCGCAGGTTCCCGCCCCGGGTGCTCGGCTCGGCCGTCGGTGGCGTGATCATCCTGACCAACACCCGCACCGTCCTCGGCGCCGACCTGGTCGTTCTCCCCGGGGCGGTGGAGACCGGGATCTACGCGCTGATCTGGCTGGCCTGGGCCGGCGCGGTGGCCTGGTCGGTCCGGGCGCACCTGGCCGACCGGGCCGCGGCCGCCGCGGAACCGGTCGCCGGCATCGCCCCCGCCGACCCCGCCCTCACGGGCCCGGACACCGAGGCCGCCCGCTCCTGAGCCGCCTCCTGTCCCCGTCCGCGCCCTCCCGGTGCCACTCCGGGAGGGCGCGGCGTGTTCCCGGGCGGATCGGGGGAATCCGGGGCGGGGCGCGGACCGCCCCGCAGCCGTGCTGCTACGGTGCTGAGCCGCCGGTGGCCTTGAGAGGGGCGGGCGGCCGGAGGGGCGGCGAAGAAGCGCCGCCGGGTCCGCGGGAACGCCGGAGGAGGGGCGGCCGATGGCGCTCAGGAAGAGGCGGGCGCTGCTCGCCGGTGCGCTGGTGCTGGTCGTGCTCGGCGCCTGGCAGTGGGCCGCCGAGCACCGGGCGCAGGACCGGCGGGACCTGTATGACCTGACCGCGGCCCTGCCCTGGGAGCCCGGAGAGCTGCTGGTCCCCGACGCCGCCTCGGCGGAGGAGGACGCGATGGGGTGGGCGGATTCGCATGCGTTCAGCGTCGTCTACCGGGCGGGTCCGGAGACCGGGAACGGCCCGATGATCGACTACACGCTCTATGACCCCTCCGGCCCGGGCGAGGCCGAGTACGGGCCCTGGTGCGGTGCGGTGGAGGTGCGCAGCTGCACCGACCTGGGCGGCGGGCTGGTGGAGGCGGTCACCCGGGACACCGCCAACAGCGACCCCGCGCTCTCCCTCCACCGCGACTTCGGCGACCGGGCGGTGACGGTGACCGCCTACGACGGTGACGCCGACACCGCCTTCCTGCGCGGCGTGCTGGAGCAGGTGCACACCCCGACCGAGGACGAGCTGCTGGAGCTGCTCCGCCGGGACGGTTACCAGGGCGGATGACGGCGGCAGCGGTAGGGGCAGGGTGGGGGTGGTCGCCCGGGCGCGGCGCCTCGCAGAGCGAGGGTTCAAGCGGGCGGCGACGGCGCAGGCAGGGGCGGGGCGGGCGCTCTGGCCGGGTGCGGCGCCCCGCGGAGCGGGTGTTCAAGCGGGCAGCGAGGGCGGGAGGGGGACCGGCCGGTCGGTGGGGTGCGGCGCCTCGCGGAGCGAAGGTCAAGACGGGCGGCGACGGCAGCGGTAGGGGAGGGGCGGGCGCCCCGCCCGGGCGCGGCACCCCGCAGAGCGAAGGTTCAAGCCGGCGGCGAAGGCGGGGAGGGGACCGGCCGGTCGGTCGGGTGCGGCGCCTCGCGGAGCGGAGGTCCAAGCGGGCGGCGACG
>NZ_ANBB01000109.1 GCF_000341105.1 Nocardiopsis potens DSM 45234
GCGGCCCCGGCCGGGATACCCCTCCCGGCCGGGGCCGCCGTCGTACGCTGGGAGGGTGAACGCGCGACCCGGTGTCTTCGCCGTCGTCAACCGCCGCCGGATCACCTCGCAGGGGGTCTGGCTCACCGCAGCCTGCCTGGTGTTCATCTCCATCGGGGTGGCCCTGGTGCTCCGCGGCGGACCGGCCGACGTCCTGATCGGCGCGGTCACCGTGGTGCTGTTCGCCGGCGGCGGCCTGCTGGTGGCCGGCCGGCGGCTGTCCCGCCGCCCGTTCCTGGAGCTGGACTCCTCCGGGGTCCGGCTGCTCGCACCGTGGCCGCGGCGCCCCTCCGACGACATCTTCCTGCCCTGGGACGAGGTCGCCTCGGTCTGCCTGTGCCGGCGCAGCGTCGCCTACGCCGACCACACCCACGACCTGGACTACCTGCACTTCCTCGCCGGGGACGAGAAGTGCGAGGGCGAGCGGGGGCCGGTGCCGCCGCCGTCGCCGTGGACGGTCCGGCCCGGGGCGGCGGTCCGCTCCTCCTGGGACCGGAGCGTGGAGGAGGTGCTGGCCGAGGTGCACCGGCTCCGCCCCGCCCTGCCGATCACCGACCGGCGCACCGCGCCGCCGCGCAAGCGGTGACCGGCCGCCGCCGCTCCCGGAGGGTCAGGAGAGCGGCGCCCGCTCGCGGGGGCGCTCCGCACCGGCGTCCGGCTCCTCCTCCGGGCCCTCCCCCTCGGTGATGCCGATCCGGTCGTGCAGCCGGCGCAGCGGGCCGGGCAGCCACCAGTTGGCTCCGCCGAGCAGCCGCATCGTGGCCGGCACCAGCAGCGCCCGGACCAGGGTGGCGTCCACCGCCACCGCCACGGTCAGGCCGACGCCGATGATCTTCAGCGAGAGCAGCGCCGAGGAGCCCATCGCGCCGAGCACCACCACCAGCAGCAGGGCGGCGCTGGTGATGATGGACCCGGTGCGCTGCAGCCCGACCGCGACCGAGTGCCGGTTGTCCCCGGTCGCCAGGTACTCCTCGCGCACCCGGCTGAGCAGGAACAGCTCGTAGTCCATGGCCAGGCCGAAGGCGACCACCAGGATGAGCACCATGTAGGTGGGGTCGATGGTGCCGACCGCGTCGAAGCCGAGAAGCGAGGCGAGGTGGCCCTCCTGGAAGCCCCAGATCACCACGCCGAGCGAGGCGCCCAGCGACAGGAAGCCCATCAGCACCGCCTTCACCGGCAGCACCAGCGACCCGAAGGCGAGGAAGAGCAGCACCGCGGTGACGGTGATGACGAACGCCAGTGTCCAGGGCACCGCCGCGACGATCGCCGCCACGTTGTCGATCTGCATCGCGGCGACCCCGCCGACCAGCACCTCCTCCGCGCCCTCCGGGCCGGGTTCGGCGCGCAGCTCGCGGATCAGCCGCTGCGTCTCCGGGGAGTCGGACTCGCCCCGGTAGGCGACGGTGATGTGCGCGGTGCCGGCGGAGAACCGCTCCACCGAGGCCTCCACCACCCCGTCGACCGCGTTGAGCCGCTCGGCGTAGCCGTCCAGGGCCCGCTCCGCCTCCGCCCCGGAGCCCATCCCGGTGACCGCGACGTCGGCGGTGCCCACCGCGCCGGCCGGGAAGTCCTCGGCCAGCGACTCCATCGCGGCCCGGCTCTCCGCGCCGGCCGGCAGGTAGCGCTGGTCGGTGGAGCCGACGTGGGTGGAGAACAGCGCCGAGGCGAACGCGATGAGCACGCCGCCCACCGCGACCGTGTAGAGCACCGGGCGGCTCATCACGCTCTGCGCCAGCCTGGACCAGGCCCCGCCGCCGGTGCGCGCGGCGACCGCGGCGGTGACGCCGAGCGCGCGGCGCCGGTGCACCCGGGAGAAGACGCGCAGCGCGTCGATCCGCCGGCCCACCACGGAGAGCAGCGCGGGCAGCACCACCAGGGCGGCGAGCACGTCGAACAGCACCACCGCGATGCCGCCCAGGCCGATGGAGCGCAGGATCGGCTGTGGGAAGAAGAGCAGCCCGGCGAAGGCGATCATCACGGTCACCCCGGAGAAGGCGACGGTGCGCCCGGCGGTGGCCAGGGTCCTGGGCACCGCTTCGGAGACCGCCGCACCGCGTGCCACCTCCTCCCGGAACCGGCTCACGATGAACAGCCCGTAGTCGATGGCCAGGCCCAGGCCGAGCAGGGTGGCGACGTTGACCGCGAAGACCGACACGTCGGTGGCGTAGGTGAGCGCGCGCAGCAGGGTGAGCGAGCCGAGGATGGCCAGCCCGCCGACGGCCAGCGGCATCAGCGCCGCCACCACGCCGCCGAAGATCACCACCAGCAGGACCAGCAGCAGCGGCAGGGAGATCAGCTCGGCGCGGACCGCGTCGCTCTCCGCCCGCTCGGAGATCTCCTTCTCGATGGCGAGCGGGCCGCCCAGCGACCGCTCCAGCGGGCCGGCGGTGATCTCGTCGCGGATCTCGGAGAAGTTCTCCATCCGCTCGGCCTTGGTGTCGCCCTCGATGGTCATCGGCACGTAGGTGGCGTGGCCGTCCTCGGAGAGGAGGATGCCGCGCTCCATGTCGGTCAGGCCGTCGTCGAGGTAGGTGGTGGCCGAGGCGACCTCGTCCGGCAGCCGGTCCCGCATGCCCTGGATCTGCTTGACGAAGGTGAGGTTGTCGTAGCGCAGCTCGTCGCTGCGGAAGACCGCGACCACGTCGACGCCGTCGTGGCCGAGGCGCTCCTCGATCACCTCCGCGGCCCGGGTGGACTCGGCGCCGGGGTCCTCGAAGCCGCCGTCGCCGACGGCGCCGAACACTCCGGTGCCCCAGACGCCGGAGGCGACCGCGAAGACGAGCGTGGCCGCGAGCACCCACACCCGGCCGCGGTAGGTGAACCGTCCCAGCGCTGAGAACATGAAACGCCCCTCGGCATGCTGTTAACGTGAGGTGACACGATCGCGAACACGGCTAATGCCGGTGAACGGCGTCAGCTTACGGTGTTCACGGAAGATGACGCTATTTACCACCGATTCCGGTGTCAACAGGACCGGTGGCGGCGGCCGCGCCGGGCGGGCGCGCGGGCGCCTAGAGAGGCGGAGGGAAGTGCGAGGCTCCGGACCAGGGTCGGCGCAGGTCGACGCGGGCGGATCGGACGGCGGGGAGGAGCGTCCCGGCGCCCGGTCCGCACCGAGCAGGCGGGAGCGTGTGCGCGAGGCCACACTCGCCGAGATCAAGGAGAACGCCCGGCGGCAGCTGGCCGAGCAGGGGCCGGGCGGGGTGAGCCTGCGCGCCATCGCCCGCGACATGGGGATGACCGCCCCCGGCCTGTACCGCTACTTCTCCAGCATCGGCGACCTGCTCAACGCCCTCAAGGCCGACCTGTTCACCGAGCTCGCCGAGGCGGTGGAGGGGGCCAGCTCCGCACTGCCGCCCGAGGACACCGACGGCCGCATCCTCACCTCGCTGCGCGCCTTCCGCACCTGGGCGCTGGCCAACCGGCCGGAGTTCGCGCTGATGTTCGGCCTGCCCGGCCCGGACCGCACCGCCGACGCGCGGGTGCTGGAGGCCGCCCGGCACTTCGCCGCCACCTTCTTCGCCCTCTTCGACCGACTGCTGGAGGAGCGCCGGTTCGCGCTCCCCGCCGAGGAGGGCATCCCCCCGGCGCTCCGCGCCCAGCTGGACGCCTTCGCCACCGAGACCGGGTTCACCACCGACAACGTCTCCTACGGCGCCCTGCGCGTTCTCCTCTCCTCCTGGGTGCGCCTCTACGGCGTGGTGTGCATGGAGGTCTTCGACCACCTCTCGCTCATCCTCGGCGACATGGAGCCCCTGTTCGAGGCGGAGCTGCAGGAGGTGCTGACACCACTCGGCGTCGCCTACCGCCCCCAGGAAGAGCCCTGACCGCACCCGCCCCCTGAAATGCGCCGACCCCGGCGCTGTCACCGCCTCGACCGGCGGCGACGGCGGGAGAGCGTGCCGGCCGACCGATCGGGCGCGCCGCCCCACGGGGTCGGGGTTCAAGCGGGCGGCGACGGCGGGAAAGCGTGCCGGCCGGTCGGTCGGGTGCCGCGCCCCGCAGAGCGAAGGTTCAAGCAGGCGGCGACGGCAGCGGTGGGGACGAGGCGAGGGTGGTCGCCCGGGCGCGGCGCCCCACGGGGTGACGGCTCAAGCAGGCGGCGACGGCGCAGGTAGGGGCGGGGCCGAGCGTCTCACCCGGGCCCGGCGCCTCGCGGGGCGAAGGTTCAAGCGGGCGGCGAAGGCGGCGGTGGGCACCGGCCGGTCGGTCGGTCCGGCGCGGCACCCCGCAGGACTGGGCTTCAAGCAGGCGGCGACGGCGCGGGCAGGGGCGGGGTCAGGCGCCTCGCCCGGGTGTCGGGCCCCACGGAGCGAAGGTTCAAGCGGGCAGCGACGGCGGCAGTGGGCACCGGCCGGTCGGTCGGGCGCGGCAGAGCAGGGCGGGCCGGTCGGGGCTGGCCGGAGTGGCGAGTTCGCCGTTCCCGCGTCGCCCGGGCGTCGGGGGCCGGCCGCCCCTGAAACCGCCGCACCCCCTGGCCTGGATGAATACGCAGGGTGATGGCGGGGTGGGGCGCCCTGCGCACCGCGAGAGCACCCCGGTGATTC
>NZ_ANBB01000110.1 GCF_000341105.1 Nocardiopsis potens DSM 45234
GAGGAGGTTCGCGTCGCCGGAGACGACGGTGGCGCTCGGGCCGTTGACCACCGCGATGGACAGCCCTTCCCGCCCTGCGATGATCTGTTCGACCTGGTCCTTGGGTGCGGCGATGGAGACCATGCCGCCTGATCCGGCGAGCGCGCGCAGCGCCTGGGATCTGAGGATGACGACGCGTGCGGCGTCCTCCAGCGAGAGCGCCCCTGCCACGTGGGCGGCGGCGATCTCGCCCTGGGAGTGGCCCAGCACCGCGTCCGGTTCCATCCCGAGGGAGCGCCAGACCTTGGCCAGGCCGACCATCATCGCGAACAGGGCGGGCTGGACGACGTCGACCCGGTCCAGGGAGGCGGCGCCTTCGGCGCCGCGCAGCACGTCGGGGGGCGACCAGTCGACCAGTCCCGCGAACGCCGCTTCGCATTCGTTGATGGCCTGGGCGAAGACGGGGGAGGAGTCGAGGAGTTCGGCGCCCATGCCGATCCACTGGGAGCCCTGCCCGGGGAAGACGAACACCGTCCGCCCCTGGCCCGCCACGGAGCCGCGAGTCCATTCGCCGGTCGGTCGCCCGGCCTCTCCGGCCAGGGCGAAGGCACGGTGCTCGAAGACCGAGCGTCCCGTCGCCAGGGAGAAGCCCACGTCGGCCGGGTTCAGGTCCGGCCGCTCGGCCAGGAAGTCCTCGAACCGGGCGAGCTGGGCGTCCAGCGCACCCGCAGTCGCCCCCGACACCAGGAGCGGAACGGCCGGGAGGGCGGGGGCGCTCCCTTCCTCCGGCTCCTCCGAGGCGGAGGCCGGGGCGCCGCCCTCAGCGCCGCCGTCAATACCGCTGTCGGCGCTGCCGTCTTCGGCGGCCTCCTGCGGCGCCTCCTCGATGATCACGTGGGCGTTGGTGCCGCTGATCCCGAACGAGGAGACCCCGAACCGGCGTGCCCGGCCGGCGTCTCCGTCCTCCCCGGCGGGCCAGGGCATCTCCTCGGTGAGCAGCTCGACCGCGCCCGCGTCCCAGTCGACCTCCGGGGTGGGGGCGTCGACGTGCAGGGTCTTCGGCAGCACGCCGTTGCGCAGCGCCAGCACCATCTTCATCACCCCGGCGACGCCCGCCGCCGGCTGGGTGTGCCCGATGTTCGACTTCAGCGAGCCGAGCCGGAGCGGGGCGGCGTCCCCGCGCCCGCGCCCGTAGACGGCGAGCAGCGCCTGCGCCTCGATCGGGTCGCCGAGCCGGGTGCCGGTGCCGTGGGCCTCGACGGCGTCGACGTCGCCGGTGGAGAGCCCGGCGTCGGCCAGCGCGGCGCGGATCACCCGCTGCTGGGAGGGGCCGTTCGGCGCGGTCAGACCGTTGGACGCGCCGTCCTGGTTCGTCGCGGTGCCCTTGACGACGGCCAGCACCCGGTGGCCGTTGCGGCGGGCGTCGGACAGCCGCTCCACCAGCAGCATCCCGACCCCTTCGGCCAGGGCGAACCCGTCGGCCGCCGCCGCGAACGCCTTGGAGCGCCCGTCCTCGGAGAGCCCGCGCTGCCTGCTGAACTCCATGAAGATGTCAGGGGTGGACATGACGGTGACCCCGCCGGCCAGCGCCATGTCGCACTCGCCGTTCCGCAGCGCCTGCACCGCCAGGTGGAGCGCGACCAGCGACGACGAGCACGCGGTGTCCACGGTCAGTGCCGGGCCCTCGAACCCCAGCGTGTAGGAGACCCTGCCGGACATGACACTGGACCCGTTGCCGGTGCCGACATAGCCCTCCAGCTCCCGGGGCGGGTCCTGCAGCAGCGGGGCGTAGTGCTGCCCGTTGGTGCCCGCGAAGACGCCGACCGGGCGGCCGCGCATCTCCTCGGGGACCACGCCCGCGCGTTCGAGCGCCTCCCAGGAGGTCTCCAGCAGCAGGCGGTGCTGCGGGTCCATGGCCAGCGCCTCGCGCGGTGAGATCCCGAAGAACGCCGGGTCGAAGCCGGCCGCGTCGTCGAGGAACCCGCCGGCCCGCACGTAGGTGCGTCCGGGCGCGTCCGGGTCGGGGTCGTAGATGCCCTCCAGGTCCCAACCCCGGTCGCCCGGCATCGGGGTGATGGCGTCCTCGCCCGCGGCCACCAGCCGCCACAGCGCCTCCGGCGAGTCGACGCCGCCGGGGAACCGGCACGCCATGCCGACGATCACGACGGGGTCGTCGCCGGCGCCCCCGGCGTCCCCGGTGGGGCGGCGCCGTGCGTCCTCGCCGGCGCTCTCATCGTCCCCGGAGACGAGGGTGAGCAGGTGGTCGGCGAGCGCGACCGGGGTGGGGTAGTCGAAGACGAGCGTGGCCGGGAGCGTCAGGCCGGTGGCGGCCTTGAGCCGGTTGCGCAGCTCGACCGCGGTGAGCGAGTCGAATCCCAGTTCCCGGAAGGCCCGCGAGGTGTCCACGGCCTCGGGCGAGGCGTGGTCGAGGACGGCGGCGAGATGGCCGCGGACCAGGGCCAGCACCTCCCGGCGCCGGTCCGCCTCCGACCGGCCGGCCAGCCGCTCCGCGAGCGGGGAGGCGGCCCCTGCGGCACCGGCCGCGCCCCCCGCGCCGGCGTCGACGGCCCGGCGGGCCTCGAGGACGTCGCCGAGCAGCGGGCTCGGCCGGGCGGAGGTGAAGCCGGGCGCGAACCGCTCCCAGTCGACGTCGGCGATGACGGTGAAGGCCAGACCGTGCTCGACCGTCCTGCGCAGCGCGTCGACGGCGGCGTCCGAGCGGAGCGGGCGGACGCCGAGCCGGCGCAGGCGCTCCCCTTCGGCGCCGGTGGTGGCCGGCCCGCCCTCCCACGGGCTCCAGGCGATGGAGGCGGCGGGGAGGCCCGCGGCGCGCATCTCCTCGGCGAGCGCGTCGACGGCGGCGGCCCCGGCGGCGTAGGCGCCCTGACCGGCCCCTCCCCAGAGCCCGACGATGGACGAGAACAGCACCACCGAGTGCAGGTCGGAGTCCTGGCCGCGGCCGCGGCGCTCCACCAGCAGCGCGGCGAGGTTCGCCGCGCCCGCGGCCTTCTCGGCCATGACCGCGCCGAGCAGGTCGGCGCCGGTGTCCAGGAGGGCGGCGGCGCGGACGAGCGGCGGCGCGTGGACCACCGACACCAGCGGGGAGTCGGCGGGGACGGAGTCGAGGACGGCGGCCGCCGCATCGGGGTCGGCGAGGTCGCGGTGGACGACGGTGACGCGGGCGCCGTCCTCCTCCAGTTCGGCGGCGAGCCCGGCCGGGACGTCGGAGCCCGGCGGAACCGGGAGCAGCAGGTGCCGCGCACCGTCGCGGGCCAGGCTCCGGGCGACGTCGGCCCCCGACGGGTCGTCGGCGCCGGTGACCAGGACGGTGCCGTCCAGGTTCCGGTCGCGGGCCGGCCGCCGAGCGGACAGGGGGGCACGGGAGAGCCTGCGCACCAGGGCCCCGGAGCGGCGCACGGCGACCTGGTCCTCGTCGCCGTGGGCCCCGGCGAGCACGGCCGCCAGAGCGTCGCGGACCTCGGCGTCGGCGTCGCCCTGCTCCTCCGCGCCGGCCCGGCGGGGCAGGTCGATGAGGCCGCCCCAGAGGTCGGGGTGTTCCAGGGCGGCGACGCGGCCCAGGCCCCAGACCGCTGCCTGTGCTGGGTCGGCGGCGGGGTCGGTGCGGACGGCCGAGACCGCCCCGCGCGTCACACACCACAGCCGGGCGGGGGCGGGGATGTCGGCGAGCGCCTGCAGGAGGACGAGGGTGCGGGCCGCGGCGGTGCCGGAGGGGCGGACGCCGCCGGCATCGTCGGCACCGGCGGCGCCGTCGTCATCGGCGCCGGTGAGGGCGAGCAGCGAGACGACCCCGGCCGGGGCGTCTTCGGCCTCGCCGGAACCGGCGGCCGCCGAGGCCAGCGCTTCGGCGAGGGCGGCCCGGTCCGCATCGGCGGGGACGCCGACGGGGACCGTCCGCGCGCCGGACGCTTCGAGGGCCGCGCGGACGGCGCCGAGGCCGGTGTCCTCGGGGGCGTCGGCGTCCGAGTGGACCAGAAGCCAGGTGCCGGAGAGCTCGGCCGCCCCGGAGGACGGGCGGGCCGGGCGCTTCCACTCGATCGTGTACCGCAGGTCGTCCTCGGGCGACCGCTGCGCGGCCCGCCCGGCGTCGAGCCAGTAGCGTTCGCGCTGGAAGGCGTAGGTGGGCAGGTCGACGGCCCTGGCGCCGGTGTTCGCGAACAGGCTCGCCCAGTCGATGGTGAGGCCGTTGGTCCAGGCTTCTCCGGCGGA
>NZ_ANBB01000111.1 GCF_000341105.1 Nocardiopsis potens DSM 45234
CGGTTTCTTCACCGAGTGGGCCGGGCGCGACGGCCGGGCGGCCGCCGTGGAGGTGGTGCTCAAACCGGGCCGGGCGCACAACGAGCTGACCCGGCACCGCTACGAGGCGGTCCTGCACCGCGCGGACGGCGGTGCGGACGGCGGCGCGGACGCCGCGGAGACCCTCGACGTCGCCGGCGCGCCGCGCCTGGTCTGGGGCCGCGACGTCGCCGACCTGGAGGGGGTGGCCGCGCGGGCGGCGGGCGGGGACGGCCCGGGGCGCGTCACCGGCCTGCCCAACGCCCGGCTGGCGACCGAGGAGGGCGCCGCGCTCACCGGCACCCCCGTCGACCCCGAGGAGCTGCGGGTCCGGTTGGAAGGGGCCGGGGGGCGGGCGGTGCCGACCTGGTCGCCGGAGGCGCCCGACCCGTTCGAGGCGGTGCTGCTGCCGCTCGACGCGACCGCGCCCCTGGCCGGGGTGTACCGCCCGGCCAAGGACGGGCGGCGGCTGGCCAACGACCCCGTCGGCTCCCGCCGCATCGGCGCACTGGTCTCCTCGGTGCGCGAGCACGCACGGCAGGTGCTGCCGGAGTACATGGTGCCCTCGGCCGTCCTGGCCGTGGACGCCGTACCGCTCACCCCGCACAACAAGATCGACTACGCCGCACTGCCCGCCCCCGACTTCGACGCGCTGACCACCGGCGGGGCACCGCGCACCGAACGCGAGGAGGCGCTGTGCGCCCTGTTCGCCGAGGTGCTCGGCCTCACCCGGGTCGGCGTCGACGACGGCTTCTTCGACCTGGGCGGCCACTCGCTGCTCGCCACCCGGCTGGTCGGCCGGATCCGCGCCGCCCTCGGCGTCGAAGTGCCGGTGCGGCTGCTCTTCGAGCACCCCACGGTCGCCGGCCTGGCCGAGCGGCTGGACGAGGGCGAGCGGATCCGCTCCGCCCCCGCCCCGCGCCCCCGCCCGGAGGCGGTGCCGCTCTCCTTCGCCCAGCGCCGGCTGTGGTTCGTCAACAAACTGGAAGGACCCTCGGCCTCCTACAACATGCCGCTGGCGCTGCGCCTGAAGGGGAACGCGGACGAGACCGCCCTCCGCGCGGCCCTCGACGACGTCGTCGAGCGGCACGAGTCGCTGCGCACCGTCTTCCCCGAACGCGACGGCCAACCGCACCAGCGGGTCATCCCCGCCGATGAGGCGCGGATCGCCTGGCGGACCCGCGACGTCACCGAGGCGGAACTCGGCGCCGTACTGGAGGAGGCCGCCGGCTACGCCTTCGACCTGGCCTCGGAGATCCCGGTACGCGGATGGCTGTTCCGGGTGGCGGAGCAGGAGTGCGTCCTGCTGGTGCTGATGCACCACATCGCCGCCGACGGCTGGTCCATGGGGCCGCTCGCCCGCGACCTGGCCGCCGCCTACGGCGCGCGCGTCCAGGGGACCGCACCCGATTGGGCCCCGCTGCCGGTCCAGTACGCCGACTACACGCTCTGGCAGCGCGAGCTGCTCGGCGCCGAATCCGACCCGCAGAGCCTGCTCAACGCCCAGCTCGACTACTGGCGGACCAGGCTCGACGGGCTGCCCGAGCAGATCGCGCTGCCCGCCGACCGGCCCCGCCCGGCGGTCGCCTCCTACCGGGGCGACCTGCTGGAGGTGGACGTCGACGCCGACCTGCACGCCGCCGTCGCGGAGTTCGCGCGCGCCTCCGGCGCCACCGTGTTCATGGTGCTGCAGGCGGCCATGGCCGCGCTGCTCACCCGGATGGGCGCCGGCACCGACATCCCGCTCGGCACCGGCGTGGCCGGCCGCACCGACCAGGCGCTGGACGACCTCGTCGGGTTCTTCGTCAACACCCTGGTGCTGCGCACCGACACCTCCGGCGACCCGTCCTTCGCCGAGCTGGTCGCCCAGGTCCGCGCGACCAGCGTGGAAGGCTACGCCCACCAGGACGTGCCCTTCGAGCACCTGGTGGAGGAGCTCAACCCGCGCCGCTCCGCCGCCCACCACCCGCTGTTCCAGGTCGGGTTCGCGCTGCTCAACACCGACCGGGCGCGGTTCGAGCTGCCCGACCTCAGCACCTCCCGGGAGACCGCGCTCACCCGCACCTCCCGGATCGACCTGCTGTTCATGTTCAGCGAGGAGCACGGGCGGGACGGCGCCCCGGCGGGCGTGCACGGCCAGATCGAGTACACCACCGACCTGTTCGACGGCGGCACGGTGCAGGGGCTGTTCGACCGCTGGGTGCGGCTGCTGCGCGCCGCCGTGGCCGACCCCGCCCGACCCATCGGCGACATCGAGATCCTCGCCGGCGACGAGCGGGACCGGGTGCTGGAGGAGTGGAACGCCACCGCCTCCGCGCTGCCCGAGGCCGCCTGGGCCGAGCTGTTCGAGGAGCAGGTGCGCAGCGCACCCGGCGCGGTCGCGCTCACCGCGGACGGCACCGACCTGACCTACGCCGAGCTGAACGCGCGCGCCAACCGGCTCGCGCACTGGCTGATCGGCCAGGGCATCGGCCCCGAGCGGCGGGTCGGCCTGGCGCTGCCGAAGTCGGCGGAGCTGATGACCGCGATCGTCGCCGTGCTCAAGGCCGGCGGCGCCTACGCGCCGCTCGACCCCGCCTACCCGGCGGACCGGATCGCCCAGATGGTCGGCAACGTCGCCCCGGACCTGGTGCTGACCAGTGCGGAGGCGGCCGACCGGCTGCCCGCGGAGCTGGACCCGGCGGTCGTGCGGATGATGGACGACCCGCGGGTGCGGGACGCCTGGCGGGCCTGCTCCGCCGAGGACCCCGCCCCCCGGGCGTCGGTGCGCGACGCCGCCTACGTCATCCACACCTCCGGGTCGACCGGCGTCCCCAAGGGCGTGGTGCTCACCCACGCCGGGATCGCCGGGCTGGCGGCCGCGCAGATCGAGCGGTTCGGCACCGGCCCGGGCAGCAGGGTGCTGCAGTTCTCCTCGCCCAGCTTCGACGTGTCCTTCGCGGAGATCTCCGCGGCCCTGCTGGCCGGCGGGACGCTGGTGCTGCCGAGGGTGTCGCCGCTGGTCGGCGAGGTGCTGGGCGGCGTGCTGGCCGAGGAGCGGATCACCCACCTGCTGATCGCCCCGTCGATCCTGGGCACCGTCCCCACCGGCGGGCCGGGCCCGCTGCTGCCGGACCTGTCGCACCTCATCATCGGCGGCGAGCCGTGTCCGCCGGACCTGCTGCGGACCTGGGCCGCCGGCCGGCGGGTGGTCAACGCCTACGGCCCCACCGAGTGCACCGTGTCGGTGGCCACCAGCGGTGCGCTGACCGGCGGCGGCCGCACACCGATCGGGCGGCCGGTGGTGAACACCCGGGTGTACGTGCTGGACGAGCGGCTGCGCCCGGTGCCGCCGGGGGTGCCCGGCGAGCTGTACGTGGCCGGCCGCGGCGTGGCCCGCGGCTACCTGGGGCGCACGTCGATGACGGCCGAGCGGTTCACCGCGGACCCGTTCGGTCCGCCCGGATCGCGGATGTACCGGACCGGCGACCTGGCCCGGTGGAACGCCGACGGCGAGCTGGAGTTCGCCGGCCGCGCCGACGACCAGGTCAAGGTCCGCGGCTTCCGGATCGAGCCGGGCGAGATCGAGGCGGTGCTGCGCAAGCACCCGGGGGTGTCCGACGCCGCCGTGGTGCTGCGCGAGGACCAGGCCGGCGACCAGCGGCTGGTCGGCTACGTCGTCCCGGCGGCCGACACCGGTGCGCTCCCGGCCGCCGGGGCGGAGCCGTCGGCGGCGGCCGAGCAGGTCGGTGAATGGCGGGACCTGTACGAGTCGGCGTACGCGCAGACGGCCCAGGCCCCGTTCGGCGAGGACTTCGAGGGCTGGGACTCCAGCTATGCCGGTGGTCCGATCGATCGGGACGAG
>NZ_ANBB01000112.1 GCF_000341105.1 Nocardiopsis potens DSM 45234
GGCGGCGAGGGCGGGAGCGGTCGGGCGCCGTGTTCACCGGCCGGGCCCGGCGCGTGGTCCCGGCGGGGGGCGGGGCGGTGCCCCGGCGCAGGGGGCGGGCCCGCCTGCCCGCGCCCGCCAGGAGGTCTTATCCCTATATGCCCGGTTCGCGGCGGGGATCGGGCGGGGCCGGGGGCGCCCTGCGCACCTCCGCAGCACCCCGATTACATCTACCAGCGAGTAGTAGCTCCCGAGGGTCCCACCGCCCTCTCTCTGGTTACCCAGAGTGGCCGAATAGGGGCCTGCGGGAGAACGAAAGCGGCGTCCCGCTCCCACTCCCGCCCTCTTCGGGTTCCGGCCCCCTGCTTTGCGGCCTTGCGGGCGGCTCGAACCCCCCATCACCGGCCCAGCCAAGGCGATCCGGGGCTTCCGGGAGCCGATCCGGGCCGGGATGCGCGCCCGGGAATCACCGGGGTGCTCTCGCGGTGCGCAGAGCACCCCACTCCGCCATCACCCTGCGTATTTGCCCAGGTCGGGGAGGTGCGGTGGTTTCAAGGGCGGCCGGCCCGGCGCCCGGGCGGCGCGGGCACGGCGATCCCGCCCCCTCTGCCCGCCCTGACCGCTCCCGCCCCGCTCTGCCGCACCGGACCGACCAGCTGGTCCCCCGCCCGCCGTCGCCGCCCGCTTGAACCTCCGCTCTGCGGGGCGCCGCGCTCGGGTGGGGCACCCGACCCGGTTCCTGCCTGCGCCGTCGCTGCCGGTCTGGACCTTCGCTCTGCGGGGCGCCGCGCCCGACCGACCGGCCGGTTCCCCTGCCCGCCGTCGCTGCCCGCCTGAACCCCGGCCCTGTGGGGTGCCGCACCGGACCGACCGGCCGGTCCCCCTCCCTGCCTTCGCCGCCCGCTTGAACCTTCACCTCGTGGGGCGTGGCGGGCGCCGGCGCGGCTCGGGATCGGCTCGGTGAGTGGGCGCGGGGCGGAAAGTCAAGGGGATCCGGGCACTGGATTTATTTGGACGTCCAACTATATGGTCGGGGGGACCCGCCCGGGGCCGCTCGGACCGCCTTTCCGTCCGCCCGGCCGGGCCGCGGCCGCCTGGGGTGCGCCGCGGGCCCGTCCGGTACCCCCGAACGACCGAGAGACAGGTGTTGTGCAATGGCGCATGAACTCAGCCACTTCGTCCACGGGAAGCGCGTCCCCGGAGCATCGGGCGCCTTCGGCGACGTCTACGACCCCAACACCGGACTGGTCCAGGCCCGGGTCCCGATGGCGGACCGCGCCGAGACCGAGGCCGTGATCGCCGACGCCGAGGAGGCGCAGCGCGAATGGGGCGAGTGGAGCCCGCAGCGCCGCGCCCGCGTCCTGCTCCGCTTCCTGCAGCTGGTCGAGGACGAGCGCGAGGACATCGCCCGCATGCTCTCCGCCGAGCACGGCAAGACCGTCCCCGACGCCCACGGCGACCTGCAGCGCGGCCTGGAGGTGGTGGAGTTCGCCGCCGGCGTCCCGCACCTGGTCAAGGGCGAGTTCAGCGACACCGCCGGGACCGGGATCGACGTGCACTCGCTGCGCCGCCCGCTGGGCGTGGTCGCCGGCATCACCCCGTTCAACTTCCCCGCGATGATCCCGCTCTGGCAGGCCGCCCCCGCACTGGCCTGCGGAAACGCCTTCATCCTCAAGCCCTCGGAGCGGGACCCCTCGGTGCCGCTGCGGATCGCCGAGCTGTTCGCCGAGGCCGGCCTGCCCCCGGGCGTGCTCAACGTGCTCAACGGTGGCAAGGAGGCCGTCGACACCCTGCTGGAGGACCCCCGGGTGGCCGCCGTCGGCTTCGTCGGCTCCACCCCGGTGGCCCAGCACGTCTACGCCACCGCCGCCGCGCACGGCAAGCGCGCCCAGTGCTTCGGCGGGGCCAAGAACCACCTGATCGTGATGCCCGACGCCGACCTCGACCAGGCGGTCGACGCGCTGATCGGCGCCGGCTACGGCTCGGCCGGGGAGCGCTGCATGGCGGTCTCGGTCGCGGTCCCGGTCGGCGAGGAGACCGCCGACGCGCTCGTCGCCAAGCTGGTCGAGCGGATCGGCGGGCTGCGCGTCGGCCCCTCGCACGACCCGGAGGCCGACTTCGGGCCGCTGGTCGGCGCGGACGCCCTGGAGCGGGTGCTCGGCTACGTCGACCTGGGCGTGCAGGAGGGCGCCGAACTGGTGGTGGACGGCCGCGGCGCCAAGCCGGAGGGCTACGAGGACGGCTACTTCCTGGGCGCCTGCCTGTTCGACCGGGTCACCCCGGACATGCGCATCTACCGGGAGGAGATCTTCGGCCCGGTGCTGTCGGTGGTGCGCGCCGCCGACTACGAGGAGGCGCTGCGCCTGCCCGACGAGCACGAGTTCGGCAACGGCGTGTCGATCTTCACCCGCGACGGCGACACCGCCCGCGACTTCACCCACCGGGTCACCACCGGCATGGTCGGGGTCAACGTGCCCATCCCGGTCCCGGTCGCCTACCACACCTTCGGCGGCTGGAAGCGCTCCGCCTTCGGCGACCTCAACCAGCACGGCCCGGACTCGATCCGCTTCTACACCCGCACCAAGACCGTCACCTCGCGCTGGCCCTCCGGGACCAAGGAGGGCGCCAGCTTCAGCATCCCGGTGGTGCGGTGATGGCCGGATCCGCGCTCGCCGAGGGCCTGGGCGAGGAGCAGGCGGCGCTGGCCGAGGCCGCCCGCGACTTCGCCCGCGAGCACCTCGCCCCGCACGCCGCCGACTGGGACCGGGACAAGCACTTCCCGCTGGACGTGCTGCGCAAGGCCGCCGAGATGGGCCTGGGCGGGGTCTACGCCGCCGAGGAGCACGGCGGGTCGGGGCTCTCCCGCTCCGACGGGGTGCTGGTGTTCGAGGCGCTGGCCACCGGCTGCCCCTCCATCGCCGGCTACCTGTCCATCCACAACATGGCCGCCTGGATGGTCGACCGCTACGGCGACGCCGACCAGCGGGCCCGCTGGCTGCCCGGGCTCTGCGCGATGGAGACCCCGGCCAGCTACTGCCTCACCGAGCCGGGGGCCGGGTCGGACGCCGCCGCGCTGGCCGCCCGCGCCGTGCCCGACGGCGACGGCTACCGGCTCGACGGCGTCAAGCAGTTCATCTCCGGGGCCGGCGCCTCCGACCTGTACCTGGTGATGGCCCGCACCGGCGGGGCCGGGCCGCGCGGCGTCACCGCCTTCGTCGTCGAGCGCGGCGACCCCGGCCTGTCCTTCGGCCCCAACGAGTCGAAGATGGGCTGGAACGCCCAGCCCACCCGCCAGGTCGTGCTGGACGGGGTGCGGCTGGGCCCCGAGCGCCGGCTCCGC
>NZ_ANBB01000113.1 GCF_000341105.1 Nocardiopsis potens DSM 45234
GGGTCCCCCCCTGCCACTTCGTCCCGTCCATGCTCCGGGTCTTCCTGGACGCCCCCGAAACGGCCGGCCTGCCGCCGCTGCGCCGGGTGTTCGCCTCCGGCGAGGCGCTGGGCGCCGACGCGGCGGGGCGGTTCGCCGAGGTGCTGCCGGGGGTGGGCCTGCACAACCTGTACGGCCCGACCGAGGCCGCCGTGGACGTCACCTGCTTCGACGCCCTCGGCGGAACGGGGGAGGCCGCCTCCTCCGAAACCGGGGCCTCGGTGCCGATCGGGCTGCCGGTGTGGAACACCCGGGTGCACGTGCTGGACGCGTCGCTGCGGCCGGTCCCGCCCGGCGTCCCCGGGGAGCTCTACCTGGCCGGGGTGCAGCTGGCCCGGGGCTACGTCGGCCGCCCGGACCTGTCCGCCGACCGGTTCGTCGCCTGCCCGTTCGGTTCGCCCGGCGAGCGGATGTACCGCACCGGCGACCTGGTGCGCCGCCGGCCCGGCCGGGACGGGCTGCCCGGCCCGATCGAGTTCCTCGGCCGCACCGACTTCCAGGTCAAGATCCGCGGCCAGCGGATCGAACTCGGCGAGATCGAGGCCGCGCTGCGCGCCCTGCCCGGCGTCGCCGACGCCGCCGCCGCGACGCACCCGGGCCCCTCCGGCGACCCCCGGCTGGTCGGCTACGTGGTGCCCGACCGGGACACCGCCGAATGGGACGCCGCCGGGCTGGCGGAGCTGCGCACGGCCCTGCACGGCACCCTGCCCGCCCCGATGCTGCCCGAGGCGCTCGTCGCGCTGCCCGAACCGCCGCTCACCCCGAGCGGCAAGCTCGACCGGAACTCCCTCCCGTCGCCCACCACCACCCTCAACGGGGGCCCTTCGGGCCGCGGTGATCTCTTCCCGTCGCCCACCACCACCCTCAACGGGGGCCCTTCGGGCCGCGGTGATCTCTTCCCAACGCCCACCACCCTCGACGCAGGCCTTCCGGCCGAGCCGTCCGAAGGCGGGCGGGGCGGCCGGGAGCCCGAGGGCGAGCTGGAGCGGGCCGTCGCCGAGGCGTTCACCGACGCCGCCGGCACGCCGTTCACCCGCGCCGACGACGACTTCTTCGCCCTCGGCGGCAACTCCCTGGCCGCCGCGCGCGCCGCCAACCTGCTGCGCGCCCGGACCGGTACCGACGCCGGGGTCGCCGACGTGTTCGAGGCGCCCACCCCCGAGGCGCTGGCGGCGCGGATCGGAGCCCGCGGCGCCCGCCGCCCCGCGCTCCGCCCCGGCGCCGCCCGGGACTGGGACGGGCCGCTCCCGCTCACCGGCGGCCAGCGCGGCATGTGGGCCGCATCCCGGCTGCACGGCGCCGGTGCCGTCTACAACGTGCCCTGGGTGCTGCGCTGCCGCGGGCGGGTGGACGCCGGCGCGCTGCGCGCGGCGCTGCGCGACGTCGTCGGCCTGCACGAGGTGCTGCGCACGGTCTTCCCCGAGCAGCAGGAGGACGCGCCGCGGCAGGGCCCGCAGAGCGGGGCGCCCGCCGGCCCGGGCGAGCCCTTCCAGCGGGTGCTCCCCGCCGAGCAGGCCCCCGACCCGCTGGAGGAGGCCGACGCCCGCGGGCGCGACGCCGAGGCGCTGCTCGCCGCGGCCGCCGCCCGCCCGTTCGACCTCGCGGCCGAACCCGGCTTCCGCACCGTCCTGCTGCGCACCGGCGAGGACGCCTGGATCCTGCTCTTCCTCTTCCACCACATCGTCATCGACGAGTGGTCCCAGGAGCCGTTCCTGTGGGACCTCCAGGCCGCCTACCGGGCCCGCCTGGACGGGCACGCGCCCGGCTGGGGCGCACCCCGGGTGCAGTACGCCGACTTCGCGCTCTGGCAGGCCGAACTGCTCGGCGACGAGGACGACCCGCGCAGCGCGGCCGCCCGGCAGCGGGCGTTCTGGGCCGAGGCGCTGGCCGGCCTGCCCGGCGAGATCCCGCTGCCTGCCGACCGGCCCCGCCCGGCGCTGCGCGACGGCGCCGGCGGCACCGCCCGCGCCGAACTGCCCGCCGAACTCATGCGGGCCGCCGCAGACCTGGGCCGGCGCCGCGGCGCCAGCACCTTCATGGTGCTCCAGGCCGCGGTGGCGGTGCTGCTGCACCGGATGGGCGCCGGCGACGACGTGCCGCTCGGCTCCCCGGCGACCGGCCGCGCCGACGAGGCGCTGCACGACGCGGTCGGCATGTTCCTCACCACCCTGGTGCTCCGCACCGACCTGTCCGACCGCCCCGGCTTCGCCGAGCTGCTGGACCGGGTCCGCCGCACCGACCTGGACGCCTTCGGCAACGCCGACCTGCCGTTCGACCGGGTGGTCGACGCGGTCGACCCGGAGCGCGCGCCCGGCCGCAACCCGCTGTTCCAGGTGATGGTCTCGCACCAGATCCGGCCGGAGCGGACCGGCCGCCTCCTCGGCCTGGAGACCGAGGTCGACGACGGCGCCATGCGCACCGCCCGGTTCGACCTGGAGTTCGAGTTCGTCGAGACGCCGGGGGAGGAGCCCGCCTCGGTCTCGGTCCGCTACGCCGCCGACATGTTCGACCCCGGCACCGCCGGGGAGCTGGCGGAGCGGCTGGTCCGGCTGCTCACCGAGGCCGTCGCCCACCCGGAGCGCCCGGTCGGCGAGCTCGACCCGCTCTCCGCGGCCGAGCGGGACGCGGTGCTGCACCGGGTCAACGCCACCGGCCGCGAGGCCGGGCCGGCGACCCTGCCCGAGCTGCTGCGCGGCGGCGCCGACGCCGCCGGGGCCGACGCGCCCGCGGTCGTCTTCCAGGGCGAGTCCGTCTCCCGTGCGGAGTTCGATGGGCGGGTGGCGCGGTTGGCGCGTGAGCTGGT
>NZ_ANBB01000114.1 GCF_000341105.1 Nocardiopsis potens DSM 45234
GCAGATGCTGGGTGTTCGCGCACACTGTTTTTTTCCCCTGCCGGGGCTGGTTTGTCCGGCTGGTGGTGGGGGTCCGCGGATCGTTTGTTTTGCGGTGGTCATGGCGGGAGGGTCACACCCGGTCTCTTTTCGAACCCGGTCGTTAAGTCTCCCTGCGCCGATGGTACTGCCTCCATGGTGGGGGGGGGAGAGTAGGGCGCCGCCGCATTTCTTTTTGTGTGGAGGGGTGGGCCCGGTCGGGTCCGCCCCTTTTTCACGCCTTTCTTTGTGAACATGTGAAACTCTTGAAGTTGAGTCTCTGCCAGGGGATGTCGGACGGCTGTGAGTCTGTTCGGGGCGTCTGATTCGGTGAATCGCCGGCCTTCTCGAAGTAATGGCGCCGGGTGTCGGTTCGGCGGGTGAGAGGGGTCCCGGAGAAGGAATTCAGGGAGCCTCGTGCTTGCCCCGTAGCTGTGGGGGTGGCTCGGTGCCGGCTCTGTGGTCGCCTCTCGTACTCGCCTCCCGTGCCCGGGTCGGGTGATGAAGATCCCCCGAGGGGGCGGGAGGCGCTCCAGAGGGGCGTTTCCGAGGTGAAGAGGCTCGGAGAGCCGCCGGCGGAGGCGCCTGCGGCGCCTCGCGCAGGGACGAAACGGGCGTGGAAGCAGGGCTGATGACGTAAAGTGGGATCTCTGGGAATCCTTGTGCGCTGCCGCGGCTCGTGGCGGCGCTTTTGAGTGCTTACGGACGGACGCATGACTGACGACACCCGATCAGGGGGCCGGGGCGGCTCCGGGCCCGAGGACCGTGGAGGACGTTCGGAGGGATCCGGCGGCCGGGGACGGGGCCAGGGCGAACGCGGATTCCGCGGTGGCTCTGGTCGTGGTGCGGCCGGTCGCGGCGGAAGCGGACGAGGGGAGCGCAGGTTCGGCGGGCGCGATGACCGCGGCGGACGGCGCTTCGAGAAGCGGGACGACCGCGGTGGACGCGGCGGCCGGGACGGCGACGAGCGCTCGGGCGAGCGCCGTGAGGGGCGCTTCGAAGGGCGTGGCGACCGCGGCGAGGCGCGGCGCGACGACCGCCGGGACGACCGCCGTGATGACCGGCGGGACGACCGTCGCGGAGGTGAGCGCCGGGACGACCGCAGGGGCGGGCGGCGCTTCGAGGGCCGTGGCGGGCGCCGTGATGACCGGCGGGACGACCGCCGCGGCGGTGGCCGCGGGTTCGACCGGCGCGGTGACCGGCCGCAGCGTTCGGACCGGGAGCGGGACCCCAAGGACATCGCTCCGCGCCTGCCGGAGGACGTGACCGACCGGGAGCTCGACAGCGAGGTCCGCCAGGAGCTGGCGACGCTGCCCCGCTCGCTGGCCGAGGTGGTCGGCCGGCACATGGTGATGGCCGGCCGCCTCCTGGAGGAGGACCCGGAGAAGGCCTACGAGCACGCCGCCTACGCGCGCCGCCGGGCGTCCCGGGTGGCCGCCGTGCGCGAGGCCGCCGGGGTCGCCGCCTACAACGTCGGGAAGTGGCAGGAGGCCCTCTCCGACCTGCGCACCGCGCGCCGGATGACCGGCCGCAACGCGTTCCTGGCGATCATGGCCGACGCCGAGCGGGGGCTGGGCCGGCCGGAGCGCGCCCTGGAGCTCACCCGTTCTCCCGAGGCGGAGAAGCTTGACGTCGAGGACCGCATCGAGCTGCGCATCGTCGCGTCGGGCGCCCGGCGGGACATGGGCGAGACCGAGGCGGCCCTGGTCGAGCTGCAGGTGCCGGAGCTCAAGGAGCGCCGTGCCCGGCCGTGGGTGGCCCGGCTGTTCTACGCCTACGCGGACGTGCTCCAGGAGCTGGGGCGCGAGGACGACGCGCGCGAGTACTTCGCCCGCGCCTCCGCGGTGGACCAGGAGGGCGTGACCGACGCGGACGAGCGCCTCGCCGAGATCGAGGGCGTCGAGCTGGTCGCGGTCGACGACGGCCTGGTGTGGGCGGACGCCGAGGACGCGGCCGACTTCGCCGAGCCGGAGGACGAAGAGGCCGCTGAGGCCCCCGAGAGCCCCGAGGCCGACCGGCGGCCGGAGGAGCGGCCCCGGGAGAGTGTCGAGGGGAAGTCCGAGGAGAAGTCCGAGGAGGAGTAGCGCCGCCTCGTCGCAGAAAGAGCGGGTGCCTTGGAAGAGGGCGCCCGCTCTTTCCGTCTTTCTCCCGTCTTTCTCGTCGAGGGCCTGCCGGGGCTGAATTCTGCCGGCAGATTCATCGGCGTTCACCAGTGCTCCTCTGCCATGATCTTCAGCGTGCGACTCAGTGATCAGGTGCGCATCCAGGGCGTTCACCACCAGAGTGCTTGAAAGCGGGGGCAAGAAGGCGGGACGGCCGTGCCGGTGGTCGAAGACCCCGGCGGGCCGGTTTCCCGTCCTCCCTCTGGAGGCAGGCCGCCCCCGACCGAGGCCGCCTCCGAAGCCGGCCCGGCGCTCGGCGACGCCCGCCCGAAGCCCGAGCACCGGCCCGTCCGGGCCGGACATCGCGGTCGAGCACCGCGGCCGACCGGTCGGGCGCGGCATCTCGCGGAGCGAAGGTCAAAACGGGCGGCGACGGCGCAGGTAGGGGCGGGGCGAAGGCGGTCGCCCGGGCGCGCGCCTCACGGGGCGGGGGTTCAAGCGGGCAGCGACGGCAGCGGTGGGGACCGGCCGGCCGGTCTGGCGCAGCACCCCGCGGAGCGAAGGCTCAAACCGGCAGCGACGGCAAAGGAAGGGGCGGGGCCGGGCTCCCTCACCCGAGCGCGGCGCCTCACGGAGTACAGGTTCAAGCGGGCAGCGACGGCGGCAGGGGCACCGGCCGGTCGGTCTGGCGCAGCACCCCG
>NZ_ANBB01000115.1 GCF_000341105.1 Nocardiopsis potens DSM 45234
ACCGACCGGCCGGTCCCCTGCCGCCGTCGCCGCCTGCTTGAACCCCGCCCCGCGAGGCGCCGCGCCCGGGCGACCGCCTCCGCCCCGGCCTGCCTTCGCCGTCGCCGCCCCTCTTGACCTTCGCTCCGCGGAGCGCCGCACCCGACCGACCAGCCGGTCCCCCTCCCGCCCTCGCCGCCCGCTTGAACCCCCCGCCCCGCGAGGCGCCGCGCCCGGGCGACCGGCCGGCACGCCCTCCCGCCCTCGCCGCCTGCTTGAACCCCGCCCCGCGAGGCGCCGCACCCGGGGGAGGCGTCTCCGTCAGCGGTCCGCGGGCTCCTCGCGGACCTTCTCGTAGAGCAGGTCCAGGCCGGCCAGGAAGGACTCCAGGGCGAGCTCGAAGCTCTCCGCGTCGATCTCGGCGGCGTGCTCGGCGAGCCGGTGGGCCTGGAAGAGGTTGGGGTAGCGGTCCCGGTAGACCTGGACGTCGTCGGAGAAGCCGCGGGAGAAGGAGTTGATCGCCGCGCCGACCACCAGGTACTTGGTGGAGGCGCCGATCATGGTGGCGTGCCGGGGCGGCCAGCCGGCCGAGACCAGGCCGCCGTGGATCGCGTCGGCCCGCTGCAGGGCCTGGTCGCGCAGGCCGGGGCCGACCGCGATGACCGGGACCAGGTTGGGGTGGGCGGCCAGCGCGGCGCGGTAGGAGTGCGCCCAGGCGACCAGGCCGTGCCGCCAGTCGCCGCCGGCGAAGCCGGAGACGTCCACGTCGGCCATGATCTCGTTGGCGATGTCGGCGAGGAGCTCGTCCTTGGTCCGGTAGTGGCTGTAGAGCGAGGCGGCCTGCACCTCCAGCTCCTGGGCGAGCTTGCGCATGGACAGCCCCTCCAGGCCGTCCCGGTCCACCAGCGCGAGCGCGGCGGCGCGAATCCCGCGCCGGTTCAGGATCGGGGTCTTGGGACGGGCCACGGCTGCCTCTCTGCTCCGACTGCTGCTCCGCCGGCGCGCCCGGTGAGCCGCGGCGGCTCCGGGCGCTCCGGCCGTGAAGCGATCTAACCACGCTCCACCGGGGTTCGCAGGACCCTCTTGCGGCCGGGGCCGGGGCGGCCTATGGTCACATTAACCGAACAACGTTAGGTTTCAGGTCCGGGCACCGCCCCACCGGGGCGGCCGGGCACGGAACGCGGAACGGAGCCGACAGCATGGTGGACTTCGCACTGACCGAGGAGCAGAAGGACGTCCGGGACTGGGTGCGCACCTTCGTCGAGCGCGAGATCATGCCCCTGGAGAACGAGGTGCTCCGCCGCGAGCGGGACGGCGCCGCCCCGGGACTGACCGCCGAGGAGAACCGCGAGCTGCGCGCGCTGGCCCGCAAGTCCGGCTTCTGGGGGGTGCAGACGCCGGTCGAGTACGGCGGCATGGGGCTGGACGCGGTCACCGCGGCCGTCATCGAGGCCGAGCTCGGCCGCACCTTCATCACCTTCAAGTTCGGCGGCGAGGCGGACAACATCCTCTTCCGCGCCGACCGGGAGCAGCGCGAGGAGTACCTGCTCCCGGTGATCGAGGGCACCCGCCGGTCCTGCTTCGCCATCACCGAGCCCGGGGCCGGCTCCGACGCCAAGGCGATCCGGACCCGCGCGGTCCGCGACGGCGGCCACTGGGTGATCAACGGCGAGAAGACCTTCATCACCGGCGGTAACGAGGCCGACTTCGCGCTGGTGTTCGCGGTCACCGACCCGGACAGGGGCGCGGACGGCGGCGTCACCTGCTTCATCGTGGACCGGGAGGCCGGCTGGACCTCCGAGCCGATCGACACCATGGGCGAGCGCCGCCCGGCCTCGCTGGTCTTCTCCGACGTGCGGGTGCCGCACTCCGCCGTGCTCGGCGAGGAGGGCAAGGGCTTCGCCCTGGCCATGCAGTGGATCGGCAAGGGCCGCTACCTGCTGCCCGCCCGCGCGATCGGCGCCTGCGAGCGGCTGCTGGAGATGGCGGTCCGCTACGCGAACGAGCGCACCACCTTCGGCGCCCCGATCGCCGACCGCCAGGCCATCCAGTGGATGATCGCCGACTCCGAGATGGAGACCGAGGCGCTGCGGCTGCTGGTCCTCCGCGCCGCCTGGCAGGTCGACCGGGGGCTCGACTCCCGGCACCACCAGTCCATCGCCAAGCTCTACGGCGGCCAGAAGGCCAACGAGATCGTCGACCGCGTCATGCAGATCCACGGCGGCATGGGCTACACCCGCGAGCTGCCCATCGAGCGCTGGTACCGGGACCTGCGGCTGCTCCGCATCTACGAGGGCACCGACGAGATCCAGCGCCGGACCATCGCCCGCGACCTGCTCACCGGCCGGGTCAAGGTCGGCTCCTCACTGGACTGACCCCGACCGCGCACCGCCCGGTGCGCGAGGCCTCCCGGGGCCGAGGGGATCCCGGGAGGCCCGGGAAAGGCGGGGGCGCGGCGCCCGGGCGGACGCCG
>NZ_ANBB01000116.1 GCF_000341105.1 Nocardiopsis potens DSM 45234
CCGGAGGGTGGGTTAGACCTTGATGGAGAGTTTGATCCTGGCTCAGGACGAACGCTGGCGGCGTGCTTAACACATGCAAGTCGAGCGGTAAGGCCCCTTCGGGGGTACACGAGCGGCGAACGGGTGAGTAACACGTGAGCAACCTGCCCCCGACTCCGGGATAAGCGGTGGAAACGCCGTCTAATACCGGATACGACCCGCACCCTCATGGGTTCGGGTGGAAAGTTTTCTCGGTCGGGGATGGGCTCGCGGCCTATCAGCTTGTTGGTGGGGTAACGGCCTACCAAGGCGATTACGGGTAGCCGGCCTGAGAGGGCGACCGGCCACACTGGGACTGAGACACGGCCCAGACTCCTGCGGGAGGCAGCAGTGGGGAATCTTGCGCAATGGGCGAAAGCCTGACGCAGCGACGCCGCGTGGGGGATGACGGCCTTCGGGTTGTAAACCTCTTTTACCACTCACGCAGGCCCCGGGTTCTCCCGGGGTTGACGGTAGGTGGGGAATAAGGACCGGCTAACTACGTGCCAGCAGCCGCGGTAATACGTAGGGTCCGAGCGTTGTCCGGAATTATTGGGCGTAAAGAGCTCGTAGGCGGCGTGTCGCGTCTGCTGTGAAAGGCCGGGGCTTAACTCCGGTTTTGCAGTGGATACGGGCATGCTAGAGGTAGGTAGGGGAGACTGGAATTCCTGGTGTAGCGGTGAAATGCGCAGATATCAGGAGGAACACCGGTGGCGAAGGCGGGTCTCTGGGCCTTACCTGACGCTGAGGAGCGAAAGCGTGGGGAGCGAACAGGATTAGATACCCTGGTAGTCCACGCCGTAAACGTTGGGCGCTAGGTGTGGGGGCTTTCCACGGTTCCCGTGCCGCAGCTAACGCATTAAGCGCCCCGCCTGGGGAGTACGGCCGCAAGGCTAAAACTCAAAGGAATTGACGGGGGCCCGCACAAGCGGCGGAGCATGTTGCTTAATTCGACGCAACGCGAAGAACCTTACCAAGGTTTGACATCACCGGTAAACCGCCAGAGATGGCGGGTCCTTCGGGGATCGGTGACAGGTGGTGCATGGCTGTCGTCAGCTCGTGTCGTGAGATGTTGGGTTAAGTCCCGCAACGAGCGCAACCCTTGTTCCATGTTGCCAGCACGTGATGGTGGGGACTCATGGGAGACTGCCGGGGTCAACTCGGAGGAAGGTGGGGATGACGTCAAGTCATCATGCCCCTTATGTCTTGGGCTGCAAACATGCTACAATGGCCGGTACAGTGGGCGTGCGATGCCGTGAGGCGGAGCGAATCCCTAAAAGCCGGTCTCAGTTCGGATTGGGGTCTGCAACTCGACCCCATGAAGGTGGAGTCGCTAGTAATCGCGGATCAGCAATGCCGCGGTGAATACGTTCCCGGGCCTTGTACACACCGCCCGTCACGTCATGAAAGTCGGCAACACCCGAAACCTGTGGCCCAACCTTCGGGAGGGAGCGGGTGAAGGTGGGGCTGGCGATTGGGACGAAGTCGTAACAAGGTAGCCGTACCGGAAGGTGCGGCTGGATCACCTCCTTTCTAAGGAGTCTTT
>NZ_ANBB01000117.1 GCF_000341105.1 Nocardiopsis potens DSM 45234
AAAAACAGTGTGCGCGAACACCCAGCATCTGCGGCGGACAAGCCCTCGGCCTATTAGTACCGGTCAGCTCCACGCCTCACAACGCTTCCACACCCGGCCTATCAACCCGGTCGTCTACCGGGAGCCTTACCCCCTCGAAAGGGCAGGAGACCTCATCTCGAAGCAGGCTTCCCACTTAGATGCTTTCAGCGGTTATCCCTCCCGAACGTAGCCAACCAGCCATGCTCCTGGCGGAACAACTGGCACACCAGAGGTTCGTCCGTCCCGGTCCTCTCGTACTAGGGACAGCCCTTCACAAGTCTCCAACGCGCGCAGCGGATAGGGACCGAACTGTCTCACGACGTTCTAAACCCAGCTCGCGTGCCGCTTTAATGGGCGAACAGCCCAACCCTTGGGACCAACTCCAGCCCCAGGATGCGACGAGCCGACATCGAGGTGCCAAACCATCCCGTCGATACGGACTCTTGGGGAAGATCAGCCTGTTATCCCCGGGGTACCTTTTAGCCGTTGAGCGACACCGCTTCCACACGCCGGTGCCGGATCACTAGTCCCTGCTTTCGCACCTGCTCGACACGTCCGTCTCACAGTCAAGCTCCCTTGTGCACTTACACTCAACACCTGATTGCCAACCAGGCCGAGGGAACCTTTGGGCGCCTCCGTTACCCTTTAGGAGGCAACCGCCCCAGTTAAACTACCCACCAGACACTGTCCCCGAACCGGATCACGGCCCAAGGTTAGATGCCCGAAACAGCCAGAGTGGTATTTCACCAACGCCTCCACCGCCACTAGCGTGACAGCTTCACCGGCTCCCACCTATCCTACACAAACCATCCCAAACACCAATGTCAAGCTATAGTGAAGGTCCCGGGGTCTTTCCGTCCTGCTGCGCGAAACGAGCATCTTTACTCGTAGTGCAATTTCACCGGGCCCATGGTTGAGACAGCGGGGAAGTCGTTACGCCATTCGTGCAGGTCGGAACTTACCCGACAAGGAATTTCGCTACCTTAGGATGGTTATAGTTACCACCGCCGTTTACCGGCGCTTAGATTCCCAGCCTCGACCCCGAAAGATCTAACCGGTCCTCTTAACGTTCCGGCACCGGGCAGGCGTCAGTCCGTATACAGCGTCTTACGACTTCGCACGGACCTGTGTTTTTAATAAACAGTCGCTTCCCCCTGGTATCTGCGACCCCACCCAGCTCAGACCGAAAAAGCCATCACCGGACAGGGCTCCCCTTCTCCCAAAGTTACGGGGACAATTTGCCGAGTTCCTTAACCATGGTTCACCCGAACGCCTCGGTATACTCTACCTGACCACCTGCGTCGGTTTAGGGTACTGGCCGCCCGCGAACTCGCTAGAGGCTTTTCTCGACAGCACGGGATCACTCACTTCACTGAAAACAGCTCGGCATCACGCCTCACCCTTGTGCGGGGCACGGATTTACCTGCACCCCGGGCTACACGCTTACCCCCGGACAACCACCGCCGGGTAGAGCTACCCCACTGCGTCACCCCATCACTTACCTACTACCCAATCGGGTCCCACGCCTCCAC
>NZ_ANBB01000118.1 GCF_000341105.1 Nocardiopsis potens DSM 45234
CCCGCAGCCGCCACTTGTTGTGCACCAGCATCAGCAGCTCGCCGTCGCCGCGGCGCCTGAGCACCTCGGCCCCGGACAGGGCGTGCAGGGTCGGGGCGCATTCGGGGGTGGTGCGCCGGGCCAGGGAGTAGTCCAGGTGGGCCAGGTCGATGGGGGCGCGGAACTCCTCGGCCATGCGGTGGGCGACCACCTCGAACTGCAGCGGGCCCACCGCGGCCAGCACCGGGGCCTGCTCGCCGCGCACGTCGGAGGAGAGGACCTGGACCACGCCCTCGGCGTCGAGCTGGGCGATGCCGCGCTGGAACTGCTTGTAGCGGCCGGCGTCGACGGCGCGGGCCACGGCGAAGTGCTCGGGGGCGAAGCTGGGGATGGGCGGGTAGGCGACCTTGGGCCCGTCGTAGAGGGTGTCGCCGACGCTGAGGGCGGCGGCGTTGATCAGGGCGATGACGTCGCCGGGGTAGGCGGTGTCGATGGTGGAGCGCTCCGAGCCGAACACGGCCTGGGTGTACTTGGTGGCGAACGGGCGGCCGGTGGCGGCGTGGGTGAGGACCATGCCGCGGTCGAAGCGGCCGGAGGAGATGCGCACGAAGGCCATCCGGTCGCGGTGGGCCTTGTCCATGCCGGCCTGCATTTTGAAGACCTGGCCGGAGAAGGGGGCCTCGACGGGGCGGTCGCGGCCCTGGGCGTCGGTCTTGGGGGCCGGGGGCGGGGCCAGGCGGACCAGGGTCTCCAGCAGGGCGCCGACGCCGAAGTTGGGCAGGGCGGCGCCGAACAGCAGGGGTGAGGACTCCCCGGCCAGGAACGACTTCTCGTCGTAGACCGCGCCGATCTCGCCGAGCAGCTCGATCTCCTCCTGGGCCTGGGCCCAGGCCGCGCCCTCCTGCTCGGCGGCCTGCTCGGCGCCGAGGAACTCCTCCTCGGCCTTGGCCGCCCCGCCGGGGGCGCGGCGGAACCGGGTGAGGCCGGAGCGGGCCGACTCCTCCCCGCCGCTCAGGTCGAGCAGGCCGCGGAAGTCGCCGGCGATGCCCACCGGCCAGTTCAGCGGGGTCGGGCGCAGCCCGATCCGCTGCTCGATCTCGTCCATCAGCTCCAGCGGCTCGCGGCCGGGCCGGTCCCACTTGTTGACGAAGGTGATCACCGGCATCCTGCGCGCCCGGCACACGTCGAACAGCTTCAGCGTCTGCGGCTCCAGGCCCTTGGCCGAGTCCAGCAGCATCACCGCGCAGTCCACCGCCGACAGCACCCGGTAGGTGTCCTCGGAGAAGTCGGCGTGGCCCGGGGTGTCCAGCAGGTTGAGCACCCGGCCGTCGTAGTCGATGCGCAGCGCGGCGGAGGTGATGGAGATGCCGCGGGCCTGCTCCATGTCCATCCAGTCGGAGGTGACCCCGCGCCGGTCGCCCTTGCCGTGCACCGCCCCGGCCGAGGTGATCGCCGCGGCGTGCAGCGCCAGCGCCTCGGTCAGCGTCGACTTGCCCGCGTCCGGGTGGGAGATCACCGCGAACGTCCGCCGCCGCGCCGCCTCCGCCGCCGCCTC
>NZ_ANBB01000119.1 GCF_000341105.1 Nocardiopsis potens DSM 45234
TGGGTTGTGGGTGTTGTAGGTGGGTTTGTGGCTGGTGTTTTGATTCGTGGATAGTGTGCGCGAGCATCTTGTATCTGTGGTGGCCAAGTGATAGTGGCATACGGTGGATGCCTTGGCACCAGGCGCCGATGAAGGACGTGGGAGGCCGCGATAGGCCGCGGGGAGCTGTCAACCGAGCTTTGATCCGCGGGTGTCCGAATGGGGAAACCTAGCCCGAGTCGTGTCGGGTTGCCGCCGCCTGAATGTATAGGGCGGTTGGTGGTGACGCGGGGAAGTGAAACATCTCAGTACCCGCAGGAAGAGTAAACAATAGTGATTCCCTGAGTAGTGGTGAGCGAAAGGGGATGTGGCTAAACCGCGGGCGTGTGATAGACGGCAGTCGTTGCGTTCGCGGGGTTGTGGGATGTGCCTGTTCCCGGTCTGCCGGCCGGGTGCGCTGATGGTTCTTTTAGTCGAAGCCGTTGGGAAGCGGTGCCGTAGTGGGTGAGAGTCCCGTAGGCGAAGGAAGAGCCTGGGCGTTGGTGCAGTCCCGAGTAGCGCGGAGCCCGTGAAATTCCGTGTGAATCTGGCAGGACCACCTGCTAAGCCAAAATACGTCCTGGTGACCGATAGTGCACTAGTACCGTGAGGGAAAGGTGAAAAGTGCCCCGGTGAGGGGTCGTGAAATAGTTCCTGAAACCGTGTGCTGTCAAGCCGTCAGAGCCCCTTGTCGGGTGATGGCGTGCCTTTTGAAGAATGAGCCTGCGAGTTGTGGTGTGTGGCGAGGTTAACCCGGGTGGGGTAGCCGTAGCGAAAGCGAGTCTGAATAGGGCGTTTGAGTCGCATGCTGCAGACCCGAAGCGGGGTGATCTACCCATGGCCAGGGTGAAGCGGCTGTAAGAGGTCGTGGAGGCCCGAACCCACCAGGGTTGAAAACCTGGGGGATGAGCTGTGGGTAGGGGTGAAAGGCCAATCAAACTCCGTGATAGCTGGTTCTCCCCGAAATGCATTTAGGTGCAGCGTCGCGTGTTGCCTGCTGGAGGTAGAGCTACTGTTTGGCTGATGGGCCCGACAAGGTTACTGACGTCAGATAAACTCCGAATGCCGGTCAGGTTGGAGCGCGGCAGTGAGACTGCGGGGGATAATCTTCGTGGTCGAGAGGGAAACAACCCAGATCATCGGCTAAGGCCCCTAAGCGTGTGCTAAGTGGGAAAGGTTGTGGAGTTGCTGAGACAACCAGGAGGTTGGCTTAGAAGCAGCCATCCTTTAAAGAGTGCGTAATAGCTCACTGGTCAAGTGATTCTGCGCCGATAATGTAGCGGGGCTTAAGCACACCGCCGAAGCCGTGGAGCCTGCACGTTTGTGCGGGTTGGTAGGGGAGCGTCGTGCGTTCGGTGAAGCGGCCGGGTGACCGTGTCGTGGAGGGCGTGCGAGTGAGAATGCAGGCATGAGTAGCGAGA
>NZ_ANBB01000120.1 GCF_000341105.1 Nocardiopsis potens DSM 45234
CTTGAGTTCTAGCGGTCGTCGCAACACCCCGGACCGGGGAATGCGATGGACTTCAAGATCCGAAACCGCTCGCTCAAACAGGGACGCCGCCCCCTGAGCGAAGAACGAGGCCTCTACCTTCGACTCATGCGACAAGGCCTCACCAACGCAGAGGCGTGCCGAACCCTCGGCATCAACCCCCGCACAGGCAGGCGGTGGCGCAACGGCCGCGCCCCGTCCGGCCGGAGCGCCGGGGCGCCACCGATCACCGCGGCACCGCCCCCGCCCGGCCCCTCGCGCTACCTGCGCGAGTCCGACCGCATCCACATCGCCGACCGGCTGCGCGAGGGCGCCACCGTCCGCGCGATCGCCGCCGAGCTGGGCCGCAGCCCCTCCACCGTCAGCCGCGAGATCCGCCGCAACCGCCACCCCGGCAACGGCCGCTACCGGCCGCACGCGGCCCAGGCCCGCGCCGACGCCCGCCGGCCCCGCCCCAAGCCCGGCAAGATCGGCCGGACCCCCGAACTGAGAGACTTCATCCAGGACCGCCTGACCAAGCGGTGGAGCCCGGAGCAGATCTGCCAGGCCCTACGGACCCAGTTCCCCCAGCGGCCGGAGATGCGCGTGGTCCACGAGACGATCTACCAGGCCCTCTACCTGCAGGGCCGGGGAGAGCTGCGCCGCGAGCTGGCCCGCGCCCTGCGCACCGGCCGCGCCCGGCGCAGGCCCCGCCGCCAGGCCCGGCAGCGCACCCCGCGCTTCTCCACCCCCATGGTCATGATCAGCGACCGGCCCGCCGAGGCCGCCGACCGGGCACTGCCCGGCCACTGGGAGGGCGATCTGATCATCGGCAAGGGCGGGGCCTCGGCCATCGGCACCCTGGTCGAACGCGCCACCCGCTACGTGATGCTGCTGCACCTGCCCGGCGGCCGCACCGCCGAGCACGTCCGCGACGCCCTCGTGGAAACCGCCCGGACCCTGCCCGCGCACCTGGTGCGCTCACTGACCTGGGACCAGGGCGCCGAGATGGCCGCCCACGGCTCCTTCACCCTGGCCACCGACGTCCCGGTCTATTTCTGCGACCCGGCCAGCCCCTGGCAGCGCGGCTCCAACGAGAACACCAACGGGCTGCTGCGGCAGTACTTCCCCAAAGGCACCGACCTGGCCGTCCACACCCGCGAACACCTCGACGCCGTGGCCGCCGAACTCAACGGCCGCCCACGCAAAACGCTCGGCTGGCAGACCCCGGCCGAGCGCCTGCATAAACTGCTCACGGCCTGAACGAACCAACCCGGTGTTGCGACGACCCCTAGAAACCGCCG
>NZ_ANBB01000121.1 GCF_000341105.1 Nocardiopsis potens DSM 45234
AAGGGCCTGAACTACGTCAAGCTCGACGGTCAGGTCGGCATCATCGGCAACGGCGCGGGCCTGGTCATGTCCACCCTGGACGTGGTCGCCTACGCCGGCCAGTCCCACGGCGGCGTCAAGCCCGCCAACTTCCTCGACATCGGCGGCGGCGCCTCGGCCGAGGTCATGGCCAACGGCCTGGAGATCATCCTGGGCGACGCGGACGTGCGCTCGGTGTTCGTCAACGTGTTCGGCGGGATCACCGCCTGCGACGCGGTGGCCAACGGCATCGTGCAGGCCCTGGAGCTGCTGGAGTCCCGCGGCGACGACGTGACCAAGCCGCTGGTGGTGCGCCTGGACGGCAACAACGCCGAGCTGGGCCGCTCCATCCTGACCGAGCGGGCGCACCCGGCGGTGCGCCAGGTCGACACCATGGACGGCGCCGCCGCGCAGGCCGCGCAGCTGGCCGCGGCGAAGTAGAAGGGGCGAGGACATGGCGATTTTCCTGACCAAGGACAGCAAGGTGCTGGTCCAGGGCATGACCGGCTCTGAGGGCACCAAGCACACCCGGCGCATGCTCGCCGCCGGCACCCGGGTCGTGGGCGGGGTCAACCCGCGCAAGGCCGGCACCGCGGTGGACTTCGACGGCACCGAGGTGCCGGTGTTCGGGTCGGTGGCCGAGGGCATGGCCGCCACCGGCGCCGACGTCACGGTGATCTTCGTGCCGCCCAGGTTCACCAAGGACGCCGTCATCGAGGCGATCGACGCCGGGATCGGGCTGGCGGTGGTCATCACCGAGGGCGTCCCGGTGCACGACACCGCCTACTTCTGGGCCTACGCCACCGAGAAGGGCAACAAGACCCGGATCATCGGCCCCAACTGCCCCGGGCTGATCACCCCGGGCGCCTCCAACGCCGGGATCATCCCCGCCGACATCACCAAGCCGGGCCGGATCGGGCTGGTGTCGAAGTCGGGCACGCTGACCTATCAGATGATGTACGAGCTGCGCGACATCGGGTTCTCCACCTGCGTGGGCATCGGAGGGGACCCGATCATCGGGACCACCCACATCGACGCGCTGGCGGCCTTCGAGGCCGATCCCGACACCGACGCGATCGTGATGATCGGCGAGATCGGCGGGGACGCCGAGGAGCGGGCCGCGGAGTTCATCAAGGCCAACGTCACCAAGCCGGTGGTGGGGTATGTGGCCGGGTTCACCGCGCCGGAGGGCAAGACCATGGGGCACGCGGGCGCGATCGTGTCCGGGTCCTCGGGCACCGCCCAGGCCAAGAAGGAGGCCCT
>NZ_ANBB01000122.1 GCF_000341105.1 Nocardiopsis potens DSM 45234
CCGACTGCTCCTTGCCGGTGCCCAGGTCCTTCGCGGTCACGTTGACGATGCCGTTGGCGTCGATGTCGAAGGTGACCTCGATCTGCGGGACGCCGCGCGGCGCCGGGGGCAGGCCGGTCAGGTCGAAGACGCCCAGCTTCTTGTTGTACTGGGCGATCTCGCGCTCGCCCTGGTAGACCTGGATCTGCACGGACGGCTGGTTGTCGTCGGCCGTGGTGAAGATCTCCGAGCGCTTGGTCGGGATGGTCGTGTTCTTCTCGATGAGCTTGGTGAACACGCCGCCCTTGGTCTCGATGCCCAGCGACAGCGGGGTGACGTCCAGCAGCAGGACGTCCTTGACCTCGCCCTTGAGCACGCCGGCCTGGAGCGCGGCGCCGATCGCCACGACCTCGTCCGGGTTGACGCCCTTGTTCGGCTCCTTGCCGCCGGTCAGCTCCTTGACCAGCTCGACCACGGCCGGCATCCGGGTGGAGCCGCCGACCATGACCACGTGGTCGATCTTGTCCACGCTGATCCCGGCGTCCTTGATCACCTGGTGGAACGGGGCCTTGGTCCGCTCCAGCAGGTCGGAGGTGAGGCGCTGGAACTCGGCCCGGGTGAGCTTCTCGTCCAGGTGCAGCGGGCCCTCGGCCGAGGCCGTGATGTAGGGCAGGTTGATGGCGGACTCGCTGGAGCTGGAGAGCTCGATCTTGGCCTTCTCCGCGGCCTCGCGCAGCCGCTGCAGCGCCATCTTGTCCTTGGCCAGGTCGACGCCGTTGGCGTTCTTGAACCGCTCGACCAGCCAGTCGACCACGGCCTGGTCCCAGTCGTCGCCGCCGAGGTGGTTGTCGCCGTTGGTGGCCTTGACCTCCACGACGCCGTCGCCGACCTCCAGCAGGGACACGTCGAAGGTGCCGCCGCCCAGGTCGTAGACGAGGATGGTGGCCTCGTCCTCCTTCTCCAGGTGGTAGGCGAGGGCGGCCGAGGTCGGCTCGTTGATGATGCGCAGGACGTTGAGGCCCGCGATGGTGCCGGCCTCCTTGGTGGCCTGGCGCTGGGAGTCGCTGAAGTAGGCCGGGACGGTCACGACCGCGTCGGTGACCTCCTCGCCGAGGTAGGCCTCGGCGTCGCGCTTGAGCTTCTGCAGCACGAACGCGCTGATCTGCTGCGG
>NZ_ANBB01000123.1 GCF_000341105.1 Nocardiopsis potens DSM 45234
GGGGGGGGGGGGCCCCCCTCCTCGACCGGCAGCGGCTCGGCGCGGGCGCACCGGCCGTGCCGGTCCAGGGCGCTGCAGTGCAGCGGCATACCCCACTGGCACGCGCAGGCCTCCAGGCCGGGGTGGGCGGCCAGCGCGCGGGGCAGCACGTGCTCCCGGATCCAGGCCGCCTCGACCGGGGTCACCACGTCCGGGGGCGGTGCTCCAGCCCGCCCAGAGCCTCCTGGGCCTCGGTGAGCAGGCCCTCCATGATGTAGGCGCGGGTGGCCGCGCCGTTCAGCGCGTCCTGGGCGCGGATGATCGTCCGGCCGCGATTGCTCCCGCCGGGCCCTTCCAGCCGCCCGGCGGACTCCGCGACGACCCACCCTTCGGCGTTGTCCAGGACCCGCCGCAGCGGCGTGGTCAGTTTGGTGAGGATGGTCAGGGTCTCCTGCAGCTCCTCCAGGCGGTGGTAGGAGTCGATGTCGGGCGTCGTGGCCAGGTCGGCCAGGGCGTCGGCGGCGGCCGTCAGCGTTTTCATGCGGTCGGTGTGGTTCACGGACGGTGCTCCTCCTCGGTGTCAGGGGGCCGGTCGGCCCCCGCACCGCCCCGCAGGACGGGCGGGGCGGTACAGGCGCTGGCCGGTCAGCCGGGCGGGTCGAGTCCGGGGATCGGGGCGGCGCCCATGAGGTCCAGGGCGGCCTGCTGCACGGCGGTGTCGACGACCTCCGGGGCGTGCAGCGGGCAGTAGGCGCGGCGGGAGGGGGTGATGAGCCAGTTCAGCGAGTCGGCCCACTCGGCCTCCTCGCGGCTCAGGTCGAGCCCCCACACGAGGAGTTCGTCGCCGAGCGTGTCGCGCAGGATCGCGTGGCACCCTCGGGCGTCGCAGGCGATCGCGTAGATCCGGCGGGGCAGGTGCGCCATCACCGGCCCCCTCCCGCAGCGGCCGCCGCCGGGGTCCGGCCGGTGATGGCCGCGGCCACGTCGACGGCGGGGCGGTGGGGGTCCTCCTCGGTGGCCATGACCGCGGCGACCACCCCCACCAGCCAGTCGTCGACGGTGACCAGGGCGGCGCGGGCCAGCTCGGGCTGGCCGTCGA
>NZ_ANBB01000124.1 GCF_000341105.1 Nocardiopsis potens DSM 45234
GGTGGGTTCTAGTTTGTGTTGCAACACGGCCGGGACGAAGGGGGATGAAGGGTGCCGGGCAAACGGCTGACGATCACCGAGCGTGAGGAGATCCTGGTCGGGGTCACCAATGGGGAGAGCAACGCCGCGATCGCCGCCCGGCTGGGACGCGACCGCACCACCGTCTGGCGCGAGCGCAGGCGCAACACCTCCCCCTCCCCGCGGGCCTACCGCGCCTTCCCCGCCCACATCCGGGCCACCGCGCGGGCGCGAAGACCGCGGGCCCGCAAGCTCGCCCCCGGAACCCGGCTGCGCGCCCGGGTGGCCGCCGACCTGGCCCAGGGGTGGTCGCCCCAGCAGGTCGCGGGCAGACTGGCCGCCATGGACCCCCGCGAGCGCGTCAGCCACGAGACCATCTACCGGGCCCTCTACGTCCAGGCCAAAGGCTGCCTGCGCGAACAGGTCGAGGCCCTGGCCGCCGGGGCGCCGCGCTGCCCCGGCCGCGCCGCGCGCCGGCCCCGCGCCCGCACCCCGGCCCGCCCCCGGTTCGAGGCCATGGTCAACATCAGCGAGCGCCCGGCCGAGGCCGCCGACCGGGCCGTGCCGGGTCACTGGGAGGGCGACCTGGTCATCGGCAGGGAAGGCGGGTCGGCGATCGCCACCCTGGTCGAGCGCTCGACCCGCTTCGCGCTGCTGGTGCCGGTGGGCGACCGGCGGGCCCAGACCGTGGGGGCGGCCCTGTCCGCACACATCGGCGCCCTGCCCGCCGCGCTCAAGCGGACGCTGACCTGGGACCAGGGGGTGGAGATGGCCCGCCACCGCGAGTTCAGCGTGGCCACCGGGGTGCCGGTGTTCTTCTGCGACCCGCACTCGCCCTGGCAGCGCGGCACCAACGAGAACACCAACCGGCTGGTGCGCGACTACTTCCCCAAGGGCGCCACCGATTTCAACTCCGTGGACCCCGCCGAGCTCGCGCGGGTCCAGGACCTGCTCAACACCCGGCCCCGCAAGACGCTGGGCTACCGCACCCCGGCCGAGGCCCTCAACGACTTCCTCGTTGCAACAACCGATTGACATCACC
>NZ_ANBB01000125.1 GCF_000341105.1 Nocardiopsis potens DSM 45234
AGGCGCGTTATGTGGGTTTGTTGGCCGGTCTGAGCAGGACCAACCGGATCGTGTGCGCGCACAGCACCGCCGCGGTGCGGGCCAGCAGCCCCCAGAAGGTGTGCGCGCCGTGCCGGGCCAGCCCCATCACCTCGGTGATCTCGCCGTTGGTGGTCTCGATCCGATTGCGCAGCACCGCCACCGGGCGCCGCGCGGCGGCCGGGACGGCGCGGCGCTGGGCCCGGGTCGGGGCGAGCACGACCCGGGTGCCCCGCTCGGTCTGGGCGGCGGCGAAGGCCCGGCCGGCGAACCCGCGGTCCAGCAGAAGGACCTCGGGCGGGCGGTCCCCTTCCAGCAGGCCGGCGGCCACCGCCCGCTCGTCGACGGCCGCCCGGGTGATGCCCCAGGCGCGCACGACCCGGCTTCCCAGGTCGCAGCGCAGGCCCAGCCGGAAGCCGTAGAACCACTCGCCGTGGGCGGCGTCGCGGCCGAACCCGGCGGCCAGGCCGCCCGGACCGGTCCAGGAGTCGGGGCCGCGCACCCGGGAGGGGTGCTTGACCGGCAGCGCGGTGGTGTCGATCTGCTGGAAGCCGTCGGCGGGAACACCGGCGGCCAGGTGGGCGCGCAGCAGCTCGAAGGCGCCCCACAGCCACCGGGCGCGGCGGTTGAACTGGCTCTGGCCGGGCAGGCGCGGGAAGTAGTGGCCCCACTCGGCGCGGATGCGGCGCAGCCAGGCGCTCTCACTGGTGGATCCGTGCAGGTGGCGGGCCAGGGCGATGGTGAGGACCTCGGCGTCGGTGCAGGCCGGGGCCGGCCCCGGCCTGCGCGGGACGGTGACGGCGCCGGTCTTGATCGCGTCGTCGATGAGGACGTAGAGGTGGACGAGCAGCAGGCTGAGCGGCAGCATCGGAACAGGACCTCCGGGCGCGCGGAAAGCTTGTCACTCTCCTCGTCGCTCCGGAGGTCCGCCGCGTCAACCCACATAACGCGCCT
>NZ_ANBB01000126.1 GCF_000341105.1 Nocardiopsis potens DSM 45234
CCACCTCCCGGCCGACGGCGGCGGTGGTCTCCTCCGAGCCGTCGAAGCCGCCGTAGGCCAGGTACAGGCCGGCTCCGGCCGCCGCGGCCTCGGTGTCCTGGGAGTGGTAGAAGACGAACCCGCGGGCGCCCTCCCGCTCGCCGCCGATTTCGGACAGTCCGCAGCTCCGGCAGCAGGTGAAGTTCTGCCGGGCGGTGATCCCGGCCTCGTCCAGGGCGGCGAAGGCCGCGCTCAGCCGGTCGTTGTCCGAGGTGCCGGTCCACCGCTCCTGCTCGGCGGCACGCGCCTCCCAGATCGGCTGGACCAGCCGCCGGGCCTGCGCCGGGGGGATCGGCCGGTCGCGGCCGAGGGACTCCACGACGTCCCTGACGACCCTCGGGAAGCTCAGGAAACCGCCGTTGACCCCGTCCGCCGCGACCTGCTCGGCGTGTTCGAGGACGGGCTTGTCGAGCGGGACGTCCGGCGGGGCGGCGGCCGGGATCGCGGCGCGCTCCTCCTCCGGCGTCCGGGACCGGATCCACTCCAGGAAGAACTCGGTCACCCCGTCCCCGGGGGCCATCTCCACCTCTTCGATCTCGGTGTCCATGCCCTCCCGGGTCTCCACGGAGTAGACCCCGGAGGGGTGCCGGAACGTCTGGATGAACTGCGCCTTCGGCCCCTCCCGGAAGGAGCAGATGACCCAGTCGCCGTAGTGGGTGCCGAGCAGCTCCAGCACTTCGGAGAGCCGGGCGGCGGTGGGGACGGTGATCGACTCCCGGTCGTTCTCGCACTCCAGCGAGACGGGGAGGGGGTTCTGGTAGAGCTCGTTCTCGTTCACGGGACGCATCATGCCGGACGGCTGCGACGTCCGCGCACCGCGCGGCCGGGGACTCATACCGGGAGCCGGCGCCGCCAGACCACGGGCGCCAGGATCCGCTCGGACGGGCTGCCGTTCCAGTCCGGTTCCAGGCCGGCCTCGGCCAGTGCGG
>NZ_ANBB01000127.1 GCF_000341105.1 Nocardiopsis potens DSM 45234
AGAGATCATCTCATTTGGATTCTCGGTAGCCTGGCCGTGTGTCGATGGTTGAACGCCTTGTGCCGGATGAGCTGTGGGAACTGTTCCAGCGAGTGGTGCCCGAGGCACCCACACGTCCCCAGGGTGGCGGTCGGCGCAGACACGGCGATCGCGAGGTGCTGGCCGCGATCATCTTCGTCGCTACCAGCGGTTGCACTTGGGCCCAGCTCCCGCCGGTGTTCGGCCCCTCCGGGCCCACCGCGCACCGTCGCTTCACCGAGTGGACCCGGGCCAGGGTGTGGGCGAAGCTGCACCGGCTGGTCCTGGACGAACTCGGCTCCCGCGGTGAGCTGGACTGGTCGCGGTGTGCGGTCGACTCGGTGAACATGCGCGCCCTCAAAGGGGGGACCTGACAGGTCCGAATCCTGTTGATCGGGGCAAGAAGGGCGCGAAGATCCACTTGATCACCGATCGAACCGGACTTCCGATCTCGATGGCGATCTCGGGTGCGAACCTGCACGACAGCCAAGCTTTGCAACCGCTGGTGCGGGCGATACCGCCTATCAGGTCCAGGCGAGGCCGTAGGCGGCGCAAGCCAGGCAAGCTTCACGGAGACAAGGGATATGACTACACCCACCTGCGCCGATGGCTCCGTGAACGCGGGATCGTCCATCGCCTGGCCCGCAAGGGCGTGGAGTCCTCGAAGCGGTTGGGGCGGCACCGATGGCAGGTCGAGCGAACCATGGCATGGCTGGCCGGATGTCGCCGCCTGCACCGCCGCTACGAGCGCAAAGCCGAGCACTTCCTCGCGTTCGCCGGCATCGCCTGCACGTTGATCTGCTTCCGCAGACTCACCAAATGAGATGAGCTCT
>NZ_ANBB01000128.1 GCF_000341105.1 Nocardiopsis potens DSM 45234
GCGCGGGGGTTGGCCAAGACCTACGGCTCGGGCGACTCCGCGGTCACCGCCCTGCACCACGTCGACGCCGCCTTCACCCGCGGAGCGTTCACCGCGATCATGGGCCCCTCCGGCTCGGGCAAGTCCACCCTCATGCACTGCCTGGCCGGCCTGGACACCCCCACCTCCGGCACCGTCCACCTGGGCCGCACCGACATCACCCGGCTCAAGGACAAAGAACTCACCCGGCTGCGCCGGGACCGGATCGGGTTCATCTTCCAATCGTTCAACCTGCTGCCCATGCTCACCGCCGAGCAGAACATCACCCTGCCCGCGCGCATCGCCAAACGCCCCGTCGACACCGCGCGGCTGGCCCGCCTCATCGAGGTCACCGGACTCGGCCAGCGACTGGACCACCTGCCCTCCAAGCTGTCGGGCGGCCAGCAGCAGCGCGTGGCCGTGGCCCGCGCCCTGCTCGGCGCACCCGAGGTCGTCTACGCCGACGAGCCCACCGGCAACCTCGACTCCCGCTCCGGCGCCGAAGTCCTGTCCTTCCTGGCCGAATCGGCCCGCGAACTGGGCCAGACCATCGTCATGGTCACCCACGACCCCGTCGCCGCCTCCCACGCCGACCGCGTCCTGTTCCTGCGCGACGGCCGCACCGCCGACGAACTCCACTCCCCCACCGCCCAGACCGTCACCGACCGCCTGCTCGCCCTGGAGTCCTGAAACCCCATGCTCCGCACCACCCTGGCCGGCCTGCGCCAGCACAAGACACGCCTGGCCACCACCGCCCTCGCCATCGCCCTCGG
>NZ_ANBB01000129.1 GCF_000341105.1 Nocardiopsis potens DSM 45234
GAGCCAGCACACCGACCAGCACCCCCAGCCCCATCACATAACCGAGGACCTCTTCACTGCGCCCGACGAATTCGCCGCTCATCGCCTTCTCTCCACCGCTTCCACCGCGCGCTCGCACCGGACTCGCCGAATCCGCCGCCCGGGTGCGCGCCGCCGGCCCATGGCGATGACGGAATCCACCGGCCCCCGGAACCGGGACCGTCAGTCGATGCACCACCCGGATTCCTCGACCGTCGTTCCGGGGCCGCTCGTGTATTCGACGCCGTACCACGGTTCCTGCTCCACGTGGTGTTCGACCCATCCCGGGTAGTATTCGCAGGTGTAATACCGCAGCAGCCCCATCTGCTCGGTCCCGGCAATGGCCCTGCCCGCCTCGCCCGGCATCGGCTCGCACGCCGCCACGCCTCCTTCGCTGACCTTCACGACGTCGTTCCAGACGTTCGGGCAGGCGTATTCCGCCCAGATCCAATCGGGGTCGGAGGCGTCCCCTTCCGAGTAGCACGGCGAATCGGTGAGCTGGTTCTCGGTCGCCCCGCCTTCGAGATAGCAGTACTCGTAGCAGTCGGCGGACCCGTCCTGCAGGCAGCGGGGGTCGTCGCTGCCGGTGACCGGTGCCGTCGCCGAGACCGCGTCCCACCCTTCGTCGCCGGGGCAGACCTGCGCACTCGTCTCCGGGTCCTGCAGGCAGTCCTCC
>NZ_ANBB01000130.1 GCF_000341105.1 Nocardiopsis potens DSM 45234
CGCCGCCGTCGGTGCGGTGCTCCGGGCCGCTGCGGGACGCGGTCAGGCCGACTTCTCCTCCGGCTCCTCGCCCCGACCCCCACGCGGCACGATCGTCGGATTCACATGCTCCAACACCGCCTCCCGCGTGATGATCACCCGACCCACATCCTCCCGCGAAGGCACCTCGTACATCACCGACAACAGCACCTCCTCGATGATCGCCCGCAACCCCCGAGCACCCGTCCCCCGGATGATCGCCTGCTCCGCGATCGCCTCCAACGCCCCCGCCGAGAACTCCAGCCCCACCCCGTCCAACTCGAACAACCGCTGATACTGCTTCACCAACGCGTTGCGCGGCTCGGTCAGAATCCGGATCAGCGCATCCCGATCCAGATCATGCACACTCGTGATCACCGGCAACCGCCCCACGAACTCCGGGATCATCCCGAACTTCAGCAGATCCTCCGGCATCACCTCACCGAACAGATCCGCACCGCCCGGCTCCGGACCCAGCACCGCGTTGAACCCCATCCCCCGGCGCCCCACCCGCTGATCGATCAACCCGTCCAACCCCGCGAAGGCACCCCCGCAGATGAACAGCACATTGGTCGTATCGATCTGGATGAACTCCTGGTGCGGATGCTTGCGCCCGCCCTGCGGCGGAACACTGGCCGTGGTCCCCTCCAAGATCTTCA
>NZ_ANBB01000131.1 GCF_000341105.1 Nocardiopsis potens DSM 45234
CGCTTCGCATTCGTTGATGGCCTGGGCGAAGACGGGGGAGGAGTCGAGGAGTTCGGCGCCCATCCCGATCCACTGGGAGCCCTGCCCGGGGAAGACGAACACCGTCCGCCCCTGGCCCGCCACGGAGCCGCGCACCCACTCCTCGCCCTGGAGCGACATCGCCCGGTGCTCGAACACCGAGCGCCCGGTGGCCAGCGAGAAGCCCACGTCCACCGGGTCCAGGCCAGGGTTCTCGGCCGAGAAGTCCTCGAACCGGGCGAGTTGGGCGTCCAGCGCGCCCTCGCTCTTCGCGGACAGCAGCCATGGGACCGGACCGCCCGTCCGGTCCGCGCGGCGGCCGGTTCCACCGGGCCCGACGCCGACGCCGTCACCGGCGGCGCGCGCCGGGTCGCCGTCGCCCGCCTCCTCCACGATGACGTGGGCGTTGCTCCCGCTCACCCCGAAGGCCGAGACGCCGGCGCGGCGGGGACGCTCACCGCGCGGCCAGGGCGCCTCCTCCGTCAGCAGCTCGACCGCGCCCGCGTCCCAGTCCACCTCCGGGGTGGGCTCGTCCACGTGCAGGGTCTTCGGCAGCACGCCGTTGCGCAGCGCCAGCACCATCTTCATCACCCCGGCG
>NZ_ANBB01000132.1 GCF_000341105.1 Nocardiopsis potens DSM 45234
GGCGTTGCCGGCCACGTTCACCGGGACGTTCCCGTCGACGACCAGCTGGTTGCCGCCGAGGATGGAACCGTTGCCCGAGGTCTCCACGGTGTCGCCCTCGGACCAGCTCTGCCGCTCGCGCTCGGCGCTCTGGTGCAGCAGCGGTCCGGCGTCCAGGCCGCCGGTCTGCAGGTGCAGCGGGCGGGCGGCCTCGCTCAGCCGGTCGACCAGGCCGCCGCCGACCGGGGACGACCCGCCGGCCGGGGCGGACTGCGCGCTGCGCTCGTCGTAGCCGTCGCCGTGGCCGCAGTCGTCGTCGCAGCCGTGGCCGTGGCCGCCGTGGTCCACGATCGCGCCGACGTCCTCGGAGGCCGCGCCGGCGCTGCCCAGCACCGCGCCGACGGCGTTGCCGGAGACGTTCACCGGGACGTCCAGGCCGACCACGCCCTGGTTCCCGCCGATGATCGAGCCGTTCCCCGAGGTCTCCACGCTGTCGGTGCCGCGGTCGTGCACGACCGCGCCGGTGTCCTCCGCGGCGGCGCCGGCGTTCCCGCCGATGGC
>NZ_ANBB01000133.1 GCF_000341105.1 Nocardiopsis potens DSM 45234
TCAGGGTAGTACGCGGTCCTCCTCCAGCAGCCCCTGATGGATCCGCTGCAGCTCCACCGAGGGGCTCAACCCCGTCTCCTCGCTCAGCAGCACCCGCAGCCGCTGATAGGTCTGCAGCGCCTCGTTGCGCCGGCCCACATCGTGCAGCACCCGGATCAGCTGGCCGTTGAACCACTCGTTCAACGGGTTCTCCGCCACCAGGCTCCGCAGCTCGCCCACCAGCTCCCGCTCCCGGCCCAACTGCAGCTCGGCCTCGATCCGCAACTGCAGCACCCGCAACCGCTGCTCCTCCAACTGCAGCGCATAAGTGCTCAGCAAAGGCCCGCAGGCCACGTTGCCCAGCGGCGGGCCGGTCCACAGCTCCAGCGCCCGCCCCAGAGCCGCCGCGGCGGCCTCGGGCCGGCCCGCGGCCAGCTCGGCCCGCCCCCTCCCGGCCAGGCGCTCGAACTCCACCACGTCCACCGCCTCCGGCGCCACCCGCAGCGCATAGCCGAAGGACTGGGTCTGCAGCACCTGCTCGCCCCGCTCGGCCA